>DLMH01000065.1:0-24359 GCA_002478115.1 Candidatus Acidiferrum typicum | reverse complement strand
GGTTTACCCTGAGTCGCGAAGGGACTGTGCTCTTGGGTTTGCCCTTGTAGGGGTCGACCACTGCTCGACGCCATCTCGGCAAGGCGTAAAGAATTTTGTCGTCGCGCACAAATGGCGAACGGCACTCGGAATCACATTTTCTCGGATTGTTCAGCAGACTGTTAGTTCGTGCTGCCTGAAAGCATCCTCAAATTATGGACAACTGGAACTACTTCAACTACTTCACCGAAATTGAGGAGTACTTCTGGAAGAAGCGCGGCGCGCACCTGCTGGTCTCCCCGCTCGACTGGGCCATAATGGAGACTTGGCAAAAGGCAGGCGTGCCGCTGGAAGCCGCGCTCAAGGGGATTGACCGCGCCTTTGAGGCCTACCAGCGCTCGCGGCGGGGCGCGGGAAAGCCGCTGAAGAGCCTGGCCTATTGCACCGATGCCGTGCTGGATGCCGCGGAAGAAGCCCAGGAAGCGGCCGCTGGCTCACACTCTCCAAACGGCGCAAAAGCAGCGGAGCCCTTCGCGCGCAGCGAGCTGCGCCAGTACATGGAAAACAACGCGGCCCTGCTGGTAAAAGCGGCGGAACGTTTCGCGCAGTCGCAAGCCACCGTCGCGGCTGCCTTGCTGCGCGTGGCCGAATCCCTGGCAGAATCGCTCACACTCCTCGACGCGCCGGGGAACCTGGACCTCGAGGATTTTGAACGGCGCATGACCATCCTGGACGACAAGGTCCACGCGACCTTGCTCAGCAACGCCAGCGAAGAGTTGATGCTCAAGATCCGCAGGGAAGTCGATTCGCAATTGTCGGCCTACCGGAGGAAAATGAAAGCCGCGCAGTTGGCCCTGGTGGAAAAGCAGTATCTCCAGAAGCGCTTGCTGGACGAATATCAACTGCCGCGGCTGAGCCTGTACTATTTTTCGTGAACGGACGGGGGGCGGCTGTTTTGTACTACGCGCGAGATGAAACGCCGCGCCTACAAGCAAAGATGTGATAACCCCAGCGCTCCCTGACTCCGCTGAAGACCGGGAGATGGGCTGCGCCAGCGGACATTTGAACAGGCAAGGCGTAAGATAGGACTGGACACTTATGGCTGATGAGTTACTATTATCGATTGAGAAGCTCTTGTACGGGGGTGACGGTTTGGCCCACGCCGAAGGCAACACCGTGTTCGTCCCCTACGTGCTCCCCGGCGAACATGTGCGCGCCGCCGTGCGCACAAGAAAGAAAAAGCTGGTCCACGCGAAGCTGCTGGAGGTCACCAGGGCGGCGGCGGCGCGCATCGCACCGGAATGCCCGCATTTCGGCGTCTGCGGCGGCTGTCATTATCAGCACATTGCATTTGCTGAGCAGGGACGCCTGAAGGCCGAAATTCTCCGCGAGACGCTCGCGCGGCTCGGCGGCGTGCCGTGGACTGGAGAAATCCACGCGCATACCGCCGAGCCTTACGCTTACCGCAACCGCGCGCAATGGGCGTTTCGTGACGCGCTGCCGCGCGCCTTCGGCTATTTTCTGCCGGAGAGCGCGCACATTGTCCCGATCGACCGCTGTCCGGTGCTCTCTCCGGGCCTGTCGAAAACATTCGGGCAATTACAGGAGCTGGCGCGCGCCAATTCCCTGCCCCCGGGAATCCTGGAGATTGAAGCGTTCGTGGATTCGGAGGATGCCAAGCTGGCTCTCAACATCGCCTTCGAGCGGTTTTCCAAGCCCGCTAAGGATCTGATCGCTGACTTCAAGACCGCGCTGCCGCAACTCGACAGCTTGCTCCTGCTGGACCAGAGCAAGAACCGCTTTGAGCTTTCCGGTCCGGGCTACCTGACACATCAAGCCGGAGGCTTTTCGTTCCGCGTCAGTCACCTTTCGTTTTTCCAGGTCAACCGCTTTCTGATTGAAGAGATGTTGAAGAGCGTGCTGGAAGGGGCGAAGGGCGGCTACGCGCTCGATCTCTACGCGGGCGTGGGCTTTTTCACATTGCCGCTCGCCAAATCGTTTACCCGGGTGGTAAGCGTGGATGCCAATCTTTCAGCAACACGCGACCTGCGTGTAAACGCGGAAGCCGCGGGCATGCAAGTCGTCTCCCACAACGAGCATGCGGAAGACTTTCTGAAAAAGGAGCAGGAACAGCCCGACTTTGTGGTGCTGGATCCGCCGCGCTTCGGATTGGGCGCCGAAGTGGCGGCGCGGCTTGCGAATCTCGGCGCGCCAGAGATTGCCTATCTTTCCTGCGATCCTTCTACCCTCGCGCGCGACCTTGCGGTACTCACCGCTTCGGACCGTCGCCCAGCCACCGAAGTGGCTCCGGCGCACCGCTACGAAATCACGCAAGTTCATCTGTTCGATCTGTTTCCCCAGACGTTTCACATCGAAACTCTCGTGAGGTTGCGAAGAGTTACATGAAGCTTCCAGCCGTAGCACTTGCCGCTTCCTTCTCCGGAGGCATTTTGCTCGGCCTCCATTCTGTTGTGGCGCGGCATGCTACCTCACCAAATTTCCTGGTGGTCCTCATCGTTTTCCTGCTCGTCAGCTTGTTTGCCGCAATACTGCTCACGCGGCGCGAAAAGCAGTGGCCAGCCGCATCCTGTTCTCTTGCAGCGTGGGTTGTTCTCGGCGTCTTTGTGGCCTGCGTCGCCGAACAGCCCTTGTCTCCCGAACATGTATTGAGCCGCATGGCCGCGGGGCAAATCAGCAGCAAGGTTCCGCTGCGCTACGTGGGTCAATTGCGGAATGAAGGCTCGCGCCTGCCCTGGGGCTATGGCCTGGAGCTGGACCTCGACCGCGTGGAATCGGCGAACGGAGCGCTCCCGCTGCGCGGCGGAATGCGCATTACTTTCACGCCGAGGGATGGGGAACCGCCCTTGCCGGAGCTTCACGCCGGAGATGAGCTCGCGGTGCTCACGGCGGCGCGCCTGCCTCTTGTATATAAGGATGCGGGTGCGTTCGACCGGCGCCAATTCCTGGCCCAGCAAAACATCCACGTGCAGGCAAATCTTCGCGCAAGCACACTCCTTCAGAAAATCGGGACGCCCCCGGCTTCGCTCGAGACGCGTCTGGCACGGTGGCGCGGCGAGCTGCGCGACGAGTTGGACGCTCTTTTCCCCGCTTCACCGGACGTCGCCGGAATTCTGCGCGCCATGCTTCTGGGAGATCGCGCGTTCATCGACCGGACGGAATCGCTGGACTTCCAGAAGACCGGCGTCTTCCACGTGCTCGTCGTTGCCGGGCTGCACGTTGGGGCGCTGGCCTTCTTTCTCTTTTGGCTGACGCGGCGCCTGCGGCTCCCGCACTCGCTCGCGACGCTGGTCATCCTTCTGGCTCTCTTTGCCTACATTGCGATTGTCGAGCAGCGCCCGCCTGTGCTGCGCGCGGGGTTGATGACCGGCATCGTCGTGCTGGGCACTTTTTTTTACCGGCGAATGGAATTGCTGAACTCTGCGGCGTTGGCCGCGCTCATCTTGCTGCTGGCAAAACCGAAAGCCGTGCTGGATACCAGCTTCCAGCTTTCGTTCCTCGCGATCGGGTGCATCGCAGGAATTGCGCTGCCCTGGATGCAAAGCCACCTTCAGCCGTTTGTCCGCGCGTTGAAGAACTGGCGCGATGTGACGCGCGATGCAGCCTATGCGCCGCGGCAAGTGCAATACCGCCTGGACCTGCGAGACGCTGCACGTGTCTTGACTGCAAGTCTTTCCACGCGCACGGCGATGTGGACACAAAACACCGGTGTGACCGGATTGCGCTGGACATTCCGTCTTGTGGAACTCTTCGCACTTTCCCTGGTGCTGCAATTCGGCATGCTGCCGCTCATGGCGCGAGACTTCCATCGCATCACGCTGCTCGGGCCGCTGGCCAACCTGCTCGTCGTCCCGCTGACCGGGCTGATCGTTCCGCTGGGCTTCTCCAGTCTGGCACTGGCGCTGGTGTGGCGGGGATTGGGGCGCGTGCTGGCAATGCCGCTGGCCTGGCTTGTCCATTTGCAGGGCGGAATCGTGCATCTGTTTGCGAGCATCCCGCGCGGCAGCTATCGCATTCCCGGCCCGCCGCAATGGGTGATGCTGCTATTTTTTGCAGCCATCCTTGCACTGGCGGCAGGCCTGCGATTTCAGAAGGCCCGAAGCCGCTTCCTGCGGTGGGCCGCCGCAACCGCTGCCCTCTTCGCAGCGGTTTTGATTGCCACCTATCCCTTCCGGCCGTCGGTTGTGCCGAACGCGCTGGAGATGACGGTGCTCGACGTCGCGCAGGGCGATTCGATACTGGTAATTTCTCCCAAAGGCAGCACCCTGCTGATTGACGGCGGTGGAACCTTTCAGGGATTCCAAGGCCGCGAAGAGCATCTCGGCCCCGATCCCGGCGAGGACGCCGTCTCCCCGTACCTGTGGTCGCGCGGCATTCAAAAACTGGATGCAGTGGCGTTGACGCATGCCCACCAGGACCATATCGGCGGCCTCACGGCCATCCTGCAAAATTTCAAGGTCGGCCAGTTGTGGCTGGGGCGGGAAACGGCCGCGCCGGCCTTCGCGCGATTGAAAGAAGAGGCCGCGCGCCTTCATGTGCCCATCGAACACGAACTGCGCGGCCAACACTTTGTCTGGGACGCCGTGCAGGTGGATTTTCTGTGGCCGGAAATTCCGCCGGAGGAAGTTGCGCCCCTGGCAAAAAACAACGATTCGCTCGTTGTCCGGCTACGCTACCTGGATCGAACGATGCTGCTGCCGGGCGATGCGGAGAAGCAGGCAGAAGCCGCGATGCTTGCGGAAAACGATGCCACGGCCTTGCACGCGGATGTGCTGAAAGTGGGGCATCACGGGAGCAAGAACTCCACCATGCCGGACTTTCTAGCCGGCGTATCGCCGCAGATCAGCGTCATTTCGGCGGGAGAAGAGAACCCTTACGGACACCCGCATCCGGAACTGATACAGCGACTGGAGGAGAGTGGAACGCGGCTCCTACGTACCGATCGCGACGGCGCGGTGCGCGTGCTCACCGACGGGCACTCGTTGCGAGTGAGTTGCTTCGTGGCCTGCCCGGAAGCCGTGGCGCCATCACAGAACGCGCCAGCGCCAGATCACCGCCAGCAGGAGTAAGAAAAGCAGAAAACCAACCGTAGCTTCGTATTCGTGGTTTCGTTTGTATTGCGTCCAGGAAAAAGCGCCGCTGGCCCCGCCCGGCGGGGAGCTCCGCGTGAGCCTCGGAAAAAAGAGCGGCACGCCTGCCGCATACGTATCGAACGCCGCGCCATGCTTTCCGCGAAGCTCCATCTCTTCCCGGCGCATGACAAAGGCGTAAACCACCGCGAAATAAAACAGTATCACCGCCGCCGCGAGCCACGAACGCATCGCCACCGCCGCTCCTACCGCCAGAATGCTGCTGCCGAAATAGAGCGGGTTGCGCGTGTAGGCGTACGGGCCGGTCGTCGTCAGGACCTCCTGTTTATGCAAATAACCGGCGGAATAAGCGCGGATGGCCAGCCCAACCACTCCCGCCGCAGCGCCAAGAAGAATGGAACGCGGGGTCGGCCGCGCCAAAAGCAAGACCACCACCGCGAGGAGATAGCCCAGGCGCACGCGCCAGCGGGAGAAAAAGTCGAGCGCCGTCATGCGTTCTTGCCCAAGGACTTCCGCACGGCATCGAAAACTTCTTCCACAGAGAGGGCCAACAAGGACGCATCCGGCGCGTCGCCACGGCCATAGGTCGTGTGCGCATCAGGACTGCGAAGAACGATTTGCTGCCGCGGGTAAGGGCCGTTGCGCGCAGGGTCGGTCGGGCCGAACAGCGCGACGCCGCGCGCGCCGAGAGCGATGCCGAGATGCAGAGGCCCCGTATCCCCGCCCACGATGCATTGCGCCCCGCGCAGAAGCGCCATCAAGGGTCCCATCTTTCCATCATAGGCGAGTGGACGCGCATCACCACTGGCGGCCTTAACGGCCGCCACGAGTGATTCTTCTCCGGGGCCATAATTAACGACGCACGGGATCCCCAGCTCGCCGCGAATTCTCTGGCAAAGCGCGCCGAATCGCTCGGTAGGCCAGCACTTGGAGCGCCACCCGCCGCCGGGACTCAGCACGACGTAGCGCGTTGCCCCTTGTTCCTGCAGTTGCTTGCGCACCAGCTCACAGTCGGCCTCCGCAACTTCCAGAGTCACTTCGCCGACAGCTTTCGCAGCGCCTGTGCGCAACGTAAGCTCGCCATTCTGATCGGCAATATGCGTGGTCCGGCAAGCCACGCGCTCGGTATAGAGGATAGGAACGCCGAATTCGCGGATGGTCGCCGCAGAAAAACCGATGCGCTTGGCAACGCCGCCCAGAAAAGGCAGCGTGGCGGACTTCCAGAGCCCCTGATAGTCAATCGCCGCCGTCCAATGGCCGCCGCGGATTCTGCGGAGAACTTGCCTGACGCAGCCCAGATCGCGCGAGTCCACCGGCCAGATTTCCGTGGCCAGCCGGCTGCTGGCGACGAGTTCGACCCAGCGCGGGTGCGTGAGCCAAATAATCTCCGCGGAGGGAAACGATTCGCGCAACCCGGCCACGGCGGGGAATGTGTGCACGATGTCGCCGAGCGAACCCAGGCGCACGACGAGGAAGCGTTGCTCAGCCATGCGGCGCCTTGCGGATGGATTCGAACAGCGCGCGCGTCGAATGGTCTTTGGGATCGCCGACAATCGCAACTCGTATGCCCAGACGATGGGCGACGGCGCGCTCCGGAACGCTTTTTACGGTGTAATCCGTGCCCTTCGCGTGAACATCGGGGCGCAGCTCCTCCAGCAACTTCTCGACGTTCAGTTCCTCGAAGAGAACAACGTAATCCACATCGCGCAAGGCCGCCACCAATTCGGCGCGCGCATGTTCGTCCAGGATGGGCCGCCCGGGGCCTTTCAGCCGGCCGGCGCTGGAATCCGCATTCACGCCCACGACCAGGATGTCGCCTTGCTCTTTTGCGCCGGAAAGATAGCGCACGTGGCCGACGTGCAGCGTGTCAAAGCAGCCATTGGCAAACACAATGCGCTTGCCATGCCGCTTGGCACCGGCGAGGAGAAGCTGCAGCTCCTCGCGCGACTTTATTTTCGATTCGGCTTTGCGCATGCCCTTCCTGCTGGACGGATTGCCTCGGCGCGTTTTCCTGCTCTGCAAACTTGCGTTCACCTAAGCCCCTGATCCAGTGACCGCTGCCCGGCGAATGGCCTCGAGAAGCTCTCCGCGGGAAACTGTGGCCGTGCCGCGCTTCATCACCACCAGGCTGCCGGCGATATTCGCGATGTGCGCCGCCTCCAGAGCCGAAGCGCCGCTGGCCAATCCCAGGGTGTACGCCGCAAGCACGGTGTCGCCCGCTCCGGTGACGTCCACCGCTTGATTGCTTCCGTGAACCGCAATGTGCAGCGGCTTCTTTCCGGGCTGGAAAAGGGCCATGCCATCGCGCCCGCGGGTCACCAGCAGCGATTTCAGTTTCAAGCCTTCGCGCGTGGATTTGCCACAGCGCTCGAGTTCCTTCAGATTGCTCCCAATCGAAGTGTGATGCAAAGCTTCCATCTCCGCCTCGTTGGGAGTCGCCGACGTAATCCCTGCGTTTTTGTACCTGTTCAGTTGGTAGCGGGAGTCGAGCGTCACGGGAATCTCCCGCTTCGCGCGGCGGGTGGCGCCGCGGACCTCTTCGGGAGTGGCCACACCAAAACCATAATCCGATACGGCCAAGGCATCGGCGCCGCGAATTTTCGCCGCAAGCAATTGCGCCAACCTTTTGCGCGGCGCTTCGCCCAGAGGTTTCTCCGGCTCGTAATCCACGCGGAGAACTTGCTGGCCAACCGTGTGCGCCCAGCCCGCCAGGAATCGCGTTTTCGTGGGAGTGGTCCAGCCCTTCACGCGGACAATACCGGACACGTCGACTTTCTTCTCCCGGAAGGCGGTGATAAGGCGGTCGCCGGCGGCGTCATCTCCCACGGCGGTGACCGGTGAAACTTTTGCGCCAAGAGCCGCAAAGTTGTTCGCCGCGTTGGCTCCGCCGCCCGGCACAATCTGCGTCTCGCGATGCTTCAGGATCAGCACGGGGGCTTCGCGGGAGACGCGCGTGATGTCCCCGAATTGAAACGCGTCCGCCACAAAATCGCCGAGAACGACCACTCGCTTCCATGCGAAGCGCTCCACGATGTCCGCGAGCGCCACGAGATCCACGGATGGAGAAGAACTCAAGCTTTTCTTTGCACGCTTCATTGCTTCTGCTCCAGGATCCAGTCCACCGCACCCGCCAGGTCTTCCGCAACAAACGCAGGCTGTCTCGGCCATTCCTGGCGGTGCCACATCCACTCGCCCAGTCCGTAACCGCTGCGCACGAGTATGGCATGCGCGCCGGCCCGAAACGCCATCTCCATATCGCCGTAACGGTCGCCCACCACATACGAGCCGCTCGCCTGCAGACCCAGATCGCGTTCCGCCCGCTGCATCATCCCGATATTCGGCTTGCGGCAGTCGCAGCCGTCCGCGGAGCCATGCGGGCAATAGTAAATGCCGTCCAAGTGCGCGCCTTCCTTCGCCAGCGCCGATTTCATCAATTCATTCACTTCCAACACCAGCGATTCCGGAAAATAGCCGCGAGCGACTCCCGATTGATTGCTGACCACCACCACGGCCAGACCTGCTTCATTCAGGCGCCGGATGGCCGGCGGCGCAAAGGGAAACATACGAAATCGCGCGGAATGGTTCAAGTAACCGACTTCCTCGGCAATGGTTCCGTCGCGATCGAGAAAAACCGCTCGGCGGCGTGGCGTCTGTTCAGGCAGGACCCACCCCCAATTTAACCAGCCAGGGTTTCACGGCAGCCGCGACCATCTCCGGCGTGATGCTTTTCATGCAGCGATGATCGGTGGGGCAGCGCCGCAGGAAACACGGGCTGCAGTACGGCCGATCCTGCACGATGCTGGAACACGGGGTAACGGGCGCGGTGCCAAACGGATCGGTCGGACCAAAGACTGCAACCACTGGCACTCCTACTGCAGCGGCGACGTGCATCGCCCCGGAATCATTGCCCAGGAACAATTGGCATTGCGAGAGGAGCGCAGGCAAGTCGCCGATTGTGGTTCTCCCGGTCAGATCAATGGGCTTTTTCTTCATGCCCGCGATGATGGCATTGGAAACGCTGGCTTCCGCCGCCGTGCCGAACAGGATCACATCGCCATCGGTTTCCGCCTGATAGCGATTGGCCCATTCTGCAAAGCGCTCGGGCGGCCAGCACTTTGCCGAACCGTAGGACGCGCCCGCGCCAATGGCCACGCGAACGGCGTGTGGCCGCGCTCCAGCTTCGAGCAATGTTTCCGCGGCTTTCACGCGGCGTGCCTCGGGAACGTGCAACGCGATATGCGCCTCGTCCTGCAACTGATCGATCCAGCCGGCGCGGCGTAGCAACTCAAGATAATAGAACTTCTCGTGCGCGGGGATCTCGCCGGGCTTGGGAACCGCGATCGCATTTGTCAGCAGCAGGCGCCGTCCGTCGCGCGCGTAGCCGATGCGCTCCGGAATCCCGGCGCGCCAGGCAAGCCACGCAGCGCCAAAGGCATTCTGCAGGAGCAGGGCAACGTCGAATTTCCTTGCGCGCAACTCAGACGCGAGGGCGGCGCGTCCGCTCCAGCCACGTTGCGCTCCTTTGGGGTCATACGCGACCAAATCGTCGCCGATCGACTGGTCGCGGTAAATCTCCGCCACATACGGCCGCGCCACGATGCTGATGCGCGCCTCGGGAAACTTCCTGCGAACAGCGCGAATCGCGGGCAGCGCCAGGATGGCGTCGCCGACCCAGTTCGTCGCGCGAATCATAATGTTCATGCCGCTGCGCACCTGCTGCCTGCAAAATCTTTACGAGTCCCCCAAAAGCGGGAGCGTGTTCCCAGTTGCTGCCGAAGAATCCAAGCAAATGTCATTCCGAGTCCCGTTCGCTTTTTGAACGGGGCGAGGAACCTGCTTTTCCTCTCGTCTTCTGCGAAAAGCAGATCCCTCGCTTCGCTCGGGATGACAACGAATTCCATTTCTGACGAACCTCTAAACGATCCGAAACTCTTGGCACGATCCCAAAAGTTTCAATCCACCATCCGGGACGGAGCCTGGGCCACGATTTGCGCCTGAATCGCTTCCCAGAATACCGCCTCCGGAGAAATCTCCAGATCAATCACCGCAACGAAGACGGGCATCTCCCCGAATCGCGCTTCCCCAAGGTTTTGCGCGTCTTTTTCCGTCGTAACAAAAGCACGCGCGCCCGCCGCCCCTGCCGCTTGCGCGAGCGCCTCCACTTCGCCGGCTGTATAACGATGGTGATCGGGAAAAGCCTTAGTGCCGGCCACCGGGATTTGCCAGTTCTGCAGATCGAGAAAAAACGCGCGCGGATTGCCGATCCCGCAAAACACCATGAACGGTCCCGCGCCGATTTCCGCTCGCGTCAGCACTGGCACGCCGCCGCCAAGTCTGCGGAAGCCCAGCAAACGCGTCGCAGCCGCAAAAACCGGATAGCCCTGCATCTTGCCAATGGCCGCACTGGCCCCCGCTGATGTTTCTGAGCGCGTAAAGACAAGCAAGCTTGCGCGGCTCATCGCGGAAACGGGCTCGCGCAAGCGGCCGGCCGGCAAAAGCATTTCCCTGCCCAGGGGTTGCGCGGCATCCAGCAACAGCAGATTGACGTCGCGCGCAAGCGGCAAGTGCTGGTAGCCATCGTCGAGCAAAAACACATCCACACCCTGTTGTTCCAAGCGGCTGCCCTGTTCGTAACGATTTACGCCAACGCCGAACAAAACGCGATCGTGCAAACGGTACCTTATCATTTCGATCTCATCGCTCGTCTCGCCGCTTCCCTTGTAGCCGCGGCTCAAAATCGCCACGCGCTTGCCGGCCGCCAGAAATCGTTCCGCCAGCCAGATGACCATGGGCGTCTTGCCCGTTCCCCCAACAGTCAAATTGCCCACGCTGATCACCGGAGTGCGCAGACGTTTCGTCTCGAAAGTGCCCCGGGCATACAGCCACAACCTTAGCCGCACAGCGATTCCGTACACCAACGACAATGGCCACATCAGCCACCGCAGGATTGGCGGCAGGATCATCGCGGCGTGCCACCGAGTTGCCGCGAAATCTCAGCCAACGCGCGCTCCAGGGCGCCGCGGCTCGTTTCCACCAACCGCCGCGCCCTCTCCCCCATTTTCTGCATTTTCTCGGGACTCTTCAGCAGGTGAATCCATTCGACGCCCGCATCCTCGGGGCTGGTCACCTGAATCGCGGCTCCGGCCTCCACAAATCGCGAAGCAATGGCCGCGAAATTTTCCATGGAAGGCCCGAAGACCGGTACCTTGCCAAATGCGGCAGGCTCCAGAATGTTGTGGCCGCCGGATGGCACCAGCGATCCGCCGACAAACACGCCGTCGGCTAGGCGATACAGCGACGCCAGTTCGCCAATGCTATCGAGCAGCAGCACCGTGGTGTTTGCCGTCAAGCTCTTGCCGTTGCTGCTGGACGGCGCGACGGGCCCCGCCACGGCCAGTTCGGAGCGGCGAACAAACGTGTGATGCGCTTCCTCGATGAATTCTGCGGCAGCGGCAAAGCGCTCCGGTTTGCGCGGCGCCAGAACCAGCAGCGCCTTGGGGTAGTCTCCCTGCACCACGCCAAAGGCAATCAGCGCCAGCGGCTCCTCGTTGGCCACCACGCTCCCCGCAACAATCACCGGCCAGCGCCCCTGCTCCTTGCACTCCGCTTCCAGCCAGGTGGAAAGCGGCGTGGCCGCGGGCAATTCCTGGTCGTACTTCAAATTACCGCTGATTTTCACGCGCTCCGCCGGGGCGCCCAGTGCGCGCAGGCGTTCCGCGTCGGTCTCCGTCTGCATCAGGAACATCGCGGCATTGGAGAGGGCCGAGGCCAGCAGCGGCCGGAGGTAAAAGCCCAAGATGCCGAACCACCTCTGAAAGCGCGCAAAAGAACGGTCGGAGATACGCCCGCTGGTGAAAATCACCGGAACCTTGCGGCGCCCGGCTTCGTGCAGGAAATTAGGCCAAATCTCCGTTTCGAGAACGGCAACAACCGCCGGCTTCATGGCATCCATCACCTTGCGCACGCAGAACGCCCAATCAAACGGAAAATACACCACGGCATCCGCAAAGGGCATGCGCTCTCGCGCCACTTGTTGGCCTGTGATTGTCGTCGTGGAAATGACCAGCGGCCGCCGCGGATTTGCTTCCTTCAGCCTCTTGGCCAACGCCACAGCCGCCAGCGCTTCGCCCACGGAAACTGCGTGAATCCAGATGGCGCCGGGGTGATCCGCAGGGAGCCGCGCGACGCCGGGGACAGAAAATCCCAGCCGCTCGCCCAGATTCGAGAGATACTTGCCGTGGCGCAGGCCCTGAATCAGCCAATAGGGCGCAGTGATGATGGCGGCCAAGCCCGTTAAGACGCTATACAAGAAATACACGCGATCTGACTCCGGTCTGTCACGGATTTGCGACGGCCCGCTACTCCGCAAGCAGGGCAACCCTGCTTCTCCCTAAGGAATCGAAGGCCACAGGATGCAAACAGTTTATTATATCTTCATGCGAAAACTCTCTCCTTCCGTTCTTCTGCCCCTGTTGACGGTCTTCCTGGCGCCGCCAATGCAGGCGCAGCAAGCCGCACCGCTGCGCGCGACAATCCAAGACTCCCACGAGAGCATGACCATTGGCGTTGACCCCTGGACGCAGGCATCCCGCTACAAGGAGAGGTTCCCGAAGAAGTCCCCGTTCTCAAAAGGCGTCGTCGCCCTGCGGATTTCTTTCCGCAATGACTCCGATGAGAGCATCAAGATCGACTTGCCGCACATCCGCCTGCTCCTGCAATTGAACGAAGACGAGCGTCAGGAACTCGAGCCGCTGACCGCGGATGAAGTAGCGGACACGGTTCTCTTGAAGAACAATGGCAAGGATCCCACGGCGAAGCGCATCCCTTTGCCGATTCCCCTGGGGGGTGCCAAGCCTTCAAGGGACAAGAATTGGACCGACTTCCGTGATGATTGCCAGAACGCCGCGGTGCCCTCTTCCGTGGTGGCGGCACACGGCACCGTCGAAGGGCTGCTCTATTTCGATTTGCGCGGCGAGGTGGAGTTGCTGCAATCGGCCCGCCTGTACGTGCCAAACCTCACCACCATGGGCACGAAACAGCCCCTCTCCTATTTTGATATCCCCCTCGGCACTTCTGCCGCGAACTGAGCTTGCCCAGTTTTCTCCCGTAGGGGTCGAGCACTGTTTACCCTGAGCGGCGAAGGGCTCGACCCCATCTCGCCAAGGCGCACACACTGCAGGACTTTTGGTAGTGCGTCAGTTTCCGATTAGGCGACTCGCTAATGGGCCGGTCTCCGGTTACCGGAGAAGTGGAATCGACCCAAAGGCACTTGTACGGTTACGCGACTCACCGGGACTTACGCAATTCAAGGACCGGCGTAAGTGGGCGACCGGCATGGTGAAGTGGTGACATGGCGACCTATTCTCAAGTATTCCGAGATGTTTGATTATCGACCCGAGGGTAGCCGCTTGCGGGCATCTTTAAGAAGATATCCACAGCCGCAAGGAATGCCGCTGCCGCCATAAAGGCTTTTAGGGGGTCAATTTCGGTAGCCGCAGACGCTGAAATTAGAAATTGGATTAAACCAAGAAAGATAACTGCGGCCCAGCCAACTACTAAAACGCGCTCCTTGCCCTGGGCAATCCGGTAAAGCAGCACCCCACCCCAGAATAGGCCTGCGTAGAACGCCAGATTAACTCCCGCTACGACCCAGGCTGGCAGCGAAATATGCCATAAAACGAGCCAATCAAAGTCGAGAAGCCAATGGTGTTGGCGTTGGGAATGCCAGAGCACATCCCGAACACTCAAGATCGCGAAATAGCCGGTACAGCAGAGTGCAAATACCGCTCCGCGCTTGGTGTGGATGAGTCGAGGCTTGATTTCTGATTGCCCCATTTGAGCAGATTATACGATGACGAAGCTCAACTGGCTATTGATGGAAGCCTTTCGCAAGTAAACCTCCCGCATCCCAATTACCCTTAGTGCCTGATTAGCCCTAACCGGAAACTGACCCACTACCGAACTTTTCCCTGATTTGCCGTGACTCCAACCCTCAGCTACCATGATTGGGCTGACAATTTCCCGCTTCCCCAGGACCCATGCAGACTTTTCTCGAGCAACTCAATCCGGAGCAGCGCCTTGCCGCGGAAACCACGGAAGGGCCCGTGCTGATTCTTGCCGGCGCGGGCACAGGCAAGACGCGCGCCATCACCTTTCGCATGGCCAACCTGATCGCCAAGGGCGTTCCCGCCGAGTCGATTCTGGCGGTCACGTTCACGAACAAGGCCGCCGAAGAGATGCAAACTCGCGTCACCAATCTGCTCTTGCGCGCGGGCGTTCCTCCGGAGCGTCCGTGGATTTCCACCTTCCATTCGCTCTGCGCCAGGCTGCTGCGGCGGGAAGCGGCCTCGGCCGGACTGCCAAAGGATTTCGCGATCTATGACGATGATGACCAACTCGCCGCCGTGAAGCTGGTCATGGCCAAGCTGCGCATCGAGGACGACTCGCTCACGCCGCGCAATGTACTTGCCCGTATCAGTTACGCCAAGAATCAGGCGCAAACGCCCGACCAGATGCGCGCCCAGGCGTTTGGCCCGGATATGCGCAAAGTGGCGGACATTTTCGCCGCGTACGAGGCGCTCCTGAAGCAAAGCAATGCCCTCGATTTCGACGACCTGCTGTTGCGCTCGGCGCGGCTGCTGCGGGAAGTCCCGCAGGTCCGCCAACGCTGGCAGAATCGCTTCCAGTATCTGCACGTGGACGAGTATCAGGATACCAATCGCGTGCAATACGATTTGCTGCGACTCCTGACCAACGAACGCCAGAATGTCTGCGTAGTGGGCGACGAGGACCAGTCCATCTACCGTTGGCGCGGCGCCGATGTCTCCATTTTGCTCAGTTTTGCGAAGGACTTTACCGGCGCCAGGGTCGTGCGCCTGGAACGCAATTACCGCTCCACGCAGAAAATTCTGGATGCTGCCGCGGCGGTGGTCGCCAATAATCCGGATCGCCTGGGGAAAACGCTCACCGCGGAAAAAGACCTGGGCGACAATCTCCGTTATTTCGAGGCTCGCGACGCCCAAGCCGAGGCCGAATATGTCGCGGAGGAACTCGACCGCATTCTTGCCGGCGATCCGGACCAGACCTGCGCCGTCGAATACCGCACCAATTTTCAATCGCGCTCCTTTGAAGAGGTGTTTCGCCGCCGCGGCTTGCGCTACAAGCTGGTGGGCGGGTTTAGCTTTTACAACCGCGCGGAAGTAAAAGATGCGCTCGCGTATGTGCGCCTGGCGCTGCATCCCGAGGACGACATTTCCCTCCTGCGCGTTTTGAATGTGCCCGCGCGCGGCATCGGCAAGACCACCGTGGACACCCTGCGCGACATCGCGCAGCGCGAGAACCTTTCCTTCTGGGATGCCATGGAATCGCTGATCACCAGCCCCAATGCTAGCCGCTCGGTCGCGCCGTTGCGCGTTTTCCGCGAGCTTGTCTTGCGCTTAAGGGAAGCGTTTTCGGCGAAGGAGCCCGCGGAATTCCTGCGCTACGTTCTCGAGGAAACCGGTTATATGAGCGCGCTAAAGGATCGCAACACGCCGGAAGACGTGGCGCGCACCGAAAACCTGGAAGAACTGGTGCGCGCGGTGGCCGAAAGCATCGAGGCCGGCGAATCCTTCACCGATTTCCTGGACGCCGCCGCGCTGGTCAGCGACGCCGATTCTTACGAGGGCAAGCCGGGCGTAACGCTCATCACGCTGCACAGCACCAAGGGGCTGGAGTTCGACCACGTCTTTCTGACCGGGCTGGAAGATGGCATCTGCCCGCACAGCCGCTCGATGAACGAAGAAAAAGGAATCGAGGAAGAACGCCGGCTGGTGTATGTGGGAATGACGCGCGCGCGAAAATCATTGACGCTTACTCGCGCGCTCTACCGCCGCATTTTCGGCAACGAGCAGCAGATGCGCGCTTCCCTGCCCTCGCGCTTCCTGGGAGAAATTCCCAGCGAACTGGTGGATACCGTGCGCGGGTCAATGGCCGAAATCGGAGAATCGCGCCGCTACGAGCCCGATCCCGAGTATTCCTATTCCTCCGAGGAATTTCTGCGCCGGGCTCGCGGAACGCCCGCGCCAAAGCAGCGCGGGCCGCAGCGGCGTGCCGCGTCCACGAATCCGTTCAGCCGCCCGGCCATCATGCGCGGCGGAAAGGCGGACCCGCTCCTGGGCCAGAAGGTGCGCCATCCGGAGTACGGCGTGGGAACAGTGGTCGGCGTGGAAGGCGAAGACGACGACCGTCGCATCTCCGTGACTTTCCCCGGTCGCGGCACAAAAAAGTTTATCGAACGCTACGCCCACCTGCAGCCGGTGTAGTCCCCTCGCAGGGCGCCTCGGCCATTTTGGAGTGCAGCGGCTCGCCGCCGCTTTTACGGTTGCCCGCCCCGCAACCAAACTATAATTCATCCGCCCCGTCCCCTCTAGGCGGGAGTCCAAGCCATTCCTTTCCCCGCACCACGCCGAAAACTCCGCGCTAATACTCCGCAGGCTGCGCCGCCGCTTCCCCAACTTTGATCGCCGAAAGCCCCAGCCTCCGCCGCGCCTCATCCAGCATGCCCGCCGAACGCGTGGCCCCGCACCGCGAAACGCCGAGCGCCCGCACAGCCAGCAGCGCATCCAAATCCCGCACGCCGCCCGCCGCCTTCACCTGCACATGCGCGGGAGAGTGCTGACGCATCAGGATGAGGTCCGCGTGTGTCGCGCCGCCGGAGCCGTAACCCGTCGAAGTCTTCACCCAATCGGCCCTCAGCTCCCCGCAAATCTCGCACAAGCGAATCTTGTGCGCGTCCTGCAAATAACAATTCTCGAAGATTACCTTCACCTTCGCCCCGGCTGCATGGGCAATATCAATGACGGCCTTGATCTCGTCACGCACGTAACCCCAATCGCCGCTCAAAACTTTGCTGATGTTGGCGACCATATCCAGTTCCTCGCCGCCATCCACGATGGCCTGACGCGCCTCGGCTGCTTTGATCGCGGTGGTATTCACGCCATGCGGAAAACCTATGGTCGTGCTGGCCTTCACGCTGCTCCCGCGCAGCGCTTCAGGTAAAACGGCATGGTGCACACGCTGGCAGTACCGTAAGCCAGCGCCACCCCGCATCCAGCTTCCAGATCATCGCGCGTAAGCGTCGGATTCAAAAGCGAGTGATCAATCATCTTCGCAACGTCGCTGTAGGTATAGTCCATGGGAAATGCCTCCAGATTGCGCAGCGGCGCGAGAATGGCGGCGAGCGTACATCGGACAATCGTTTAGCCACCTTGATTGTACAGAAGAAATCCGCCACGTGGCGAGCCAGGCAGAAGCATGGCCCCTGCGACAATGTTGTGAAACGCCTTGTACATGGAAGAAACCGCTGGACAGACGCTCCACGGGAGTCCGATAACCGTCATGAGTCCGTTTCCGGTCAGCGCGTTACACGTCCAAGTGAAGTTGGTGGCTACAATCTCAACATCTCAGAACGCCGTTTGTGGACCGCAAGAAGCGCATGTCCGGTTTTCCGACCAATCGGGCGTTACCACACGCCAGAAGCGATAACAGACAGGACTTGTTCCACGGTGTGTTTACAGTGACGACAGGCAGTCAACGAACGTTTATGGCAGCTCTCTCGCTGAGATACAACGCCGCTTGCCAGCTTTTCACTGGAGAAAGCGAGTGAGTCCGAGCGCAAATTCGACATCACGAACATAGCCAACAGAGAGATATGATCGCCGTCACACAGATGACACCGAAAACCCAATTCTTGATTTGTCGGTGCTTTTTGGAGCGTAGCGACCGTTAAGGTGCCGGGCGGTCTGTGTCCCTTTCGGAACAGACAGCTGAACTCTCAAAGTGGTACCCATAACTCTAAGGATCTTGGTTCCTCTCGGGCCTGCTGCTGCAGCCATCCTCGATCTCAAAATGGAAGTCCCAGGCAAGGAGAGAATTTCACATGAAGATGTTCCGGTTTATCCCTTTGCTGTTCGCGATCCTAGGCCTGGGAGTTCTGGCGCCCGTCCAAAGAGCACAATCCGCGGTCGGTTCGAGTACCTCCTCTTCTATCATGGGTGACTCACCCTCACCCGCCATCAAATACCCGCAGCCGGACCTGCAATACAGGCGTCCGACGGAGAAAACTAAGCTCCGGACCTACTTATTCGATGCCTTCGGTCCTTATCCAATCTTCGGGGCCGCCGTGGTGGCGGGCGTCAATCAATCAGAAGGAACCCCGCCAGAGTGGGGGCAGGGGGCCAGAGGCTACGGCCAACGATTTGCATCCAATCTTGCCATTGCGGCCGTAACGACGACAACGCGCTACGGTTTGGCGGAAGCCTTCCGGGAAGACACCGTGTATTACCGCTGCGCGTGCACAGGCGTCTTCCGGCGGTTAAGGCACGCCATGATTTCGACGGTGACGGCACGCCGTGGCGAAGATGGTCATGGCCGCATATCATTCCCCGCGCTCGTTGCGCCCTATGCAGGCACGATGACGGCCGTATACGGATGGTATCCGAGCCGCTATGGTGCCAAAGACGCCCTGCGCATGGGCAACTACAACCTCCTTGCGTTCATGGGAGAAAACGTCGCCCTAGAATTCATCTACGGAGGACCGCACACACTATTCAGTCATGTTCATCGCCCGGCATTTTCGGGAACGGACGCAGCCAGCGCCGCGAACCACTAAGCCAGAACGGTGAGCCACGACGCCAGGAGTTCCCGCCGCTGGAGAAGCCCGAAAGTAGGCCAGGCCCCATCACTCATGCCATCAACTCTTACTTCCGTCTGGAGCCTGATCAACCACTTCCTCGAGTGGTTCGGGGATCTGGCGTTTTTTGCGTGGGAGGTGGCGCGGTCCGCGGTGCGACGGCCCTATGAAGGTCGCGAACTGATTCGTCAGCTCGACGAAATAGGCTCCAGATCGTTGCCGCTGGTCGCGCTGGCGGGTGCCGCCATCGGCGCCGTCCTCTCCTTGGAAAGCCGTGACAGCCTGGTTCGATTCGGAGCCAAGTCCATGCTTCCCGCCGCCCTGGTGTATTCGATCATCCGCGAAACAGGTCCTATCGTGACCGGCTTGGTCGTCAGCGGCAGGGTGGGTGCTGGCATCGGCGCTGAATTGGGGTCGATGAAGGTAACCGAACAGATCGATGCCATCGAGGCCTCCGGCGTAAATCCCTTCAAGTTTTTGGCCTTCACCCGCATTGTGGCTTGCATCCTAATGCTCCCGCTGCTGACACTGGCCGCCGATTTTTGCGGTGTGCTGTTCGGTTGGATCGCGGAGACTTTGGTCGAGCCGGTTTCCTTCCTCAGATTCATCAACAAGGGCTTTGTCGGCGCTAGCTTTAGCGACTTTCTGGCGCCGACCTTTCGGACCGCTGTCTTCGGCCTGATCATCGGGATGATCGGGTGCTTTCAGGGAATGCGCACCAAGGGCGGCACCGCGGGTGTGGGCTTTTCGGCGACTAGTTCAGTCGTCCTATCTTCGCTCTTCGTCATTCTGGCCGACGTCATCCTAGTGAAATTCATCCTGGTGTTTTTTCCATGAGGCATCCTGAACAAAAAACCTTGCTTGCTGGGGAGGAGAGCGCCGCCACCCCGGCGATAGAAAGCGCTGGCGGAAAGAGTGATGGACCAGCCGTGATCCTGCGCGGCTTACATAAGTCCTTTGATAGTCAGATTGTCTTGGACGGCATTGATCTGACCGTGGAGGATGGCGAAACTTTAGCCGTGTTGGGTCGCAGCGGTACCGGAAAGAGCGTGCTGCTCAAACTGATCATTGGACTGCAAAAGCCCGACTCCGGTTCGATTTGCATTCACGGGCAGGAGATCACCCTTCTCCACCTCGATGCCATGAATGAGATCAGGAAAAAGATGGGGTTCTTATTCCAGCAAGCGGCCCTGTACGACTCCCTGACGGTGGAGCAGAACGTGGCCTTCCCCTTGAAGCGCCATACCAAAATGACGAAATCGGAGCGGGGAGATCGTGTCAAAGAACTGCTGGCCAGCGTGGGTATGGAAGGCGATCTCAAAAAAATGCCCAGCGATCTTTCCGGTGGCATGCAGAAGCGAGTAGGCCTGGCGCGCGCGCTAGCTCTCGATCCCGGCATCCTTTTGCTCGATGAACCGACCGCGGGACTCGATCCCATCACCTCCGGTGAGATCGATGAGTTGATTCTCAAGTTGCAAGCGGAGCACGATATGGCCTCCATTGTGGTCACTCATGACTTGCATAGCGCAAAAACCATCGCGGATCGCCTGGCACTGCTGCACGAGGGGAAGGTGCAGATCGAAGGCAGTTTCAAGGAGCTGGAGAAGAGCGATAACGAATTTGTCGCGGAATTTTTGAAGCGGGATTCCTAGGGAGCGCATATGTCAAGAGCAGCGAGACTCGGAGCATTCATCATTGCAACGCTGGTGATTCTAGCGGCAGGAATCTTTATCATCGGGAGCAAAAAGTACCTCTTCACTACCACCTATCGATTGAAGGCGCAGTTCGCTACGGTAGTTGGCCTCGATCCTGGCGCCGAAGTGCGCGTGGGTGGCGTGCACAGCGGCAGCGTGCGTGGGATCGAGCTGCCGGACAAGCCGGACGGTAAGATTACCGTGCTGATGGATCTCCAGCGATCGACACACGACATCATCAAACAAGACTCCGTGGCTGCCATCGAAACCGAGGGCCTCCTGGGGAACGAATATGTCTCGATCTCCTTTGGCTCCGCCCAGGCCCCGAACGTAAAGGACGACGACACTATCGTCAGCGAACCTCCCCTTGTCATTGCCGACCTCATGAAGAAGGCCGACGGCATTCTGGACAGCAGCCAGGAAGCCCTGGACAACGTCACCGTGGTCACCGCGAACCTGAGTTCCATCAGCGGCAAGATCAACCATGGTCAGGGAACCATAGGGGCTCTGGTGAACGATAAGAAGATTTATACTCAACTGGACCAGACGACCGTGGGGTTGCGTGACACGGTCAACCATGCCCAAGTAGGAGTGGCTGCCTTCCAGGAAAACATGGAAGCGATGAAGCAGAATTTCCTGTTGCGCGGGTATTTTAAGAATCGCGGCTATGAAAGCTCCTCCGAGCTGGCGAAAAACGAAATCCCGCAGCTTCCCGAGACGGCGCCTCTGAAAACCTTCACTTTCGACGCGAAGCAGCTCTTCGATAAAGTGGACACCGCCAAACCGAAGAACCAGAAATCATTGCGTGCTGCCGGCCAGTTTCTGGCCGACACGGAGTTTGGGGTCGCCGTTGTCGTGGTTTCAACGGGCACGACGGGCGATGCGCAAAAGGACTTGGTGCTTACACAGGCTCGCGCCATGGTGGTGCGAGACTACCTCGTCAGCAATTTCTCTTTTGATGATACGCAACTCAAGACCCTGGGACTCGGGAAGGGGAAGAGCGTGAACCCTGATTCCGGTTGGGGCACCGTCGAGATCATTGTCTATCCGGCTGATACCGAGGCTCCGACATAAACTAGCGCGGTCAGTCCGAAATAGATTTCAAAGTCCTCAGACGCTTGCCCACTCGCGCTTCAGATACAGCACTAAGACTTGTCAGGCACCGGCCACTACCGTTATGCGTTTCAAGCGCGGACGCTGTTAGTAAAGTTCTTGCGACGAACCTACCGAATATCCACTTCGTGGAAGCCGAAGCCCTTTAACATACCCGAGATTGTGCTTCGCGCGTTGTCGGCAGCGGTCTTGAGGATGCCATCTTGCAGCGCGGCCTGCTGGAGCTGGCGCTCAGCTTCTTGGCGGACTGCGCTTTCGAGGTTGGGGTCGGGGGAAGAGAATAGGCCGGTGTCACGGGAATATACTTTCGTCCTCGCATTATCTATGCGCGTGCTGAAGACTTCCGCGGCGGGCAGGTGAATCAACACTTTCTGCCCTTGTATTAGGACATCGCCGGGCTGCAAACCCGCGAGATTGATCCCCCCAACCACTTCTCCGTGCACCACCAGCAGCAGGCGGTCACCCACCAGAAATTTCGGCAGGTAAGCATTGGCGTGCTCACCCGAAATAATCTTATCCATCGTATAGCTCACGGTTTCCAGCCGCTGGAGTTGCTGAATCTGACGAACCACGGTCGGCTGATCCACATTGATCTGCGTGCGTCCCCCGCGCAAAATGCTCATCAGGTGCAATAACCCGAGCCCGGTCGACAACGACACAAGCGCCCCCACCAAAACAATAGTAAGAACCGCGCCCAAGAAAGTCCCCAGAACCCAGGAGTACACGTTCCGCGAGTTTCCTCGCGTTCCGCGAGTTGCCGGTTCGTTAGCGACAGGTGCATTGTCAATCGTCATCTGTTTGACCAACAACTTCAGTGTAGACCAAGCCAAAAATCATTGCCCGCATTCGTTCATAACGCCACCCAGCCGCCGCTCCCGAAGCCCACGCCCACTGGAAGCCCTCTGTCCGTTCGCCGAAGATGCCCTAAATAACATCAAAGCGTCTAACGTTCGACTATAAACCAGTCCCTCAGGAACATCTCTGTTTACCCGTGGGTAGCAAGGTATTTCGCTACGCCAGTAAGCCTCAATGGACGTCTAACGCGCTTCTCGTGGATGTGAATCCGGCGAAACGAGCCAGAAGTTCCGCTGGGGGAAACATGCCGCGGCTTCCTGGCGCTCGCGCTGAGATCTCCTTGAACCCGGTTTCCGAGTTGCAGACTAGTGTTTGCGGACTTTGATGTCGTCGTAAAGGATGATAGAGAGGACGACGAGGACCCACACGGGGAATACACCCATTCCAGGGATGGCTTCCGCAATCAAGCCCGGCAAAATCGCCCATCGACGGCCGAGGATTAGAAACAGGAGTAAAGCCGTTCCCAGGTCAATCATCCATTGGATGGGTAGGGCAAGAACGAACCAGAAGGATAGAAAGTCCGAGATGGCAGCGATCAGGAAAGCAACGGCCTGCCGTTTGCGTGAGGGACGCTGAACGGGAGCCAGCAGCTCTGGGGGTATCAAAATGGCCGGATGATCAGTCGGCGTCGTCATGACCCCGGTTGCGGTCCTCAAGCCCTCCTCAAATTATCGTGACACGGCTACGGGCGAACCGCAAGCGATGAGCGCAAGAGCTTCGTTACGCGAAAGGCGCTGCGGAAGGCCGCCAATTAAAGACACTTAGCAACCACTGTTTCGCCCGCCTCCCGCGAAGCGTCCGCCGCCGGACGGCTTAGTCCAAGTCCCGTTGGAGGAAATGCGGCACTACGGAGCGCTGCTCGCATTCCGATCTCCTCGAAGGCCGTTTCTGGACCGTGAGGGCCACATGTCTAGTAACCCGACTACGCATCCTCGTGAAATAGGATCATCAGCCGCGGCTCATACCACTAGGCCACTTTCTTGAGATCACGAATACCGAGTTTCGCAGGTGTTCTGATGATTGGCTGACCAAGGCCTCGATTTAGCCGCCTCTTAGAACTCGCTGCCGCCACACAGCCACAAGAAGACGCATGACAATGGATAGAATTGCTGTGGAGACACCTAAGAGAATGATTCGGCGCTGCCTTATCTTCAGTTGCAGCGTCCGTTCTGAAAGTAACCTTTGTTCGGCTTGATCGATTTCAGATACCGATTTGCGGATTTCATCCATGATTTTCTTACCTGATTGATTTTCGACCATGACCCGGCTCGCTTCGAAACCGTGCATTCGACGTTCTTGGATAGTCAGGCTCAGCTCCTCGAATTTGTCTTTAAGTAGCTGCCTAAGAATGCTTACACGTTGGAGTTGCGGTGGGTCGTCTCCTAGCATTGTTTCCATAGCTCTCAGCCGTTCTGGAATCGTCCGCTCTGACGCCTGAAGATACGAGCTGAGGAAGGAGTCGTCCCCTGTAATCACGAAACCGCGTTGCCCTGTCTCGGCATCATCGCCGGCCAAAAGCAAGTCTCGGGTCGCGTCCATGACCTGATAGGTATGCACGACGAGACTTGTATTCTGTTCCAGGAGTGCATGCGAACGGTACGACAAAGCCGACCCCGCGATCACGACAACGGTGAGTGGGATGGCAGAAATTATCGCAACTGGATCATGGAACTTGCGAAGCGTCAGTGAATTGAACATTGCGACTCTGAAATGCCAGCCTCGAGACTTCCTCTTGCTTCACTTTTTCATAGAGCAGCCTGCGGTTGACCCCGCGCAGCCGAATCCGAGTCAATTGCCTTACGCGACCTGGGCAATTTGATTCCAAACTCATTCACGATATGGGCGGGTGCTCAAAACAAGTCTGCTTTTTGATGTGCTCGCGTGAGTATACCAGTCATTTCCATAAGACTAGCAAGCTCATGCTTATCCGGTTGTTTC
>DLMH01000016.1:2825-12268 GCA_002478115.1 Candidatus Acidiferrum typicum | reverse complement strand
GCCGCAGCGGACTTTTGCTGGGCTGCAGCTTCCGCGTGGTCTCGCTGTTGCTTCGCTTCTAGAGCTGTCATCGCATCGTTGATGTCACGATCCGAAACGATGGCGTACCTCTCGAACCCACTGCGAGTTTTCCAGCCGCCGATTTTTGGAATGATGCCCTCGGCAACTCCCGCTCGACGGAGATTGCGTGCAGCCGTTCTCCGCAGATCGTGGAAGAGCAAGCCTGGCACCTTCGCAGCTTCGCAGGCGGTCGCCCACGCTCCGCGGAAGTCCCGCACCGGAGTGCCGTCCTCGCGAGTGAACACAAACGCCGATGCTGTCTTGCAATGGATGCACTGAGAGAGCAACGTGCGGACCGGCTGTGTCATGGTCACTTGCCGCCCCTCTTTGTTCTTCGTGGTGCCGGGTTCAAGGCGGATCGTGCCGGCCAGCAGGTTGACTTGGGAGACGCGCAAGCCCAAGAGTTCCCCGTGACGCCAGCCGTACGTGACTCCGACTTCGAAGATCGCACGCATCCAGAGGCCGACTTTCGCGCATTCAGCGGCCAGATTGTCGTGCTGCTTGCTTTCGAGAAAGCCCGTCCGTGTGTTGTCCCCTTTCAACATCGCGATGTAAGGAACTGCTGTGACTTTGTTGGACTGGCGGGCTAGCGAGAAGAGTCGCTTCAACGCCGCTAGCTCGCGGTTGGTGGTCGCATTCGATGCCTCTTCCTGCTGCCTGGCGTCGATGTACTGCGCTACAAGCTGACCCGTGACCTCGATGGCCCGCAGATGGGCAAAGAACGGCTTTAGATGCAGCTCCCATCGCGCAGTTAGATCATCGATTGACTTACGACCGTTTATTTTGTATTCCCGGAGCAGATCCTCCCCGAGTTCGGAGACGCGGGTCTTGGTGACCTGCAACGGGATATAGGTTCCCGAAGAGATCGCGCCGATTCGCTGTCGCAGCAGCTTCTCGGCCGATTTGACTTTGGTCGAGCCGCTGCTCTCCCGGACTGGGACGCCATTGCGATAGTACTTGATCCAGAGCACGGAACTGCCCTTGATGCTGTATACGCTGCCCGTGCCGCGGGGCCTTGGTTGTCGTTCCGTACCGGCTTCACTCTCTTGGCGATTAGGCCGCCGACGTTGACGTGGTGCAGCATAGAGGCTAGACCGTACACCAGTTCGTATACATCAGCCCTGCCGATCTCGTCGGCCATCTTCTTAACTGATTTCTCAGACCAACTATTACGCACACGGCCATTCTTCTCGAACTTTCCCTTGATGCGGTTGTACTGTGCTTCCCCTTCTCTCTTGAGCTCCGGTGTCACCTTACTGGGAGAATCCTTTTCGATGAGGAGCAACTGCCGCCAGGCAATGACATGAGCAAAGTCCAAATAGGGGATCGGCTTCATTTGGATTCTTCTCAAGGTACTCAGCCGTTACTGACACCTCGTACATAGAACGAGCGACTTTCATCGCCCCTGTTCCCCGCCCATTTCCAGTAAGGATCAGCACATCGGACATAGAGGTGACGTTGATGCTGGTAAGAGCACGCATCAGTTGAACTAGCTCCACTGTGCTGCCTTTCGTGGCTGCGATCAATTCGTTTCCAACCAGTTGAACCTTGTCAATAGCGCGATATACATCAATATGATTCTTGTATGCCACATCCCAGAGATTAGGAAATGCGAATACCGCCGTTGGGCCGATCATATTCCGTGTGCCTCCTTACCGACGTTTGACCGTTCAGTTGCGTCGCCTCAATTTAGTCCGCGCCGGCGCAAACCCCGTTCTCCTTCAGTCGTTTTGAACTAACCCATGTGGCTTCGTTCATGTCCCTCAATCCGGTTGCCGGCCAAGACCTCGACTTCGTCACCGTAGTCTTTTACGAAGAAGCCAACATCACCACGTCCTGTAAACCACTCTCCGGCAATCTCTCAGAGTCGACTTTGCTTATAATCGTAAATTCTTCTTCCTCAGAGGTGTCGCGAAAAGGCGCCGCAGCCTATGAGCCCCGCTGGGGTCGGACAACAGGGCGGCCCGAGCCTTTGCCCGGCCGAACCGATCTAATCGACATTCCATTCACATTGCGCCCGTAAGCCGCAGAAAGGAAACATCCGGTTTCCGACTCATGCCCCGCCGAGGCGTGGTGCTTCCTAGAAGAGGACTTCTTGGGCGTTTGCGGGTCCGAAGGGAACTTATAAAACAGCACGTGAACGCGGGCGAGTAACCGCCCACGAAAAGAATTCTGCTGCGTCAAGCGAATTTGCAGCATTCTTGTCTGGCGAGCGACTTTTTTGGGGTGGACTCATTATGCGCATTCTTGTCATCGGCGGAAATGGCTTCATCGGAAAGCCGTTGGTTCGTCAATTGATAGGAGGTGGCCACCGAGTAGCCGTATTTCATAGGAATCGCCAAGACGGTTCACGTCAGACGGAGCACCTCCAAGGTGATCGCAATCGCTTGCCGGAATCTCTGGAGGAGTTCCGAGCATTTTCCCCTGACGTCATTATCGATATGGTCCTCAGTTCTGGCGAGCAGGCGCAACAACTGATCGTCGTCGCGCGCGATTTGAGTGCTCGCGTAGTTGCGATCAGCAGTATGGACGTTTACCGCGCGTGGGGCGTCATGCTCGGAACCGAGCCAGGAGAGTTGGAGCCGATGCCGCTCTCAGAGGATTCCCCCTTGCGCACAGTCCCCCAGACGTACCCACCTGAACTAGTCCAGAAAATGAAAAGCATCTTCACGTGGGTGACGCCTGGCTATAACAAGGCCGCCGTTGAACGAGAGATCATGTGCACCGACACGCGCAACACGGTTATTCGACTGCCAATGGTGTATGGCCCCGGTGATCCGTTGCACCGGCTTTACGGTGTCGTGAAGCGAGTGATAGACAAGAGGCCTGCCATCATCCTGTCGGAGGGCCATGCCGCCTGGCGAGGACCACGAGGGTATGTCGACAATGTGGCAAACGCAATCGCCCTCTCAGCCACTGGTCGGGGCGGCTTTGGGCGTACGTATCATGTATGTGATGAATCCACTGTGACGGAACTTGAATGGCAGAAGAAGATCGTGGCCCAGACAAATTGGTCCGGAAGATTCGTTCTATTATCGAGCCAGCGCACTCCAAAGCATTTGCTGGCGCCCGGAAACGCTGCACAGCATTTGGTAGCCAATACCGAACGAATTCGCACAGAGCTCGGGTTTACGGAGCTTGTATCACTAGACGAGGCGATCCGTCGCACTATCGTGTGGGAACAGGCCAATCCGCCCGCTGGGGCCACGTTTCATGAATTCAATTATCCGGCGGAGGACGCAGCCCTCAGCTCCTAAGCGTCAACCAAAGAAGGAATGTAGTCCGCGTGTTCGCCAAGCAAGACCGACATAGGTGACTCCGTATCGCGAGTGGGTTGTCGGCCAACAAGAAACTGACAATATGTTCGGATGACTTTCAGGTTTGCCAGTTATCCGTCGTCTTGGCCATTTGTGGCGTGTTCACTCCGGTACTGGCGAAGCACTCAAATCCGAACCGGTGTCACTGGCCGTATCGTCCGCTACCCGGAAGTTATCCAGAAACGGGCTTGGAGGAGATCAGGCGGGAGCGGAATTCAGCAGCAACACACTTTTCCCAAGCCGACGTCTCGATAATAATCCCACTTTGTATTTGTAGCGGGGTCGGTCATTGGGGACCGAGTAGCTTTGGCCCGAGTGGCCTGAGCGGAACGCCGGCCCCCGTGTTCGCGCGTAAGATCAACCATAAGCGGCAACCCAGCCCAGGCTATTATTCTGAAATGTGACTGAAAAGCCAGACACACACCCCAAGACGCCGCTTCGCAAGGGCTTTCTCCGGTCCTTTATTCGATGGCTTGTCATCGGCGTGGCGCTTCTTTGGTCGCTTGCCGCTCTGATCCTTGTGGCCGCCCGGTGGATCGACCCACCGACAACCGCAGTGCACATCCAGCGCCGCTTGCAGGCCTGGATTCACCACACTCCGTATCACGAGCGCTACAAGTTCATTCCGCTCAGCCAAATCTCGCCCGATTTCCAGCACGCTGTAATCGCCGCGGAGGACGCGCGCTTCTACCAGCACCACGGGTTCGATTGGCACGAGGTCCAAATCGCGGCCGAAGACGATTTGGAAGGCGGTCGCACTCGCGGAGCTTCCACCATTACGCAGCAACTTGTAAAGAACCTATTTTTCGGAACGGGCCGCTCGGTTCTACGGAAGGGTGCGGAGTTCACACTCGTACCGGTAGCCGAATTCGTCCTCGGCAAGCGGCGCATTCTAGAGATCTATCTCAACGTGGTTGAATGGGGCCCTGGTATTTATGGTGCAGAGTCGGCGTGTCGTTACTACGATGGAATGGCGGCTCGGAGTATCGGCCGGGAACAGGCGGCACGGCTCGCCGCGATTCTACCGGCTCCCCTGAAGCGACGGCCCGAGCGCATGAATAACTACAGCGTGCTCATCCTTGAGCGGATGCGCCAAATGAATTGGTAATCGCGCGCCGCATTTCACCAATACTGTGCGTATTGTCTCTCCGCGGGGTTTTGGCCGGATGGTCGGCAAACCTTACCTTACAACATTAGGGAAGAGTTGCTCGAATCAGGGAGCAAGCCACCGACGCTCAACTAAAATACGTGAATGACCATTGAAGTGGTTATGCGGCGACCGCAATCCAGCGAGTACAACTCGGTACGGGCTCTGATAGAGACAGTGGCGAATGAAACATTTAAGGACCTTTTTGCTCCGAATCCCGTCCCCCTTAAGTTCGAAGATGAGGATTGGCCGTTGGCATGGGTGGCAGTTTCTGATGAAAAGATTGTGGGCGTGATCATAACGAATCAGGAGTGGGTTAGCGACCTGTGGGTATTTCGCGAGCACCGCAGACAAGGTGTTGGAAGCAGATTACTCGCGCAGGGCGAAGCTGAGATAGCTGCTCGTGGTCACCAGAAGTGCTGCCTTCGCGTCGTTCGGTCGAATGCGGTTGCCGTGAAATTCTATCTCAGTCAGGGGTGGCAGATTGCGCGTGAGTTCGCGCACGAAAAGTATCACCATGCCATGCTGGAGATGGCTAAATCTTTGCCAGAGAAGCTCGGTGGCGCTTTCTGAGCGGATAGTCAAACCGGAAGTGATCCAGAAACGGGCTTCGGGGAGATTGAGAGATGATGTCCTCGAAGCCGACTTCTGGCCCGGAACCGTAGCTGCGGGCGTTTTGAGTGTAATCGGGGTGTTTCACCAACGATTGTTGAGGCACGCGGCTCTTAGCAATCTAATCCCGGTTATCTGTACGGATTGCGAGTGCCTGTGCCGCCGTCCTTTGCGGAATAGTCAGCCCATGCCGATGGTGCGAGTTCGTCGAACCTACAACTGAGAAAAAGCCCGCTGAGACAACGCAGATTAATATCAAATGCGCGTTTCGTGGGTGTCCCCGCAGCCTGCAAGACACAAGTGATGAGCATATTTTGAGGGAGCTTTACTGGGTGACCATGGTCGAGGTATACGCGGTAGTCCTGATTGTGACAGTCGTGATCGAAACTCGCCGAGTCGCGCACAGTAGTCTCGACTTCATATCCGAGAGGGACCAGCCGCTGACGGGAACCTAACCTATCGACCCTAAGTTCCGAGACCGCCGTAAGGCTTCTGTCCAGCTTTCCGTTTCGAACTTCAAACCTCGCATAGAGAACCCACGAACGCACCCCGATATAAGGAAGAGCAGAGTAAAAGAATTCTGCCGTTCTCTCTTGTAACGGAAACGGAAGTCGTGCCAGCGGAGTCATGATCCACAGTTCAAACGCGCAATCTTGCCGTGTGCAGTTGGGCGCTGACCTGTTGAAACTCACGTTTCCGTGCAAGTCCGGTGGGAACGGGGTACCGAAATCAGGTAACCGTGGTAGTGAATCCCGCTGAATCGCCATACCCCCATTGCGAATTGTGAGGTCCCGAACATCAGGAAAGCCAGCCGTCGCAAAGTCAAGGGATTTTAGTTCGGCAACTAGGGACTCTGCTCTCCGACGCTGATAGACCGAGTCGAGGTATAAGAGTAGCCAGCTACAAGCGATAAACACGAAGACCAGTCGCGTCACCAAGCGCACAGTGACGTGAAATCGACGGCGGGTTTGTGAATGATTGTCGATCACCAGAACTAGTTTAGACCCGACCGACGATCCCTGAGTTCCCAGCACAACTGACGTAAGCAGGCGATTACACTCAGAACGCGGCTGCCCGGTCACGCACGTGGCTGCTTAAGCAAGAATGCGCCCAGAGTCTTCGGCGGGATGCCGCGCAGTCGGATCGCGCTGGAAACCGGAATGCATTCGCCGTGGGTGAGCCGGCTGTTGAGTGAGTTGGAGCACGAAGTGATCGTGGCCCACGCGCGGAATGTGCGTTTGATCGGAGAGAGCCGTCGAAAGGACGATCGCTTCGATGCCCGCACCCTGGCTCGGCTGGCGAGAATCGACCCGGATCTGCTGGGGCCGATACAACACCGCAGTCGAAAAGCACAGGCGGATCTGACGGTCATTCGAGCCCGGGCAGGACTGGTGCGAGCGCGCACGTCGCTGATCAATACAATCACATTCCATCGCCCGCCAGTCGGATTGAACTTACGCTGAAGCCTTCGTTGAAGGTGTAGGACGAGTTGTAAGGCATTTGGAAGGCGCAGTGCCCCGACTCTTTGTCCAGTTTGCACGCGCCGCCGGCGCCGAGGATCGCAGGGTGGAAAAGTACTGATCGCGAGCGACAGTCGGGCCGCCGATATTCGGCGTAATTTGCGCAAAAGATGCAATCTGTTGCACTTCTAAAAGCGACTTTATCGCGGTGGCACTTGACACTCGCGTTGGAGCGCAAGATACTGGCTGTCATCAGGTGGGGGAGGGAAGCATTTTCTCTGTCGCCCGGAAAACGGCTTCCCGCGCGCCTTCGCGAGGGCAGTCACGATCGACGCCATTCCGGAAACAAAAAGAGTTCAAATGCATTGGTCCGACGTGGAGCGCAGGGGCAAGACGGTCAGTGCGTTCGGATTGTCCCCGTCCTGAAGATCGGGTTCCAGCAGATTTCGAATTACCGGCACCAGTTTCTGTAATGACTAACACGCTGTTTCATCGCTGTACCAAAGGAGATGTTATGAAGTTTCTCAGGAAGTCTCTGTGGGTTTGTATCAAGCCGGCCCTAACGGTCTGCCTACTGGCTTTGCTGGCAGGTTCCATGTTTTCTCAATCGAGGGGCGCAGTCGCCTCTCCGCAGAATCTTGGTCCGGAAGATCCTTCCAAGCTGATCACCGTGACGGTATGGCTCAATCAGCACAACAAAGCCGCTCTCGATGAGTTGGTTCGCCAGATGTATGAGCCGAGTTCCGCCAATTATCATCACTGGCTCACCCGTGAGGAATACAAGGCCGCCTTCGCACCCACAGCTCAGGATGCAGCGATCGTGCGCAGTTTCCTGGCAAGCCACAACTTAAGCATCTCGTCGACCGACAAATATAATCACTTCGTCAGGGCCCAGGGCCGCATTGGCGACGTGCAGAATGCCTTCCACGTGCAGATCAACCACTATCAGGTGAATGGAGAAATCCACCGGGTGAGTAGCACTAAGCCCACGGTGGAAGGAGCAGCCGGTGCGCTTATAGCATCCGTGCAGGGTTTGTCCGACAGAACCTTTAAATCGTACGCGAGGAAATCGATTGATCCTGATACCGGCACTCCTTTCGCGGGAGTCCCACTCAGTTCAGTCGGGCCGAATGGTCTGTTTTTCACGGATCAATGTTTCCGCAGCCCTGAAACGGTTACGTTTACGACGGGGGGTGGCTTCCCCTCAGCGACGTACGCCGGTAATCGCTTTGGTTCGGACATCACCTCCGGTCCACCAAATCTGCCCCCTTGCGGCTACGACGCCGCCGATATTCAGACCGCTTACGGGCTGCCGCAGGTTTACAAGAATGGATGGAGGGGAAAGGGTCAGACCATCGTGATCGTCGATGCTTACGGTTCGCCTACGATCGTGGATGACGCTAACACCTACTCGACGCTCAACCACTTGCCCGCCCTCACTTCAAAGAACTTCCAAATCTACACCGCGGGTGGCACGTCGACCTGCACACCAGCGGAAGGTTGCTATGCCCCAGACTGGTATCCGGAAACGACCCTCGACGTAGAGACGGCCCATGCGGTCGCGCCGCAAGCCGATATCGTGCTAATTGAGACCACGGACAACACCGACACTAATCTCGACGAGGGCGTTCTGTACGCAACCGAGAATTTGTTAGGCAACGTGATTTCGAATAGCTACGGAGGACCGGAAGTTCCGCCCTACAATGACCCTACCGATTCGGCGGCTGAAAACACAATCAATGAGTTGGCGGCGGCCCTCGGTATTTCGGCAGATTTTGCTACTGGCGATGATGGGGATTTCTCCGACGCCATCGGTTTCACCAGCGTTTCCATGCCGGCAAGTTCGCCCTATGCGACGGCAGTCGGCGGCACCAGCTTGTTCTTGAACAAAAATAAGACGATGAATTTCCAGACGGGCTGGGGCCTCAACGAAACCCGTATTGCCGATCCTACTCCAAATCCACCGGTCGTTCCCCCTCTGGAATTTGGTTTCATCTTCGGAGCTGGTGGCGGAACCAGCGTCCTCTGGCACAAGCCTTCCTTCCAGAAAAGCTTGACAGGAGGTTGGCGCAAGCTGCCCGACATCTCCATGGATGCCGATCCCGAGACGGGGTTCGAGCTCGTCATAACGCCCGATGCCGTGCCCGGTGACCCGCAGGCCGTTGAAGTGTACGGCGGAACCAGTTTGTCCTGCCCCATGTTCTCGGCTCTATGGGCCATCGCGAACCAGGCAGCCGGAAAGCCGCTTGGCCAGGCAGCCACGTACGTCTACACCCTGCCCGCCGGTGCTCTCTATGACGTTACCGACGTCAGTTCTCCGGACAACGTAACCGGGGTTATCTTCAACCCTCCCAATCCTCCCGCACTGGAAACCGCGGATGCACTGGTGCAGCCCTTGGAAAAAACCAAGAACTTTATCAGCGCTCTGTACAACAGCGCCTCGTCGACTCGCTGGGACATTTTCACGTTTGGCACCGACACCTCACTGACTACCGGGCCGGGGTGGGATAACGTAACGGGCGTGGGCACTCCCATCGGATTGCCCTTCGTCCAAGCAGTGGCCGCGGCCGCAACCGCTTCTCACTGATGCCGTAAAACTGGTAACATCCGGAGGGTTGAAAGTTAGCGGGCTGCTCTCATCGACAGCCCGCAATTTTTTGTCGCGTTGGGGATCGAAACTGGCGGAGCGGGGTGGAAAGAATGGGAAGAAACGAGCCGTGATTGCGACAGCACGAAAGTTAACAGCCTTGCTGCATCGGTTGTAGGTCAGCGGAGAAGTCTACGAACCACTGCACAATTGCAGACAACAACCCATGCCCGCAGCGGCATAGTCGAGGAATCTAGTTA
>DLMH01000016.1:0-2773 GCA_002478115.1 Candidatus Acidiferrum typicum | reverse complement strand
TAGTTAGGAAGCAAACACAGCCCAAAGCCGAGTTCCGGTGACTGCGTCAATCGCCTGGCCCACTTTCCACGCTGTAGGTGGAAAGCAAGGTCGACAATCAGGTGGCAACACCGGCTGAAACGAGAACACCCAACTTGCACCAAGCGAAAATCGCTCATCTAAAGAGTGCGGATGGAAGGATGGCGGCAGAGGCGGCCGCTCCGGCAAAGTAAGGACGGAACGAAAACGGTTCTTGACACTGACCGGCTTTCTCATGGAAGGCGTTTACACGCATTGAGAATTGACCGGGGCGAGTTGTCCGCAACACGGAAACGGGCTTCGGGGAGATCAATAGATCTCCTCGAAGCTGACTTCTGGCCCGGTTCGTTGAAAGTTTGTGCCGGGTCATAACTTCCGGCTAGTCCGTGACTCGGGAAGAATCGCCGAGGTGTCAGGAAAGGCCACATCTCCGTTTGCTTGACCGCTCTTGCGGTCACCGAGTCGGCCAGCAACTCTGGCGCGAAGTGCTCGGACTGTGTTTGAATTCGGGAGTCGTCCGCACAGTTCATTTCAAGACGAGGGGCTTCATGCATAGGAGATTGTTGTTGCTCGTGTTCTGCTTTCTGCTGCAGGTCATCCCCGGCGCAGCCGCCAAACGCGCCTTCACCATCGAAGACCTTTACCGCGTTCGCGGACTAGAGGACTTGCACGTGTCTCCCGACGGTAAAAGCGTCCTGTTTACCCTGCACACGAACGACTTGGCGAAAGCAAAGAGCATCGGGCATGTCTGGTTGATGGATGCCGATGGCAAGAACGCGCGCCAGTTTACGTTTGGCGAAAAGGGTGAATCGGCGCCCGTCTTCTCACAGGACAGCAAGTGGATCGCCTTCATCAGTGCCCGGGATGGCGATGACAATCTCTACGTGATCTCCGCCAGCGGTGGCGAAGCCCGGCAACTCAGCAATATTTCCACCGGAGTTTCCGACCCGCTCTGGTCCCCGGATGACAAATGGATCGCGTTTTCGAGCGACGTCTATCCGGAATGCAGCGCCGACGATGCTTGCAACAAGAAGATCGAACAGCGCTGGAGCAAGGGCCCGCTCCACGCCCACACGGCCGATGCGCTGCTCTACCGCCATTGGACGCAATGGAAAGACGGCAAGCGCACGCACGTCCTTCTTACCGATGTTTCCAGCGGCGCGGTGCGCGACCTGACGCCCGGTGGCTTCGATTCTCCTCCCTTCCAACTCGGCGGATCCTTGCGATACGATTTTTCTCCGGATAGCGCGGAACTCGCCTTCGACTCCAATCATGACCGCGACCTCGCATCGTCCACCAACAGCGATGTGTGGATCGTCCCGCTCTCTGGCAATCAGCCACCGCGCAACATTACCGCTTCGAATCCCGCCTTCGACGGCCATCCGAAGTACTCACCGGACGGAAAATACATCGCCTATCAACTGCAAAAGCAACCCGGCTATGAATCCGATCTCTTTCGACTGGCCATCTACGATCGCTCCACCGGCGCATCACGCGTGCTCACCGAGTCCTTCCACAATTGGGTAGACGCCTTCCAGTGGGCCCCAGACTCGAGATCCCTCTACTTCACCGCTCCTGTCGAGGGCGACAATCCCATCTTCCGCGTGACCCTCGACACCAGCTCTATTCAGCAAGTGTTGGTGGACCGGACCATCGACGATTTCGAGCTCTCCCCGGACAACCGTCGTATCATCTACACCCGACGTTCGGTTGGCGAGCCAGTCGAGATTTTTGCCGCGGACATAGCTAACGGGAAATCCTCGGCGCCGCAACGCCTGTCTCAATTCAACAACGAAGTCGCCAATGAGGTGGATATCCGTCCGGCCGAGCGCATGTGGGTCAAGGGAGCCGACGGAGCGAAGATCGAAGTCTTCATCGTCAAGCCTCACAACTTCGATCCGTCAAAGAAATATCCGCTCATCCTCAATGTGCATGGTGGGCCGCAACAGCAGTGGCAGGATTCCTTTCGCGGCGATTGGCAGATTTATCCCGGCGCTGGCTACGTCGTCGCGTTTGCCAATCCGCACGGATCGACGGGCTATGGGCAGGATTTCACGGCTGAAATTTCCGGAGATCATGGCGGCAAGGCTTTTGAAGACCTGATGAAGGTTACCGACGAACTGAGCAAGCTTCCTTACGTCGACCCCGACCGTATGGGCGCCATGGGCTGGTCCTACGGCGGCTACATGATGGACTGGTTCGAGGGCCACACCACCCGCTTCAAGGCCATCGCTTCGATGATGGGTATCTTCGATCTCCGCTCCATGTACGGAGCGACCGAAGAACTATGGTTCCCCAAGTGGGACTACAAAGGTCAGCCGTGGAACTCTGACCAGTACGAAAAGTTCTCCCCGTCCTACTACGTGAAGAATTTCAAGACGCCTTGCCTCGTCATTTCCGGCGAGCGCGACTATCGCGTGCCCTACACTCAGTCACTGCAGATGTTCACCTCGCTTCAGGAAATGAATGTCCCTTCCCGGCTGATCGTCTATTCCGACGCCGGCCACTGGCCCAGTTGGTATGAAATGGCTCTGTACTACACCGCGCACCTCGAATGGTTCCATCAGTATCTTGGAGGAGACGCGCCACCTTGGTCTACCGACCAATTCCTGCGCAACACCGTCTTCGACAAGGAGACGGGTCGGCGGATCAAGTAACGCATGGCCGCGCTTGCCAGCGCTCCGGACGGATGGTCGGCAAACCTTACCTTACCGGATTAGGTAAGAGTAGCTCGTCAGATCGGCATAGGGGCGGC
>DLMH01000013.1 GCA_002478115.1 Candidatus Acidiferrum typicum | reverse complement strand
CCATCTAAGGGGTTCACCCCAGCGATTTGTGTACAACTTGTGTACAAGAAGGCGGTTTTGAAGGGCCTTAAATTGGACCTAAGCAACGCAGAATCAACAACAGACTCTTGGGCTACAGGCTCAGGATTCAATCCGCTCCCGTTTGCCATTAGTCTCCCCGGAATATAGCCTGTAGAGCTTCTGCTTCCAAAGCAGGCGTTCAAGGTCCGCACTCGACTACAACGGAGACGGTCGTCCTTGGGAGGTTCGAATCCTCCCCCGGGGAGCCAAAAATCTTTGAGCTCAATCAATTTACAGAGTTGTTGTAGAGCATTCGGCTATGGACCTAATGCTTGGTCGTGCGAAGCGAAATCGGCAGCGCGCGAGTCGCTGACCAAAAGCTTTTTTCGTGAACCAGTCCAATGTCAGCAAGTGTTGTCACGACAAGGTAATAGTCTTTTCGGATTCTGGAGTTATGGGTCCGTTGTTGGCGGCTCCGAAAGCTCACGTTTATAGAGAGGAGGCTTGAGCGAACAAAGTAGACCCTTGGCTTAGGTTCGTGACCGAATGCTCAGCTAAGCGAACAGCCAAGCAACCCGAGCGCTTACACAATGAGACGACATAGTCCCCCTAGAGGGAGCAACCCAAGAGAAATCACCATGATGCGGACGGACTAGCGGACATAGAATAGGTCGTTAATGCCAGGTTATGTGCCGTAACATTATGATAGAATGGTTGTTGCTATGAGGTCGGATGTGGACATGGAATCGGACATCGGAACAGCTTCGGATCGCGGTGAATCGCTCTTCCTGATGGAGCCGATGGTATTTGGGGAAGGCTCGCGCCATCGCGGAAAATTGACAGACATGGCCGTGGAGCTCGCGCAAAAGGCGGCGGGCTTCCGCCGCAGTTTGCCGGAAAGCTTGTTGGTCTCGCTTTCTGACCTCGTGCGGGCGATGAACTGTTACTACAGCAACCTAATCGAAGGGCACTACACGCACCCAATCGATATCGAGCGTGCGCTGAAAAACGATTACAGCAAAGAAGCCCGCAAGCGGGACCTGCAGCTTGAAGCGAAAGCGCACATTGCCGTTCAGGAATGGATTGATCGCGGCGGTCTAAAGGCCCGCGCCGTTACGAGTGACGGCATCCGCGAGACGCACCGGCGGTTTTACGAGTTACTGCCCGAGGACCTTCTCTGGGTGGAGGATCCGGAAAAGAAAGAGCGCATGCGTGTTGTGCCAGGAGAACTACGAAAGCGCGACGTAGTGGTCGGGCCCCACGTCGCGGTGAGTGCCGGGGCCGTGCCACGATTCGTTGCGCGCTTCGCCGAAGTGTACGGGACACTGAAAAAGACAGATTCGATTCTTGCTGCGGCAACGGCTCATCACCGGCTGCTGTGGATTCACCCGTTCCTCGATGGCAATGGCCGCGTGGCGCGTTTGATGTCGCATGCCATGCTGCTTGAGAGTTTGGGCACGGGGGCCGCATGGTCTGTGGCGAGGGGTTTGGCCCGTAATGTCGAAGCGTACAAACGACACCTGATCGCGTGCGACCAGCCGCGCCGGAACGATCTTGACGGCCGCGGACAGTTGAGCGAAGAGGCGCTTGCGGCATTTGCTGAATTCTTTCTCGCTATCTGCATCGACCAGGTGGATTTCATGGAAGGTTTGGTCGAGCCGGATCGCCTGCGCACGCGCATCCGGCTATGGGCCGAAGAAGAAGTCCATCTTGGCAACTTACCGCCGAAATCGGGAAACATCCTCGAAGCCGTTCTCTATCGCGGGGAGCTGGGACGCGGCGACGCCGCAAGCGTCGTAAACACAGGGGATCGTCAGGCGAGGCGGATTGTTTCCGCGTTGCTCAACCACGGTGTGCTGGTTTCGGAGAGCCCGCGTGCTCCCTTGCGGCTCACTTTTCCGGCGAAACTGGCTTCCCGCTGGATGCCAGGATTGTTCCCGGAACAGGTCGGTGGACAAGGGTGAAAAGTTGGACGCTAAAGCAGCAGGAGTTCCGGGAGCTAAAACAGTGCTGGGACGGCTCGACGCTGCTAAGGTCGAGGTTCGCGGCTTTGTTTTGTGACAAGAAGGTGGAGCTGCCACAAAAACGCAATACTAATGGCGATGAATCTCGGCAAATCACGAACAAAAAATAAATAAAGACGGAGAAAGTGATTTGTCGGGCTCAATCGTAACTTGCTGATCTCCTTCGTGAGGTTCCCAGATGACTAGGACAAAAGTGGCTTTGAGCAGCGCCATAGCGCTCTATTTCGTAGTGTGCTTCGAGATTTTGATCATGATCAGCCCTTTTGCCGGCTTCTTTTACTCGGCATTTAATCCCTTCCTACTCGGATTGACCAAGTATCGGGCGACCAGATGGTTGAGTTCCGTTTTCTTCACGCACATGGTGGTTCCGCCTAACGGTTTCCTCAAATTCGTGCGGGTAACGGGTTCCGTCTTTTTCAGTCTCGGACTTTTGTTGTTTCTGATTTGTGCCTTTCAGGTGTATGCAAGCAAAGTCTTTCGCAGAGGACCTGTCATAAAGGGTCTGTATTCGTTGATCAGGCATCCTCAATACGTGGCACTGGCGACTGCCGGTGCTGGTCTCGCGATTCTCTGGCCGAGATTTCTGGTTGTTGTTCTCTGGCTCGCTATGGTCCTGGTGTACTACTTGCTCGCGAGAGACGAGGAAAGCCGAATGCAAAAACAGCACCCGGAGGCCTATCGGGATTACATGCAACGAACGGGAATGTTTCTGCCGAGGAGCATTGAAAACGCAGTGCCGCTATCTAGCGCTGTCAGTAGAGTGGCAGCCTTTCTCTTGCTGGCGATCTTCGTCATTGGCGGTGCTTTTCTCCTGAGGCAGTACACCGTGGACCATCTTCCCTTGTGGATGGACTCGAAGGTAGTCGCCCTGGCGGTCCTCGCTGAAGATAAGCAGATGATGGAGCATCGGATGCGGGATGTGCTCAACCTGGAACAGGTTAAGTCGCGGTTGGAACCGAACCAGTCCTACCTTGTCTATTTCTTGCCGACGAATTACGTAATGCAGGGACTGATTGCTGACACAGGCGATGATTGGCAGCTATACAAGAAGCACCATGCGATCAGCCGGTTCTGGGACTGGATATTTCATCCTTTCACTCATCTGGGAGGGACGCACGCTTCGGCTTTCGAGGCGGGCGATCATCCGCATCGCAGCGCAAGTGCAGGCTCAGTGCGGAGATTGATCTTCGTAAAGGTCTCTGCGGCTTCAGGAACAAAACCCGCCGATTTATTCTCCGTCAATGCGACCAGGACACGGATTTCATGGTTGACGTGGATGTTCACACACTCAGTATTCTCGCGACAAAAAACCTGCCGGTAGAAACGGCTTGGGGAAAGGTGCCGACACCTACGTTTTGAAGGACAAGAGGGCAGTTCACAGTTTGCAGGGTGGCCTCACGCACACCTTTTCATCGTGGGTGCTGCAAACGCCTTCAATCTCCTGCTGGAAGTACGCGGTTGCCAGGCAACGCTGAGGTTCTGATGACAGGTTGACTTGGAATGCAAAGGGACGAGGAATTGCAGACGCGTGTCTGGACTTTACGCAGTTCGGGGCAAACAATTCCGAGAGACCTACTTCTCAGCGAATCCAGGAAAGCCAGAGCCAACCAAACAACAGGGGAATGGCAACTTGGCAAATCGATTACTCGGAAGGATTTTCTAACTGTTCTGCAGCAACGCGTTCCGTTAAAGCAGCTGGAGTTGAAATCGGCCAAATACCCGTCAATCATTCGCATGGTCAGAGGAAACCCCTCTTCTTTCGAAATCGGACTATCGCTCCGCAAAGACGCTTACATCTCTCATGCCAGTGCGGCCTTCGTGCACGGTCTGTCGGATAGCCTCGCCGTGCTCTATATAAACAGAGAGCAGACTCCCAAGGACCAGTCTCTCGAATTGACCCAAGCTGGGATCGATGCGGCCTTTTCCCGTTCACCGCGTGAATCCAACCTCCGATATCGAAGCTCCGATCCTCGTGATGCAATGGAGTACGTGCTGGTCAACGGAAAGAGCACAGACTGTCTTGGAGTTGTTTGGGTAAACAAGCCTGATATCGGCCGAATCCAGGTAACGAACGTCGCGAGGACTTTGGTCGACTTAACGGTGCGCCCCCAATATGGCGGCGGGGTAAGAACAGTACTGAAAGCTTTTAAGAAAGCGCGTGAAAGAGGAATGGTCAAGACTGAGGAGATCGCCCAGATTTTGCGAGGAGTCGAGCACAGCTACCCGTACCATCAGGCCGTCGGTTTTCTCATGGACCGCGCAGGATTTTCGAAGAACGACACGAAGATCTTCAAAACAGCGGGAATGAACTTCGATTTCTATCTTGAACAAAAAATGGAAAAGCCGCACTACGATGCCGAGTGGAGAGTCTACTACCCATTTGGTCTTGACCGCCCGGTGCAGGATTGACGGCAAGTCTCCTCAGTTACGGAGTCGCTGCCGTGATGGGATTTCGCGTAATAGTGGATTTCGAGAGTTTGTGGTTAGCGGGGTGCGACGTGCGGTAAAGTGGTCGGGATGGAAAACTCGTATATCCCGACGAACATCGACGAATACCTGCGCAAGCGCCTGATGCCGGTAGAGGGCGCAATTCCTCAATTGCCCGGGATCGAGATGTATGGCAATTCGATTCCCGCCGGAGCGGTGGGGGGTGACCTGTTTGAATACATCAATTTTCAGCAACGGTATGACATCGACGGTCGCATCCAGCTCGCGCTGAAGCGCTCGCAGGAGTATCTGGAGAAGCTAGCCGTCGGTGCATCGCCCCGCAATTCCGTTGACGACCATGTCAACTGGCTGAAATCGCGCCCAGGCTTCAGTCCGGAAAAGGAAACCGCGTACCGGGAAGGGCGAAGCTCGGAGCAGGTGCGTGTTGCCGAAGACTTGCGCGAGCTACGCAGCACCGCCGGAGTCCTCCTGGTCGATGCCGAAGGCCACGGAATAATTGCCGCGAAAATCGCCTCGACAGTCCATGACACGTTTCAAGCGCTGATGCTTTCGGAGCTCGATCACCGCGGGAAGACTACCCCGGAATTGTTCGAGAGAATGAATCTACGACTGGCTCAATCATCCACGGCGCGCAATGCACTCGGGCGGAGTTTGACGGATGGGGTACAAGAAATCGCTACGATGCTGTATGGCGAGATTCGGCCATCCGGCAATTTTCGATTTGTGAATTTCGGACATCCGCCACCACTTGTCTACTCCGCGGAGTTTGGCAGGTTCGTAGAATTGGACAAGAGTCGGATGGTGCAGTTTCTCCCTCTCGGCTTGCAAATTCCGGAAGACCATCCTGACCGGAAACGATATCTCTCTTTGGACTACCGGAAGCGACGAGTGAAATCTTCGGACATTGCCGAACTCACACTCATGAGTACAGGGGACATCTTCTTTCTTTACACCGACGGCGTGTATAGCGGCGGCGATAAAGAGGAACGCAGCCGTCTTGAAAAAGTGATGCGTGAACACCATCAGCTTTCGGCGAAGGAAATCTGCAATACCTTACTCGACTACGCCCTAAAGAGGGACGACGAATTGCGCCAGAGTGGCGAGCAAGACCGCATTGACGATAAGACCGTCGTCATCATCAAGCGCCACTAGCAGAACACTTCACGCGAACTGATACCAACGTATCGCCGATACTTTCGTATGAATCGATCGTAGGGTTGCTCGCGACCGAGCGTCATTTGGCCAGGACAAAAACCGGGAGTGACAACCGACTGTAGCTTTTGCCCCCTAAAATGCTGCCGGGGCAAAGCAGGGTTAAACCTACTTTAGATGCCGCGAGTTCCGGGTCTTTGGTCAGGGGGTCGCAGGACTTCCCCAGTACTTCAAAGTTGGTTTGATCCGCCTACATGAGCCGAGAAACTTGGCCTAACTCAAAGCGGTGGTTTGCTTGGTTCCGGTGCGCTCTCGGTGCACTCTAGGCTGCAAATGAGCGCATCCGATGCAAATGACAGGGTCGTAAGTTGTTGAATACAAATGAAACGGTGTGAGCACGAACAGGGCAGAATGAATTAGCAAACCTCTGCAAATCAGGTAACCTCACAACGCCTCACAGCACCTTAGATCACCCCAGATCACCTGAGAACGCGATCGGCAGTGCGGTTTTGAAAACCGCCGCCTTCGGCCTTTCAGTCACTCCTCCGATTCTTTCTCGACGCACACGGTTCGTGACCGCACCCTAATCGGTTCGGTTTCTCAGGGCACTTCCGGGCCGCAACGGTCTTGGAAACCGTCGTCCTTGAGAGGTTCGAATCCCCACCGGGGAGCCAAAACTCTTTGAGCTCAAGCAATTACAGAGTGTGGGTAGAGCATTCGGCTATGGCCCGAATGCTTAGGCACTCGAAGTGAAATCGGCGGTATCCAAGTTGCTGAACCAAGAGCCTTTTTCGGTTGCCTCTCTAAGCTCAACAAGTGCTGTCACAAAAATGTAATAGTCCTTTCGGGTTCCGGAGCCGCACAACTGTTCTTGTAGGTCGCGCAGGCTCAAATTTCCAACAGGGAGAGTTGAGCCAAAGCAGTGGAGCTTTCGGTTTGGAGCCGAATATTCGTCAATCCGCAACGTGACAATGAGGCTGACAGGCCGCTCCCTGAGCAGTCACCCGAAAGCTTGCATGGCTTCGACAGAACTATTGCGCACTCCAAGTGCTGCTGTTGAGATTTCCCAGATCGGGAGTTCGGGCCCATCGCCGTGAGTTCACTTCCAAGAGAGGCTCACTGGGATCCGAAGAGCAAGCGTTCGAGTATGGGACCGAGAGCCAATGCTGGAAGGTAGCTAAGAGCCACCATCGTTATCAGGCAGACGGTGAGCAGGACTCCAAACAGAAAGGAATGGGTCGGAAGGGTTCCGGACGAAGAAGGGGTATTTCTCTGCCGAGCAAAACAAGCCGCGAATGCCAAGGCGGGAATTGCTAACGCAAACCTGCCCGCCATCATGGCTAGAGCAGTGGTTAGATTGTAAAACGGAGTGTTGGCACTTAGACCGGCAAAGCTCTGGCCATTGTTGGCGAAGCAGGAAGAGTAGGCAAAGAGAATCTCCGTAAAACCGTGCGAACCGGTATTTGTAGTCAGGCCGGAGAGCCCAGCCCTGGTGCTCACAGCAATGGCCGTAAGTGGCAGGACGAACAACGGCGCAGCCAAAGCAAACAGCATGATCATTTTGTTTTCGGCGGGCCCTATCTTTTTCCCCAGGTATTCCGGCGTGCGCCCAACCATGAGTCCCGCTAGAAACACAGCAATCGCGGCGGTCATCACCATGCTGTAGAGCCCTGTCCCCAGACCTCCGAAAACAAGCTCACCCAGCAACAGGTTGACTAGCAAAACCATGCCACCGAGCGAGGTGTAGCTATCATGTGCGGAATTATTTGATCCAGTGGCTGTATTGGATGTGACGACCGCTGTCAGCGTGGAGCCGCTGATGCCGAAGCGTACTTCCTTACCTTCCATGTTTCCGCCAGACTGGAGGGAGCTACTGAGTTCCGCATAATATAAGGTCATTCTGGCCATAGGGAAGCCTGTTTCCAGAAGGCGGTGATAAGCGTGGGGCGGCGGCGCATGTTGCGCAGAGCGTGACGGGCGCCGTGTTTTAACTCGGCGAAGTCCTTGGGGCAGGCGTTGGGAAGTTTGTGGTGTTTCGCGTGGCCCCAGATGTATTCCGTGGGATTCAATTCTGGGGCGTAGGCCGGCAGGTACTCGACGCAGATACGGCCTTTCTGTGCGGCTACGAACTCCTGCACCATCCGGCTGCGATGCGCGGGCAGCCGGTCCCACACCAGTAGCAGCTTTCCGGGAATGTGCCGCAGCAGGTGTTTGAGAAAGGCCACCACTTGCGGCGCGCGGATCGCTCCGGGATACAACCGGAAATAGAAATTCCACAATGTAATGCCCGCGATGACCGAGAGCGTCTTCCAGTTGAAGTGATACTGCAACACTGGCGTGTGGCCGCGCCGCGACCACGTCCGGCAGCGGTGCGGCCGCTGGCTCAGTCCGCTTTCGTCGAGAAAGACGATCGTTCGCCGCTCTTTTTGGGCTTTTTTTTAATGTCCGGCCAAGTGATCTTCTGCCAGTGGCGGATGGCCTCTTCATTGCGCTCCAACGCCCGGCCCGTGGGACGCTGGCAGCTCCAGCCCAGCGCCACCAGAATCTTCCAAACGTGACCCGGATGATAGCGCACCTTAAATTCCTGCTCGATCAAATCCGCCACGCGCTCGGAAGTCCACAAACTAGTTTCGTAGCCCAGCCGTTCGGGGCCAGCAAGAAGACGTTGTTCGAGCCGCGCCTTCTGCCGCGGGGTTAAGCGAGGCTTGCGTCCCGCACGCCCGGCCTGGCGCAAAGCGCGTTCACCGCCTTTCCGATCTAGCGCCGCCCAGCGCGCCACACTCTGGCGCCCCACGCGCAACCGCCGTGCCACTTCCGATTGGTTCAGCCCTTGACGCAACAGCCGCAAGGCCGCGAACCTGCGCTGTTCGAGAGCATCAAAATCACGCCGTACACCTTTTGGATTTCCCATACCAGGTTAGACGCAGGATATCCTGAAAAGTATCGCTATATTATGCGGAATTCAATAGTTCGGAAGTCCACACCCACCAGATGCGGATTCCCCTTCTGCTCAAAGTGGTGCACGAAACCTAATCCGCAGACGAATAGAAAAACCATCACGCAGTAGAGAAGCCAACCCTGGCGCGACTGGCGAACCATCCTGCCGAAGGTGTTCGTCAATGCCGCAGGCAGGAGCACGATAGCCAACAGTTCGATAAAGTTTGAGAGCGGCGTAGGGTTTTCGTACGGATGTGCCCCATTCGCGTTAAAAAAACCACCGCCGTTCGTGCCGAGATTCTTGATGATCTCGAGCGCGGCTACAGGACCCTGCGATATGACCTGCCGGGCACCCTCGGTGGTCGAGGCGATCACATAGTGGTGGAAGTTCATCGGAACGCCCTGCCAAACCAGCAGCAAAGCGCCCAGCAATGCTCCGGGCAACAGGATCCAGAGCAGGCTCCGTGTGAGGTCCACCCAAAAATTGCCGAGCGTGCCGGAGAGTTGTCTGGCGAGTCCGCGAATAAAGGCAACACCCACCGCCAGCCCCGCCGCGCCTGCGAGGAAGTTTTGTGCGCAGAGTCCCACCATCTGGCTGAAGTAGCTCATGGTGTTCTCACCAGCGTAGGCCTGCCAAGTAGTGGTCGTGGAGAAGCTAATCGCAGTGTTCAGAGCTAGATCTGGGGATAACGGCGTGGTGTGATACTGGGGGAAAAACCAGGGAAGAAACTGCTGCAATCGGAGAATGCCATACAGGAGGAGCGTGCCGACAAAGCCAAAGAGCACGAAACACGTCGCATACTCCTTGCTAGTCATTTCCACACTAGGATCAACCGCACTTACGCGATAGATGAGCCGCTCAACGGGACGGCATAAAGGATCAAGGAGAGTCCGTTTCCCGGAAAAGACCCGTTCCATGTACCCGCCCAAGGGCTTCACGAGAGCGGTCACAATCGCCAGGAACAGGAGGAATTGAGTAGCGCTGAAAAGATCCACCGGCCCCACTCAAGAGCGAGTCGAACCAAACATCGTTATCTGCTTTGAGATAATCTCGACCCAGCTCTTACATTGGTTCTTCATTGAAATCGTTAATTAAACTGACCTCCGCAGGAAACCAGTGAACTTGCGGTCCCCTCGGGACAACTCTTTTCATCACTCGCAACTTTGGCTACTTCAGGTGTGTTGTGACCTTGTTCCCGCCTGCCAATGTGATTTATGGTCCAAGAGAGGCCTTGTGTGAGCGACGAGAAAAGGCCGGGGAGATCGCTCCTTGAGGGCATTCTTGTGTGCGGCTAATTGGCGAGCAAGAGCGCTGCGCTTATCGCCGTAGGTCCACTGAAAGAACGCGTAAATCATGAAGCCAAGTCCGAGGACACAAAGCGTCAGAAATACGGTAAGGGACATCGTTCCCTCCCCAGGACGGCTCAAGTCCTGCGTCATCTTGATAAAGAATCGGAGAGAGGGCACTCAAAAGTCCTGAGGAGTTCATTAGGAATTTGTTAGGACGCCATTCTGGGGGGAGCACTAAAACGGCCGGCGCTTTCGCCTTATGTTTTCCCGATTGGCTCTCCGAACAGCAAAGAGTGCCTCAACTCCCGATAAGTATGGAAACCGGGTGCGCCGTGAAAAGGCGGTGGTCCCCCGGGACCAAGAGCAGGAAAAAAATGATCATGGGAATCATCGCGAACATCACGTACATCAAAATTGTTCTTGGTTGTGAGGAACGTCGAAGTTTCCAGTCTCGCAGTTCACCGCGCTCAGCTACGCCAACTGACTCAGGATTGCTGAGGTCATTGGCGAACTCGCCAGCACTCGCATAGCGGTTCGCCGGATTCCATAATCCTCGCCCCGATGCCTGTGCTCATCCATTGCCTAGCCCTGTTGGTATGACGGGGAATCTACAACTTCGCGCTCCGGCCGCGCTCGGCGACAATGGTCACCTGCATGTCGCGGGCTAGGTGAACGATCTGTCGAAGCAAATCTCGGCCAAAGATGTGCGGCCAACCGTTCTCGTGAGTCCTCATGACGAAAATCTGGGTGACACCCTGCTGGCGGGCGAAGTCAACGAGCACTTTGGCGGCATCTTTACCTTGGAGCACTCGGGTCTCAATGTGCAGGTTGCGGGCAAAGCTCAGGTGTTTCTCCAAGGCCTCGAATTCCGGTGTGGGCGCACGTTTTGAGTCTTCTTCACTCTCGACGTAAACGGCGAAGCAGTCGGCGTGCAGATAATCGGCCACGCGCCTCCCACGACGAATCAGGGCTGCGGAAGCAGGAGCCGGCGTCACGTGGATCAAGATCCTTTCTTTCTGCGATGCGGCCTGCGGCGTAAGCGCGAGAGCTCCAGGTTTGAGGTTCCGGAGAACATCTTCAACTTCGTCTTGTGTGGATTGGCGCACTTCCACTTCGTGTGCCGTCTGCAGCAGCGCCATCTCGCGGAGCGCGACGAGGTTGGACTCCTGGAAAAAGTTCTCCATCGCGCGGCGAGCCTTGTCCGGCGCGTAAACCACGCCGCGTTCGAGCCGGTTCAGCAAAGCGCGAGGCGTCAAGTCGGTCATGATCACCTCATCGGCATCCTTCACGACCCAATCCGGCACCGTCTCCCGCACCCGGACACCGGTGATCTGCCAGATCTGATCATTCAAGCCCTCGAGGTGTTGCACGTTCATCGTCGTCAGCACGTCGATTCCGGCATCGAGCAGGATTTGTACATCTTGCCAGCGCTTGGTTCGTTCTGAACCAGGCACATTCGTGTGCGCAAACTCATCGACGATGCAGACTTGAGGATGACGTTGCAGGATTGCATCGGTATCCAGTTCTTCGAACGTGGCCGTCTTGTACTGCACTTTGCGGCGCGGGACCAGCTCAAGGCCTACGACTTTCGCGATGGTATCTTTTCGCCCGTGCGGCTCAACGTACCCTACCACAACGTCCATGCCTTGGTGCTTTAGCTCGAGGGCTTCCTCCAGCATCTTGTAGGTCTTGCCGACGCCTGCGGCGTAGCCAAGATACATTTTGAGATGGCCTCGGCGCGTTTGAGCCATGCTGGTCCTTATTTCGGGAAGATCCGCACGTCCATCCCTTGCGCGACTCGGACTAGATCGTCAACTGTGGTACCGAACAGCCGATCCCGCCAGCCTCGATCCGAGGTTTGTCCGACGAAGATTTGCGTGACCCCTCGGGCTTTCGCGAATTCGAGGATCGCGTCGACGGGGTCATCTCCATCCAGAGTCACGACCTGCGCTCCCGCGGCGCGGGCTAAGGAGAGATTGGAGTGAAGGGCGGCTTGATCCTTGGCGGTGATGCCGGGTTGATCGAGGTAGGCGACAAACAGTTCTCCGTGGAACCGTTCGGCATTCCGCCGGCCGCTCTCGATCATCTTGCTGGAACTAGCTTGAGGAGTGATGTACACGAGGATGCGCTCCTGAGCACCCCAAAGCTGCTCAATGCCATGACTTCGCATGTAAGCTTCCAACTGATGGTCAACAACGTCGGCGGCCAACACGAGCGCGATTTCCCGCAATTCCGAGAGATGCTGTTGGCGAGTCGCAAGAACACTACCGGGTTTCGTACCCTGAGCCGCGCGCACCATGCACAGTTCCGGAGGAGCATCCACCAGTTCGATTTCGTCCGCCGCTTTGAGAAAACTCAAAGGGACAGTTGCCGTCACATGCTTACCGGTGATCTTCTCGACTTGGTCGCGGCGCTCCTCGATGAATTGCAGATTGACGGAGGCAATGACGGAGATCCCCGCCGCCAAGAGTTCTTGAACATCCTGCCACCGTGTGGCATGCGCACTTCCCGGCGGATTGTCGTAGGCCAGACCATCGACCAGGCAGACTTGTGGGTGTCGGGCCACAATGCTGCTCAGGTCCATCACCGGCACGCCGGCGATTGTTTTACAGGATATGACTTCGAGACTTTGCAGCAGACTATTGATTTCGTCGGGGACCTTTGGCTGGACCGCGCCGACGACCACGTCCTCTCCGCGCTCCCGGCGGCGCCGCCCCTCGTCGAGCATCCGGAAAGATTTGCCAACGCCCTCGGAATAACCGAGGAAAATCTTCAGCTTGCTCCCGCGCTGTTCCTGCTCCTCGGCCTGCACCTGGCGCAGCAGTTGATTGGGATCGGGACGCTGTTCAGTCAGTTTCGCCATGGACGGCTCCACTCCTGAATACCACGTACTCTATAATTATAGGGGAAGACGGGGAAACTTAGTGCTGCCGCGCCACAAGGAGCAGCAGCGCGAAAATGACGATGGGAATCGACGCTAACGCCAGATAGGACAGGAACATCTGCTTGCCCGGAGAACGCCGCAAGTGCAAATCCTGCGATTCGACGTGGCCGGCCATTCCGATCTGGTCTTTGACGGCAAACGTAAGCGTCTGTTGGTGCCGCTTGAAATCTTGGGCACCGATGCAACGAGGGCAAAATTCTCGCAGCCTTGACCATAACGGTCTAACTGCGAATTCAAGCGACCGTAAGCCTTTCTAAGGCAGTCAGGCGAATGAGCATCGGTTTCAGTTTCTCTGTATCGATCCTGTGTTCGCAACCTGCGACGACCCGTTTCGCCCGCTCAAGAAGCATTCTTCTGAGCGTTAGGTCTTGAGTGGTGGCGGCAATGTCTCCGAAAGCGCGCAGTAGCCGCATGCTGACCGCGATGTCCGTCTTCGAGTACATACGTATCTGCTCAAATGCCGAGTCCAGCAATCGTTCGAGATCGATCAATCGGATGCTGACGCGAGCGACCCCTTTCAGATCGTAGAGCAGCGGCTCCGGCATTTCCCTGGATATAAGGCGGATCAGGAGGCGACTCAAGTGGTCAACGCAGCTAATCGCCGTAGTAGGATCGTTCACTGCGGGCGAGATCGCTTTGAGTGCGATGTCAACGATCTGCAAGATTCCAAATTCTATATCCTGCTGCAGGGTTCTGGATGGTCCGAAGTCGAACGCCCCTCGAAACTGGCCGATGTGTTCAGGAGAGAGCCGTTCGGCTTTGTAAACCATGAGTAGTGGAGTCCCTGCCGGAACGAACTGGCCGATCCGCCTGACCACGCGAACCTTCACGCGGTAGGAAATCGCCAAATCGAGAAGACGCTTTGTATCGACGAAGCGGATGTAGCCAGAGACATCGCTCAAGACCGGCTTATCCCACGCGCCTAGGTCATTGCTATCTGATAGTTCGAGACGACGTTGTTCGCGCGGCAATGGCATCACGTCATCAATCACAACTTCTGTCTCCGACGCGATCCTAGCCACAATATGATTTACGCTGATCGCCTGGGATATGTGGTGAATAAAGAAGAGCAGCAATCCTACGCAAGCTATCGCCAGCAGCATTGCTCCGGTGACTGTAGCGATAGGCGCGAAGGGCTGTGGTATAGGGAGTGCGCCGCCGGAAGCGCCGCCATGCAATACAGGAAGGTGCCAAGGAATATCCCGAGCGTCCATTGCGTTACCCGGTCTCTTGTAAAGCTGACAATGATGCGCGGAGAGAACTGCATCGAGGCCAGCGTAAGTGTCATCAGCAGAATCGCGAACACGATGGAAACCACAGTCATAATTGAAGCAGCGATGCCGGCGAGGATGACTTGAGCCACTTGAGGGTCAGAGCGAGAGAGGAAAAGTACTTTGGGTACCCAGCTACCGAACGCAGGGTGGGACTCCTCGACCCACGAAAGGACTGCACCGATGCAACCCAGCGTCAATGCAATAGTCAATGGACGGACGAGGAAGCCGCCACGCAAGTTATACACGGCTTGGCGAAACAGCAATCTGAACCGTCCGGTCACAGCTTTACTTTACCAAACGAAGTTTCAGATGGCATCCCCATCTTTGATCCGCGGTTTCGACAAGCGCAGCTGTGGAAAACATCTCTGGACGAGGAGACTTCGGCGCAGCCACTAGCCCCTTCTACAAGGCCAGATCTTCAAAAGGTCGTTTATCTCCGTACGAGAACTCATTCCTGCTTCGTAGCAGGCGAGGACCTATGCGGCAGCATCGTAGTGTTCCTTCGCCGCGTCCTTGCCTTTCACGTCGCGTGACTCCGAATCATCCGTACTAGAAAGAAAGCGGTCCCAAGTACCCTCGCTCCAGATTGCAATCGAAGTGGGTCCGACAAATTGCAGCGGCACAACATTCAACTTTGGCGATCCGATCCACAGATCATCGTCGGAACCGCTCCGGGTATAAACGGCCTAGATGGAACAGGGTTCAACCAGCCTGCAGGAGGGCAATACGGATGTAGGATCGTTGCAGTTTTCGAAGTCTAAAAGAAAATCCCGGATAAGTGCCGCGGTCTACTGCATCCGGCTAATGGAAGGCTTATCCTGGTCTTACGGAATTCTTATGTCCGGGGCGGTATCGTTTGTCGGCAACGAGAAGTATCTCGCCGGACTCACAAAGGCACGGAAAGACTGCCATTCCCGAAAAATTCGTTGCCCGATCGCTGTAGAGGGAGAAGCCATGCGCATTTTCTTTGGACCGAAAGCGATGTTGGGGTTCGCGGTTCTCTGTCTTCTGAGCCTGGGTGCCTACGGAGCGGATCAACCAGGTGACGGGGCAACAGACACGGATTCGTCGGCGAAGCCTGCTCCGAAAACCGAGCCAGCCAGCAAACCGGCCTCGGGCCTGACCGAGCGCGAGCAATGGATGTTGGAGCGTATCGAAAAACTCGAAAAAAGAGTCGCGGAACTGGAATCGAAGGGAGCGACCGAGATCGGCGCTAGCTCGCCCACGACCGCCCCTGCCGCGCCTGCCGGGTCCCCAGCTCCTGCAACCGCAAGCGCATTCTCGGCCAAAGCGCCAGAGGTTGAGTCCAGCTCGGCGTCAAACGTCAATCCCAAGCAGGATCAGACCAGTTCAACGACGGCGGCTGCGCCTGCAACAACTGAAAAACCGAAGTATGTCGAGCCTTTTTCGGATGCGGACTGGACTTGGCTGAACGGCAATCCCCGCACAAAAGAGATATTTTGGGACACGAAATTCTTTACCCCTGAGATCAGAGCAGACACGAATTATGTCGCCGACTTCAATCATCCGGCAGATCACTCCATCGGGGGTTCGAGCGAGCTCTTTCGGTCATATGAAGTTCAGTTGGAGCAGTTGGGTGTCGGCGGCGACTTCCACTATGACAATGTACGCGCCAGGCTCATGACCCAGTTCGGCATGTATTCAGTGACAACGCCAAGGAATGACCCTAGTCCCGGCCATGGCCAATGGGATCTGGCCAATGCATACCGCTACGTTTCGGAAGCCTACGGTGGCTATCACTTCAATGTGCTGAACGGAATCAATGTCGACGCGGGGATCTTCATGTCCTACATCGGCCTGTTCAGTTACTACAACTTCGATAATTGGGCCTACCAACCTTCTTATGTTTCCTCCAATACCCCATGGTTTTTTAATGGTGTACGAGTGCAGATTTTCCCGACGAAACATTTGAAGATTGAGCCCTGGTTCATTAATGGCTGGCAGTCCTACGCATCGGCCAACCACATGCCGGGTCTGGGAGGACAGATTAAATGGACTCCGAAGCCGTGGATCGACATCATTTCTAACAATTATGGGGTGGGCGAGGACGACCTCTTCATCAAAGGCCGCAGTCGCATTCACACCGACAACAGCATCGAGATCAAGTACTACGACAAACCGGAAAACACTCTCGATAAGGTGGCCTTTTCGCTGACGGGCGATTTGGGTTGTGAATATGGCTCCGGAGTGAGTTGCCATGGCAACAAAAAGGGTGGGCCCAAGCAGAGCTTTGTGGGCTGGATGGGGTACAACCGCTTCTGGTTCCACAGGGATCTATTCGGCGTGACGGTCGGCGGCGGTCAGATCAACAATCCCGGACGTTATCTCGTACTGATTCCCCCCATCAATGGAGAGGGCGCCATTTCCGCAGCCACGAATTCGCCCTACTTTACCGGGAATCCCGGCGACCCCTTCAAGGCTTGGGACTCCTCCATCACGTTTGACTACATGCCCAAGCAGTACATCACCTTCCGGTGGGAATATGACTATCGCCACGCCAGCGTTCCGTATTGGACTGGCCGAGGTGGCATCACGCCCCCCGGCGGAAATAACGGTTCTCCTCAATTCTACACATGCAGCAGTGGCACCTCTTCCGGGCAAACGAGCCTCCTGCCTGCGGAAGCGGCCTGCGGCGGCGGAATCAGCAGTGTCTGGTTCCCCGATCTTCGCAGGGATGAGTCCTTTATCGACATGGCCATCATGGTGAAGTTCTAGCGGCACGAAGAGTGGGGGACGGCCTTATCCTCAACTGAGGAATGCCGTTCCTATCCGCGGAGCAAATGAAGATTCATCCTCGTTTTCACTTGCTCTGCCACTCGGAAAATAGCTTGGTGATTGGCGGGCCGATGCAGAAACCCAGGCGTTACTGATTTTTGCTTGCGTTGCTGGGGGGGCACACAGAAAGGTCGTAGGCCCATGAACATTGCAACCCTTCTCGTGGTCGACGACGAGCCGCAAATCCGTCGCGTCTTGCGAGCCACTCTTTCCAGTAATGGCTATGACGTCATAGAGGCAAAGAACGGCCAAGAGGCCATTGAAATGGCCGTCCGGGAGCGCCCCGATCTGATTCTCCTGGACGTCAACATGCCGGATATGAGCGGGCTTGAGGCCTGCAGCAAGATTCGATTGTCTTTTGAAGGACCGATTATCATGGTGACAGTTCGCAACTCGGAACAGGACAAGATTGTTGCCCTGGATGCCGGAGCAGACGATTACGTCGTAAAACCCTTCGGGATGGGAGAACTGCTGGCACGCATTCGAGCTGCGTTGCGACGCTCCAGTTCTGAGGAACCGCTTCCCAAAATCGAGACTCCGGAATTGGGCGTCGATCTCGAGAGCAGGATGGTCATTGTCCGCGGTCAGAGAGTCCATCTGACTCCCAAAGAATTCGATGTCCTGCGCCTTCTCGTGATTCAACAAGGGAAAGCGCTTACGCACAAGAGAATTTTGCAAGCTGTCTGGGGACCGGATTACGCCGAGGAAACAGAGAACCTTCGCGTAGTGATAAACCAACTGCGCAAGAAAATCGAGAAAGACCCTGCGCATCCCCGCTACATCGTGACCGAACCCTGGCTAGGATATAGGTTTCAGCTTCCAAGCGAGGTTCCCGAAAAACGCTCCCACAGCAAATTGTGATTTTCTTCGCGCGGCATGAAGACCTCGAGCTCAGGATTTAGCGCCGGAACATTCACGCGTGGCTCCCCAAGAAATCGCAGGCCGCGGCCCTTCGCATGTTTCTGCACGAGCGTGCGCACGTCCTCTTCTATCATGCCACGCGAATGAGCAACGCAAGGGATTTCGTTAGGACGTTTCTCTTTGGGAGAAGCACCAGGGACGGCGAAGCCATTGTTTTTGAATTTATGAATTCCTAACAAACCGCTCAGGATTTCTTCAGACGCTTTTTCTTACCGTCTGCAATGACTGTTGTAGGGCTGGCCTGACCCCGTTTTATGTACCAGTGCTTATGAGAGTCGGTTGGTGATCGCCGACCGCAGCCGCAGGCAAGCTTTCTAGCAGCCAGCGGATGCGTCTGCTCACGAGGCAGGAGCGTTTACGATGGCGACGACATTCTTCGTTGATATCCTGCAATTGAACCGACGGATATAGGCGAAAACCTGGGTGCAGGCAGGGTGCAAATAACAGTTCCTGAGGGTTCCTTAGAGCGCCAATAGTGGCGATCGGTGCCGTGAAATTAAAAACAGTTACCTCTGGCTGCTACTCTGCCACGGCGGAGGCCCGTTATCCTGAATGTTGCGCACCCTTGAAGGATTGTTTGACGATAGAACGCTTCAGAAAAGGATATTGAATCCGGTTGCCACTCGTGCCGCCGAAAACTGTAGAGGTGAGGTGAATCATGCTGGATCTTTTTTACGTCGTTGTTGTGATTGCCTTCTTTGTCCTGCTGTGGGGCTTTACCAAGGCGTCCGAACGCCTTTAGGGAGGATTCCATGGAATACGCGATTGCGGGAATCGTCGCGGTGTTTTTGTTCGTTTATCTGATGTACGCCCTGCTTCGGCCGGAAAAATTTTGAGGTGGTGAGATGACTTTACTCGGTATTGCACAGATCGTGATCTTTTTTGCCCTCGTGGTCGCCATTACGAAGCCCATTGGTACTTTCATGTATCGCGTCTTTAAGGGCGAGCGAACATTCCTTCATCCCGTTTTTCACCCGTTGGAGCGCCTGATTTATCGGCTTGGCGGAGTCCGCGAGGATGAAGAGCAATCCTGGATACGTTACGCGGCGTCCATGATCTCGCTGAGCATATTCAGTGTTCTTTTCGTGTACGTGCTGCAACGGTTCCAGGGGCATCTCCCATTGAACCCGATGCACTTCTCGACGCCTCAGGCGCCCCAAGGCGCCACGCCGATGACTCCGGACTTGGCATTCAACGTGGCTGTCAGCTTCCTAACCAATACGAACTGGCAGTCCTATTCCCCGGAAACCACGGTCAGTTACTTCACACAGATGACAGCTCTCGCAGTCCAGAACTTCGTTTCCGCCGCGGTGGGGATAGCGGTTGCCATTGCGATGATCCGGGGATTTGCGCGCCACACCGCGAAGACGATAGGGAATTTTTGGGTCGACGTTACCCGCGCCATAATCTACATTCTGCTTCCCATCTGCATTCTCGCAACTATGTTTTTCGTTTGGCAAGGATCCATTCAAAACTTCAAACCGCCTGCCACTGTCCAGACTCTCGAAGGCGCTTCTCAAACCATCGAGCAAGGCCCCTTGGCTTCACAAGAAGCCATCAAGATGCTGGGAACCAACGGCGGCGGATTCTTCAATGCGAACTCTGCTCACCCGTACGAGAACCCAACGCCTCTAACAAACCTGCTCCAGCTCTGTTTGATTTTTGTGCTTGGGGCTGGGCTGACGTACACGTTCGGCAAGATGGTGCGTGATCCACGCCAGGGCTGGGCGCTCTTTGGGGCGATGGCCGTGATGTTTATTGCGGGCGCTTTCATCTGCTATTGGGCCGAACAACGTGGAAACCCGATGGTGACCAGCATGGGCGTCGAGAGCGCTTATACGGGAAGCCAGCCGGGCGGCAACATGGAAGGCAAGGAAGTCCGGTTCGGTAATGCGATGACGGCGCTGTTTACCACCGTAACCACGGATGCGAGTTGCGGCGCTGTTGTCGCCATGCACGACAGCCTCACGCCCATCGGCGGGCTTGTTCCGTTGTTCAACATGCAGACCGATGAAGTGATCTTTGGAGGAGACGGCGCGGGCCTGTATAGCATGCTGATATATGCAATCATCGCCGTCTTCATCGGAGGTCTGATGGTCGGGCGTACGCCCGAGTATGTAGGCAAGAAAATTGAGCAAAAAGAAGTCAAGATGGCCCTCATTGCGATCCTCGCGACCTCTCTGTGTGTTCTCGGGTTTACTGCGCTCAGTTCGGTGGCTCCGTTTGCGAAGGACCACTACTGGAATCCACCTGGGCCGGCCATTGCGAATTTAAATAACGGAGGAGCGCACGGATTCTCCGAAATTTTGTATTCATATACCAGTGGCGCGGGGAACAACGGAAGCGCCTTTGCCGGAATCAATGCCAATACGCCTTGGTACAACCTGACCATTGGCCTTGATATGTTGGTGGGCAGGTTCCTTTTCATTATCCCGGCTCTGGCAATTGCCGGCAGTCTGGCTGCAAAAAAACTGATTCCTGTAACCAGCGGCACATTGCCAACGAACGGTTCGCTATTCGTGGTCCTGCTCATCGGGGTCGTCATTATTGTGGGCGCGCTCACATATTTCCCTGCGCTCTCACTAGGTCCGATCGTTGAGCACTTGCAGATGCTGAACGGGAAATTGTTCTAAGGGCGTGGGCTCTACTTGGAGCCCGCCATTAAAATGTCATTGCGAATGAGGAGTTGAAAATGTCGACCCTAAGTTCTCCTCCGGTGGAGAGCAAGCAGGAAACCAAGCAGGAGAGTTCGCAACTCATCTCCAGAGGTGTCCGAGCTCGCCCGTTGTTTGATCCGGAAATCGTGAAACGTGCGACCAAAGAAGCGTTCATAAAGCTCAACCCAAGGATGGTTGCAAAGAATCCAGTGATGTTTGTCGTGGAAGTCGGAGCGGCTTTAACGACGATTTACGTCATCAAGGATGCGATCACGGGTACTGGTGGCCTTCTTTTTGGCATTCAAATCGCACTGTGGTTGTGGTTTACCGTGGTGTTCGCCAATTTTGCGGAAGCGATGGCGGAAGCGCGCGGCAAGGCTCAAGCCGATGCACTGCGCAAGACTAAAACTGACACGATTGCCCGGAAAATTCTGCCCCATGGCGCGTTTGAACTGGTACAGGCTTCAAAACTGCGCGCTGGAGACGTCGTCTACTGCGAAGCAGGCAATCTCATTCCGGGAGACGGCGAGGTCATCGAGGGTGTCGCCAGCGTCGACGAATCCGTCATCACCGGGGAGAGTGCTCCCGTTATTCGCGAATCCGGCGGGGACCGAAGCGCAGTGACGGGCGGTACGCAGGTACTGTCGGATCACATCAAGATCCGGATCACCTCCAATCCGGGCGAAACTTTCCTCGACCGTATGATCGCCCTCGTCGAGGGCGCTGTTCGACACAAGACGCCCAACGAAATCGCTCTCAACATTCTGATCGCTGGTCTAACATTGATCTTCCTGATGGCGGTGGCAACGCTTCCGCCCTATGCGAAATATGCAATCCAAGCGGTCGGCAGCGGTACTGCCCCGACGGTTGCCGTTCTCGTTTCTCTGCTTGTGTGCCTGATCCCCACGACCATCGGCGGATTGCTTTCCGCGATTGGCATCGCGGGAATGGATCGCGTGATGCAACACAATGTTCTGGCGATGAGTGGAAAGGCGGTTGAGGCTTCGGGGGACGTGAATACCCTGCTTCTCGACAAGACGGGGACCATCACTCTGGGCAATCGACAAGCAGTCGAATTCATCCCGTTGAATGGAGTGAGTGAGAGCGAGCTGGCCGACGCCGCTCAACTCTCCAGCCTTGCTGACGAGACGCCGGAAGGGCGCTCCATTGTTGTGCTGGCCAAGGAGAAATACCAACTGCGCGGTCGCGAAGTCGCCGAGCATAACGCCCAGTTTATTCCGTTTTCCGCCTATACGCGTATGAGCGGTGTCGACATGGATGGCAGGCACTTGCGGAAAGGCGCTACGGAGGCCATAGCCCAGTTTGTGAAAGAAGCCGGCGGCAAGGTGCATCAATCTCTCAAGGAAGTGTCCGATCGAATCTCAAGTAATGGCGGGACTCCACTCGCGGTCGCCGACGGGTCAAGAGTTCTTGGCGTAGTTCATCTCAAAGATATCGTGAAAGGTGGAATGCGGGAACGGCTCGCATCGCTGCGAGCCATGGGAATCCGTTCGGTGATGATCACTGGCGATAATCCCTTGACTGCCGCTGCCATCGCGCAAGAAGCTGGTGTGGATGACTTCCTCGCGCAGGCCACGCCGCAGGACAAGCTGGAATATATCCGAAAAGAACAGGATCAAGGGCGCCTCGTCGCCATGACTGGTGATGGAACCAATGACGCGCCCGCGTTAGCTCAGGCCGATGTGGGCGTCGCTATGAACACGGGAACAATGGCGGCGAAAGAAGCGGGCAACATGGTGGACCTCGACAGCAATCCGACGAAGCTGATCGAGATCGTGGCCATCGGCAAACAATTGCTGATCACGCGTGGCTCGCTGACGACGTTTTCTATCGCCAACGACATTGCGAAATATTTCGCGATCATCCCGGCGATGTTCGCGTCCATGTATCCCGAGCTGAACAAGCTGAATATCATGGGGTTGCACTCACCCCATAGCGCGGTGCTCGCGGCAGTGATTTTCAACGCCGTCATTATCATCGCTTTGGTTCCCTTGGCCCTCCGAGGCGTTCAGTACAAGCCTGTCAACGCCGGCCAGATGTTGGGCCGGAATCTCTTGATCTATGGTCTTGGGGGGATCATCGTGCCGTTCCCTGGAATTTGGCTGATCGACAAGATCATCGTTGCGCTGCATCTCGCGTAAGGGCACGGGCTTTGCTTTTATGCGGAACGCTTCAAGTGAAGGTCGGAGCCCGCAGAACAAGGAGTAGGAAATGATTAAAGAACTAGGACCTGGATTTCGTTTGACATTGATTTTCACCGTTGTTCTCGGACTGCTCTACCCGGCGGTGATGACTGGCTTGGCTGAGCTGATTTTCCCGAAGCAGTCGAACGGCAGCCTAGTGACTGTGAACGGAAAAGTTGTCGGGTCAAGCCTCATCGGCCAGTCCTTCGCCAAGCCTGAATATTTTCATCCGCGTCCGTCAGCGGCAGGCAATGGTTACGACGCGACCGCCAGCAGTGGCACGAACCTGGGCCCCACGAGCGCCAAACTCCTCCGCGGAACGACCAAAATGGATGACAAGAAAAACGAGGTCGTCGATTTCGACGGGATCAACCTTCGCATCGTGCATTACTGCGTCGATAACGATCTCCCTTATGAATCATCGGTGCCCCTTGACCAGTTCAAAGATTCGCACGGTGAACTCGATGACGTAAAGCTGATCAAGGCCTTCAACGATGACAAGACACGCTTGCTGTTCACAGCGAAGGCGTCGATTCCACCAGACGCCGTGACAGCCTCGGCGTCGGGTCTGGACCCGCACATCAGTCCCGCTAATGCCGAGATACAAGCCGCGCGCGTCGCAAAGGCGCGAGGTGTTTCCGCAGATCAGGTAAAGCAATTGATCGCGCAGTTTACGGAGCGAGCTGCTTTGGGATTTCTCGGTGAGCCACGCGTCAATGTGCTTATGTTGAACATCGCTCTTGATCAGAAAGTCCCAGTTTCGAAGTAAGGCAGAAAACAAATCCCGGTGCGCCCATACCCGCGGACTTGGTAACGACTTCCGGATCGGGGTTGGACCCTGACATTTCTCCGGCAAGTGCGGAATTTCAGGTTCCAAGAGTTGCGCGTGAACGCGGCATCAGTCAGGACGAAATGCGCAAGCTCGTGAGAAAGCATACGAATGGAAGACAGCTCGGTTTTCTTGGGGAGCCGCGCGTGAGCGTTTTGGAATTGAACTTAGATCTTAATACGCAGCATCCTCTGCGTTAGGAGGCTTGGGGAGAACGAATGTCCATTATCTGGCGGCACTCAATTCGCACAATCATCGCCGGGACCAACCTGGCTTTTCTAATCATTTTCGTGATGGTTTCATTACCTTGCTCGGTGCGGGCTCAGGAGAGCGGCTCTTCCGTCGATTTGAAGGAGGAAGTCAGGGAACTGCGCACCATGGTGCAGGAACTTCAGAAACAGGTTAGTGATTTACAAGCCAGAATACCCGCAACGCAGCTGAATGAAAGCGCCGACAACCGGCCCTCCGCCCAGGTGCCGGCCCAAACGCAGCCCGCACAGCAAACGACACAAGGCGGCAGCGAGGGTGCGCAGAAATTAACGACTTCAGAATCCCATAATGGTTTCAATCTCCTTGGAGGTACGACCGTCAGCTTCATGATGGACGGCTATTATTTGTATAACTTCAACAATCCGATCGGCCGGGTCAACCTCCTCCGCGCCTATGACGTTTCCAGCAACGCTTTCAGCCTGCAACAGGCTGATGTAGTAATCGAGAACGCCCCTGACCCTTCTAACGGCAAGCGATACGGCGCTCGGCTGGATCTCCAATTCGGGCAGGCGACAAATACTCTGCAGGGAAACACAGCGAACGAGCCGCGACCAGATATTTATCGCAATATCTTCCAGGCATACGGGACATATGTCGTACCGCTGGGGAGTGGCCTTACGGTGGACTTCGGAAAGTGGGCGAGTTCATTGGGGCTCGAGGGCAACTACACGAAGGATCAATGGAACTACTCGCGTTCCTACTGGTTCAACTTCTTGCCCTTTTACCACATGGGTTTTCGGACTCACTATCAAATCAACGACAAGCTTGGGCTGAACTACTGGCTGACCAATGGCACTCAGCAGACTGAGCCCTTCAATGGTTTCAAGGATGAACTCGTCGGCCTGAATATCCAGCCTGCCAAAAACATTGCTTGGACCGTGAACTATTATTTTGGCCAGGAACATCCCGACTTTCAGTATTTCCCGGTAGGGACGCCCGGATTGCCTACGCAACAAGGAATTCCTTTCGAGCCGATTCCGAATGCCCCAAATGGCAAGCTGCACATATTTGATAGCTATGTTACGTGGAACGTGTCATCAAAGTTGGCTTTTGCTCTTGAGGGCGACTACGTCGTTCAACGGCTTGAGACGAACTCGCCGCCAGCTCACACGGATGGCGGCGCTGCTTATGCCCACTATCAGTTCAAGCCGAAATTGGCGTTCGCAGCGCGGGCTGAGTACCTTTCTGATAGAGGAGGGATGTTCAGCGGCCTTAACCAGGCGCTGAAAGAAACAACCGTCACTCTAGACTGGAAAGTCGCAGACGGTTTTGTGATTCGGCCGGAATGGCGGATGGACTGGTCCAATCGGCCATTCTTTCTCACCGACACACTCGGGGTACTTAGCAAGCAGCAAAACACGCTGGGGTTCGGTCTCGTTTGGTGGTTCGGCGGAAAGGAAGGCGCTTGGTAGCAGTCCTGCGGAGTCCCACTCGAGCCGCACTGGAGTGTCGGTCAAATCACCTGCGCCGTCGCAAGCGTCCGGGCGCCCAAACAACGTCCTTCGCCAAACTACTGTTTTTCGACATGTCTTCACCTCCGAACCACTAACTCCTTGCTGCTTTGAAGGGAACCCGCCGAATCTCCGGTACAGACAACGCGAGCCACGCGTCGTGTAGTAGAGACAAAACGTTCATTCGCCAGTGGAACCGCTGAACTATCTAGCCAACTTTTCTTTGATGGTATTTACTTGCATTAAGACATCTTATTAAGTATGGTTAATAGAACAGACGGTCCAGGCGATTGGAGCTGCGTTTACAGCCATGATGCGCACGGTACTGTCTATTCTTCTATTTGCTGGATCTCTTCATTTCTTCTTCTCTGAAGCCGCATTCCCGCAGGGAGAAACCACCAGCGCAACCGAACGTATAATCCGTATAATCCAGTTTTGTTCCCATTTTTCACCTCCACACCATTGTATCATGTTGGTAAATACGTCCCAAAGAGTAAACATCATCGCTCCGCTGGGGAAACTCTCTTTTCCTCGAAGCCGAATAAAACAACACCATCTTCTTTATCAGGCTGGTTCCTTCTTAACTCCGGCTTGCGAGTAACCGGCGAACGGTTTCCAATCTCTTCGTTGCGGTGGCTTCCAGAACCAACCTGACGACCAGGCACACCAATACTTTTTTATAATGTGTGCCTGATCTCCACTCGCTGTTCGATTCGACTACTCGCGGTGTACGTCGATGTGATCCCGCGATTTCCGCTCTCGGGTGCCGACCTCGGTGGTCGGCTCCAGCGGCATCATAAAATCCCCGTCAACTGCCGCCGGTCCTGCGCGACAAACAACGAGGCAAAACGAACTTCCGAACATTTTCCGACTACGTGGATGCTTGTTTTACTGCGTGGCTTTCTGTGGGTGTCCTACCAGCCGGTGCTCGTTGATTGGGGTTGCCAACCGCGTGACCCGGACTGATGATTTCGATACTCTGAATTGGCCCCATTCGATACTTTGATTTGGCCCCACCTTACTGAAAACCATATACCGTGGACTCTGCTTCGGGCCTAGCCGCCCCAAGGGAGGACCGGGTGGATAGGAGAACCAAGGTGGAGCTATTCGAGCAGATTCGACGTGAGTACGAGCATGGTGGTGGAACGATACGAGGGATCGCCAAGAAGTTGGGTATTCATCGGCGGATGGTGCGTGAGGCGGTGCTCAGCGCTGTTCCGGTAGAGCGCAAGACACCGCTACGAGAGAGACCGAAACTGGAACCGGCGATGGCCTTCATCGACGCGGTTCTGGAAGCGGACAAGCAGGCTCCGCGGAAGCAGCGGCACACCGCACATCGAATCTGGTGCCGGATCCGAGAGGAGATGCCAGAAGTAGAAGTGGCCGAGTCCACGATACGACGCCACGTTCGCGAAAGAAAACTTGCGTTGGCGATGATTCACCGCGAGACGTTCATCCCACAGTCCTACGTTTGGGGTGGAGAAGCGCAAGTGGACTGGTATGAAGCCTACGCGGATATCTGCGGAGAGCGGGAGCTGGCCTACGTATTTTGCATGCGCAGCATGGCCAGTGGAGGAGCGTTCCATTGCGCTTTCCCGCACGCCAGCCAACAAGCATTTCTGGAAGCGCATGAACAAGCGTTTCTCTATTTCGGTGGAGTGTTTGCTGTCTTAAGGTACGACAACCTTAAGAGTGCCGTGAAGAAGATTTTGCGAGGGCACCAGCGAGAGGAGACCACGCGATTTATAGCCTTCCGATCGCATTGGGGTTTCCATTCGGAGTTTTGCACCCCAGGAGAAGGTCACGAGAAGGGTGGAGTGGAAGGAGAAGGTGGATACTTTCGCCGGAACCACATGGTGCCGGTTCCACAGGTTGCCAGTTGGGAAGCGCTGAACCTCATTTTTACTGGAAGAATCCAGGAACGATGAGCAGCGTTTGATCGGGGAACGGGCCCAGACGGTTGGTGCAGGGATGTATCTGGAGCGAGAGCACCTGCAGGCATTGGCGGGAGAAGGATTTGATCTGGCCGCGATTCATTTTCCGCACGTGAATACCAGCGGCTGCGTGAAGGTGCTGACCAACTTCTACTCCGTTCCTCTACCCGTCGGCGTGGAAGTGCAGGCCAAGGTGCACTCGTCCTACGTGGAGATTTGGCACCAGGGAGAGTGCGTGGCGCGGCACGATCGCTGCTTCCAGCGCCAGCAGAAAGTACTCAACCTGGAGCACTACCTGGAGGCACTGACGAAGAAGCCTGGAGCGTTCGCTGGTTCGACGCCGCTCGAACAGTGGCGGGCACAAGGACGTTGGCCGGCCAGTTTCGATCGTTTCTGGGAGACGCTGAAGCAACGAAGAGGCCAGCAGCCGGGGACACGCGCCATGATCGACGTGCTCTTGCTGGGCCGGCAGCACGGCTACCCACGTTTGCAAGCAGTGGTTGAAAAGGCTCTGGACATGAATTGTTTTGATGTCGAAGCCGTGCGCCTGCTCCTGGATGCGGGACGAAACCGGAAAGAACCGCGTGAGGCGGTTGAGGTAGGTGCCTTACGAGTGTATGACCGGCCACAACCAACCACCAGGAACTACGACCAGTTGTTGAGGAACTATTCCGGCAGCGGGGTGCTTCAATGAGTGTCGCAACGGTGGCGGTGCAACAGGCGACCATTCGGCAGTATGCCAAAGACCTGAAGCTCGCGACGGTGGGTGGACAGTTTCTATTGATGGCCGAAGAAGCCGTCAAGCAGAAGCACGGGCATCTGAGTTATCTGGAAGCGCTGCTCGGCGCGGAAGTGGAAGATCGCTATCAGCACGGAGTAGCACGGCGGATAACGGAGGCCCATTTCCCGAAGGTGAAAACACTGGAGGACTTTGCCTTCTCCGATGCGCCGCATCTTCCGGCCGCACAGATCCGGAATCTGGCAGAGGGCGGTTACTTGAGCCGCAGCGAGCCGGTTATTTTTCTTGGAGAAACCGGAACGGGTAAGACCCACATGGCGACGGGGCTAGCGATAGCGGCCTGTCGTCAGAGGAAACGGGTACGGTTCACGACGGCGGCACAGTTGGTGAACGAACTGACAGAGGCCAAGAACAAGAGCGAACTAAATCGCGTGACCAACCGGTGGATGCGCTATGAGTTGATCGTGATCGACGAGATGGCGTATGTGGCGATGCCGGAAGCAGCTGCTGAGCTGTTGTTCCAGATTATCTCGGGGCGAGCAGAGAGAGCGGCGGTGATCGTCACAACGAATCTACCGTTCTCGGAGTGGACCACGATGTTTCCGAACGCCAGGTTGTGCAAGGCCATGTTGGACCGGTTGACCGACCAGGCGCACATCATCGAGACCGGAAATGAGTCGTACCGATTTCGCAGGACGTTGAAGAAAAAGGGCGGCAGTAAATAAAAGTTTCTCTCTGCCCCCGGCCGGAGCGAAGCCCTGCGGCGCCCGAAGGGCGACGCGTTTAGGGCGTAGCGTAGGCCGGGGGCAGAGAGAGGATTCACCAGAAGGTGGGGCCAAATGAAGCGATCAAAAGGGGCCAAATCAAGTTGACGGAGTCAACTGATCAACAAATTCATATTACCACTTCGGCGGGGGCGCGCCAAAACACTAAATTGCTTCTACTCCCTTCATAGGGAGTGTTTGACATACCCGCGTTGAAGGCACATATGGCCCAAAGTGTCCTCACTGAATGAAATCCCTGCTCTCAGGAAGGTTTCTTCTCGGCAGCTCCAGGGTGAGTGGCGTAATAATAGCGTTCCATTTCTTCGAAGGTCCTGAATCCTGTCGTCACCGGAGGGTTCTTCTTCAGGTCTGGTGCCTTGTGTTGTCGAGTAACAGGAACGAAAAAGCAGGCCCTTTCCACCGAGCAGTCGCCTTCGGTCAAGCGGAACGTATCAGCCTTGGCTGGTGAAGATTCCTCCAACCCTTCCCGCTTAGAGGCGGCCGGTATGGGTTCAACCGGGCTTGAAAGCGCGGATGCCAGTGCCGCACCAGAGGCGCCTGCCCCCGACGCAGCCATCTCAAGACGACCAGCGTTATCGATTTCTTTGATTTCAATCGCCTTGCCGTGAACGGTCACGAATTCCGTGCCGAATCTCGCCGAGCGTTTCTCGAAAAATCCCTCGAACTCGCCGGCAGTATGAGGATCAGTCGCCATCCAACGGCTCACGGTTTCTGCCCCTTTACCGAAGGCCTTGCACGGGGTTCCGCCCACAGTGAACGTGATCATCGAATTTCCTGTGCGAGTTCTCACGCGCTGCACGTTTTCAATTTTTCCTTTCAGAACTTTATTTGTCTTTTTCACTCGAATTCTCCATTGTTATTTACATCTTCAAGTTCATTGTATCAATAATGCGTATATGTCCCAAAGAGATTTCGTAAATACGGCAGCTTATAAGTTCTATTGGAGATGAATTCTTGCGAACGTGGAGATGCTGTCGGGCGATTGAACGCTCGCTTGCGGCTCGCTTTCTTCCGGAACTCTTACTCGCCGGAGTTTCGTCGTGGCAATGAGATCCAGCGGACGCGGGCGTTTCGCTGAACGGGCGCTGTCGAAGAACAGCGTCATTACAGCGAGTATGGCCTTTACGGGTTCTAATCGAGATGTAATCTGCGGGCGAGAACGAATCAAAACGATGACGTCTGACGCAGTGTAACGCTCGCATTCGGCTTGTTGCCGACGCTCGCTGACAAGATTCTGAATCTACAACTCATACTCGCCGGGTTTGGCATGGTCTGACAGAACGCCAGCGAACCGCAGTCCGGGCAAACAAGCCCGGCAAGGTGAGCGGGTTCCTTTGGAGGAGTTTGGAAAAGCTCAACGTCGTCAAACCCGTAAAGACAAGTGCCATTCATGGACAATCTGTAAGATATTGATAATAGAGTATGTTAAATAACTCCTTTTTATCATTATGATGAAATAGATTTTATCATTTTGATAAAAGAATGAGAAATCTTGACCTCCTTTTATCATTTCGATACCGTTGGTGCATGCCATTGAATACTTTACCGCCGCCGTATCCGATCCCGGCACCTCGGCCGAAGCCCAAGGCGAATGCGTTGCAAGATTATCCCCCGAGCGAGCGTGAGATAGAAAAATGGAAAGGACTCAAGCCCGTACAGAAATCGATTCTCCGTCGCATTGCCCGAAGCAAAAGTTCGAGCGGGTACAGGGCTGTTTCCAAGAAGGAGTTAGCTAAGGAGGTGCACGTCTCGAAGCCGACAATCGACCGGCAGGTGGACATTTTGGTAGGAAAAAATCTACTTGAACGCAAAAGCGATGGAAAGATTGAGTACGGCCGCGTGAGGAAGAACTCCTATAGGGTTGTTCGTCAGATTTACAAGGAAGAGACATACCTTGACGAGAAGGGCAGAAACAAAACTCGAGTGATCCAACCCGGACTAGACTTCAAGAAACCTTTTTTCATCGGGAAACGAACCGGTTATCTGAATCCTTCCGATGAAGAACATCCAGAACCGTACATCACACCTGCGAAATAGTTAAAAAAGAAAAGTCATCAGGGCAAAAATCCAAAGCACTCCGGTGTTTGCCATAATGTAGGGCGCAAGTCTAAGCGCTCGCAAACCGCTCGCGTGCCGTCCCGTAACACCCCGCCTTCCCCCTGGTCGGGGGCACGGCGGGAATAGCTGAGCTCAATGGCGCAGATTCTCCTCGTTGACACTTGGAGTGGCGGAGATCCTATCCATACGGCCAGAGTTCAGGGGTCGACCGTCGGCCTAATATCTGCTTTGTTGATGGGATCTTCTCTCGCATGCACCAGATGAAATACCCCGCACACCTGACGAGCACGATGCTGGTATGGGACGCTCCGCACAAAGCTCCGCACTTCGCACAAGACATAACCTTAGAAGATTGAAGAACCCTGTCGCGCAAGGAGACGGTGGCATCGTCGATGCGCGGCTAGGTGTTACTTGAGCCGTTGACCCGTCGCAGGGTCGAAAACCGCGTTGCGCAGGAATTGTTCCGTGGACCAGGGTGGCGCGTCTCCTCCAAGATACTGATGGAACCACTCGAGGTGCGCTGTGTAGTACAGAGCCATTTCGTACCAACTGGGCCAATGGCCGGCGTTGGAATAGACGATCAGCCGGGAGGGAACATTCATTTTTTGCAGCGAGGTGAACATCTGCAGTGACTGCGTGTAGGGAACGCGATAGTCGCGCTCGCCGGAGATCACGAGGCAGGGCGTCTTGAAATTCTTAACGAAGTAGGACGGGGAGAACTTCTCGTATTGGTCGGAATTCCACGGCTGACCTTTGAGGTCCCACTCGGGAAACCACAATTCTTCGGTTGCGCCGTAAAAGGAACGCAGGTCGAAAAGACCCATCATGGAGGCGATAGCCTTGAAGCGGTTGGTGTGGCCCTCGAACCAGTCCATCATGTAGCCGCCGTAGGACCAACCCATGGCGCCCATGCGGTCGGGATCAACGTAAGGAAGCTTGCTCAGTTCGTCGGTGACCTTCATCAGATCTTCAAAAACCTGGCCACCATGGTCTCCGGAAATTTCAGCCGTAAAATCCTGGCCATAGCCGGTGGACCCATGCGGATTGGCGAAAGCGACGACATAGCCCACTCCGGGGTAGACCTGCCAGTCACCGCGAAAAGAATCCTGCCACTGAAACTGGGGTCCACCGTGCACGTTGAGGATGAGCGGATATTTCTTGGACGGATCGAAGTTGTGGGGCTTAACGATAAAGACTTCGATCTTCGCTCCGTCGGCTCCCTTCACCCACATGCGCTCGGCCGGACGGAGGTCCACCTCGTTGACGACCTCGTCGTTGAATTGAGAGAGGCGCTGCGGCGTCGAGGGTTTGCCATCAGCCAAGTCCACCGCAAATATCTCGACCGGATCGCTGACGGAACGCCGCGTGTAGATGATGTGGCGGTTGTCGTGGGAAAGTTCGAAGGAATCGATGGTTCGGTCCACCATTACTTGCTCAATGGAGCCGGACTCGAGGGTCACGCGGAAGATGGGATTGTCGCCTTCCACAGGAGCGTCGAAGTAGAGAGATTTCGAGTCTGAGGTCCATTGGAAGGCGTCTACCCAGTTGCGGAAGGACTCGGTAAGCACACGTGAGGTGCCGGTGGAGCGATCATAGATGGCCAGACGAAAGAGGTCCGATTCATAGCCGGGCTGCTTCTGCAGTTGATAGGCGATGTACTTTCCGTCCGGCGAGTATTTCGGATGGCCGTCGAAGGCAGGGTTCGAAGCGGTAATGTTGCGCGGCGGCTCATTGCCAGAGAGCGGGACGATCCACACGTCGCTGTTTGTGGACGAAGCGAGAGCGCGGTCATGATTAGAATCGAAGGCGAGTTCCCTGCTATCCGGGGAGAAATCGTATCGCAAGGATCCGCCGAGCTGGAAGGGAGGCGAATCGAAAGCACCCGGCGTCAGGTCGCGCACGGTACCGGTGGAAGCGTCGGCAAGCAGGACGTGTGTGCACTTGCCGTCTTTCCATTCGGTCCAGTGGCGGTAGAGCAGCGCATCGGCCAGATGGGCGTGGAGCGGGCCCTTGCTCCAGCGCTGTTCGATCTTCTTGTTGCACGCATCATCGGCACCGCATTCCGGGTAAACGTCGCTCGAAAACGCGATCCATTTGCCGTCTGGGGACCACAGCGGATCGGAAACTCCCGTCGAAATGTGGGTTACTTGCCGTGCTTCGCCACCGCTGGCGGAGATGATATAGAGATTGGCGTCGCCATCCCTCGAACTGATAAAGGCGATCCGCTTGGCGTCAGGTGAGAAGATGGGCGACGATTCACCCTTTTCGCCAAACGTAAACTGGCGTGCGTTCTTGCCGTCGGTGTCCATCAGCCAGATGTGGCTGATTTTCGTTGCCTTCGCCAGGTCGCTCGTTTGCAGAATGAACAGAACACTCTTGCCATCGGGAGAAACGTGCAAGTCCTCTATTCCGCGAATACGGTAAAAGTCTTCGATGGTGAAGCCGCGTTTATCGGCATAGGTGGGGATAACCAGTAGCAGGAAGCAGAATAAGAACGGGAACAGTTTTCTCTGCATGAAGCCCCTCGTTTTGAAGTGAATGGTGTGGACGACCCCCGAATTTAAACACAGTCCCACGGGTCCTGGCTAGGCTCCAGAAGGGGTGAGCGGAAAAACCGCACGCGAAAGCAACGAGCGGACACCCTTATATAAGGATACTTAGCCGCGGCAGTTTTGACGGGCGGAAAATATTAGTTTTTCGCTCACACCTCGCACAAAACTGCCAGGCAAAGCGCGTCCGATGATAACTTCCGGTTGGCCGACTATACTTCCATAACTCTGGCCAAGCCCCGTTCAGGTCGTCTTGGCTTGCCAGTTCGTTCACCTGCGGCTACGCGAGCACCAGCTCATTTCTGGGCCAATAGCGAGTGTGCGTCTTGAAGTTCGGGCCGGTCTCCATCGGCATGCTGGCAGATGGCCAGGAGCTTGGCATAGTATGTTTTCGCCTTCTCTTGATCGCCCGAAAGCTTGGCCGCACGCGCGGCGCCGGCCAGCGCGTTGAAACGATTTGGCGCCGTGCGCAGCGTGGCTTCGAATTCAATCATCGCTTGCGCAGGCTGCTTCAGTTCCAGCAACATCTCCCCAAGCAGTTCGCGAGCTGGCAGGATGACTCCTGGGGTGACGTTGTTCTTGTCGGTCCGGTCCTCATGCTCAGCGGCAAAACGCATCTGGGTGAGAGCGTTTTCGGGATTGCCCTTGGCCAGCGTGATCCATGCGGTGGCGGTCTGGCGTTGGATATCCACCTGGTCAGCCCAATAGCTGTCGTTGACTTGCGTAAGCGTGTCACGCAGGGATGCGAGCTGGTGTACCTCTTTTTCGGCAACATCGATTTGCCCCGTATGTGAGGCGCCGAGGGCTCGCGCGAAATGCAGGTTCGCTTCCGTCCACGCTGCCCTTCCGCCGGGAAAAGTATTCGGCGGTATAAGGAGCGCGGCGGCTTCTGCCCAGCGATGCCGCTCCACAGCGTAGCGTGCAGGCGAAGCGCCCATAGCGTACAGCCAGTTCATATATTGCGGATC
>DLMH01000118.1:926-11962 GCA_002478115.1 Candidatus Acidiferrum typicum | reverse complement strand
CAAGCCTGGGGCGCAGTGTCCCCACGCCGGCGATGATCCCGACGAAGTCACGACGGGCCCGGAACTGGTCAACGCCATCAGTGACGACAAGCTAAGACAGAGCGCGTAGCCTCGCTCCTTGAGTTTCCTTCGGATTTAGGGAACTTCGACGCCCCCTTGCCACTCAAACAATCCGCTCGTTACATCAGGACAACCGCGTTGTAGACCATGTGGAGGAGAATTGCGGGAGCGAGGCGGCCGGATTTCTTGAAGATGAGCGCGTTGCAGATGCCAAGGAGGAAGACCGGCGGCCAGGACATTGCGGGGTGATAGACCGCGAAGAAGGCGGCACTGCCGATGACGGCGCTCCAGCCTCCCCACTCGCGGTCGAGGGCACGGAAGAGGAGACCGCGGAAGAGATACTCCTCGGCGAAGGGCGCGAAGGCGATGGCCATGATGGCGTAGGAGATGCGGAGGCCGTGGAGCCCAGCCATGGCTTCCTGCGATTTTCTGATCAGCTCCGCGGCGGTGGGGATGTGTGCGAGGACGGCGAGGTAGCCATGGGCGGCGAGGCCGAGAGTGATGCCTCCTGCGGCTGCGAGCATGAGGGCCGGGATCAGTTGCGGAACAGAGGTGGAAGATGCGGCGGACCGCCAGCGGATGACGTCCTGGAGTGAGACGTTGCGCTCGCCCAGGAAGCTGATGACGCCGACAGAGACGGCGACGGAGCAGACGGCATAGGCGATGGCCTGGGCAATGGCGATGTTCTGCGGGCCGGCAAAGACGAGCAGAATGCCGGTGACGATGGCACCGCACTCGACCAGGATACTGATGGAGATCATGGCGTGCATGAGCGTGGGTGGGGGCGGGAGCTCCTCGGACCAAGGATCGTAGAGGTAGGGCAGGCGCGCACGGAAGTTCTGCCACATGGCGGCGGCGGTCATGTAGGAGTAGACGATTCCCATGATGGCGATGTGCCACTGCTGGCTGATGATTCCGATGGAGAAGGTGAGCATGCCGAGCTGGGCCGCGAGTCGGCGTCCCCAGGGGATCTTCTGAACTTCGCCGGATTCGGAGGTGATGGTGACGAGGGTGACGGATTTTTCCGCCATACTGCGGCTGAAGAAGAACCAGCCGATGAGGACGAGGGCGATCTTCCAGGCGTCGGCGTGGAAGGTGAAGGCTGCGTAGGCAAGCACCAGGGCGACGATACCGGATGAGATGAGCGACCAGAGCCATGCCTTTGCTTTGAGCAGGCTTTCGAGGCCGCGCGGCCAGGTGAGGGCGATCCAGAGGGCGCTGCCTTCGGAGGAGAGCGACTTGGGGCCGAGGATCCAGAGGAAGTAGGTGCCGAAGAGAATGCCCGTGCCACACAGGTAGTTCCACGCGCCCTGGGCATGGACGAGGACGCCGCGCAGGTTGAAGACCTGGACGCTTGCGATGGTGAGCGGGATGAGGATGGTCTGGACGATGGCACTGCGGTCGCGGACAAACCAGAGGAATTCCTTGCGGTAGAGCGGCTCCTTGCCGAAGTGGGTGGTGGTTCTGCGCGATGTGGGGCCGGGCTGGCTGCTGGCGGAAACGCCGCTGAGGCCAAGCTGCGCGCCCCAGACGCTGAAGCGGACGGCGCCGGCGATGACGATGGCGGCGAAGATCCAACAGGCCAGCAGGCCTGCGGGGAAGGACCAGGAGCCGTTGCTCTGGCCGCCGAGGAAGAGCCGGAGCCAGGGCCAGGGAAGGATGGTGAGCGGGTACAGGATGCGAGCGGCTGCGACGATGATTCTGGGTACGAGGAAGATTCCGAGGAGGAAGAGCATGAGCGAGGCGTAGCCGATCCAGCTCATGAAGCCGATCATGGCTCCGCGCGAGCGCGGGGAGAAGCGGAGGGTGACGGCGATCTCCCACGCCTTGCCGAGACAGGCCGCGGCGATGGTGATGGGGATCCCGATAAGGATGCCCGCGAGCAGTCCGATGGCGCCGTTGTAGACGAAGGTGTAGATGGTTGCGACGAAGAGAGGCGCGCCCCAGTAGATGGGATTTGCGGCGATGGGGGAGAGCATTTCGGCGAGGAAGATGGCGCCGGGCGGGGCGGGATGGGAGAAGAGCCATTCCCACATGGGATGGCGACGGCGCTGGAGATCGAGTTCGAGGCCTTCGCCCTGGAAGACGAGCATGGCCAGCCACCAGAGGAGAACGAGGGAGCCGATCATGGGGGCGAAGGGGCCTGAGGTGGCGAGGCCGGAGAGGCCGGTGATTGCCTGAGGTTCGCCGAGGAAGGCCTGCGGGCCGTGCGCGTTTTCACCGTCGCGCAGCTTCTGCTCGATGGCCGGCTCCGAGCCTCCGTATTCGCTGGCGATGCGCTGCGCCTCAGTGGAGTAGGGATTGCCGGGTTGGTATGGGTCAGGGCGGACAAACTCAGGATGGTGCTTGTAGAACCGCATCTGATGCATGAACTGGCGGCTGACGACGATGTCGCCGCGGCGCTCGGCTTCGACGCGTTGGGCTGTGGCGATGGCGGTACGCAGCACGAAGGCGGCTGCCACGTTGATGCAGACCATGAAGAGGGCGGCCATAACGAAGCCGATTCCGCCCCAGTCGGTGGCGTTCTTACCGGAGCGATTGGAGAGGAGTTCCTGCTGACGGGTCTGGCGGCCGGTGGAGCGCTTGCGCGCGGCACCGAGCAGAAGGCGGAGCGTGCTCCAGAAGGTGGGGCGGTTCTTCATTTCTGGGGTGGCCGGGCGGTGAGCTTCAGGAAGAGTTCTTCGAGGCTGGCCTCGCCGAAGTCGCGGCGGAGGTCGTCGAGGGAGCCGTTGGCGACGAGCTTGCCTTCGTTGATGATGACGGCGTGGGAGCAGAGCCGGGTGACGTGATCCATGAGGTGCGTCGAGAAGAGGACGGTGGTGCCTGCTGCGGCGGTTTCGGAGATGAGGTCATAGAAGAGGTGGGTGGACTCGACGTCGAGGCCGTTGGTGGGCTCGTCAAGGACGAGGAGTTTGGGCTGGTGGAGCATGGCGAGGAGCAGACCGAGCTTTTTCTTCATGCCACGGGAGTAGTCCTCCGCGTAGTCGTAAATGTCGACGCCGAGCCTGAGTTGGTGGATGAGCGGGTCGATTCGGTGCATGGCGTCGACCACGTCGAGGCCGTGCATGGCGGCGCTGAGCTCGAGGATCTCCTGGCCGGAGAGGTAGGAGTAGAAGACGGGTTCGTCGGGGAGGAAGCCGATGAGGCGTTTGACCTCGACACGGTCTTCGAAGGCGTCGAGGGAATCGATGAGGATTTTTCCGTAGGTGGCTTTGAGGATGCCCATGAGCAGGCGGAAGAGGGTGGTTTTGCCGGCGCCGTTGGGGCCGAGCAAGCCGCAGATCTGGCCTGGTGGGACGGAGAAGGAGACGTGGCTTACCGCGAGTTTCGAGCCGAAGGATTTTGTGACATCTTCGATTCGCACCAGATCGGGGGACGGACGAGCCGGATCGCCGGCTGCAGGCTTGGCCTGTTCGTCTAGATTGGGTGGCGTTCTATCGCTCATCAAGGCGCACGCAACGGCTTATTCAGTTCAGATTGATCCACTTCAGCATACGACGGAACTCTCGATGTCGAACAATAATTGCTGGAGGCTGACTCTTGCATAGGGTCCTGATTCCGGCCCCTGAAATGCACCATCCTGAAAAGGTTTGGACAAGTTCGCGGGGCCACGGGTCGAGCGCGTTGACAAAATGGAGGCCACGTTGGAACCGATATCAAAGCGCGCGGGTGACTCTTCGAATATTCGTGCCCTCTGTGGGGAGCCGAGGCCCATGCCTCGCTTCTATCGCGCGCAGTCGACACCGTCGAGCAATACCGTTTCAAGCCGGCCATCTGCGATGGCATGGGTTCACGGGCGGCTATCAGAGCGTGCGGCGCTTCGTGCGGGGACTGCGCGGCGCGGGTTCGCCTGATGCACGGGTGATCATCGAGACGCGGCCGGGTGAGGAATGCCAGGTCGATTACGGCACCGGGCCGAGACGCGCAACCTCGTTTGGCTATGTCCGATAACACAGATTTCATAGATGCTACTAAGTATCTTATTATAAACAGTTTGTGTACGATAACGCATCTTATGTATAGTGGATTCCGGGGAGGCTATACGCCCCGCTGAGTGCCTGCCCTGAAGGTCTCGAAGACCCAGGCATTTGCCGGGATCGGTTTGAAATCTCCTGACGTGAAGGGGCGCCCCAACCGCTTTCTCTGCACAGAGCAGGCAGAGAAGATTAGGGCCAGGGATGTGCCAGCACCAAAGATCATCCTGCACAACAAAGACCTTCGGATTCTCAGCCATGCAATCGCCGCAGAATCTTTGAACATCTCTCCGCTGCGCGTCGTCGGCGACCCGGCTCATAGAGGTGCGTAGCCCTTCTCGGCCAGCGCAGCTTCGAGGCGGCCGACTGCGAACTTAATCTGATGAGCCTCTTCTTCATCCACGGCACACGCCAGAAAGTGTTCCCATCGGCTACGCTTCAGGAACTGCGCCAGCGCCCAAGCGGAGTCCGGGTCTAGATGTAGGTCGAGCTTGATAATCGTGTCAGGCATCGTGGTCTCGCAAAAGGCTAAGCAAGGTGGCAAGGTACGACTCAGCCCCCATCTCGCGAATCATCTTCGCGTTTGCCTTAATCCAGGTGTCTTCATCAACTGCCGGCTGCTGACCAAGACAGTACTGAGGATTCATGAGGATGCGTGCAACTGATTCTGGGGTCCATAGAGGTTCAGCCATGGCGCGATTATAGATGCGCGCGAGAGGCAAGCTGACTGAACCAGTTTTGTTCAGCGCCGGCCCGTCGGATATCAGCGGTTTATCAGCACCATGACGGCGCTATAATAGCGGTATAACGGCGGTCGGAAAACCCCGTTCGGAGGGCAGATGGCAGCTCCAAAATCTACCGAGTTCAGCCCGAACTTCGTCATAACGCCGGCGATTGCCAATGCTCTAATGCATATCGAGGCGGTGAAACAGTCCATTCAGGGGTTGCCGATCACGCCCCGGGTCTTGGCAAATTTGCGGGAGACCGCCCGTCTCTTCTCTACTCATTATTCAACCATGATCGAGGGCAATCGCCTAACCCAAGAGCAGGTAGCCCAAGTCATTGCCGACGGGCAACATTTTCCAGGGCGCGAGCGCGATCAGGACGAGGTCAAAGGCTACTATGCGGCGCTCGACGAAGTCGAGAGATTGGCGAAGCAAGGCGGACCGCTCACCGAATCAGCGGTGCGACGGCTTCATGGCTTGGTCATGAGTGTAGGAAAGGCGCGAGCCAGGGCGACGCCATATCGGGATGGGCAGAACGTGATTCGAGACAGCCGGTCCCGGGGTATCGTCTACATGCCACCCGAGGCAAAGAATGTACCCGCTCTGATGAGCCAACTCGTCCACTGGATCAATCAGAAGGACGAGCTTCCAGTTCCGATCAAAGCCGCCATCGCGCATTATCAATTTGCAACGATCCATCCCTACTACGATGGCAACGGCAGAACGGCGAGGCTCTTGACGACGCTGATCCTGCATCTCGGGGGGTACGGTCTCAAAGGGCTCTATGCGCTTGAGGAGTACTACGCGCGGAACCTACAGGACTACTACGAAGCATTGACAATCGAACCATCGCACAACTACTACATGGGTCGCGCCGCCGCGGATATCACCAAATGGGTACTCTATTTCGTCGCAGGTATGGCAGCCTCCTTCCAAAAAGTAGAGACGCAGGCGCGTGGCGAAGCCGAGAAGGGGGGTGTCGATCAAAGCAAAGCTCTCCGAAATCTCAACGCAAGGCAGCGCAAAGTTCTCGGACTCTTCACGCAATCGAGAGAGCTGACAAGCAAGGAGATCGGCAATCTATTTAACTTTAAGCCTCGTACAGCGGCGGATCTCTGTCAGCGCTGGGTCGAAGACGGATTTTTGGAGATGAGCAACGCATCCCGGAAGTCGCGGCGCTATCGCCTGACTGCTGCGTATGAAGCATTGGTCATGGACGGCCATCCCTGAGAGGCGACGACCAGGGGTGGCATGATGGACCCATGCAGAGTATGCAAAGCGAAAACTGAATTAGCGACCGTCGAACTTCCCGCAATACGGGGCGGGCTCAGATAAAGTGACAGGCGCGGTCAGTTCGCACGTCGGCTTTGGAAGAGATGTCTGTTAACTGAGTCGATTCCCGCCGCAGCAAGAGGATAAGGTTCCTTCTAAACAACCGTACACTCGGCTCTCAGCCAGTCAGTCATTGGCTATGCGTAGATGTGGAGATTGCGATGAAGGCTTTGATATTGGGGATTTGTTTTGCGTTTGCGATTGGTGGTATGAGCGCGCAGACGACTGCGTGGCAGCCGTCGGCGGGACATACGCAGATGACGATATGGCCGGGAGCAGTTCCGGATGCGCGACCTGTCGCAAAACCGGAGACTGCGACGACGGTGACGGAAACGAAGAGTTTGGTCGCGGGCAAGCCGTGGGTTGAGGTGGACAACGTCTCGCGGCCTACGATGACGGTCTATAAGCCAACGGGAAAGAATACGGGCGCGGCGGTGGTCGTGTTCCCCGGCGGTGGCTATGAGGAGCTGGCTATCGATCTGGAGGGCACGGAGGCCTGCGACTGGCTGACGGCCAAGGGAATTACCTGCGTGCTGCTGAAGTACCGCGTACCCGCGCCGAGGTCGGATCCGTATTGGGGCGCGTATCCGCAGTCGCCGATTGCGCTGGAAGACGCGCAGAGGACGCTGGGGCTGGTGCGCTTTCACGCCGCTGAGTGGCACATCGATCCACACAAGATCGGCGTGATGGGATTCTCGGCGGGCGGGCATCTGGTGGCGGCGATGAGCGTGCACTTCGACCGCTTGTACACGACTGTCGATGCCGCCGACAAAGAGAGCTGCCGCCCGGACTTTGCGGTGGCGATCTATCCCGGTCATCTATCGTTTGGCGAGGAGAAGCTGGAACGGCCGGAGCTGAACCCGGATATTCGCGAGCACCTCACCCGTCAGGCGCCACCTACCTTTCTGCTCCAGAACGAGGACGATGATTCGGACAACGTGGACGATTCGCTGGTCTACTACATTGCGCTCAAGAACGCCGGGGTTCCCGTGGAGATGCATTTGTATGCGCAGGGCGGGCACGCGTTCGGGCTGCGGCGCACGAAGCTCCCGGTGACGCGATGGCCTGAGTTGGTGGAGACATGGCTGGGGACGCTCGGGATGATTTCGGAGTAACCGCGCCTTTGATAGGCGGTCAAGCCGGAAGTAATTCTCAGCTGGCGCTAACGGTTTAGCGAGAAGTAAGGGCCTAAGTTCCCGGAATTGTATGGTCAGCCGCGCGATTGCAAGGGAAAAGATAAGGCGATCGACAGGTCTGCGCAAATGTATTCGGCCTTTGGGTGGAGAGATTGCGATCTACCGCCTGGTAGGCGCGGAGGGTGAGAGCGCGCTTCCGCGCTTGCGATCATAGAGTAGAGTTGCATGATAATGGAATGGGGTGGATTTTATGAGACCGTCGGAGGCTCTGCAACTGCATCGTGAGGAGATTCGCCGCATTGTTGAATCGAGATACGCCAGAAATCCCCGTGTCTTCGGCTCAGTTCTATATGGAGAGGATACCGAGGAGAGCGACCTCGATATTCTGGTCGATCCCACGCCGGAGACGTCCATCTTTGACATCGGGGAGATTCGGTACCAGTTGCGCACTCTCCTCGGCGTGTCGGTAGATGTTCTCACGCCGCAGGCACTGCATATACGTTTGCGTGATCAGGTGATTGCCGAGGCTCTGCCTGTATGAGCGGACACGGGATTTGCTGCGGCAGATCTGACAAGGACGCGAGGTCGTGATCGTGCTGTGGCGCGACTGTCCGGATCGTGTGGGATGGTGCAGTCACATTTCAGGTCTGACTTTCACCGCACTACGACTCTGGTCAAATGGCGATCCCGAAGCCGATTGCCGTGAAAGACTTGCAGAGCAAATCGCAATATACACGAGATGCAATTCCTCTGCTATTTATATGCAATTGTCTTGACATTCTGCCGTTTGGGACTAGTTTTAAAGGTGTAGGAGGTTTCATATGGCGTCCCTCTCTCTCCCAAAACCCGATCTTGCCGCCCATCGGGAGTCTCTAATGCTCCCCATGCCGGAACTTGTACATGTGCTGGCGTCAATTATAGGGAAAAAGCTGACCGCCTTTGTGGCCGGCGTCAAAGACACCAGGGCTATCGATCGCTGGATTGAAGGAAAGAAATCTTATAGCGAGGCGGAGCAACGCCTGCGATTTACCTACCATGTCGTCATGACTCTGACCGCCCATGATTCACCGGCAGTCGTTCAGGCATGGCTCATGGGCATCAATCCCGAACTGGGTGATCGCGTGCCGATACGTCTTCTCAAGGAAAACGACCTCGATCAAGTGGCACCGCTCGTTCTGAGTGCGGCCAGAGCATTTTCAGCAGGGGGCTAGGTTTGCTTACGTCTTTTACCGCAGACCGCTTTGAGGTCTGCACACCAAATTCTCCAGTATTTCGATTTGGGCAGTTGCCTTCACCGTGGCAGCCGCCCGATTGGTTTTGGGCCAGCGAAGATGAATATTTGGGAACCGCTTCGATGATCCTTCAGGCTATTACCGGGTCCTCTACGCTTCCTCACAACGCCTGTCCTGCTTCATTGAAACGCTGGCGTGATTTCGTCCGGATCTCTCACTCTTGATGTCGCCACCAGAGCATACTTCAGCAGCTGGTCGCCGGGTAATGGTTTATTGCTTTAAAATATATGGTTAATATTTTGTCTTCTATGTAGTAGAATAGGCGTGGAGAGGTAATATATTGACTGTTTATCTCAAGACGGTGCAAGAGGTACAGACAGAAATTGCAGGGCGGTTCAAGGCACGGCGTATTGCCATGAACCTGACGCAGAGAGAACTGGCGGCGCGCTCAAGCGTGACCTGGAGTTCGCTGAAGCGATTTGAGCGCGAAGGATTGATCGCGCTGCATTCGCTTCTGAATCTAGCCTTGGTGCTGGATTGCCTTGACGATTTCGACAAGCTGGCCGTGGAAATCCGGCCAATCCCAGCCGCCCAATCGCTCGACGCCCTATTGGCCAAGCCGGCGTTGCGGCGCAGAGCGACGGGCAGTAAAGGACGCAGCCATGGCTTATAGCCCGACAGAGTTGCTGACCGTTTATCTTGACGCGCGAAACCAACGCCGCAAGGTTGGGCGCCTCGCGTTCAAGGATAGGCAGGTCCTTTTCGAGTATGACGCCTCATTCATCGCTTCAGACATCGAGATTTCGCCGATCAAACTTCCCCTCAGGCCTGGCGTAGCCATTGCCGACACTACGATCTTCGATGGCCTGTTCGGCGTATTCAATGACAGCCTGCCGGACGGATGGGGCCGCCTTCTGCTCGACCGCACAGTGGAAAACCATGGTATCCATCGCGGCCAACTGACTCCGCTCGACCGGCTGGCCTATGTGGGACAGCACGGCATGGGCGCTCTCAGTTACGAGCCGGAGCTGGGTCTGCAAAACAGCGACGATGCTCCGCTGGTGCTCGACAAGCTCGCCGATGAATCAGCCGCCGTACTGGCCGGAGAAAACGAAGAGGTATTCGAAGAGTTGCTGCGGCTCAATGGCTCCTCTTCGGGTGCCCGCCCCAAGATCGTGGCGCAGGTGAGCATCGACAAGAAAAGGATCATTCACGGCCAGCAGGAATTGCGATCCGGCTTCGCGCACTGGATGATCAAGTTTCCGTCTTCCCAGGACGTGCGAGCCGTGGGAGCTATCGAATACGCCTATAGCCTGATGGCAAAGGATGCAGGCGTGGAGATGCCTGAAACCCATCTTTTCCGCACGAAAAGGAACAAATATTTCGGCACGAAACGCTTCGATCGGGACGGCGATGCCCGCATCCATATGCATAGTCTTGGCGGCCTGATCCATGCCGATCATCGCAGTCCGAGCCTCGACTACGATATGGTTCTGCGCGCGACCCTGGCGTTGACCAGGAATATTCGGGATGCCGAAAAGGCGTATGCGCTGGCCTGCTTCAACGTCCTTGCTCATAACCGCGACGATCATGTGAAGAATTTTTCCTTCCTTCTTAACGCGAGAAACGAGTGGATTTTCGCGCCAGCCTACGACCTGGTCTTTTCCTATGGCCCGGGCGGCGAGCAAAGCATGCTCGTCATGGGTGAGGGAAGAAATCCCGGCACCGCCCAACTTCAGGCATTGGGCAAACAGCACGGGATAAAAAATGCACCGGAGATTCTGGCGAAGGTAGAAAAGGCCGTGGCCAACTGGCCCCGTTATGCCGAACAGGCAGACGTATCGCGAAAATCCGCCAAAGAAATCGCAGGCAAAATCAAGTTGCAGTGAGGAGTGGTTTGAACTCCGGGCACTTACCTGCGCCCTTGCAGTCTCAATGACCGGTGGCAGCATAAGACTGTATCCAGCAATCGTATGGAAAGCGATCCACCGCGACCTTCCATCGTTCCATCGTTGAAGTGCAACATCCTTGCGGTACTCGCGTCGTTCAACTAACAGCTTCAAGATATTTTCCGATACTGTTTCACGTCGCCCATAAACTGGACATTTGATCAGATTATGGGTATTTTTTCGTCAACAAACACGTTTTGAAAGGATTTTCAGTGAGAGTAGCTGCGAGACTCAAGCTCGGTTATTACCCCCTCCCCGTGGAGCAGGGCCCAATGCTTCGGGCCCGTCTCGCATTCCCAAGCTTGCCCACCGCCGCTCTCGATCCCTGCTGTGGCACCGGGGCCGCACTCCACGTTCTCACTGGCGGATCCAATTCCACGCTCTATGGGGTGGAACTCGATGCCAACCGCGCCGAGAGCGCTAAAGGAAGCGGCATTCAGACCATTCAGGGCAACGTCTTCGACGTGCGCGCTCGTGTCGAACGCTTTTCGTTCCTCTATCTCAACCCTCCCTATGACTTCGAGATGGGACCGCGCGCCAATGAACGAATGGAGAAGCTGTTTCTCGGCCATACCTATGCGTGGCTCAAACCCAAGGGCGTCCTGCTGATGGTCATACCCTGCAAAGC
>DLMH01000118.1:0-731 GCA_002478115.1 Candidatus Acidiferrum typicum | reverse complement strand
CTCACGCCAGAAGCAGATCGGATGTATAGCGTTCCGCCCAGCGGCAACGTCGAGATCTACCACGTCGGACTACCGCTCGATGAGATCGAGGATCGTCTCATCACCAGTAATGCTTGGAAGGCCGCAGTGCCGCTCTTGCTTCCGAAGCAGGAAGTTGCTGGCGGAAGTCCAATCACTCCCCTTCATGGTGGCCATGTTGGTCTGCTGGCAACAGCCGGCATGCTGAATGGTAAGTTTGGAGAGGGTGAGCAGGCTCACCTCGCTCACTGGAGACCGATCAAGCACACGACGACAACGGTGGAGATCGAAGACGACATGGAAATCACCCGCACCAGGGAACGATTCTCCAACGAACTCGCCATCGTGTTTGTCGACGGTAGGACCCAAATTCTCACCGAGACCAAACAAGACGAACCAATGGTTGAAGAGGGTGAGGGTGCTGAGGATTCTGAGACTCCAGAGGACGCGGCAGCGGCTGCGGAGTTTGAGGAGGACGATGACGACGACGTTGACGAGGAAGATGACGAGGATGATGACAATTTGGTCGAGGTTTCTCGGCTGAATTCACCCGGATCATGCAAGTTGTTTCAACTGGGACGTCTCACTATGACGCGAGGAGTCCAATCTCTCGTTGTGGATGGCTTCGATCTGGGTCAGCTACTGGCGCGCTACAAGCGTGGCGAGTGGGGTGATTCAGACAAGGAAGACATCGACTCCAACAACCTTGCAGT
>DLMH01000078.1:5628-7103 GCA_002478115.1 Candidatus Acidiferrum typicum | reverse complement strand
TCCGCCGCAAACGCAAGCGGCTCCCTTCTGACGGTTTTATCGAAAGCGCGCCACAGCATCGTCGCCACACCCACTCAGTCTCGAATGCGCGCTTCCGATAAAACACTAGCGTCATCCGCGCACGATCAACAGTGGCTCCAAACAGGGATTCCCACAACCGGGCTTTTGAGAAGTTAGCAGGCACTGGTCCGGTTTAGCGTTTATCCGGCAGTACTCCGAAGAGAGTGCGTTAGGCTCGGGTTACAACTTTTCGCTTACCTTCGGGTTAAGACGTGCAGACGAGCGGGTGCTTCAATCGCTCGAACGAAAAGGCGCTGGTTTATGTTCCGGCAATGCGAAACAAAGAAGCCCGGGGTCTTTATGGTTGCGCGCCTTTTCTTTGCGGTTGTGGCTTTGAGTGTTTGCTCTGCCGGTTACTCCAACAGCGGATCATCGGCGTCTCCGTCGTCTCCGACCGCGTCGACAGATTTGGGCGGCGAGATGGAGGTCGATGCGACCCCTCCGGGGATTATTCCCTCGTCGCAGTATACGGTTCGCCTCCGCCACCATCATAGATGGGTTCGCTCGTTTGTTTACCAGGTTCAGAACCCCGGGTTTTTGGCTAATGGCCAGCCTAGTGGTATCAGCAGTTCCTCGACGCTCGAGCACGCAACTTCGTGGACATCGTTTTCGTTTGCCGGTTCGGTCACCGTTGAAGTGACAAACAGCAGTCCTTTCACTTCGGCTCGCATTCTCCCGAGCCATGCGGAGATTATTCCGATCGTCAAAGGCAATTCGGTTTTTTTTACGCTGGACCGGCCTGGGCAATTCGCGGTTGATTTTTGTACTACCGGAGACACTTGCACCGAGGCCAACGATACAAATCTTACAAATCCTATGTTGGTGTTTGCCAACCCAATGGAAGACGAGCGCCTAAATCCGACGGACTCTAATGTTCTGCCGGTCCGACCAGGTCTATCGGTGCGATCCGGGGAAGCTCTCCCGCGGCTCAGTGGCTTCCAGGACACCATATATTTTGGACCCGGAATTTATGACCTGGGGCTGACGCCATTCACCGTCGCTTCGAATGAAAGGGTGTACTTGGCTGCGGGAGCCTATGTGAAGGGCTTCTTCGCCTTTGCACCGGGAGCCGCGAATGCAGCGATTCAGGGAAGAGGAATTCTCTCAGGTGAGGATTTGCCAAAGGCTCAGTGTATAGAAACGACGGCCGGTTGCCCCGATATGGTTGTGGCACAAGGCAATGTGAAAAATCTCTTAGTCGAAGGGATCACGTTCATTCAGTCGCCTTTTTACAACGTGTCTATCAACGGCGGGAGCGGCAACAGGGTGGACAACGTAAAAGTGATTGCGTGGCTTGGCAATTCCGATGGCATTCAAGCAAGTTATGGGCCGCAAGACACTGGCAGTGTGATTGAAAACAGCTTTGTCAAGAATGGCGACGATTCAATTAAGCTCACTGCAAGCAACCTACTAGT
>DLMH01000078.1:0-5583 GCA_002478115.1 Candidatus Acidiferrum typicum | reverse complement strand
TACTAGTTCGCAAGTGCGTGGTCTGGAAATTGAACAATGCCGCCGCTTTTCAAATGGGAGCCGGCCTCAAGGGTGATGTGACGAATATTACAGTTCGAGATTCCGACGTGATACGCGCCGAATATAATTGGCCGAATACGTCCAACGCCGTGTTTGCTGCCAATGAAGGGGGACCCGGGAATCTGAGTAATTATACTTTCGAAGATATTCGCGTTGAAAACGAAAGTTGGCAGGTCTTTAAAATCGAGATCATTCCAAGCAACTTCCAGCGTGGCAACTATCAACTTGGTTCCGTCAGCGATCTCAAATTTAATAATATTCAAGTGACTGATGCTCAAGAGTTCCCGCCGATTTTCCGGGGATTCAATCTTGCCCATCAAATTTCAAATGTGAATTTCATTGACGTAGTGATCGGAAACGAAACTACGCCAAGTCCCGTGATCACCCTGGACGCCAATCGCAATATGAGTTATGCCGGAAACACCGTCAGCGATCTCCTGTTTAGAAACCAGGAAAACCCCAGTGAGTTTGAAATACCTCTGTTTACTCTGGCGACTCCTGTGATCGGTTCCCAGTATTCACTTTTTTCTATTTCTCAAAAGGCTCTCACGGCTAACTTTGACGTGCAAGGCAACGGCGACTTCTTCGGGGATGGCTATGCCAGCGCCGTGGTCACCGACACGGCCAATGGAGAGGTCGGCATATGGAAGGAGCCCTACCGGAACAGCGCCATCCCTTGGAGTGCGCAGTTTGTCCAAGTCTACAAAATGCGCAGCTCTGATGAAGCCGTCGCCGGCACGGGAGATTTTAACGGCGACGGGTATTCGGATATTCTGATTTGGAATAGCAGCGCGCAAACGGGAAAAGTTTTGTTTATGAAGGGCGATCAAGTTGTTAGACAGCAGACTTTTCAACCCACGACGGCCTCGACCTGGTCGGTGGCTGGGGTAGCCGACTTTAGCGGCGATGGGTGTTCCGATGTTCTGCTAAGAGATGCGGGCGGCAATCTTGAAATTGTTTACTTTAATTCTTCGTCAGAGCCGACGACGGAGGATTTCGACGTTACGGCGCTAGGTTATTCTGCAACCGCTAATTACACGAGTGCTTACGGCAGCACGTCAGGCCACTTTGATGCAGATTGGAGCGTTGCCGGAACAGGAAAGTTGCAAACTCTGGGAACGCTTTATGCGAGCATCATATGGGTTAACCATCCAACGGGCCAATTGGGAATAACGCGTTTTACACCCTTCCTGAAAACAACTTCGTCAGGCCAGGTGTTTGCAAAACTGCCGGCGGATACCGAGATCCAGGCCATCGGCGATTTCAATGGTGACGGGGCGAAGGACCTGCTTTTGTGGAATGCAAGCACGTCGACGAACACGATCTGGTTTATGAATTTTTACGGCGAAGCCGACTTTCAAGCAGGGCTGACGTTGCAGCCGAGCCTCACGCCTGGCTGGCAAGTGACTGCGAATTGAATCCCTGCGATCTGAACCTGGGATCGTGGCCACATGGCATCGTGCGTAGAATTGCACCCTGAGAACACCGACCCCGACATCCCGTTTATTTTCCCACGAATCCCGGTCAACGCCCGATTAGTCGTGTAACCGGAAAAGTGCTCTTGCTGGCGGAAAGGCGGAAATGTGGTTGCGCAAAGCGAAATACGAGACTCTGGGCGTATTGTCGGCAACCCTTCCCTTGGGATTACTTCAGGGTAGCCCGTGATTCGCCCAGAATCGTCCGCAAGCATTCGTGGAATTGCCGTTCGCGCCAACGTTCCTGCAAGAGCGCTAGCGGCAGAGAGTGTTCACTCAGGGCGCCTCGAAATCCAGCGCGTACACTTCCTGCGCGCCGGTGTCGCGCTGCAGCAGAGGAGAACCGTCAGGAGTAAGTCCCAGAGGCAAAAAACACTATCGGACCGTGCGTGCCATCGCATGTAGCCTACGAGGTAGGAGCGGGGCGGCAACAAACCGGGTGGTTCGCGAAGCGCAGACAACCGCGTTCTACTTCATCCGGAGTGCCATGACAGGGTTCACCGCCAACGCCTTTCTATCTCGAAACCGCGTCTCCCCGAAAGAGGCGTTCGAAGGGCTTGAGCTGTGTGAGAGGGAACTTTCATGCACAGTTCCTAGAGGGCTGGACGGGAGCAATCCCGTCCGGCTACTCGGTCATGCCCGCAATCGGCTGCAGACTCCAAGTGAAGCTTCCAGCTTCCTACAAGCCGGACGTAAACTAAGCCGTTGGTGCAACGGACGCTCTTGCCGTCCATGGATCGATCAGAATGCCGCGTGAAAGGGTAGTTTCAGCAGGCTCTTGGAAACAGCAAAAGGAACCATAGATGAGAGACAGCATTACCCGCAGGGATTTTGTGAAAGGCACTCTGGGCGTTGCGGCCATGACCGTAACCTTACAACCGGCTTTCGCGGTAGACCCCGAAGCGCGCATGACTAACCACGCTCTGCACCGGGCAGCTTATCAGTCGAGCTCGGCAGATTCCATACATACTGCCCATCTTGCCACCGACGGAAATCCCGGGAGTTTTTGGCGCTCCGCGCCATCGGACACGGAGTGGATGTACGTAGATTTGGCAGAGAGTCACCCGGTCTCCAAAGTGGTAGTTCACTGGCTAGAGCAGCCCAAACGCTCTTTTGTGGTCAAAATTTCGCACGACGGAAGAGTCTGGCGGGAAATCGGCAGAGTCGATCAGAGCGAGCAGTCGACGGACGAGGTATGGGCCAAGACTGCTAACGCCCGCTATGTCCGGCTGGAAGGTCTGGCAAGCGATGACAAGGGGTATTCGATCAGAAGCTTCGAAGTGTATGGGCCCGGTAAAAGAAAGGTAGTTGCGCGACGGGAGCCTGTGTTCAATCCAATCGATGGGCGGCTTAGTCTCACCGGTTGCTGGCGCCTTCAGGACGCCGCGCAAGTTGGTGACGGCGGCAGTGCGCAGGTCTCGGCGCCCGAGTTTACCGATACACAGTGGCTCGCTGCCACGGTTCCTGGCACCGTGCTCAGTACCTATCTGGACAACGGCTGCATCCCCGATCCGAATTACGGCGACCAGCAGTACATGGTTTCGGATTCATTCTCGACGAATAGGTATTGGTACCGCGCCGAGTTCGTGATGCCCGAGTCCTACGCTGGGAAGATTGTCTGGCTCAATTTTGAGGGAATCAACTATCGGGCCGAGATTTTCGTGAATGGCAAGAATGCGGGGCAAATTGGTGGCGCTTTCCTCCGCGGAAGATTTGACATTAGCGCCTTGGTCAGTCCGGGAAATAAGAACTGTATTGCGGTGTTGATTCATCCTTTGGATCATCCAGGTGCGGCGAAGACACAGGGGCTCAAGTACTATCGCCACAATGGCGGCGACCCGGGGCTGGACAGCCCGAATTTCGTTTCGACAATCGGCTGGGACTGGGTCCCTACCATTCGCGGCCGCAACATCGGCATCTGGAACGATGTTTACTTGAGCTTCACCGGCTCGATCCGCATTCTTGATCCATTTGTGATCTCGGATGTGAAGCTGGGCGAGGGTCCCGCTGCGGATCTCACCGTTACGGTCGACCTGCAAAACGCAACCGACGAACCACAATCCGGCCTGCTGCGCGGTAGGATCGAACCCGTGGCATTCGAGCAGAGCGTTGAACTGCAGCCGAACGAGACCAAGACGATTACGCTTGACAAGGCAGCGCACCCTGAGCTGTCGCTGCAGAACGTTCGTCTCTGGTGGCCCAATGGGCTCGGCAATCCGGAACTCTATGACCTGGATCTGCAATTCATCTCCGCAGGTTCCGTTTCTGACCGCAGCAAGACGAAGTTTGGGATCCGCAAAGTCGAATGCCATATTCCGCCCGACAAAGATATGCAGCTATGGGTTAACGGCGTGCGTGTGTTGGCACGGGGCGGGAACTGGCCGATGGACGATTCCAACCTTCGTTATGACCCAGATTTTTTTGACGCTCGCCTGCGTTACCACCGCGAAATGAACTTCAACATGATCCGTAACTGGGTGGGAATGACCGCAAAAGATGCCTTTTACGATAGCTGCGACAAGTACGGAATCATGGTGTGGGACGAGTTCTGGATTGCGAATCCTAAGGACGGTCCCGACCCGCTTGACCACACCATGTTCTTGCTCAATGCTCGTGACAAGATCAAGCGCTCGCGTAAACATCCCTGCGTGGTCGTGTGGTGTGGACGCAACGAAGGTTATCCCCCCGAGCCTCTCAACGCGAACCTCAAGCAGGCCTCCGAGGAACTCGACGGCACGCGCCATTACTTCGGATGCTCCATTCGCGACGGTGTTCACGGTGAAGGGCCATACATCACCAAGCTGCCTGCTTGGTACTTTGAAAACGCCCATGGTTTCACCACTGAGATGGGCGCTGTCGCGGTACCTAACGTCGAGAGCGTTCGTCGAATGATGCCGGAGGCCAAGCTCTGGCCTATCAATGACACTTGGGCAACCCACGATTACCAATGCAGCTGGGAACTGATCGATTGCTCTTACTACACGCGAGCGGTGACGGCGTACGGTGAGCCCAGCGGTGTGGAAGACTTCTGTCGTAAGGCGCAGATGGTGAACCTCGAAACGTATAAGGCGATCTTCGAGGCTTGGGCATCGAAGTTTGAAGACGGCGGAAGTGGAGTCCTCCTCTGGACGAGCCAGTCGGTTTGGCCGAGCCTGCTTTGGCAGACCTACGACTACTATCTGGAACCCACAGCGGCGTATTTCGCCAGTCGGAAAGCCTGCGAGCCCATACACATCTTTTGGAACTGTGCCACCGATGAGATTGCGGTGCTGAACCTTACCCCCGCCAAGCTCCCGAAACTCAGCGCCGAGATAGAAATTATTGACTTTTACGGCAAGAGCCGTTTACACAAGTCGTTTCCCATAGATCTGGCGTTTGGGCTCACGAAGATCACTCAACTGGAGTTCCCGCTAGACATCGGAGACGTTCAGTTCCTACGACTGAATCTGAAGGATGGTGCTCACGATATCTCAACCAACTTTTACTGGCGGAGCACCCGCCGGGACCCGCTTCGTTACGAATCGTTAAGCAAGTTGCCTGAGGTACGGCTCACCGCCAAGGCCAGGCGTCACTCCGGAGGGGTTCCAAAAGTCACTGCGGTGGTTGCCAACACAACGACCACGATTGTGCCTGCTGTTCGGCTTAAGCTAATGAATGGAATAGGGGAGAGAGTGTTGCCAGTGATCTATGGGGACAACTTCTTCCCGTTGCTTCCGGGTGAGTCGAAGGCGGTCCAGATTGAGTACCCACCGGGGGCGGCAAGAAACAAGTTGGCACTGAACATCGAAGGATGGAACATCACTCCGAGGAGCGTTTGGCTCTAGAGGTTTTGGTCAGACGTGTCCAGTCTGAACACCCGCGTGTCGTATTCCGACCGGATGGTCGGCAACCCTTCCCTAATTGCGTTACGTCAGAGTAGCCCGTCATGCATTCCGAATCTGCCTTGTGCCGAAACCAGTGAAGTACAATTTGACTTCGTGCCTCAAAAGTCCGGTCACGAGGGCGCGGTTTCAAACGCGGTAACGTGGATTGAACCCTTAACTTGAGA
>DLMH01000204.1:8826-9489 GCA_002478115.1 Candidatus Acidiferrum typicum | reverse complement strand
TAGCTGATTAGTGATCCGCCCCCGACGGTTCGACGATGCGAAATCCGGTCTGCCAGTGGCCCATTAATCGGGAACTGTCAAAGCATTCGACGGTGGTGTAGACTCTCCGATGCAACTTGATGCGAAAACTCGATCTCGTTTCGACACCAATGCATGTCTCGAGTTCACGATGGAAAACTAGGGTGAATCAGATGAGAAGGAAGCTATTGAGTGCAGGGTTGATCCTGGTATGGCTGCTGGCTAACCCAAGGCTAGCTTTGTCGCAGACTGTGCGGGAGAATCGGACACTCATTGTAAGCGGCCAGCCGGGACAAGCACCGGTTATCCAGATAAACGGCAGGTCCTACGTGGACGTCGAAGCACTGACAAGACTGACGAGTGGTTCCCTCAGCTTCAAGGGAAACCAAATTACGTTAACACTGCCTACGTCCGCTGCAAACACACCAACGGCAACTTCCCCGGCAAGCGAGACTGCAAACTCTGCATTCTCGAAAGATTTCTTGAAGGCAGGCATCGAAACCATGGCCGTGATCAGGGAATGGCGCAGCGCGCTAGTCAGTGCCATTCAGAATGGCTACCCCGTGACGGATGACTCTGTGGCCGATTACCGGGCGCAAGCTGCCAAGAATCTCAGACTCGCATACGTAGCAGTGTCAACCGATT
>DLMH01000204.1:903-8701 GCA_002478115.1 Candidatus Acidiferrum typicum | reverse complement strand
TCAGCAATAACATTGTGGCGGCGCACCAGGACCTGCAAAGTATTTCCCCAGACGCGCTGAAGAACGATACTTTGAACCAGCAAATCCTGAGCTGTGCACGGTCTCTGGTGTCAATGGTGGCCAGTAGGCAGTTTCAGGATGACGGATCTTGTCATTAGAAATGACCGGCGAAAAGGCTGGGGCACCAGGCACGGGGGGAGATCATGTTGGACACACTGCTCGCGAAAATCCAGAAGTTTACAGTCCTGGTGCTTGCTGGAATGCTCGTCGTCGTCGTGGTGCTCTCCACGGCGCACCTAGGCATGCTGATCGGTGAAGAAATCTGGAAGCAGCCCCGGTTTCTCATTCCGGTGCAGGGCCTACTCGACATTTTTGGATACTTCCTGCTGGTGCTGATCGGAGTGGAGCTGCTGGAGACGCTGAAAGCGTACCTGAAGAAAGACGTCATTCATGTGCGCGTCGTCCTGGAAGTTGCACTCATAGCCATGGCGCGGAAGGTCATCATTGAAGAACCCAACGCCGTGTCAGGCTTGACCTTGTTCGCAGTCGCGGCCCTGATTCTTGCGTTGGGCATTGCCCTTTACTTCGAGCGGCAGGCACAAGAATAATTGGACCTATATAGTCAAATCTAACAAATGCCTCCTGAGAGTCAGGGCGCATGCGAAATAAAGCATCCTGCAAAACTTGTAGACATGACGTCCCCGCAACGAAACGCAGCCAAAGCTTGGACCTCGGCTGTTGACTCGTCCGTGGCGGGCCGCAACCGGCCGGAAAGCCGACATCTCGCGGTGCCTTTCCTGGGATACCGCTTACTTGTCCGTATCCGCCAACGCAAACTTGCCTAGCAAGAATGGATGCGAGGTTTGCGGAGTGGTTTGAGCTCCGGCTGCGGGGTAGGGATCTTGCGTCATCGTCGGGAATCCCCAGACATTGCCGTTGCGCAAATCGATCACGACTTTGCCCAATACTTGGCGGCTGCCATCAGGGGCACGCAGCATGCTGGTACCAGGCTCGATATAGAATGGGTGGCCCTCGCCGGATTGCGCTACCACTATAGGCGGAGTCAGGTAGGGACGTAGGACGATCACGCCCAGTGAAACAGCGATGAGTAGCAAGAGGAATTTCACGAGCCAGTCAATTTTCATACTGCTCTCCTTTGAATCCGAGTAGCAAAGCTTTACCGTAATGTCTCATCGAGCCAATTGAATACGCGGAGATCGCGTATTCCAGTCCCGTTCGGCTCGCAATGAAGGTCAGCTCCATCACTTTCCGAGAAGTGCACAATTTTTTTGGGCGAAGTCAACAGGTCGTAGAGTTGACGCGACTGTCCTGGCCAAAATGACTCATTAGCCGGTTCGGTAATCAGAAATGGGCAACGAATCTGGCCGGCGACATCTGCGAGATTGTAGTTCAGAACGGCTTTATAGGTGCCGAAATAGGATGTGAAACCGAAGGGCCTCATACGGAAGGTCAAATTAGACTTCGTTGCCGGGTCCAACAACTTTGACATATAGCCGTCGAATTCTGCTTTGCGTCCGGTCTTCAATAATTCAAGCATCGGATTGGGCAAGCTCGCGGTCCACGACGTAGACACATCAACCACACCCGGGTCGGCAATGGCCGCGGCGATTCTTTTCTCGAATGCAACTGCCCGCTGCACCCAATATCCGCCTTGGCTGATTCCTTGAAGGGCGATCTTCTTCGGGTCAACATCCGCCCTGCTGATGGCGTAGTCAACAACCGGCGAGATCACCTTTTCCCAATCTGGCCGAAAGTAGAGGTTTTGCTTCCACAGAGCGTATCCCTGTCCCGGTCCGTCGAAGGTCAGGCAGTTATATCCTCGGACGAGCGCTCCTGCACCGCCCCACGTCCACATATCCAGAAGCGAGCCGTCGCTGCCGTTGACCAGGATCAACAATGGGCGTTTGCCCGACGTACTCGCTCCTCGAATGAAAACCCCGTGTAGCTCGGTACCTTCATAAGGAATGCTCACGGGCTCGATGGGCGGGTCGAAAAGAGGGAGTGACTTCAGCCAGCAATCATAAAGGAGTTCCCAGGTCGGCAGGAATCGGGTCGGATCTTTTGAGCCCTCCAAAAAGCTAGGTGGAGCTATCCTAAAAATTCTGAGCCCATAGATACGCCTGCCGGGCGCTCTCTTTGTGGCCATGGCTCGCCGACTCTTCAGCTTGTGCTAGGGCTTCATCCCCGGCTTGTTTGAAGGCCATGTATGCGCTCTCAAAATTGCCGTCTTCTACTTGCCTGGTCAGATACAGGACCTTCCCCACGTTTCCTGCCGAGTGATAAGCTCGGCCAAGGCTGGTTAGAAAAATAATTTCAAAGGTCGGATGCTTAAAGAAGTAAGGTGGACGAGTGGCACCATGCGGTGTGGTGGGATGATCTTCGGATTTCTGCGCGCGAAGGTTGGGACTCGCGCCCAAGCCAAGCAACACAGTTGTCAACCCGAGATAAAATTGCCGTCTGTTCGCATTCATGACAATCATCTTTCTAATGGAAATGTTTGTTAACGAATTTCCTCTGATTTGGCACCCTGGTGTACGTTCGAGACCGAAACCGGGACCTCAATCGACTTTACGTGCAGGTCTAACTGGGCAAACGGCATTTCAATTTTCTCTTCCTTGAAACGTCTTAAGATCAACAGGTAGAGTTCACTTCGCAGCTGTGCGAAGTTGGCTGCCTGGGTGAGAGTCCACACGCGAAGGGCAATAGTGATTGCATTGGGGCCTATCTCGGAATGTATGGCCACGGGAACTGGATCTTTCATGACATCGGTGTGGCCGTCGGCTAGTTCAAGAAGAATCTGAATTACTCCTTTCGGATTGGTTCCGCGAGCAACTGAAACGGGCACCGTGATCCGAATTTTTGGGTCGCTGGCGGTCCAGTTCAGAACCTGCTTCGTAATGAAATCGGAGTTTGGAATGATAAGAATTGCTCGACACCAAGTGCTGGAATAGACAAAGCGGGTGCGACTTCGGACGTGGAGCGAAAAAATTCAAATGACATGGCTAGACTCCTGCGAGCACGATCTTGATTGTTTCGGCTACCTCGGCTCATTTCCAAAATAATGGAGCGGGCGGATCCGCGAGATCCGCCCGCTCTCTGCTTACTTCGCAGCAGGTACCCAGATGGCGTCGGCTGCGGCGAACTCTACACCCGCGACCTCAGTGCTGAGCGTTACAAATTGCAAACCCGCCTTCTTGTCCGGCTTGGCGGAGAAGCTCAACAGATACTGGTTGTCGAGTATCTTCTGCAGTTGATCGAGGTAGGGGGCGAAACTTACCGGGCTTTGCAGACCCAGGAAGAAAGACTCGCCCCCAGTTACATCCGACAGCTTGGCAATGCCGAGTTGTCCATTGGTCGCTTCCCAGTAGTTGCGGTACAGACGGCCCACACCGGGAGCATAGATCGTGTGGATGATCGTGCCTGTGCGCATAGCGACATCACTTGCCGAATCTACATCCGGATTGACATTCAATCCGCGCCAGAACATGCCGCGCCGTGCGCGGTCGATTCCGTCGGTCACCATCACCACCTCACGACGGTTTTGGTTAGCGGGCCAGCGCGTCATGAGATCAATTACCGAAAGGTATGGACTCCCATACGCGCCTGCGGAACCCAAGGGCAACCGCAGTGCCTTGGCAGCCGCGGCGTGATCAGTCGTGAAGTCCTGTACGATCTGAACCGTGGCATTCCTCATGTATCCGACTCCGACTGAAGTCGTCGACGGCTGAGCGTTAATGAACGTGCGTAAGTCCTCGAGGTGCGAGCCGAGCCTCGCGTCGGACGCGTCGTCGATCAGGATGAACAGGTCAAGCCCGGCGCGGTCTCCCTGAGCCGGAAACCACTCCGTCACCCGCAGGCGTTCCTTGCCCTGTTTAACGAAGACATCTTGTTGGTTGATTTCAGGCATGCGCTTGTCGCTGGCGACGTTCGCCGTAACCGTCATCTTCACGGGAACGGTAGCCGTCGATGCCTCTTGTGCGTTTAGGGGAACGATGCTCGTAACCATCGCCACCATGGTTAGTGCAGAGCAAAACATCTGGATCATTCGTGACTTCATAACTATCTCCTTGTTTGTTTGAATTGCCGTTTCTTTAACGGATTCTGCTAAATATGGAAGAGGAAGCGATGCGTCAGCGACATAACATCCCCAGTCCTTTCAGAGTTCATTGCGGCCCGTTGTTCACGACCTCGGTTCTCACATTCGTCCTTTCATCCTTCTTCAGCCGCTGGGTCATTTGACTCCCGTGAAGATCCAGCCCGTGGGATCCCCGCCCTGATAGGGAATGAGGGTCAATTCTGAGCTGGCTGTCTGGGCCCAGACGATGTAGTTGGGGCTGTCCACGGGCAGGAACTGTATGTGTCCGGCACTGTCGTTGGTGAGGGTGAAGCGCTGGTTGTCCCAGCCTTCCGTCTTCCCTTTGCACGTGTACTGGATGAGATACGCTCCCCAGGGGTGTTTATCGCGCGTCGTAACATCGGCGCACAGGCCGCTGTTGACGTTGACGATCTGCACTACTTTGCCGTCCTTGGTCGTAGGCCAGATATTCCACTGTTGGCTGGTACTGCCGTCAGCTCCCATCAACTGGAGGGATGTCGCGGGGTCCTTGCTGCCCTCGGGGACACTCCACACTGAACCGTACTTGTCGGAGGAGATCACCACCTTGGCAAAGGTCGCCGAATGGCCCACCTTGCCATTGCCATAAACCCAGGCATAGGAATGTCCGTCGGGCAGCTCGACAATGCCGGTGACGGAAGAGCTGGTGTTGCCGCCGGTGGACCCTAAGAACGACGCGTCGCCAAAGGTGAAGACTCCGCCGTCGGAAGCAACCATCCAGTAGCCGTTTATTTTCCCGCCGGCATCAAGACTTGCCGCAAGTCCGGATGCATCAGATCCGCCAGGCTTCTTTCCACCCGTGGAGCCGTAGAAGATGGCGTCACCAAAGCTGTATACGCCTCCATCCCGCAGCACGATGTTATATCCGCGACCGGACGTTGTGGCGACGATGCCGCTCGGTTTCGCGCTATCCCTGGTCACATCGCCGTAGGGTGCGGCGTTGCCGGCTGTAAATACCTTCCCGTCCTCCGTGAGCGCCCAAAAGCCTTGACCATCCGGTGTCGCGGCCACCGCCAGTACCAGATGGCCCGGGTCAGGATTTGAGGGGAACTTCGAGCAATTGCTGAGCCGGCCGCCGCACAAAGGAGGCGCGTCACCTCGCGAATATATCGTTCCATCGGAAGCGACAACCCAATATCCATTCCGGCCGGGGATGGCGGCGATCGCTCCCCGATAGGGGACGTTATCGAATTGCGGTGCACCGTCGAGTGCCAGAGTCCGACTCGCGCCGCCGTTGGCGACTCCGTCGACTTGAACCCAGAGTCCGCCATTTGGAGCAGCCGCAATGCTGGTCAGGTTAACTACACAGCCCGCACTCTCTGCAGGGCAACCAACGCGGTCTGCAACTGCGGCGTTCGCGCGCGCCGTTGGGAAAATCAGGCAGAGCGCCAAAAGGATCGGAAGAGCAGTAAGCATCCGAGTAGAAAAGTAGAAGCGGTACGTCGTGGTGCGTTTTGTGGTCATAATTCCTGTTTTCATCGGTAGCTGCTTTTCGAATAATGTACGGAGTCGATGGAAGCACGCTCTTCTTTTGGACTGCTCTCTCACGGCCTCACATCCAGACGCTCAGTCGGTCAACTACAGCGTCTGGTCTAAAGCCACTTCTGCGGATGTGAAACTTAGCTCGCCACTTGTTGTATGCTTTCTCGCTTCCATGCAGGTACTATGCGGGATCGCAGCCGAACGCACATCACGAGATAAGAGGTTTTTTGGCTACCACGGCTGGGGGCATGTGGAGATAACTCAGCTACGGGTTTGCCCGGTACCACTGCGGGCGGCATTCCGGGATACCACTATCGGGTAGATCAGAAGCAACGCGACTTTGGGACGCGGCCGAAGAGCGGCGAAAACATGGAGAACTCGCTCATTCCCGCTTTCCCTCCAAACTTCTGGCGAGGCGGGATCAGAATCGAGGCGTCCCACTCCGACCTCGACCGCCGCGTGAGGCACCATTCCGGAGCAGAGTGATGAGGGCGATTCAAAGTGGCCCGTACCGAACTCCGAGTTGATGTGGACATAGTGGATATAAAAAGCTGGATAGATTTAGATTGAAAGATTTAGAATGCGTGGAAAATCTTAACTCAGGAGCTTGCAGGATAATGAAAACGATTGGGAATGTAATCCTCGCATTGATGCTGATTGCGACTGTGTACGCCGCGGAAGATGTTGTCAGCGCTGTCCACGGGGTGATCACAAAGATCGATTCGGGTACCAAGACCATCGTAGTCAAGACGACCGATGGCACGGAGCACTCGCTGCATTTTGCCGCTAAAACGACGGTCCATGGGGCAGATGCCTCAGCGAAAGATTCCTGGCATGGATTGAAGGAAGGAACAGAGGTCGTGGCTCATTACACCACGCGTGGGGCTGAAGACACGACGGTGGAGATTGACAAGGTTGGCAAGGACGGCTTGAAAGCAACGGATGGCGCCATCAAAGACATCGATAGAGGTGGGAAAACACTGGTCGTCAAGACAGCCGACGGCACCGAGGAGACGTTCCGGCTGACCGGCCACGCCACCGAGGATGCGGGGAAAGATATGGCAAGGGGAACCGAAAAGGGCTCCAAGGTTACCGTCTACTACACCGAAGATGCAGGCAAGAAGGTCGCCCACTTTTTCGAAAAAATCTAAGGTACGACCCCGTTCGCCGTGCAGAGCGCCTCACCATACTGGTCTGACCGACAGTCGGGGCAGCGCAGACCTGCTTCCACCAATTCGGACGGAGGGCACGCTGCTATAGCTCGCCTCAGCTTCTGCTCCCGAGCAGCTACGCTGCAGGACACCTATGAAACGTCACGAACACCAATGGGGCCATGCTCTGACCGAATGTTGGTGCGGGACTGCATAGCCATGGCCACGAGCGCGCCGATGAGGGTGGCGGGGAAAAGCTGGCCGACGATGGCCTCAGCCATGGTGAGCGAGCGCGCGAAAGGAAGCAGAGGGGCGATGTCGCTACCGACAGTGGTAAGCGTGGCGAAACTGAAATAGGTAAGCTTTGACGTGAGTTGGTCCATATCCGCCGGCGCAGTAACGAAGTGGAAAGAGCCCGGGAGGAGTTGCTCAAGGAACTGAAAGGCGGAAGCCCACGCCATTCCAACAAGAAGATAGGCGCATATGCCGCCCTGGATGCGACTCCACGTCACCGGGCCTTTGCGAAACATCACGAGCAACACAATGCGGACGTAGAGAAGCAGCGTGAGGGTAGAAAGAACGCTCGACAACTGATGTAGAAACAGAGTCGGATGGAGGCGAGCGGCCCCCGACACCGCCGCACTGGCAAGCACGACGGCGATCACGAAAGCCTTGGCGATGCGGCTCTGGTTTACGGCCATGGCGCCGAAAACCATCAGCGTAACCACAATGAGGTCGAAGAAGAAGCGGCCGGGTAGGGCAGCTTCGCGAAGGGGTGTTATTACGAAGATGAGGACGGCGAGAGAGATAGTTATGAGAGTAAGACCTAGGTCGCCAGACCAGAACTCACTCATATGCTTGTGAAGAACTGGACTTCGAGACTGATACGTATCATTCGTCCTGAAGGGCATTCTCGCACCGATTGCTGGGCTTGTCATTTGATTCTCCCTTTTCATTGTGGGCTCACTCGTTTTCGAGCACTACAGTAGTTGGACTCGGTCCCTCTAGGTCGGACTCAACGCCTCTCATG
>DLMH01000204.1:0-771 GCA_002478115.1 Candidatus Acidiferrum typicum | reverse complement strand
GTGAGCGTGAGGCCGACGAGCGAGGGATGATAATTTTGCGACGCCCGAACAGCTGCGCATCCAGCGAAAACGCCCCTGGGCCGAGCAAAGCAGAGGCCATCGCCATAACGAGCAGATCGAAGGTTAACGGATTGCCGTTCAAGAAATTCCAGCCCGGTGCCGGAAAGTACATGAACGTCACACCTAAACCACCGAGCACCGACAATGCAGTTGCTATCGGAGTTAGAAGCCCTATGACGAGCGAACCACCACTCCCAAGCAACAGCAAGCAAACCACCCAGGTCCCAATTCTCAGGTCCTGCAGTTCCAGCAAATAGGCAGCCCCCTGAATGATCAGCGTTGCCCCAATCCCTACGCGCAACAGCAGCAGGCCTATGCCTGGCCAACCGCCGGGAAATGTGGAATACAGCCTTTGCAAGTCCTGCCTCCTGGATTGAGCGGTATTGCCCAGCCCCGGAAGAAAGACTAACAACTGTCATCGCAGAAGGAATCCCTAGAGCTCGGAATTTTGTCGTACCACCATCGAGGTACAGCCTTGCGCCACCCGGACTGTGCTCTTGCCCTCCTGTGCGGTGCACGGAACAAACCGCACGCCATCGAAGCGTACTAATCCCCCTTCCGTCCCGACCCACAGGTACCCGTCCGCAGTCTGCGTGATGGCATGCGGAGCTCTGGCGGAGGCAGTAGCCTTGTTTCTTTCGCCCAGAGAAACTATTCCTAAGCGTGATAAACCCTGACGCGGTCGAAAATTGGGTAAGCCTGTGCGCCAGA
>DLMH01000179.1 GCA_002478115.1 Candidatus Acidiferrum typicum | reverse complement strand
AGCATGGCGTCGAAGGAATCCAGAGCCCAGCCCAGCGCCGCTGCCAGCAGCGTTCGCCGTTGTCCCGGTGTCGCCTGCCGAATCAGTTCGATTGGACCTATCGCCATGCAGGGCGGATTGTACGGCGCGGGGAAGAATTGTCAATTTCTGATTTGTTCGAACTAGTCGTGCATTCGATCGTCGTCCCATCTCCGGGCTCGCACCAAGTTCCCTGTGCTGCTCTGTGGTAAAGGCTTCTCTTCCTGACCTGAATGTTTCCTTCCTGGATACCTCATTCGTTTTGACAATGTTTTTACTTCGCGGGCCGCGATTCTCGGTTAGCCTCATCGTGTGCTTCGTCATTACAGTTCGATGTGGACGTGCCTATGAGATTTCAGCGGCTCGCTGCACTTCTTGCTTTTCTCTTGACGTTCCTCACTCCTTGTTTTGCCCACCACATGGCGGTCGTGGTCGATAAGGACAACAACGTTGGAAACGTCACATCCGTCCATCTGTCGAGGATTTTCCGCTCGGAGGTCAAGAAGTGGCCGGACGGTAAAGCGATTGTCCTGGTTCTGCACAAGGACTCCGCCGGCGAAACCGAAACCTTGCAGCGCCTGATCAAGATGAGTCCCGGCGAACTGAAGGCGCTGATCGCCGCTCACAAGGACACCATCCAGATGGTGGACTCCGACGCCGACGTCCTCAAGATTGTGCAATCCACGCCCGGCGCCATCGGCCTCGTGGATGTCCGCTCCGTCGACAACACCATCAACGTGGTGCGCGTCGACGGAAAACTGCCCATGGAATCTGGTTACCTGCCGCATTAGTTTGGATCTGTGCTGGCCAGTTGTTCCGGCGACCGCCCGTCCTAGATCAGGTGCATCGGTGGCAAGAGGTCCTCTTCCCATTGCTCCACCCCAGGTGGAATGGAGCCCTTGAGCAAGGCGACGAAAGCATCGAGTGTTTTGCGGGCATCTCCAATCAAGTAATAAAAAGCCTCCCAGTGATCACTATCTTCGCCGTCGTGATTCGGAATTACATATTGAAAGTGCCACGCCTCCCGCAGTTCGCGATAGGCACTCGAGGCTCGAGTCTCCACATTTTCCAGGTCCTTAGCCGAAAGGTCCCCTTTTTGTCGCCGAGTCCGCCGCAAGAGCTTGCGCCGCATGATATCGGTGAGAAGTTCATTAAGCGCCACATTGCGCTCCGGAGTCTTCAAGTAAGCGATTTCGTCCTTCGAAAGCGGCGAGAGAAAAATGCTGAGTCGCTTCACCTCCGCAAGGCGAGGGTGCATCTGCAGTGCCCTCCCGACATATGGATTCCCCTCGAAGAAGACATCGCCTCGTCGCAGTAAAGACTCGAGTTCCTCGATACCCAATGCTTGTAAGTCATCCCGCGCCTCCAGTACGGCGTATCGATGGTCCGCCCGCAACGCATCGACCTGAGCCCGCGTCCGGAAGTGATAGTCCACTCCGTCAAGTTCGCCGGGACGCGGAGCGCGGCTGTTGAAGAGCACCAGTTTCTGAAGCTTGGCGTGCAGCTCAGGGTAGAACTTGCCAAGGGACTTGTAGAGCGGACTTTTTCCGACACAGGAGGGCCCGCTGAGAATTACAAGGCGTCCGGTCTTATCAGGGCTCATGGTTTACCGCCTTGAAGCTAGGAAGACGTGCATCGTGGAAATGTCAGTGACCAGAGGCTCCGAGTCGAAGTAAATGAAAGTATCTTCTAGCCTTCTTTACATCCCTCGCGATCTGCTCGCGCAACGCCTCCACGGACGGAAACTTGATCTCATCACGCAGCCGATCGAGGAAGCAGATTTCGACTTCGCTCTCCGGCGTCAGTTCGAATGGATGAAAGTTCAGCAGGTGCGTCTCAACGGCAAACGAATCTGCACCAAACGTCGGACGATTGCCCACATTCGTCACGGAATCAAACCGCTCGGTCCCCACGCGCGTCCACGTGATATAGACGCCGTCCTCAGGCACGAGCTCTTCGTAGCGCGCCAGGTTGATGGTGGGCACGGTGTACTTCGAGCCATAACCGCGCCCGCGCCCCGGCGTGGCCAGAATACAGAATGGGCGCGCCAGCAGATGCCGAGCCCGGCTTACCCGTCCTTCGCTCAGCAGCCTACGAATGTGACTGCTCGAAACCGGCTCGCCGCGGAGCTTCTGCTCGGGGTAGGCCTTCACTTCAAAGCCCATCTCCTGCCCGAATTGAGCTAGCAGATTCACATCCCCGGCGGCCTTGTGCCCGAAGTGGAAGTTGTAACCTTCATGCACCTCGCGCGCATGTAGTTTCTTTTTCAGAATCCGCTCGACAAACTGTCGCGGTGTCATCAGCGAAAGATCGCGCCCGAAGGGCAACATCAAGACGGCGTCAATGCCCGTCCCTTCAAGCAAACGCAATTTCTCCGGTGCTGGAGTAAGTAGCTTCAATCCGGAGTCAGGCCGCAGAATGCGCGCCGGATGCGGCTCAAACGTGACCGCGACGGCGTTGGCTCCGCCGATCCGCGCCCGCCGTACAATCTCACCCAACACGTGAGCGTGCGCCCGGTGCACGCCGTCAAAGTTGCCCACGCTCACCAGCGACGGGCCAAATTCGGCTGGAACGTCATCGAGTTTGTGAAAAACTTGCATAGCAGTGGTCAGTGG
>DLMH01000200.1 GCA_002478115.1 Candidatus Acidiferrum typicum | reverse complement strand
GCGTAAGCGGCTTCGTTCTGACGGGCAACTCTTACCTAACCCGGTAAGGTAAGGTTGGCCGACAATACGGGAGTCAGGAATTGCAGTCTTGAACTTTCGAGGACCTTATTACCGCATTAGCGCCGCGAGTCCGGTGGCACTAGGTTATTCGCACGATAGTAGACCACAAGCTGGCCATAGTGCTCGCCGCTGTGCTCGATGGCGAACGTCCAGATGGAGGAGTTGTGGGCCAGCCGGTTCCCAAAAAATTTCGATGTATTGTCCAGCCCCGCGTCGCCCTGCTGTTGAATCACTTGCGCTCCGTCGGCGACGGCCTCCTGCACGAACTTCACCACGTCGGCCTTGGTCTTGAAAGCGTCGCGCGAAGGATTGTCGCCCTCGCCGAAGTCAGGCCCGACCTTGGATCCGGAAACCCTGCGTATCAGAACGAAATCCAGTGCGGCGGCGTGGAGAAGATTCTGGGCGAAGGTGCGCTGGTCCTTCTGCACCTTGAAGTCGTATTTGTCTTCGGGAAAATCCTTCGCCATAGCGACGAGTTTGTTCCCAATGTCGTTCCACCTGTCCAACATCTCATCGGATCGGGAGCGCGCCGGACTCGGAACTTGATTCTGCGTTTGGGCCTGACTGTGAAGACTCATTCCAACGGCAGCAAGCAGAGTGACCGCAACTAGCGCAAGTGGAGACCGTTTCATTGTAGATTGCTCCTTAGTTTTGATCCGCTTTCAGAAATTCCGTCGGGGGTTAGACGTAGCACTACTCCCAAAGTTTGAGCAAATTTCGGATCAAAGGGCGAAAAACTTGCATGTGACTGGAAAGATTGATCCAACATTTGGATGGCACCCGAGTGACGGACAAGCGGGAAGTAATCCCAAGGTAAGGTTTGCCGACAACACACCCAGAATCTTCGCATCCACGTGCAACGTACTGCACAGGCTATAATTACGCGCACGAATGGCTCTAGCCTCGGGCACGAAACTCGGGCCTTACGAAATCCGATCGCCGCTCGGCACCGGCGGCATGGGTGAGGTGTATCGCGCTGCGGATTCGAAACTGGGACGAGATGTTGCGCTGAAAGTGATTCTGCAGGAATTTACCCAGGATACGCAGCTCATGGCTCGCTTCCAGCGTGAGGCGCAAGTTCTCGCATCCTTCAACCACACCAACATCGCTGCCATCTACGGCCTCGAAGACAGCGGGGGCGTGCGTGCGCTGGTGATGGAACTGGTGGAAGGGCCGACGCTCGCCGACCGAATCAGGGAAGGCGCGATCCCGCTGGAAGAAGCGTTGCCCATCGCGAAGCAAATTGCGGAAGGGCTCGAGTACGCGCACGAGCGCGGCATCATTCACCGCGACCTGAAACCGGCCAACATCAAAGTCACGCATGATGGCAAGGTCAAAGTGCTCGACTTCGGGCTGGCCAAGGCATTGCAAGGTGACGCCGGGCCGAGGAACCTCTCCGACTCTCCTACCTTGACGTTGGAGGCCACGAAGGCGGGGATCATTCTCGGGACTGCCGCCTACATGTCGCCCGAGCAGGCGAAGGGCAAGGCAGTGGACCGGCGGGCGGACATCTGGTCATTTGGGGTGGTGCTCTTCGAAATGCTCACGGGCCGCCAGATGTATGTAGGCGAAACTGCGACCGACATTATGGCGGCGGTGGTGCGCGCCGAGCCAGATTGGAGCTTGCTTCCGAAGAATTTGCCCGGGCGCGTTCGCGAGCTGCTGCGGCGCTGTTTGGCGAAGGACGATAGACGGCGTCTGCGGGATATTGGGGAAGCGCGGCTGATGCTGGAGGATGCGATGAATGCGGCGCCAGAAGCCGCCGCGCCGGCGGTCCTGGCGAAGCCGCAGTGGCGCGCCCTGCCGTGGGCCGTTGCTGCCGTGGCAATCGCTTTAGCCGGATGGATGTTATGGCATCGTACTGGCTCCTACGCGGCCTCAGGCTCTGCGATGCACCTGGAAATCGCCTATCCGCCCAATGTCGAACCGATCTCGGGGCTGCAGGGTGGATTCGCGATCTCGCCAGACGGACAGAGTGTCGCGATGATCGGCGTAAGAGATGGTGTGCGGCGACTCTTCATTCGACGGCTCGACCGTCCAGAGGCTACCGAGATCAGCGATAGCACGGGCGTGAACGCCGCATATTTCTCTCCCGACAGCAAGAGCGTGGCATTTGCGCTCGGCAGTGGAACAGTCACGCGAATGTCGCTGTCCGATCAGCAGCGAGCAGTCCTGGCGCATGGCGCCGATCTGTCCAGCAGTGTGGCCTGGGTCTCAACGGACATTGTTTATAATGACGGTGGCGCGTTATGGAGTGTGCCCGCCAACGGCGGCACGCCCCGCCAGTTAACGGTACTCGATGCCGCCCGGCACGAAGTACTGCACAGCGACCCCGCGGTGTTGCCGGCAGGGCGAGTAGTGTTGTTCTCTAGCTTGACCAGCGATGCGGGCACAGAACGGATCGAAGCGGTGTCCCTTGATGGCCAGAAAAGGACGGTAGTGATTGAGCATGCCGTCACTCCCGTGTGGTCACCCACTGGTCATCTGCTGTTTGGACGCGACGGCGCGGTGTGGGCGGTGCCTTTCAACGAGAAGAGCGCGACCACGACCGGGACAGCGGTGCCCGTTATACCGGCCGGTGTAGTATGCACGGTGCGTTCTGGCAGCCTGGGTTTCCAGTTGTCATCCATAGGCGATTTGGTCTTCGTGCCTGCGGACTTTGATTCCAAGAGAGTGATATCCGTGGGCCGTGACGGTTCGGAGCTGGCCCTCAACCTGCCGCTGGATCGCTATGGAGCCCCTCGGATTTCGCCGGATGGACGCCGCCTTCTAGTGGAGAGAGAAGGGAGCGTCATTGAAGCGCTCGACATGTTGCGCGGGACACATGCCAAGATCGCAGCCCCCGCTATGGGGACAAGTTTCCCCACCTGGACCTCCGATGGAGAAGGCGTGGTGTTCCGACGCTTCAATCTGCCTTTCTGGGCAGCCGCGAACGGCAGCGGCAAGGCAGGACCTGTGCCAGAGGGAAGTATCAATGACTATCCTTCGTCGCCGGGGCCCGATCCGGACAGCATTCTCGATGTTCGCATTAGGCCGGAAACCTCAGGAGACATTTTCCTGATGTCGATCAGCGGCAAATTTCAGCCCAAACCCTTGCTGGCGACGCAAGCGTACGAGGGTGGACCGGAACTTTCGCCGGACGGGCACTGGATACTCTATCAATCGAACGAGTCAGGCCAGCCGGAGATCTACGTCCGCCGGTTTCCCGCAATCGATCGCCAGTGGCAGGTTTCCGAAGGCGGCGGAGTACAAGCGCGGTGGAGCAGTACGGGCCGAGAGATCTACTATCGTGGAGGCCAACACATGATGGCGGTTGCCGTTGACCCGTCCAAAGCTGAGCCTACCTTTGGGAAACCAGCGGCGTTGTTCGCGGACGAGTACGACTTCGGGCAAGCTCTCTCCATCCCCAACTACGACGTGACACGCGACGGGCGGTTCATTATGTTGCGGCGCGGTTCGCATGGAAGCAACTTGCGCGTGGCCATTTACTGGACAGAGGAATTGAAACAGATTCTCGCAGCAGGCGGCGTTCGTTAGCCTGTTGCTTATGTTGGCCAGTCGATAGCGGTGGGCGCTTAGTGCAGATTCCTCCTGGATCACGGGCAACTCTTACCTAATCCGGGCAAGGTAAGGTTTGCCGACGATTCGGGAGTTACTATGTGATAGTTCCTGGGAAGCTGCTGATATCACGGCAGGATTCAGCGGGATGACGCGAGAGAAGGAGCTACGGAGATACGAGAAGATGGCCAAATACGTGATTCAAGCTAAGCGTGGTGCACCGCCGGGAGGAGCTTATTCCCAGGGATGGCGGGCCGGGGATTTCGTCTTCGTTAGCGGAACGGGTCCGATCGACCCGGTCCATGGCGGGCTGGTCGGCGACAGCATTGAGCAGCAGGCGGAGCAGACCATTGATAACATTGTTGCCATTCTCGAGGCGGACGGAGCTTCTCTTCGCGATGTGGTGAAGGTTCATGTGCACCTGAGTGATACGAGTTTGTTCGCGCGCTACAACGCGGTTTACGCACGACGTTTTTCGCCGCCGTATCCGGCGCGCACGACGGTAGGCAGCGATCTTGGTCACACTCCAGGCATGCTGATCGAAATCGACTGCGTTGCGTACAGTGTGAAGAAAACGGGCCCGAGACCAGTGCCTGGGGCAAAGAAGAAGACAAAGAAGAAGGCCAGCCGCCGGAACAAATAAAATTCCCGCTCTGTCGCAAAAAATGCCACAAGGAGGGGCCACCCCGACCAAGGTCGCGGCGCGGAATTTCTTTCCTAGATTGTCTCGCCTAAACTGGCTCGGTAGCCGCGAGACCCACTGAGGACTTGGCCAACGCTAACGTGGGCAGCAGCGGCGCTTCGCGTCCGCGGGCGGTAACTTTCTCTACTGATGCGATCTGGCCGTTCCGCACGAGGAGCGCGGAATCAAAGTTGTTCACCGTGGGGCAGATGTGGCGCGGTAGGAGATAGAGCGCTTCGCCTACCTGCGGACCTGCGGTTTCGCGGTTCAATGCCATCGGAAGATGCTCTTCACTGGGCGCGAGAGGCGTCAGTTCTGAATGTGCGGCCACCACGCACGTGGGCACGCCAGCATCGGCCGAGACAGCTTTGTGGCCCGCGTCGCAGGTGATGATTCCGTCGTGTGGCCGGCTGACCACACGTGTTAATACCAGTGCCGCTGGCGCGTAGCCGTATTCAGCGGGCAGTTGCGCCAGACTTGTAGCATCGCAATAGACAATTGTTCCAGGCGAGACACGGTGGATGAACCCTGCGCCGTGAAAACCTTTGTACGCGAGAGAGCAGGGGAACGTCGGCGTCCCTGCGGTGATGACTTCCGGCACGCTCATCCCACTGTCCTGGATCGCGATCACAAGTTTCAGCAAACGATCGTAGCCGGCATGCGCCGCTGCGGTCCGTTCGGGCTCGTCGACTCCCCCGTGCTGGCCGTCATAGTAGTGCAGGCCGCCGAATTGCAGTTCCGCTTCTTTAACAGCACGCACAAGCCTAACCACTTTGTCGGTCTGGCCCTGTTCGACTCCTGTTCGATTCATGCCAGGATTTATGTCGACAAACACCTCGACTGAGCTGCCTCGCCATTGCCGCACCTGTTCTTCGTTCTCGACCAGGACAGAAATCCGGACGCGCGGGAACTGATTCGCTATTTCGAGCACGCGGCGTGCATTTGCGCCCACCACCGGGTAGGCAAGAAGGACGTCGGCTACTCCGCTGGAGCAAGCTACCAGCAGTTCGAGCGTGGTTGCGCACTTGAAACTCCGGACACACCGCTCAACAAGCATGCGAAGCGTGTAGGCCAGCTTTGCGGTCTTGATGTGCACACGCCAGCGATCCGGATCTCCTCCGAGCAGATGCAAAGTCCGCGCAATGTTTGACGCCACGATTTCCGGATAGACCACAAGCGCAGGAGTAAGGACGTCTTCAATGCCGGCCACGCGGTGACGTTCGTCCAAGGGAAACTCGCTCAGCATCAATTTATGCGCTGCCATCGCGGCTTCGATCATATCGCGCAAACCTGAATCAGCGCTATGGGCCCGAGTATTTCCCGTCCGCCACGGAACGACAGGACTGGTCCGGATGCGTAGTGGCTCGGGCAGACCCTTTCGGTGGGTGGGATCACTTCGCGCCTTTCCGAATGCTTTGCGCGCTTTACAGTTACTCTGACTTTGCGTTCTTCGCGGCATTTCTTTGGCGACGGACTATTGCCTTGGAACTGAGTCGCCGGGCGGGCAGTGGGCAATCTATGAAGGGGGACCACTACCCACCTGGCGGGTCGTTGACCATCTTCATTGCTGCTAGTAGGCTCTGACTTCCGCGATGTTGGCTAGCGATCCATCTGACCATTCCGAGCGAAGTGATTTGGTTCGTGTCCTGGGTCTTGGGCCGGCGATCGCCATCGTCATTGGCGACACGATCGGGACGGGAGTTTTTCTTGTCGCTAGCGACATGGCGCGCGACGTGGGCTCCGCCACACTGGTGTTGATCGCCTGGATCCTCGGCTTGCTCATCGTGCTTTTGGGCGCCTTCTGCTATGCCGAACTCGGTGCGGCTTTTCCGAAGGCCGGCGGCCCCTACGTCTACCTTGGCCGAGGGCTCGGCCCTCTCTGGGGATTTCTCTTTGGCTGGATGAGTTCGTTTCTCGAGCGGCCAGTCGCTATGGCCACTCTGGCGGCCGGTTTCGTGCGGTTCCTGGGATTCTTGTTTCCCATTGTGGCCACGCCTTTGTTCAGCAGTCACATCGGGCGTTACTTATTCACGTTCACGACGGCCCAGCCGATTGCGGCGTTGATCGTGGTGATCGTGACGGCGGTCAATGGTTTCAGTGTGCGGATGGGTGGCGCTATCCAGGTGCTGCTGACATCGCTCAAGATGGGCACAATCCTGGTCATTGTTGTCGGAGGAGTAGTGTTCGGAACAAAACACGCCGGCTCAACTGCGCCAGCGATAACATCGTTCAGCTTGGGAACGATTGGCGCCTTGCTGACAGCGCTCGTTCCTACGATGTGGGCTTACAACGGCTTTAACGATCTAGGCGATCTGGGGGAAGAGATTGTCCAGCCGCAGAAGAACATCCCCAGAGCCATCATTTTTGGGCTGCTCACTGTGGGTGGGCTGTATTTGATGGCGAATGTTGTGTACTTTCATGTGTTGCCGTTCGCACAGGTGGCGGCGTCCCAGCATGTTGCGTCGGACGTAGTGCAATCGCTGAGTGGTTCGCGCGGCGCAGCTTGGCTCACGGTCGCCATGGCCGTGTCGGCTCTTGGGGCGCTGCACGTCGTGGTCTTGACCGGTGCTCGCATCCCGTACGCCATGGCGCGCGACGGTTTGTTCTTCCGTTTCGCGGAGCGCCTTCATCCTTCCCTTCGTACGCCCACCGGCGCGTTGGTTTTCCTGGGCTCGATCGCTGCGCTGCTGGCGCTCAGTGGGACGTTCGAGGAACTCTATTCACTGTTTGTCTTTGCCGTGTGGATCTTTTTCGGGTTAGTGGCGATTGCCCTGATACGTTTACGCCAAAAAGAGCCGAACCTGGTTCGGCCTTACCGCGCTTGGGGATATCCCTGGACGCCGCTCATCTTTTTGGCTGCCGCGATGGCTTTGACGGTCAACTTGTGGATGGTCCGGCCCGTACGTTCCTCGCTGGGGCTGGGAGTGATTGTTCTCGGTATTCCGTTCTTCTACCGCTGGCGCAAACGGCCTCGTGCCGCAGACATACATTCCAGACGGAACTAGTGGATTCTAATGCACCGGCGGCCCATTGCGGGTAGGTTCCGAGTGGCCGGCTATCCGGGAGTTGGCCGCCAGCGTGCCTGTGGGATTCCAGGCCATGGGCGTCGGAAGCCGTAGCTAGTCATGGAATGCTCAGCGCTTTCCCGCCCCCAGCAGTGCGCGGCCGGGGAAAACATCTGGCACGATCTTGCCTTCGTCGACAACAATGGTTCCGCCTACCACCAAATAGCGCACGCCCACGCTCGGTTCCATGGGCTTCGCGAAGGTGGATCGGTCACTGATGGTCGCAGGGTCGAACACAACAATGTCGGCGTCAGCGCCCTCCTGCAGTCTGCCTTTTTGCCGTGCAGCGGGAGTGGAACGCTCAAGCATCTCCGCCGGCATGAGACTCATCTTTCGCAGCGCATCCATCAGCGTGATCGTCCCCTTTTCGCGCACATATTGGGCCAGCACACGCGAGTAGGTTCCGGCGTTGCGGGGATGGCCCTGGATGCCATCGCTGGCGATCATCACCAGTGGGTGAGGGATCACTTTGTCCACCATTTCCTGTGTGTTGGAGAAGACCAATACCAACTGCGGCATGCTGGAGTTATGCAGCTCGTCAAAGCGCGCCTTGGTTAGGTGCTCGCCAGTGTTTGGAAGCACCAGGTCGCTATAGTCAATACCAAACTTCTCCCGCCAGCCGGGGTTGAAGAGCGCTGAGTTTATGAAGGTCATGCCCGCAGTGTAGGGGTAGGCCTCGGTGGTGACATCGAGGCCACGGGCACGCGCTCCTTCGACCATGGCAAGACACTCCATGGCGTCGCGCGCGCAGGTGCTGTTAATGTGCACGATGTGCAGCGAAGTCCCCGTGATAGCGGCTGCTCCGATGACTTCGTTGGTCGCCTCAATGGCCGAGCCGGGCTCGACGCGGCCCGCGCTGCGCATGTGAGTGTATACGGGAAGTCTCCGTTCGGCCGCGAGGCGGAACATGTCAATCACTTCCAGCCGAGTTGCTCCCGGGGTGTACTGGATTCCCATCCCTACAGCCAAGCCGCCGGCTTCCAACTCTGCGCGCAAGCGTTCCCGCATAGCCTCGATCTGCTCGGGTGTGGCTGGCTGATCGGTCGCGGGGCCGTTCTTCGGCAGGATTTCTCCGGGCGTCAGCGGCACTCCGAATACCAGAGCCCGTGCCGCCACATGGCTGGCCGACGTGCCGTAGTGAATGAGCGACTGCCCCTCTTTTGCTTTCAGGAACTGAGCGACGTCAGGCGCGCCGATTTCCAGTTCGAGCGCCGTGGTTACGCCGTCGAGTGCCTTGACGCGCTGGCTCTCCAGCTCCTGGCCGTGCTGGTGTAGGTCAATGAATCCGGGAGCGACCACCAGCCCACCGGCATGGATGACACGGCGTCCGCTCAGCGCCTCGGATGAGACGCAGACAATCTTTCCGTCGCGGATGCCAACGTTGCGCACTGCATCTAGGCCGGTTTCGGGATCCATGATACGTCCACCTTCGAGCACCAGGTCGTACTGCTGTGCGCACACAATGGTGGTTGATAATGCCAGAAAAAACAGAAAGAAAATCAGCTTGCGCATGGTTGCTCCGTTGGACGGACGATCATAGCAGGAGGAGTTCCATTCGCAGCTCGCCTCCCCGGGCGGGTGACGCTAGTGTTTTATCGGAAGCG
>DLMH01000086.1 GCA_002478115.1 Candidatus Acidiferrum typicum | reverse complement strand
GTGACATCGTCGAAATTCCCCTTGCCGTCGTTGTGGTAAAGAATGCAGGAATCGTCTGTGAAGTGCGTCTTGAAGAGATCTAGATGCCCGTCGAGATCGTAATCGCCAATCCCCACCCCCATGCCCGCCTGTTCTTCTCCATCGTCACTGAGGGCTACCCCCCGCAATACTCCTTCTTCGCGGAATGTTCCGTCATGGTTGTTCATGAAGAGCAAGCTGGGAGTGGAATCGCAAGCGACGTAAATATCCGGCCATCCGTCTTCGTCCAAATCCGCCGCCACCACGGTCATGCCATAGCATGGCGGAGTCTTCGCGATGCCTGCCTGCTTGCTGACGTCGGTAAACGTCCCGTCGCCGTTGTTTCTGTAGAGCAAATGCCGTCCCATGGGAAGCCCGCGTGGACCGCACTCCACGGGAATGCCCTTAAAATTGCAATTCGAACTGGCTCCGGGAACCGGCGCATGTGCAAACGAGAAACGCACGTAATTAGAGACAAACAAGTCCAGGTGCCCATCACGGTTGTAATCCAGGAAGGCGCACCCCGCACCCCACCGCGGTTCGTCGTTCAACAGCCCAGCAGCCTTCGTCACATCGGTGAAAGTGCCGTCACCATCGTTGCGGTAAAGAATGTTTTGTCCGAAGCGAGTGCAAAAAATATCATCGAAGCCATCGTTGTTGTAATCCGCGATGCATACACCGTCACCCCAACCGACGGCATGCAGACCCGCCTTCTCCGTTACGTCCGTGAACGTTCCGTCACGATTGTTCTTGTACAGCCGGTTCGTGGCGCCGGGGGGAGCGCCCTCAAGGCGAGTGCCCGAGATCAAAAAGATGTCCATCCAACCGTCGTTGTCGTAGTCAATGAACGCACAGCCACAGCCGTCAGATTCCAGGATGTATTTGTTGTTCTCCTCGCCACCATATATGGTCGGTGCAGTCAGTCCGGCAGCGGCCGCCACATCAACGAAGTGCGCGTTGAAGGGGCGCCCCGAAGGGGCCTGCCGGGCCAGGGGCTTGGCCACGCGGCCCCCCATCCCTTGCGCCAGCAGTCGTTCGGCCGTCAATGAGATCGCTGATCCCAGGGAAAATCGCATAAACGTGCGACGCGAAAAGGTCATTCCGACAGATTTCCCTTTCTTGATAATGTGAATGTCAGATGTCAATTATCGCCCGAAGGACAATGCGAGTAAACATTTTCTCGGACTTCAGGCGAAAACCACAAAAAAGAGAATGTAGAGCGCCTAGGGCTTTGCCGGCTGCTTGGTGGGCGTGTCATCTTCGAATAGCTTGTAGCGATAACGTTCCCGTTCATCTTGCGTGGCCTGTTCGCGGAGCTGGGCCAGGCGCTGAAGCAACTCGGGAATTTCTTGCTTCTGCCCGGTTTTCCGCAACGCCTGAATCAGGCGGTACACTGCGGTTAGATCCTTGGGATCGCTGCTCAGAGATTTCCTGCACTGCTCAATCGCTTCCTGGTACTGCCCGTTTTCCATGTACAGTTTTGCCAGCACACCGCAAGCGGCGGCAAGCGTGGGCTGCAAAGCGATCGCCTTCTTCGCGGAGCGCATGGCGAGTTGGAAGTCAGGCGTAGCCTCACTTGCCATCGACACGACAGGCTCTAGCGCTATTCCCGTCGGGGAGAATCTCGGGCCACTCGACGAATACTACATGTGGTGCGGCCACCGGACCTAGCGTGGAGCCGCAGCGATCACGGAAACAGCCCATCGCGCAGGACTGGAAGTGATTGATTGGAGTGGCGGCACCTATTCCTCGGAGTTCGCAACCGCTGGATTCGTGTGTACCAGAAGACTTCCGCGCCTTGGTTTTTGCGCCACTTAGTTTAAACTGCCTGACTCGCATCCTTTGGCTTCCGATTGCCGGACGGATGAGGTCTACAGAAGTATTTCTCCACGGTCGGAACACGCTTAATCCCGTAGAATGTATCAAACACATCATGGTTGAGGACATACAGTGCGTGCCAGAAAGGCAGGGAACACAATCTCAGATGGACGAAGCGTCAACAATATAATGCAAGAGTCCATGGACTAGACAACTATTTTGAAACGGTTTGTAATCGCGCCGGTTTGGCGCACTCCACGCACTAGGTCATGGAGCGCATGTGAAAACCCGGCTTCTTCTTTCTCTGATGTTTTGTCCTCTAAAAGCCATGATTGCTTGAACATGAAGGGTCTCTGGGAAGGCAGCTACAAGCCTTGCACTCCTGAAGACCACCAAATCTGGTTGAAGGACATTATGCACTGGCGTAACGAGCGCCGCATCCGAATTGGCTACTATGGCGCGCACTACGAAATCCCGGAACTGCTCTGGACGCAGTCCAGTTTCATGCAGCCGAAGATGATGGTGCAGGACCGCTTCTTATATGATTCTGTTGCTGGCAAGTACATCGTCGACCGTTATCTCGACGAAGCGCCTGCCGCACGAATGGGAATGGCATTATGCGACGCAACGCACGGATGGCTGCCTCTATCCTTGGGGCAACCAGTGGGACGCAACCGCCGTTCCCGAGCCGGATAAGAGCCGCACGATGCGCGGTCCCGATCCGGTCGATGCGCATCCCAAAGGCGCCAGCCCGTTTGGAGTGATGGATCTTGTCGGCAACGTCTGGCAATGGACGGATGAATTTCTTGACGAGCATACACGAGCCGGCATTCTGCGAGGCGGAAGCTATTACAAGCCGCAGGGATCGATCTGGTATTTCTCCCAGCCATATAAATTGACGGAACATAGCAAACTCTTGTTGATGGCGGGAAGCATGGATCGTTCCGGCGCGCTGGGTTTCCGCCTCGTACAGGACGCACGTTGAACCGTTTTACGGAAGCGGTCGCACTGCGTTGCATATCGCCGCGACTGACATATAATGAGAAGTTCTAGAATATGACAGCTCCTGTAACAATGCGGCAGATCGCCGAACGCGCTAGCGTTTCCATAGGCACGGTTTCGCACGTGGTCAATGGCACCGCGCCTGTGCGACCAAAACTCCGTGAACGTGTGCTCGAAGTGATTCGCAACCTGGGCTTTCAGCCGAGCGCACTTGCTCAAGGGTTACGTACGAATCGCACGCGGATGATCGGCATGATCATCCCGGACATTACCAATCCCTTCTTTCCAGGCCTCGTGCGCGGCGCCGAAGACGTTGCGTTCAAGCATTCCTACCGGGTGATCCTCTGTAATACCGATAACGATCCCGCCAAGGAATCCCTCTATTTCAATGAACTTCGTTCCTATCGGGCCGCGGGCCTTCTGATTATTCCGGCAGCCGGCAGTGACATTGCTTCCAGTCTCAAGCCCGGCACAGCTGGCATCCCGCCGGTTGTTTGCATCGACCGCCGTCCCGACGGCTGGACGGGCGACTCGGTCGTCGTGGCGAATGAACTGGGCGCATATCGCGCGACCCAGCACCTGATTCAGTCGGGCCATCGTCACATAGCGGTCATCACCGGACCTTCTCTTCTTGCCAACTCCGTCGAACGCTTAAAAGGTTTCAGGAAAGCACTCAAAGAAGCGAATCTGCCACTTCCTGCGGAATTCGTGCAAGAAGCGGTGTTCGATACACGCAGCGGATTTCAGGCCGCGAGACGTCTTCTGCGCATGTTGCCCCGTCCGACTGCTATTTTTGCCTGCAACGACCTGATGGCGTTGGGCGTCCTTCACGCCATTCATGAGCTTGACCTTCGTTGCCCGGAAGAGATCTCGTTAGTCGGGTTCGATGACTTGGAATTCTGCGAGTATACGAGCCCAGCGCTCACTTCGGTCTATCAGCCCAGCTACCAGCTCGGCGCCACCGCCGCGAATCTGCTCCTGGAGCGCATTAAAGGCCGCAAAGGCAGCCCGAAGCGCCTGGTGTTGGACACAGAACTCAAGCTCCGTAACTCCGTCCTCCCGCTGGAGCATTCGTCTTGGAGTGTATCGAGAATGCCCCGCACGGCAAGAAAGAGTCCTAGAAAAGTTGCGGCGGCAAGGTAATTCGCTCTCCGCTCCAGGGATCCTTCAAACTCCCAGTGCAACTCTGTCGGAAAGATTCGGCTCGTAAGTGATGGTTTCTAATTATTTAGGCGCGAATCAGTCCAAGTTCATCGCGATATTGCGCGATCAACAAACATCCTGGACGTTAGTGCATGGACTCACTTGCTTGTTTGCGGATGCAACTGCCTTTCTGATCTTGTTTTCGACTTCATCGGTCATGTAACCGCAATCCAGGCCCATGTAGACAGAGGTGTAAGGGATCGTCGTGTTTGTCTTGGTGAACAGGACGCGAAAGGCTTTCCCTGCATCGTCAATTTTGGATAAAACTTCGGAGTGAGGGATACTCGACAAGTTGTTCTTGACAAATGCAGTGGAGATTTCCTGCCGCAAATGCGTGACTCCCAGGTAGTCCTTTTTCCTGAACAAATTGAAGTTCCTGGTCCAAGAAGGCGGTGGCTCGCACATGCTTAGACGAGGAGATGGCCTGGGCCACGTAGTTCAAGGCTGAGGCCAGATCCTGGTTCGCAACGATCATCTCAATGCCGTTTTGCGAGTAAGCCGGGAAAGCCGGGTCACTAACGATGATCCAATTCCGGTGTCCGTAGACTGGCAGGCGCTGCTGCAGCGTTGTCTGCCAGTCAGCGGTGGCCGGGCAGGAAGCAGTCGGCGCAAGCGAAGGGCCGACGATGAACAGAAGAGCCAAGGAGGTGCACACTAGCAACAGTTTGAGTGCGTTCATATCCCTCTTTCCCTTCAGCGGAGTTGAAATGGATGTGGTCCTACTGCTCTTTTCACGCGCACACGAAAACTCCGAGAGTTGCTGAATGAAAGGTTTCAAAAACGAAAACCCCTGCACGTTATGCCCGCGCTTCTCACTTCATCTGTCAAGTCTCTCCGTGAGTTTGAGGAAGCGCTCGCGTTCCTGCGGCGCGCTTCGAGGGAAGTCGCACAGAAGACTATCATGTTCACCGTTCCGTATATTGTAGTGTGGCGGCTCGCAAGCCATTTGAATATGTTTAGCAAGCTCTTTGGCGAGTCTTCCTATCCACATTTCATCCCGCGAAACCAGTACTTTCTGCATCTGGAGAGTTCGAAGAAAAGGCTGGCGAGCCTTGCGGGCCGGACGCGTAAGAAGTGAACTGTGTCAATCCAAAGGCGCTGCAGAAAACCCCCAGCACGAAAATCGAGGGGGAATAATTGGTTTAGCGAGCGTGTGATTTCTCCTCGATCGAAAGACATGCAAAGATATATGGATATTTACGTATGCGGAAAAGCTTGGAATTTCGATCAGTGTCTGGCTCTGTGGCTAAACTCGCTGTCTAGCTCCTTCTCGTTCTTTCAGGAAAACTTGGACTTCTGGCCGCGTCGGCATTGATGGCTGCGCCCCTCGCCGAGTCACTGAAATAGCGGCAACGGCGGAAGCCCATGAAGCGCTGCGAACCGGATCATGACCTTCGAGCAATGCGGACGCAAACGCTGCGTTGAAAGCATCTCCGGCTGCCGTCGTGTCGATTGCGTCGACCGCGTACGCGGGCAGAAATATCCGTCTGCCACCTGCGGATGCAACATAACACCCGCGCTTACCAAGTTTGAGCAGAGCATTGCGGCTGCCGCCCTCTAAGAGCATGCCGGCAACCTCTTCCATTGAATAGGGAGAAACTCCCTGTGCTTTGAGACCCAAGAGGGAGCATGTCTCCGATTCATTAGGCGTAAGCCATTCTACACATTTGAGCAGAGACGAGGGCAACTGGCGAGCAGGCGCAGGGTCGAGAATAAGAGGAATGCCCTCTTTGTGGGCGAGGGCCCCAAGGCACTCCACCGTTTCAAGCGGGATTTCCAATTGCGCCAAAATCATGCTTGAGCTACGAATGAGGTCTAAGTGTTTTTCGAGGTCGCGAGGAGAGACGTGGGCATTGGCGCCCGACGATACAACTATGACATTCTCTCCATTATCCGTGGTAATAATCTGCGCAATTCCCGAAGAGGTGGCAGCAACTTCGACGGCCGTAGTATCTACGCCTTCGGATTGCAGGTTGGCCCACAGTTCGGCGCCAAAAGCGTCGTTTCCGACTTTTCCAATCATGCTCACTGTAGTTCCAAGCCGTGCGGCCGCGAATGCCTGGTTGGCCCCTTTTCCTCCCGGGTATGTAGCAAAGCTGGTTGCAAATAGGGTTTCTCCCGTAACAGGAATCCTCGGTGCCACGGAAACAAGATCAAGATTGATGCTTCCAACAACGAGAAGGCGTTTTGTCATGTCACTCCTATTCCAGTCATATGAGTCTGTCAGGCCAGGGCCTTATTCCGAAATTCTCCCTCGTCCCTCATTTAAAAATTACGGGGGCAAGGGCAACAGCAGCCAAGCCAACCAGGAAAAAGCCAAACATGAGAGGAATGAGTTTTCGGGCGCTGGCTGGCGCGCTCGCAAATTCCTTCCAAACGAACACTCCCCAGATGGCTGAAACCATTGTTGCCCCTTGTCCAATCGCATATGAAATAGCGGGGCCGATGATTTGGGCGTGAGAAGCAACAAAGTTCAGGACAGCTCCCGTGCACCAAATGGCACCACCCAGAATTCCCCAGAAATGCCAAATTCCAGGGCTCTTCGCGTACTCGCTCATGCTGACCGAAGCTCTTCCTGTCAGAGGCTTGCGCATTAAAAGGTAATTTGCAGGTACGGCGCAGATAGCGACTCCGAGAGCGAAGAAAAAAGCCACCGCATATGGGCCAAGGGCGTTCTGTCCTGTGATTGCTTTCGTGACGAGCGGATAAAAGCTGCCCATAAGGATGCCGCAGGCCAGGCTGATCTGAATTCCACGAGCACCCAGAGCTTTACTGGTTATCTCCCGTCTGCGGTAGGCAAGGGCATCCACAACAATTGCAAGTGCGACCAGCACGACACCTCCGAAGAGCAAAAAAGGATTGCCCTGGGGGGAAATGATGTAGTTTAGGAGCACCCCCACCACAAGAGCCAGCCCGATGCCGATCGGAAATGCAACGGCCAGTCCCGCAATTTCGATCGCAGCAACTAGCAAAAGGTTCGCAACATTGAAAACAGCTCCCCCGAGGAGAGCAAACAGAATATGGGCTCTATCGGCGCTGCTAATGTTATTCAGAAAAGACAGTCGCCCCCCGCCCAGACTGCCGAGAGTCATGCCCCACAGTAAACTCGCGATTACAATTCCGACCACGTAATCCCAATAAAATAGTTGGAAAGGCCAACCGGGAGTCAGCTTCATCGTGTTGGCCCATGAGCCCCAGCAAAGCATGCTTCCGATCATGAAGAGCAGTGCAATAGCGTAAGCTTCCGGTTGATACATGAAAGTCCCGCTTTCTCTGGCTGTCGAGTTGCCGCCACTCTATCCGTAATTTCCTCGATCAGTTCCCGGCATTGTTTCTTCTTGCCGGATGCACATGCAACAAGCCGTTTCCATGGAATCTTGATTAACTCAGATTTCGGCAATCCCAAAAATCAGGACTTCCCAGAACCGGGAATCGGGCCGTGTCCCACTCACAAACCAAAAGCAGCACTATGATGCCCCAAAAAATAATGCTTGACAAGAGTTATTGAAACGTTTTATTTTCTGTGACAGCTTACTTGGATGAAAACAGCCAGCATTTATAGCTTATTAATTCGTTCAAGTCCTTTGGGGTGCAAAATTACTTGGAAGGTTTCAATTAACGCTAAATTAGGCTACTGCTCAAGGATCCAAAATGGGGACCGTACAAACGTCAAAGGTGAACAAGGGTCTTCGTGTATTTGGTTTTTATTTGACGTCTCCTGACCGCGAGTCGAGGCGCGGCCTGTCAGGTACTGATTTAGCGAGCTAGGGTGGGAGGTGCTGATAATGTTCGCAGTCGGTCGCTCGGAATATATCTCGGCCCCCAATGTTAGATGTATCCGCTCCAGTTTGCGCCGCGACTGCGTGTGGATTACTTGTTTGTTTCTCGCCGCGATTTGGCCCGTCAGTCTAAGGTCCCAAACCCCTTCAAACATATTGGCGACCCGTTCCGTGGAAGCAAACAAACTGTTTCGCACGGGTGCCGCCCTTGCCAAACAGGGGAACCTGGATGAGGCAATTACCACATTTAAGATGGCCCTTGGGATCGACTATCAAAATCCGTTTCTACTGAATGCTACCGGGGCAACCTATAGCCTGAAAGGTGATTTCGAGCAGGCCAAGCAATATTTTCTGGAAAGCCTGCAATTTGATCCGGGGTTCGTTCCCGCTCGTAAGAATCTCGCCGTCATCTATTTCAACGTGGGCCGATACGATCTGGCTGCGACAGAATTTCAGAAACTGAAGAACGCTTCGGTGGCGTCACGTTCGGTTGCCAATCTCTTTCTCGGAATGATCGCTGAGAAGAATGGCGACTACGTGCAAGCAATGTCGCTCCTAGACCAGTCTGGACCCCTCCTATACCGCTATCCGGAAGCCCTGCTATCCTTTGCGAATTCCGCATTCCAGCTCAAGCAGTTGCACAGGGCCAAAGCCGCGCTCAGCGGTCTCGACAGCATTCCCGGAATTTCAGCCTCCCAATACTTGAAAGCGGCGGAGTTGCATTCGCGACTAGGGCAAAACCCGCAGGCCTTGGCCGCATTGGATAAGGCTGGTGCAAAGGACAGTCAACTTGAGCGGCTCGCCTACCAACGTGCGGTCGTGCTCGACCAAATGAATCGTTCGCAGGAAGCTCTAGAAATCCTGAAAGATCTTGCGGCCACAAACCCGGACAGCGACTCCTTGAATCTTTTGGCCAATGTCGCTCAGAAGAATGGTGACCTTGGCCTGGCGCTGCAGTCGCTGCGGCAGGCGGCGAAACTGGATTCAGCAAGGGAAGATAATTATTTGGATTTCAGCACAATCTGCGTGGACTATGACAATTATCCCATGGCATTGGAAGCTGCCAACGTTGGGCTGGAGCATATCCCCAATTCTTACCGCTTATTGGTGCAGAAGGGCGTCGTTCTCGTAAATCTGGGACGCCTGGAGGAAGCGGAAGAAAGTCTGCGCAACGCCAGCCAGCTGCAAAAAGATAACAGCGTCGCTCTGCTTAGCCTGGCGATTGCTCACGCACACGCGGGGCAGTTGCAGGAGGCCGAGGCCACGCTTACGGCTGCTACTCACGACTTCCCAGATAACTATTACATGCACTACTACCTCGGCAAAATTCTAGTCCAGCAACAGGAAGGCCATCCAGCCGATCCGGGGCTTGAGGCGAAAGCCAAGCACGCTTTCCAGCAAGCCATTCGTTTTAACCCTTCCTATGCTGACTCGTACTACCAACTCTCCAAGCTGTATTTGCAGGGGTCTCCCAAACTTGCGGAGCAAAATCTCGTCACGTGCTTGCGATTGGATCCCAACCACGCGCACGCGGAATACACACTCGCGCGGCTCTATCTGCGCACGGGAAGGCGAGCGGCGGGCCAGGCATTGATCGACCGGTTCGAAAGCCAGCAGCAGTCCGAGAAATTGAAAGAGCAGCAAAGGCCAAGTATTGAATCAGCTCAGAAGTGAGTTTGCACATTTTCAAGGAGGTTCGATGGCATTTTTAGTTCGTTTCAAATCAGCAGCAATTTCACTTGCTCTATGCATGCTATTTTTTCTTATAGCCGTGCCTGGTGCATTTGCCCAATTCAACAGCGGATTCACGGGCGTGGTTGTGGAACAATCCGGAGGGACAGTTCCAAATGCAAATGTGACTGTCACCAACCAGGCCACGCACGTCAGTAAATTTTCTGTCACCACAGAGAGCGGCAATTTCCGCATCCCATCTTTGCCGGGAGGAGTCTACACGATCGAAATTAAAGCGGCCGGATTCAAGACCTGGACTCAGACGGATGTGCAACTCGAATCGAACGAGGTTAAGACGTTGTATCCGTCACTGTTATTGCCGACGCAGTCGTCTTCCATCGAGGTTACAGCAACGGTAGCGGAAGTTGAGACTGACAGGAGCAACACTACGCGCGAACTTTCAGAAACGACCATCGGTAATGCGCCTTTGCTCGGAAGAAATATTTACACCAGCATGATCGAGCTGGCTCCTGGCATTACCGGTTCAGGTATGCCCAGCGGCGGTGCGCTTGCTTCCGGATCGGCCAACAATGACAGTTTCGAGCAGGAACCCGCTTACCAAATCAACGCTGTGGGGCAGCGCCAGGAAAGCAACGAGTACGACGTTGACGGCTCTGGTGTGAACAGCGCCTCCCGTGACGGCGTTGTGAACTTGACTCCAGAATCGGACTTCATTGAGGCGGTACGCGTTTCAGGGGCCACCTTCGACGCTTCCAAGGGCCGCTACAGCGGCGCGTACGTGCAGGTCTTCACCAAACAGGGGACCAATTCTTTTAACGGTTCGCTCTCCGAATATTTCACAAACAATACACTTACCTCCCGAACGATTTTTCAATACTGCCCGCCTGGAGAGGCGGGTTGCCGGGCAATGCCCGTGTTCCGGCGGAACGAATTCGGGGGAACTTTTGGTGGTCCCATCCTGAAGAATAAGTTGTTCTTTTTCATTGGCGCCTTTGGTTTGCTTTCTTCGAATGCGACGAATCAGATAGTGTCTGTCGAGACGCCCCAATTAGCGCAGTTTGTGGAGTCGAACTTCCCGAACAGTGTTGCGAGTGCCTTTTTCAAGCAGGCGCCACCGGGAGTTAATCCCACGTCGAACATCCTCACCGTAGCCCAGGTCGAAGCGGCAAATCCTGGTTCTTATCCGAATTCGGCGTTTCCCGCAGATTTGCCTGCCGTTGGGACGGCGAATATTTCGGAGAGCCCGACCCACAATGCTTATCAGTATCATGCCCGCGTGGACTACAACATCAATGACTCAAACCGCCTGTTCTTCGACCTCTTCCGAACCTATTCCAATCAAGAGCAAACGGATCCCCACCCGACTCTTCGAATTTTTGAGCCGAATACCGGTTTTTACGGCAAACTCGACTGGACGCACACCTTTTCTCCGACACTTCTGAACGAAGCGGGTTTTACGCTCGTTCGGGCGGTGGGCTGGGTCCCGAACACGCAGAGTGATACCTTCAAGGACCTTCCCGTCGCGTACATCGCGGGCGATTCCGGGTATTTTAACTGGGGGGGCGACGGCTGGGTGCACGAGAATTTTAATTGGCACGATGTGCTCACCTGGTCGCACGGCAAGCACACCATCTACGCTGGCGCCGACTTTGACCGCCATCACGATGACGACAACTTCGAAAACGTTGACTTGCGGCCGACTTTCAACTTCAGCAATATTATCGACTTTGCTCAGGACGAACCTTTTTCACAGACTGGACCGGCACTTACAGTGGCGAACAGCGGCTTGGCCACCAACCTTTACAATGTGCTCCGTTGGGTGTATTACGGCGCATTTGTCCAGGACGATTGGAAAGTGACCAAGCGTTTAACGCTGAATCTCGGTCTGCGATACGACTACTTCGGTCACTGGGGGAACAACCATAGTTCGACCACACCAATGCCGTTCTTTACGCCTGGTGCTGGCAGTGATTTTGCCGAACAGGTGGCCACCGGCGTTATGTCCGTTCGGGGCGGCAATAACGCCTACGTAACCGACAACACTCCCATGGGGTTTGAGCCTCGCATCGGTTTTGGCTGGGACGTTTTCGGTAACGGCAAAATGGCGGTACGAGGAGGGTATGGACTCTTCTATAGCAATGTTGCGGATGGTTCCTGGTCGTTCCCATCTCGTGCCAATCCCCCAACTTGGGTCAACCCATCCTTCAACGTGGACAGCATTTTGCATCCGTTCAGTTATGGCTTCGGGAGTTCGGCTGGAACCGTCTGGCCTGTACCGAACATTTCGTTTCAGACGACTCCCGCTGGAGGCATCGTCGGTATTAACGCTCTTACGTCGGGCGTACAACCGAATGTTGATCAGCCGCGTACCCATATCTGGATGCTGGCGATACAGAAGGATCTAGGGCACGGCCTAGTCGCCGAGCTTGATTACAACGGCACGCACAGCGATCATCTGTACATCCAAACGGACGTGAACCGTTTCCCTGACGATCTGATCATTAACAAGGGCGTTCAGACCCGCTTGAACCCAAACTTCGGCGCGATCATTTATGGCCGCACCATCGGCATTGCCGACGGGGACTATGGCACGTTTATGCTCACCAAACGTCTGAGCCATTCCTGGCAGCTCAGGGGAATTTATACGTTCGGGAAATCAACCGATGATATGAGTAGTAACGACAATGGAACGGCCAACGGTGAGGCGGTCTTCAATCCTCTCGACATTCCGGCTCAGCATGGCTTGTCGGACTTTGATGTTTCCAAGAGGTTCACCGCAGACAGTCTCTGGGACTTGCCGTCGCCCTTCAAGGAGGGAGTCGGGAAGACTCTTCTCGGTGGATGGCGAATGTCAAACATCGTGGTTCTGCAAAGTGGTTTGCCCTTCACCGTCTATACCAGCGCCGCATTTAGTCCGATCTTCGATGCCAGCGGAAACGTCATCGGGCTGAAACCCGGTAGCGGCGATTTCAATGCCGACGGCTACGATTACGATACTCCGAACCGACCAGCAGCCGGAGCCGTATCGACCGCAAACCGAAGTGACTTCATCAAGGGCTTCGCTTCTGTCTCGGCATTCCCGATCCCATCCCTGGGAAGCGAGGGGAATCTAGGACGCAATACTTATATAGGTCCCGGATTGGCTAACGTTAACATGCAAATCGCGAAGGTGTTCACCTTCGAGCGCTACAGTTTGCAATTCCGAGCGGACATTTTCAACATCTTCAACCGTGTGAATCTCACTCAACCGGTTAGCGATATGGCGAGCGCCCAATTTGGTCAGTCGACGTCACAAAACCTTCCGCGATCGGCCCAGTTCGGGCTTCACCTCAGCTTCTAACTTTCACCCCAACGGCGTCCCACTCGGCTAGGCAGATTAGCCGGGTGGGACCCACCCCTTGCAAGTGAGCAGCTAGGGTGGGTTCACTTCTTCCTCTTGTTTTTTCCTTGTGGCAGGCTGTGTGAGGGATCTAAAGGTGGCCAGGTTTAACCCTTGGCCGGTTTCTTGTTCGTAACGATTCCCATTCCTTCTTTGACCACAACAATTTGATTGGCCTGCACGCCCTTCAGAGTTTCTCGCAGGCCGCTTGGCAAGCGAATTTCGAGATCGGTGGCAGTTTCTGCTCCCAGACCGAAATGCAGGCTCGGATCACTTGCAGAATAGAAGCTGGACTGACTTAGAACTTCCTGAGCTTGAATCTTCTGACCGTAGCGCGCCGAAACCCTGGCTCCAATGGCACTCCCATTCGATTTTGTTCCTATCAGTTTTACTTTTAGCCAGTGATTCCTATTGCTCAGATCATTGCCCAAAAGTGACGGCGGTTCGCTCAGATTGACGATGAGAATGTCGATGTCACCCTCATTGTCGAAATCTCCGAACGCGCATCCGCGACTGCAGTGGGCGGCGGCGACACCCAGCCCGGCTTCTTCGATCAATTCCTCGAAACTGCCATGGCCTAGGTTTCGAAAAACAACGCGCGGAGTTTTGTTCGGTTACTGGGGAAGAGTTCGCTCCAATTCCGGGTAAACGCTGCCGGTGGTTATGAAAAGATCGGGGAATTCATTGTTGTCGAGATCAACGATCCCTGCTCCCCAGCAAATCAAACGGTTCACCGTCCCGACCCGCGCGGTCCTCATCGTGTTATCAAATTCAGCCTTGCCATTGTTGTGGAAAAGACCTAGATGCCATATCGGTGAAGTGTGTCGTGAACAGGTCCAAGTGACCGTCAAGGTCATAGTCGCCCACACAGACGCCCATTCCTGCTTCTTCCATCCCGTCATCGCTGAGCGCAACACCGCAGATTACATCTTCCTCATGAAACGTTCCATCCCGCTAGTTCACCAGCAGGAAGCTTGGCATCGAATCACAGGCGACAAAAATATCGGGCCAGGCGTCTTCATCGAAGTCTGCGGCAACGACCGTCATGCCATGCGATCCGCGAAGTCCGTCAACGTCTGCCTGAACACTCACAGCGGTAAACGTCCAGTCTCCATTGATTCAGTAGAGTGAGTGATAACCGGGCGGCAGGCCCAGCGGGCCGCAATTTACGGGGCCACCTTTCCAGTTGCAATAAGCTTCTTGACCCGGCTTCGGAATGTGCGCGGGGTCGAACTGCACATAATTCGATACAAAAAGATGAACGAACCACTCAGAAGGGAGATGTCCATCCATGCGTCATTGTCGTAGTCGAAAAACGCGCAGACGCAGCCTACGGCTTCCAGTATGTAGTCTTTGTGATCCCCCTCACCGCAAACAATCGGCGACACGAGACGCGCTTCCCAGCCAAGTTGGTAAATCGGACTTGAAACGGGGTGCCCCGAGGAAGCTAGCCTCGCCTGCGCCTCGCTCTTACGAGTGGCTACTCCCTGTCCTTGACTGCCCAAGGCCAACGCCCCCAAAGAGAAATGCAGAAAAGAACGGCGCGTTATCCTCCTGTTTTTACTTTTATCCTAACCTGCATTCTTTTCCGCATGGTCCGGGACGCGCTTCTTGTTTTCTCACTGCGCGTCCTGAGCGCAACGGAAACCCAGAGCCGCCGAGCGATCCATGCTTGCCGCCATCAACAAAAGTTTGCCATGTTCTGTCAATTTATATGCCTGGGGGAAATACCAGATCGATCCCTGCGGTTTGTAATAGCTTCCGCCTCGCAGAATGCCAGCTCGTGTATGCTCGTCAAGAAATTCATCCGTCCATTGCCACACATTACCAACCAGATCCATGACTCCGTATGGGCTCGCTCCTTTTGGATGAGCGGAAACGGCATCCGGACCGCGCATCGTGCGGCCTTTGTCCGGAACCGGCACCGCGGAAGCGTCCCATTCATTTCCCCAGGGATAGAGTCGACCGTCGGTACCTTCGGCAGCGTATTGCCACTCCCATTCGCGAGGCAACCGCTTGCCGGCCCAGGCAGCATAGGCGCGCGCATCTTCCAGAGAGACCCACGTGACAGGCTTGTCTCCCCATCCCTCCGGGTACGTTCCGTTCTGCCAGTCGCGCAGAAAGTTCAAGTCATCCGTAGGTTGATAGTGCGTTACGTCCAGAAACTTTTTGAATTCAGCGTTGGTCACCGGATATTTGTCGATCCAGTACGACTTCACGTGAACGACGTGCTCATGGTAGCGGCGGGGCGAATCTTCCCATGGATACTGAACGTCTACTCCAATGTCATCGAAGCCCTCGATTTCGATGCCGTGAACTTTGAAAAGAAAATCGCCCTCGGGAATCTTGACCATTCCTGCTGGAGTCCCGGCCGGGGGCTTTGTTGCGGCGGCCTCTACCATTTGTTGGTTAAGAATGGTCCTGCGGTCCGACAGGCTGGCCAGCGGTGTAGCGGTGAGAGTTTGCATCTTTCTCATTAGCTCTTTTCTGGTTTCCGTAAGGGGCGATTTGGTGGCCAGAACTGCTCCGTAGTCCTTGGCGCTTAACGAGAATATTAGGATGGCCTTGTCTCCTCGTTGTTCTGGCGTGAGCTCCAGGCCGTGGTACAGATCAAAGTAATGCATCCCCTGCTCAACCGGCAGTTCCATTTGCGGCCCCGTGATGTTGTACTCGTTGCGATTGATGATCGTCCAAACCGTTTCTTCTCCCAACGGCCAGCGACTCGCAAATACCCCAAAATCTAGCATCGGGAAAAACGGTTCCCAATCCATACTTACAAGGAACGGGGCAATTCCGCGCTCGATCGTCGCCACGCGCCGGGTGGCTTCACTGTCACGAGGCGTGATGCCGTTCCAGATACCCCAGATATTCTCCCAACTCTCCCACCCAATTCCGTTGAAAAATGCGAACTGCAGGTCATTTGTCTTATCGCGGTTCCAACGATCCGAAATATTCACCATATGCCTTGGTTCAAGCCATTTGTAGCGATCAACGCGCGGATCAAAAGGGAATTTGAATTGGCCCCAGGTTAGGACATTGTAGGTCACAGCTTCATCAGGCGGACCTCCCTCTGGCTCAAACGCCAATGGGTGACCTACGCGCTCCGAGGCTTCCACGAAGGCCCGTGGAACTCCGTCTTGCGTGTCGCCATTGATGCCGTCCGCCCCGATTTCAGCCATCAGCGTCGCGATCGCACTAGGCCAAGATTTTCCAGGGTCGCGAGTCCCCTGGTCCCACATCATCATCGGAAACAACACTCGTATTCCTCTCCGATGAAAATCCGCGACCATTTGGCGCACACCCGCGATTCCGCCGGGCATGCAGCGAATCATGTCGTGCTGGTTGCGATTGTCGATGCCCATGTTGGGATAAGTCGGCCAGATCAGGACAGCATCGATTCCACCGTAACGCTTCACAGTGTCATCTGCGTACCGGTCAACCGTATATCGGTGAGCCACAGGATCGTAGAAAAAGCGATCCTGAACCATCATTTGGGGCTGCATGAAACTCGATTGTGTCCACTTCAATACCGGCAAATCATAACGAGAATCGTCGTAACCGATCCGGATGCGCCGTTCGTTGCGCCAATGCGTTACATCTGCAAGCCAATTTGCGTGATCCTCGGGTGTGCAAGTCGTCGACCGACCTTCCCAGGCGCCCCTCATTGTGAGGCATGCGGGACCGGGAATCTGCTGCCATTCCGGGTCCCATCCGGACGCGCCACCGGGGACATACCCTGAATCTTGGCCCAAAGCAGGTGCGACACAAATGAGTACAAGAGCAAGGACATGGAGAAAACGGCAAGTCATATCAGCCTCCTGGCTTGATGCCTCTACGACAACTACGACCGCCAATATAAAACGTTTCAAATGGCAATGTCCAGCCAAACCAATGCAATTCCCCGAGGTGATACAAGAGATTTAGATTTTTCAATTGAGCAGACTGCCTAATCACTACCGCGTTGCACGATAACCAATGCTCGCGACTTGCTCCAGAAGTCAGCGCATTTTGAATCCTACCTTCAAACGGTTTTATCGAATGCGCGCAGAGCGCCGCGCCCCACTTCGGCCATTCGTGAAAACGCGCCTCCGATGAAGCTCCAACGTTTCTTGGCCGCATTCCACCTGTTCTGTAGGTTGACTGGCCTGGAACCGACACGCGCTGAGGCCTCAAGCCTAATTTATCTGACGCCAATTCAGCGCGTACGATTGTGTTATATTGTCATTTTTCATTATTTTCCAATTAAGGGCCCCTTGCGATCTGCTAAGTGCAGCCAGTTCAAGCGTTTCAGATTTTTGTTCCTAGCTTCCCAAGCTTCCTCTAGCAAACCTTAACTCGCTTGAACGGCGGCATTTATATATAGCGTAGAGATGCGTAATTGGAAAATAATGGAAAATGTGTTTGGCCTTCTTGACAGGACCGCCTAGAGACTGATGAAGTGCTCTCCGGTGAAGGGCGGTCCGGCGTGGTTGGACCGCCCTTCTTTTTTTACCAATCTTCTGTTCCCTTCGCTCCACGAAGGAGTACAATTGCACCATGAACCGCCGAACCTTTTTGGAAACTTCCATCGCAACTGCTGTTCTGACTTCCCTCCCCAGCAAGAGCTTCGCCGCCACGCATCAGATCGAAAAAGTCGGCGTGCAGCTCTACTCCGTCCGCGACCTCATGAAGAGCGACTTTGAGGGCACCATCGCCAAAGTCGCCGCCATCGGCTACAAAGAAGTCGAGTTCGCGGACCTCTTCAACCATTCACCGAAGGACGTTCGCGCCATCCTGGACAAGGATGGGCTGACCGCGCCCTCCGCCCACATCGACTACGACATCGTCGAAAGCCACTGGCCTGAAACGATTGAAGCCGCACAGATCATCGGGCAGAGCTACATCGTTTGCCCGTGGATTCCGGATGATGCACGCAAGCAGCCGGATGGCTACAAACGCATCGCCGACCTATTCAACAAAGCCGGAGAAGCCTCGAACAAGGCCGGCATCCACTTCGCCTACCACAATCACACCTGGGAGTTTCAGCCCAGCCCACTGCTGGGCGGCAAGCGCCCCTATGATTTTCTGCTCGATTCTACAGACCCGAAACTCTGCAACATGGAGATGGATCTTTGCTGGATCGTCGTCGCAGGCCAGGATCCCGTTTCGTATTTCAATCGCTACCCGGGCCGCTTCCCGCTGGTCCATGTCAAGGACATGAAGAAGCTGCCGAAATACTCGGACGACCAGCCGGTTTTAACGAAGCTGGAAACTCTGGAAGCTGACATGACCGATGTCGGCTCTGGCGTCATCGACTGGAAAAGCATCTTCGCCAACACGGACAAGGCCGGCATTAAGCACTTCATCGTCGAAAACGATTGGCCGAAGGATGCTCTTGCCAGCCTCACCAACAGCTACGACTACCTCTCCAAACTGCGCTTCTGAGCGCGGCAAGAATGGAAAAAGTAAAGGGCATCGGCCGGACTGTTTTTCCTCGCCCGTGACCCTGTCGCGCTTGCGGAGTGGTACCGCGATCATCTGGGCGTGGCCGTCGTTCCCTCGGGTTACGAAACGCCTCCCTGGCAGCAGGAGGCCGGGCCAACGGCCTTTGCGCCTTTCCCGGAAACCACGACATATTTCGGGGACGCCGGCAAAGTGTGGATGATCAATTTTCGCGTAGGCAATCTCGATGCGATGGCAGCGCAACTTCGCGCCGCCGGGATCAGCGTTGAGATCGACGCGCAAATGTGCCCAAACGTCCGCTTCGCACGCTTGTACGATCCCGAGGGCAACCCGATCGAACTCTGGAAGCCTGCTGGGCGCGACGCCGCGCGATAAGCCGCAGCGTTAAGCGAACAGAGAGCTTTCTGGAAATCGTGAAGGCAGGCGTGGCCTCCGCCAGCTACGCGGGACGGTGTAGGCCAGCAGCTTCCGCGGTTACGTCCTTGTACTTGAGTCCCGCGCCTGTATTAAAGAACACGACGCGATCCTCGGGCTTGAGGTAGCCGGTGCTTAGCAAGTGGTCGTAAGCTGCCGTGGCCGCAGCACCTTCCGGTGATAGAAAGATTCCCTCGTTCTTGGCCCAATCTTTCAGCGAAGCAAGAATCTGTTCATCGGTGATGGAAAGCGCCACACCGCCCGATTCGCGCAGAATTTCCAGCGTGATGTAGTCGCCGTAGGGCTTGGGCACGCGAAGGCCGGAAGCGAAGGTCGCTGCATTCTGCCACATCCGACTCGTCTTTTCGCCCTGTTCAAAGCCGCGCGCGACTGGAGCGCATCCCGCTGACTGCACCGCAATCATGCGCGGTCTCTTGCCCGGCCGCACCCAGCCGAGTTCCTCCAATTCGCCAAAAGCTTTCCACATACCGATCAAGCCGACTCCGCCGCCGGTGGGATAGAACACCGCCGCTGGATACTCCCAGCCGAGTTGTTCGACCAGTTCGTAGCCCATGGTCTTCTTTCCTTCCACGCGAAAGGGTACTTTCAGCGTGGACATGTCGAACCAGCCTTCTTTGTCTTTCCCCTCGGCCACCATCCGGCCGCAGTCGGATATCAGTCCATCCACCAGGGTAATCTTCGCACCGTACAGAACCGCCTCCACGTAATTGGCAAACGGCACATCCTTGGGCATTGAAGATGTGGGCTTCGAGTCCAGCGGCTGCGGCATACGCGGCCAGGGCCCCCGCGGCGTTTCCCGCTGACGGCACGGCGAGCTTTTTCAACCCGTAATGGCGCGCCATGGTGACGCCGAGCGCCAGACCTCTGGCCTTGAAACTTCCTGTGGGATTCGGGCCTTCCTCCTTCAGAAACACGTTGGGGTAGCGCCGGCTGCGCAGCATGGGCGTCCAGCCTTCGCCTAAAGTGACGGGCTCGACATCAGGTAGAACGCAGCGGTATCGCCACAAACCGGACCACCCAGTCGCAGAGGATTCCCTGGCAATTTGATCACGGTGGGCAATGCCCTTCAGTGGCGCGAGGTCATAGCGCACGTACAGCGAGCCGGCGCATTGCGGGCAAACTGTTTGGGACTTATCAGCGGCTAGAGTGGCGTGGCACCGCGAACATTCCAGATGGCTGATTTTTGACATGCAGGCACAATAGCAGCCGCTAGGAAATTACGGCAAGCCTCCGCGCAATCACAATAAAAGAAAATCTGTTCTGGCTCTCGCACCTCACGCTATGATGGCGCCACTCGCTTCCTACTGAATCCAAACCGTGGACGTGTCTTGGCCAACGCAAAATCCAAAAGGTATTCCCTGTTTTTGCCGGCAGGATTGTTGCTGTTTGCAGCGGGGTCGCTATTGTTGGTGATTCTGCCGGGGCAAGCCGTGTACATCGTCCTCCGCTGGGTTGGCCTGTTTTGTCTGGCGCTTGCGGGGCTGCGCAGGCGTTCCCTTACATTTTGGTTATTCTTCGCCATGCTCGCGGAGTTCGAGGTCGGGCTGGATCGTCCGGAACTCGCGGCGCACCTGCGCCTTCTGAGCGATATTTTTCTGCGCCTGATTAAGGTGATCGTGGCGCCGTTGATTCTGGGCACGCTCATAACCGGGATCGCGGGTCATGGTGACTTGAAAAAGGTTGGCAGGATTGGCTTGAAAACCCTGATCTACTTTGAGGCGGTAACGACCATTGCGTTGTTCATCGGGATAGCAGCGATCAACCTGACACGGCCGGGCGAGGGGCTGCTTTTGCCTGCCGCGGCGGCCGAACAATCACAACCGGCAGCTGCACCTCTGAAGTGGGATGAGTTTGTGCTGCACATTTTCCCGGAAAATATCGTCAAGGCCATTGCGGAGAACCAGATTCTGCAGGTGGCCGTGTTCGCGATTCTCTTTGGCATCGCGCTGACGCGTGTGCCGGAGAAAACCCGGCAACCCATCCTGAGGGTCGCGGAATCGCTCGCACAGACGATGTTCCCCTTCACAAACATCGTGATGTACTACGCGCCGATCGGCGTGGGCGCCGCGATGGCCTACACCGTGGAGCACATGGGAATGACCGTGCTCTTGCCGTTGGCAAAATTGCTGCTTACGGCGTGGGGCGCGCTGCTCGCTTTCCTGCTGCTGGTCTTTCTGCTGATCGTGCTGATGGCGCGCTTGCCGCTGGGGCGTTTCTTGAAAGCGGTGGCGGAGCCCGCCACGATCGCTTTCGCCACGAGCACCTCGGAAGCGGCATTGCCCCGCGCCATGGAATCGATGGAAGAATTTGGAGTGCCCCCGGGAGATCGTCGCGTTCGTCATTCCTGCGGGCTACAGCTTCAATCTCGATGGTTCGACTCTCTATCTGGCCATGGCTTCGATTTTTGTGGCGCAGGCCGCAGGCATCCGGATGAGCTGGACGCAGCAACTCTTCATGGTATTCGCTCTCATGCTCACCAGCAAAGGCGTGGCAGGCGTGCCGCGCGCTCTTCTCGTCGTGCTATTGGCCACGGCTGCGACGTTTCATCTGCCCACGGAGCCGATCTTCATCATTCTCGGCGTTGATGCGCTGATTGATATGGCGCGCACGTCGGTCAACGTCATCGGCAACTGTCTGCCAAGCGCCGTCATTGCCCGCTGGGAACGCCAGCTTCCTCCGGCTAATTCTTCCACTGGAACAGTGCAGTGAGGAGCTTCTTCGCCGCTTTCCGATGGTCGAAAGGAAGTTCTCACGCTTCGGGATTGGGTGGGCAGCCGGGGAATTCGGCGAGCGCGCGTCACCTGCGTCATCAAGGATCCTCGTTACTAGCCCGCTTTATTCGCGAAGGGCCATTGAGTGAAGAGTTTTTGTACGAGCGCGACAATGGGCGAATTGTGGAAGAGTTTGGCTGAACCAGAGAACTGATTCCAAGGTGCTTAGCAAGGTTCGAGGCCGCATTCTGGCGCAAAGAGAGACACTGCGAGCAAGAGGTGGACAAAGGAATCATTGGCTATGTCGGTGCGGGCGGGAACTTACCCGGTTTGCGCACCCAGGCTCAGAGCAAGACGATGAAAGCGGTCGCGATAGGGGAATGCTTGCGGCAAATGCAGCACCACGCGACGTACCGTGGCAACCACCTGAACGCCGAGTTTCAGAAAGCGTTGGCGTAGCATCGAGACTTGTGCCCGCGCGCACTCCGTGCGGGCCAGACGCAACCGCAGTTCCTGCATCAACACATACGCCGCCGCAGTCATCAACACGCGGAATTGATTGGCCCAGAAACTCGTGCAACTGGTGCGTCCAATTTCCATGCCGTAGTGCAATTCCTTAATGCGATTTTCCAGGTCGCCGCGTTGGCAGTAGACCTTCTCGTAGAGCCATCGGGGACTCTGTTTCATGTTGGTGACAACAAAGCGCGGATTATCCTTCGCATCGCGGTTGGGATGCCAAGTGACTTCCGCCTTATAGAGGATGCGACGCGCGTACTTCCAGGTCTTCTGGGTCTTGTAGCGGAACTCTCCGTAGACATGCTCGGTCTGGCTGCTTTCCCTGGACCAGCGGCGAACGGCACGCATGGCCGGCTCGACCAATCGATCCAACACCGCATTGGAGGCCAGGTTCACGACATAATCCACACTCGGCTGGCGGTCTAGAAATTCCAGAACCTCCGGCGCCGCAAACCCTCCATCTAATCGCACGCGGAAAAGCACTCCGGGAAACGCAGAATGCAAACGCCGAAGCAACCGGCGCAAAATACCGATCGCACCGCAGGAGCCAGAAACATTACCCGGGCGCAACACGGCGGCGACCAAGTACTGTTCCGCTTCGTCATTGAAGGTGAGAAAGCAAACCATCGGCAGATAACAGTAGCTATCATAGTGGCTGTTGAAAAAGGTGAACTGTTGCTAGCCGTGCGTCGGGTCGTCAGTAGGGTCCAGATCGATGGTGATGCGGCGGGCGCGGCCATGCAGCCGTTTGCGATGGCGCGCGATGACGCAGTCCGCCAGCGCCTCGCTCATGCGCAAAAGTTCCTGGCGGTCCGGAGCATTTTCAAAACGCGACAACGTGGGCTGCGAGGCGAGATCCTCACCGTCGATGGGATCACGGCCCACCAACAGCTTGTGCACCGGATCGCATGCGAGACGCGCGGCGTCGTTGGCGTCTTCATATCCCAAGGCCATGCCCATCACCCGCTGCGTCAGCAGTTCTTCTATTTCATGCAAGATCTTGCCCGGTTGCCGCTCCTCTTTCAGACAAGCCGCCAACGCCACCGTCAGTCGCAAGCGCCGCTCGGCCGCCTTCAGCAGAATCGCGCCGCCATCGGAGCTGCCTTGCCGTTGATCAAACTTCGCAATCACCGGCCGATCAAAAATATCTGGGAAGAGCAAACACTCTGTTGTGGTATGTTCGGTCAAGCGAAGGCCTCACTTTTGGTCGCAAACCCGCACAGACAACGGTTTTGTACCATAGCGGGGCCTTTCGTGCCTCTGAAATCATGAATTTTTTGGCTAGGCGCTATTTTGCAACTCAGAAAGGCGCGGAGCAACATAGCCTAAGGCGATTGCGCGGCGAAGCGGGTGAGGGCGAATCGGAAAGCACTGCTCCGCTTGAAAAACGGAAAGGGCGCCCAACCGCAGCGCCCCAGTCCGTAACACCTCAGGAGTCTACAATTTGGCGGCAATTCACCTCAGACCCCGAAGATCTCGTCGCGAACGTTTTTGAGAACGTAGGCAGCGCGTTCGACGCCAACTTCCCCGGTCAGGATGGGATCTTCGTTTTCGATGCTGAGAATGCCGTCGTAGCCGACATCCATGTAAGCCTGGATGATGGACTTCCAGACTGACGCGCTGTGGCCATAGCCGACGGCGCGGAAGGCATCGGAAGCCAGGGGAAGATCCCCGGATTCGAAGACAAAGTTGAGGACGCCGTATTTGGCAACGTTGTCCGGGTAGAGAACGGTGTCCTTCATGTGCGCGTGGTAGATGGCGCCCGGTTTGCCGAGGAAATGGATCACTTCGACCGGATCGCAACCCTGCCAGAAAAGATGGCTCAGGTCGCAGTTGGCGCCAATCTCCTCGCCAACGGCTTCGCGGAGCCTCAACAGTGTGCGTGGATTGTAAACGACAAAGTTTGGATGCATCTCGAAGGCAAGGCGATGCACACCGTGTTCGCGCGCGAATTTGGCGGCTTCTTTCCAGTAGGGAAGGACCTTCTCCTTCCACTGCCACTTCAGCATTTCGTCGTACTCGGGGGGCCAACGGTACGTGATCCAATTCGGCTGAGTATCCGTTGGCGAACCACCCGGACACCCGGAGAAGCCGACGATAACCTTGACGCCAATGCGCTCGGCCAGCAGTACGGTTTTCTTAAACGTCTCCGCGTCCGTGGCGGCGTGTTTGGGATCCGGATGAATGGGATTGCCGTGGCAGCTCAGCGTGGCAACACGAATTCCGCGGTCCTCAAATTTCTTAAGCCACGCTTTCGCTTTCGCTGGATCGGCGAGCAATTCATCCACCGGGCAGTGCGCGGAGCCCGAATAGCCACCAGTGCCAATTTCGATGGCTTCGAGCCCGAGGGCGCTGATTTTGTCGAGCATGGCATCGATAGAGAGCTTTTCGTAGACCGAATCGAACACACCGATGGGGATTTTGCGCTTGCTTGCGGATGAAACTTGCCGGGCGCGGGCCGATTCGGCGGAGAAATAGGAACCGTCACCCATTAAGGGAGATGTTGCGGGGAGAGCAGCAGCAAGCACGCCGCTACCACTGGCGGCAAGAAACTCTCTACGATCCAGAGTTTGCTCTGATTTCGGGGGATCAAGGTGCTTGACGGACATTGCAAGACCTCCTGAGGGTTACGAGAGATGCGCAAAAACGATTTAAGCGGCATTATACGCCGAGAGAATCGGTGAAGAAAGACAATTGTGCAGCGGAGCTAATTATGCGGACGGAGCGATTCGAGCGGCGGCACGGAAACAGCGATTGTACTGGTGCGCTCGGGAGGCGTCTTTGAGTTCTGCAGGGCATCGACGAGCATCTCAATGGCCTGGCCCGTGTTGGGCGGAACATAGATGGTGGCAGCCAGAAGACCGCTGTGCACCCAGGCTTGTCCTGTTTTCGGAAGACCGTCGCAGCCCAGGTTTGGGATGCCCAACCAGCGCTCTTGCTCGATTTCGGACGGCAATTCCTGAAACGCTTTTCGTATACCAATGGCCATGGAATCGTCCTGGGCGCCAACCAGATCGATGTTGGTTTTCTGTGAGGTCGTGAGTTTCAGCCAGGAACGCACCGCGCGTCGCGCGCTTTCCTCGGTCCACTGCCCCTTCAACGTGATCACGTGGATGTTGGCGGGCTTGGCCTCCTGCATACCTTGGGCGCGCTCCTTGGCCGCCGAATTTTCCGAAGGTCCCTCGATGTAGAGGACGGAACCCCCCGTGGGGAGAAGGGCGGCGCACTGGCGTTCCTGGATTCGCCCGATTTCAACGTGGTCGGACGTAACACAGAAAACCGGCGCTTTGTTGACGGCGCGCAGCTCCGGATATAGTTGGCGTCGCGATTTAGTACCGCCCAGCCAATTCCGGAACTCACCGCCGCGCGGGCCACTTGTGGCAACGCGGTACCTCCAACAGGCTCAAAGACGATGGCATCCGGACGATCTTCGGGCGCAGCTTGGATTGCTCTCAGGATTTGCGTGCTCTGGTTGATGGCATCGTTGTCCGCGTAGGCGACTTCGATGTCCAGCCGAACTTTCGAGCGGTTTGTTCGAAGCAAAAAAGTACGATGCAGAACTGGGACTGTTCTTGGTTCACGAGTTTCGGTCTGCAAGCCCGAACAAGAACAAGCTCATGCAGTACCCCATCGACTGGGAAAACTTTGTCCACGCATTTCCAGAGCTAGCTACTGCTCGAATCGAAGAGAACCAAATTCTCGACCCAGTTTCGGTACCGGGCGGAAGGTATGTGCCGCATTCAGTACCGCTTTATCTCAGGTATTTGGTTACTGAGCTAGAGCAGGTCACCGCAATAGGGATTCAGTCAGTGTGGACATCCACGACCAAATACTTTCGCTGGAGTAAACTGACGTAGCCATGAAGGTCGTCACCAATTCCATTGCCGTTATCCCGGAACTCGCTCGCTTCCCCCAAATCCAACTGGAAATTCCCGGGGGGCTCTACAATCGTGATACCAACTTCCTTGGCGGCAGCCTTTCCGAGCGCCTGCTGGAACTGCTCTCTTTCGATGCCGCCTTCGTCGGCGCCGACGCGGTTGACGAGAATGGCGTCTGCTTCGTGCGCTCACCCGAAGTTGCGCGCCTCACTCAAGTGATGCTGAAGCGAGCGACGCGCCGGTTCCTTTTGGCCGATCACACCAAAGCGGGCGGCCACGGCTATGTGAATTACGGCACTTTGGGCGACTTCGATCTGTGTATGACTACTGTCGGCATCCCTCCCAAGCTCAGCACCCGCTATGAAAAGATGACCACGATCAAACCCCTGCAATGGTCTGAGCAAAACGATTAGGCAGACAGATCAGTAGTTCCGTCTCGGCACTCTGCTGATCTGAAAAGAAGTCGCTCGGGGAAGTGAGGATCGAAAGCGCAATCCACAGATTAAGGGTCTGTGTCCTCAATGCATTGCAGCTCCACCTTCCAGCCGAACGGATCAAATGTAATATAGCGTAAAAATGAAATCTGGGGAGCCGCCATGGAGCTCCGTTTGGGCACCAACAGGCCTATGGCTCAAACACATCTGCAGGAAGCTCTGGACACTCCCTCGGCGAGATTCATCTCCTTTAGTTTCGCTGTCGCCTGTTTTGCTTTCGGCTGTGGGACCGCACGGGGAATCTGCTTTTCCTCGGTCTTTTGCGAGAAGTAGATACCCCTGCTCCTCCGCTCGAATCCCGGTGCAAGCGCGGGTGCGTGATGCGGCTACTACCGGATATTCCCTATTTCTTTGGATCGTCGTGCAGAAGCTCCACATTCACGAGGAGCTGCTCGCGGCTATCGATGTAAGTGTAGCTCCCATCATCGTTGTCAAATCTGCCTTGATGTACTACTCCCATGCCGAGTTGCTTGAAGAACTCCGTAGCCTTGGCAGTATCCTCCACTCTGAAGGCAATGTGCTGAACACCTTCCCCTTCTGTATCGAGGTAATCCTTCCAACTACTGTTCTCGCCGATAGGCTGAAGAAACTCGAGGTCAACTTGTCCGGCATTGATGATGGCAATCTTAGCCCGTCCTTCCGAGGGCTTACCGCGATAAATCATCTTAACCTCGGGGCCTGGATGCGTCATACTGCATGGATCGAGTTCACCCTCCCGGAGCTGCACTATTGGGACACAGTCTTCTTGTCTCAATAGTGCCGCACTTCGGCGAGAGCCGATTCGGAACATCCGAGGTTCGCACAGCATGAAGAACTCTTTCTGGAACTGGAAAATGCGGATTGCCAGCGTGCTTGCCGGAACGCTGTGTTTTGGATTGCAATGTCATGCTCAGGGATGGCAACACCTGGGCGATGTGCAGACCGTGGAACGGCGCGGTGATGGCGTCGAGGTGCTTGCCGGAAAAGCGAGAGTGCGCATCACCGCATTTCGAGAAGGAGTTTTCCGGGTCCGGGTGGCTCCTGACGGATCCTTCATGAAGGATTTTTCCTGGGCTGTGGTTCAGCAAGCGGAACCACCCGCCGTCACTATCCAGGAAACTGCTCAAGCGATAAGCATTCGCGCAGGTTCTGCGGTCGCAACGATAAACAAATCTCCGTTGCTCGTCAGTTTTGCAGACAATCGCGGAAATGTAGTCCTCGCCGATGAACCTCTTCTGCCGATGGCATGGAACGGCTCCCGCATGCGTGTTTGGAAAAAGATGCCGCTGGAGGAACTGTTTTTTGGCCTCGGCGATAAAGCGGGTCCGATAAACCGCCGCAACCGCGCTTTTTCTTTTTGGAATTCGGATAATCCCGGTTGGGGGGATACCACGGATCCGCTCTACAAGACAATTCCTTTCTTCATCGGGATGCAGAAAGGGAACGCCTACGGAATATTCTTCGATAATACATACCGCAGCAGCTTCGATTTCGGCACGGAATCTCCTGAGTATTACTCTTTTGGCTCCGAGGGCGGCGAGTTGGACTACTACTACTTTGCCGGGCCCGATCCCAAATCTGTGGTGTCCTCATACACCGCGCTAGTCGGACGCATTCCGCTTCCTCCACTGTGGGCTATGGGATATCAACAGTCCCGTTGGAGCTACTACCCCGAAGCGCGTGTTCGGGAAATCGCCAACAGGCTTCGAGAGGACAAGATCCCAGCGGACGCGATTTATCTAGATATCGACTATCAGAAGGGATTTGCCCCGTTCACCGTCAACCGTGAATATTTTCCGCACTTCGAGGAGATGATCCATGAACTTGCGGCTCAGCATTTTCACACCGTTTTGATAACCGATCTGCACATCAAATACGCTCCGAACACAGGTTACGAAGCGTTTGATAGCGGTATGAAGGACAACGTCTTTCTGAAAAAAGCGGACGGATCGCTTTATATTGCTCCAGTGTGGCCGGGCGACAGCGTGTTTCCTGATTTCACTTTATCGCGGGTGCGAGATTGGTGGGGAATGCAGTACCAGGAATTCGTGAAGGATGGGGCAAGCGGATTTTGGAACGACATGAATGAGCCTGCTGTTTTTGTACCGCCTCTCAGAACCATGCCTCTGGACAACATTCATCGCCTCGACGATGGAACAACTTTGGATCACCGGGCGATACACAACATTTACGGAATGCTAAATTCCCGGTCCACTTACGAAGGAAGTCTCCGGCTAAGGTCCGACGAGCGCCCGTTCGTATTAACCCGTGCGAGTTATGCGGGCGGAGCACGTTACTCGGCAACTTGGACCGGGGATAATCTGCCGACCTGGGCTCATCTGGCGATGAGCACAAGCAATCTCTTGAGCCTGGGTCTCTCCGGTTTTCCATTGGTTGGCGCGGATATCGGGGGATTTGGCGGCAGTCCAGAAGCGAACCTTCTCACCCGCTGGGTCGAAGTAGGAGCGTTCAATCCTCTGTACCGAAGCCACGCGATGAAGGGGACGAGCGATCACGAGCCTTGGGCGAATGGCCCGGAGCACGAAGCTATCCGTCGCAAGTTCATCGAAACTCGCTACCGCTTGATGCCATACATCTACACGGAGATGGAAGCAACCTCGAGAACTGGCATCCCTCTGATGCAACCGGTGTTTTTGCAATATCCCCAGGCGGAATCGTTTTATCAAAACGATCGGGATTTCCTTTTTGGAGAGGATCTCTTCGTTTCCCCCGTGGTGACCGACACGCTAGACGCACACACAGTTCAATTTCCGCCGGGTGAATGGTACGACTATTGGACCACGACAAAATACTCAGACAAAGACAGGCTCGAACTGCACCCAGCGCTAGACCAGCTGCCTCTGTACGTCCGCGCCGGCGCGATTCTTCCCGAACAGCCGATCGTGCAGTCTACGGACGAGAAACCCGACGGCCCACTGCAACTTCGCGTTTATCCAGGCAAGGACTGCCATGGTTCACTTTATGAAGATGACGGGCACACCTTCGAGTACAAAAACGGCAAATTCCTGCGCATTAATTATTCCTGTGAAGTTACAAAGCTTGATATTCGCGTGTCGAGTCAGGTGGTGACCAATGGCTTTCAGCCGTGGTGGCATGGCGCTGAACTGAAAATTCTTGGTTTGGAGACGAAGCCGAATCGGATTCAACTGGAAGGGGGAAAGGATCCCGAATGGTCTTACGATGGGCAAACAAAATCCGCTATAATCGCGGTTACAGATGCCCTTCGCGACTGGACAATTCATATTCTTCACTGAGCAGGCGGGAAGTCCTGAGGGCTTGTTGTTTCAGTCCATGGTTTCGCTTCGTAGACTTATGGCGCACTGGTTCGCACAACTCTAATGAGATGGTCCGTGAGCGGTGCATGCATACTGGGAATCTTTACTTTCGGCATATGGCAGCTCGCGCAATTGCTGGTCCCGACGGGACACGCAGCACCCGGGTGATCCTTCCCCCGTTTGGCATCTTTGTTCGCGACGTGACAGTGCTCCGGCAACAAGATTACTTATGTAGCATCGGGTACGGTTAGCGCGGCATTTCAGTATGAAATCCGACTGCATGACGTCGTCTCTGCCAACCTCAACGGTGTGCTCCGGGCCGAAGGTGCGATCCAGCTTGAGCGACTGCTGCAGGAAATGAACGGCGGAATTTATTCCCCCATACCAGCAGCCTTGGAACGTTTCCTTGTACCCCAAGGCGACGCAGAGATACACCTTGAACTTCACTGTGACTGGATCGATATGCGCACTGCCAAACATTGGGCTCCCAAGGAAGCGGCTACGGCTTAATGCGGTGGCGGGATTCCTGAGAAGGTCGATAGGGGCGCTCTTCAAGCAGTAGCTGCCGGGACGCCTATCCACCGGTATCCGCTCATGAAAATATATCTGGTCTGTCACCAGTCTCTACTGCTCCATTACGTGGGTCACCTCATGCGGCGGGATTGATGGACCGTGTGAGTTTCACTCTCAACAACCATTTCCCGAATGTAGCACTTCTGCTCACGAGGCAGGCGCTCCTGCCAGAAACGTGCAAGGTTTAGGGAACCGACCACTGCGCGAGAGCCGCGAACCGCTCCCCCCTTGGAAGGGCGCCTCAGTGAATTCGGCAGATGTTTGTCATAGGATAGAGGTCGTCTTTTCGTATTTGCGAAAATGCACTATATAGGAAAGTTTTCCTTTACAACGTGTTTTCCAATATGAGAACATTACACCCATGCAGGCCACAGAGGCCCAATTCGAAAGGGAGGCCCTTCAGGCCCTCCGCACTCAGATTCCCGTCCGGGACTTGCCCGGCGTACGCATCCGTGCGGTCAAAGCCCAACCGAAAGACGCGTTCGACGTCCAGTTCGAACTCGAATCCGGGAAGAGTCGTATCCTCGTGCTCGGGGAGTTCAAATCTGTCGTGTCACCCAAGCTCCTCGAGGACATCGCTCCATGGGTCCGCCGCATGAAATCTCTTCGCCCCGGTGTTTCCTTCGCCCTGATCTGCCCGGCGCTCTCTCCACGCTCGCAGACCTATTGCATCGAGCAAGGCATCGATTTCATCGACCTCGCCGGAAATATCTCGATTAATGTTCCCGGCACGTTCACACTCCAGCGGCTTGGACTGCGAGCCAAAGAACGGAGCGGTGAATCCGCCTCCCCGCTTTTCACCAATGTTTTTTCCGGGCGATCGTCCCGCGTTCTGCGCGTCCTGCTCGAGAAACCAAAACCCTGGAGCCTCACCGAAATCGCCAACGAACTCGCTGCCGAAACAAAGCGGGTCGCCCGTGCGTTCTCCACCCAGCAGATCCAGTTTGCCATCAGTCTCGGAGCCCTTTCGAAAGCGCTTTCCAGTCTCGACGAACAACTCTGGGTACGGCGGCAAGGCTCCTCCGTTGTCGTCCCCGAACCGCGCCGTCTGTTGCTGGAATGGGCGGAAAAATACAAGGAACGCTACCGCTGGCGTTTACGCAGTTCGTTCGAAATCTCAAATCCACTGGGAACCACCCTGGCGCAAATCAACTCCGGTTTACAACCGCTCCTCCGCGGTCCCTACGCGTTCACTGCCGCTGCAGCGGCAACCGACGCTCCGTTCATCGACCTGGACCGCATCGATGTGTTTCTGCTCCCGGACCAGAACGACGCGAGGCTCCGCCAACTCAGCGAACGTCCGGTGTCCGGGACAGCCCCCCGGCTTCGCTTCATCTACCCGTATGATGAGGGGGTGTTCCTCTATGCCAGAACCGATGCGCCTGCACCCCGCGTCTCCAACATTCAGGCGTATCTGGACCTGTATGCCCGTGGCGGGCGTGATCTCAAGCAGGCAGACTACCTTCTCGACAACGCCATTGCGTCACGCTGGAAGGCCGCGTGATCCCCGAACCCCAGCGCACCTACCTTCTCGAACTCTTCGACGCCCTCGGGCCGGCGGCCGAAGATTTCGTCATGGCCGGGGCCCAGGCCATGAAGTTTGCCGTCGAAAAAGTCCGTGCGACGAAAGACGTCGACTTTCTTCTCAACGTCCTCGCCTTGCGCAAGGAACCGCTACAACTCGCCCAGATTTTCGAGAAGCTCGGCTACATACCCGTTCCAGAATCGCGCAATTTTCAGTTCGAGAAGCCCATTCCGAACAACACCGAGAAGATGCGCATCGAATTCTTGGCACCGGAAGAATACAAACGCGAGAGGGACTTTCGTGTGCACATTCAGGACGGCGTGCACGCGCGCGCCTGCACGGGTGGATCGATCGCCCTTGCTCAGTCCGATCTCCGCAAGGTCTCAGGCAAACTCCCGAACGGCAAGGAATTCACCGCCCAGGTTCGCGTGACCCAGCCTCATGCGCTCGTCATGCTGAAGCTTTTGGCGCTTGCGGACCGTTACAGCAATCTCCGCGAGCCAAAGGAAGGGCGGCACGATCGCGAAGAAGCGCAAACCCATGCGGCCGACATCGTCGCGATTGTAACGGCAGTCCCCGACATCGCACGGTTCAACAGTCTGTTCTTCGCGCAGTTCCTGCGGGAAGCACAGCTGGGTATTCGCATCCTACGCGTCCTGGGAGACTTCTTTCGTGAGGTCACAGCGCCGGGCTTGATCGTCTACACCGAATATCTGGCGGCCAACCTGCCGGCAGACCGCACGACCGCCGAACTCCTACGCCGGGAAACCGAGTTGGCGCAACGCATCGTCGCGCAGATTCTGCCGCCGCCGGAATTCTTTGCCCTGGCCGCCGCCGTGGACGACAGCACCGAGCCCGAAAGAGGCGCACCATTCGTCGAACAATACCTAGCAACACTCGAAACCGCCCGGATCCCCGTGACGCACGCCCTCGCCCTGCAATCGTTGCCCGCAGGTGCCTTCAGCGGAGCTTACAAGCCCGGCGCCACATTTGTAATGAGCGCTTCTGAACCTCTGCAAAAGGTATCGGCTGCTCAGCGTGACCTCCTGCAGTCCTATCTACAGTGGAAGGTCAATGTGTTGCGACGCAACGAACGACTCCGACGCAAGTTCCCGCATACTTTGAAGGACTAACCGGCGAAACACATCTCGCGCATCCCCCAGCAGCAGGGAATTCCTGCTCGTATTTTCTTTTAAGAAAAATGTCCCTCGGCCGGTTTCGCTATCCTCGCCTAACGCCCGCCGCCCTTCGCCGCTCGTCCGTTTTGTGGTCGCAATCTCGACCGGCCCGATGATTTTTTCCCTCTCCCGTGCGCTTAATCGCAATCTGTTCCGGATTTAGAGCTCTCGGCGGAGAGGTAGAAGGCTGATGGCAAAACCCAAGCGGCGCAAATCGAAGGCAAGGACAGCCACGAGGCTGAAGCACGGCCAGCCCGTGGACGTGTACATAGCGAGAAGATGAGTGGCGGGATGGTTTGTTATAGACGTAACCCGCAACACAGTCGGCTTCCAGACAAGAGGAGGGGACACGGCGCGGGTTCCGAGGAAGCGTGTCAGGCCGTTACGTGAATAAGACTCAGAAAGTTCAGAGGAGCCGTTGTCGGTGTTGCGACCCTGGAACCTGTTTGGCTGGGATCGCAAATCCGCGCTTGGTTTTCCTGAAGACTTTTTGGGTCATGTTCCGATTGGAGCTTTTGGTCCGATTTTGGGCGCCTCTGCTTGGGAGGCAGGCGTCCTACCAGATAGACCCAGCTTGCGCTGTGGGTCGATCCACAACTCGGCTCATCGACGATAGCCAGATCCAGAGGTCGACAAAAATCTTCTAAGTTGTTGGTTTGTCTAGCTTGTTCCTATGTCTTAGTGCATGATTTTAGGCGGTGTCTGGGTCCAATTGTTCGCACAGTTGTTCCCAAGCTTTGGCATGAACCCCTGTAGTGAGACAAAAAATTGGGTACACTTGCAGTAGCCCCACCCAGCTTCGAATCTCGCTCAACGTCATTGAGCGTTCCGAATTATGCTCGCGGCGCCCCTAGACCGGCGGAAGCGCCCGGTGGCAAGGAGTCTATCGGCACCGCGCAGGGCCCAAGACGTGCGTGGAGAGACAGGATCGATAGGATCGATGAGTTCAAAGCGGTCAGGGCCAAGTACCTGCTGTATTAGAGCTGTTCGAATGAGACAAAGCTCAACCGGAATGGCTGTATGTCAGGTCGGCAGTCAGTGTCGCTCTCACTCTGTCTTTCGGATTAAGGTCAACATGCAAACCTTCGACTAGGAGATCAGATGAAAACAGCATTCCTTGCCGCCGAATGCATCGGAGTCGAAGGGAGACTGCGTAATGCCTGGGCTACCTCACGCCCGCCCAGGCTCGCCAGCAACTCCTTGCACTCGGAGCCGCTGCATGAATACACTCAATTCACTGTCCAATAAATCCGGCGCGAAACATGTGCTACGACTGTGCCGCTGCAGGACAAAGGGGATCTTCTTGGAGATATAAAGGAATGAAGCTGGAAGAACGGCACCCGAGCCAGATCCGAACTTGCGACCCTTAGGTCAACAGTCGAAATGATCAAAAACCCAACTGCCTATCTGGTGTCGCTTACGAGAAATTGGGGGTCATTCTCCCTTCTTTGGAGGAACAGAAACCCGTCCTCGGACGCAAGGGTTTTGAACCACCAACCTCCTGGTCCCGAACCAGAAGTAGAATCACCATCTTATTAGCCTGTTTACCTTTGTTCTGCAGACAGATTGGACAGCTTACGCGTGATAGCATCGCAACAAAGAATACGGCAAACCTAATAGATTGAAGTTCCCTGACGCTTACAATAGATTGCTGTGTCTCGGCTTCGAGGTCTTCGTGTCAATGCTCCTGCGAATGCCCCTACTCTGTTTCCGCCCCAAATTCTCCTCCGATGGAGGCACGGCTCCGCATGCCCCAGTCGCCCTCACCAACTGATCGCCCCGTGCCCACAGAGGCGGGGAGTTCCGATGGTTCCCACGCAAAATCTCAGCCCGGCTTAAAGCCCGTCCTCTCTCTCTGGGCGCTTGTGCTTTTCGGCCTTGCCTTCGTCGGCCCAACGGCCCCTTACACCTTCTTCGGCGTCGGCGCAGCACAGTCCCGCGGCCATTTCGCCATGGTCTACCTCATCGCCATGATCGCCGTCAGCTTCACTGCGGCAAGCTACGGCAAGATGGCCGCTGCCTTCCCGGAGGCGGGCTCCACCTATGCCTACGCCTCCAAGGCCATCCACCCCGTGGTCGGTTATCTCGCCGGCTGGGTCATGATTCTCGATTACATCCTCATGCCCATGCTCTGCGTAATCATCGTCGGCGCCACTTCCCACAAACTTCTCCCCGCCGTCCCTTACAGCGTTTGGGTGATCTTCACAGCCGTCGCCATCACCGCCATCAATTTACGTGGCATTGAGATGACCTCGCTCGCTTCGACCATCTTCAATGTGATTCTGGGCATCTCGATCATCTGGTTTCTCGTCGCGGCCGTCTGGGCTCTTACGCACGGTATCGGTCGCGGCACCCTGATTTCCCTTGAGCCCTTTTACTCCGCCCAGAATTTCTCCATTAAAGCCGTGATGGCCGCAACCCCTGTCGCCGTCCTCTCCTTCTTGGGCTTCGACGGTATCTCCACTCTCGCCGAAGACGCGAAGGACCCCCAGAAAAACATTCCCCGCGCCACCATTCTCGTTTGCTTCATCGCCGGCGGCCTCTTCATTCTGCAGACTTATCTCGGCCAATTGATTTGGCCCGACTACACCACCTTCTCTCCCGTGGAAACGGCCTTCAGCGATATCGGCCGCCTCATCGGGGGCCCTGCGCTCGCCTATCTGATCGCCCTTCTGGTTGTCGCTCAGGCATGGGCCAGTGGCATTACCAGTCAGGCCAGCGCCTCGCGTTTGCTCTACGGCATGGCGCGCGATGGCAAGCTGCCCCATTTCGTCTTCGGCTACCTCCACCCCAAACTCCGCACCCCCAGCTACAGTATGATTCTGATGGGCGCAATCGCCATGGTCGCCGGGTTGATCCTCGATCTCGACAAAGCAGCGGAGCTCGTCAATTTCGGCGCCTGCGCCGGATTCATGGCCGTGAATCTCTCCGTGATCGGTCATTACTTCTTCCGGCGCCGCGAGCGCCGCAACCTCGCTTTCCTCGCCAATTTTCTTTCCCCGGTGATCGGATTCGGCGTGTGTTTGTGGATCTGGCTCAGCGTCTCCTCGCTCGCCATGAAGGTTGGTGCAGTGTGGAGTCTCGCGGGTGTCGTGTATCTTTTCGTTCTGATTGGGCGGCGCGGCGCCCGCCTCGATGGCGTCTCAACTCAATCCTGATGGCGTGGATGGGAACGCGCGAATAAAGTTATGTTTTGTTCCGACGGAGGACCCATGATGCCGCTACACTTTCGAAGTCATGCTTATCGGTGGTTGCTGCCATGCCTGCTGACATTTGCGGCGGTGGCTGCGTCACAGCAGACGAGCACGAACCGGCCGTTTCGCATTAGCGAGAATCGTCGTTCTCTGGTCGGCCAAGACGGTACGCCATTCCTCTTACAGGGCGACGCAGCATGGTCTCTGATCGCGAATCTTACAAGAGAAGAAGCGGCGCAATATCTTCAGGATCGCAAAGCAAAAGGATTTAACGCCGTTCTCGTGAATCTTCTCGAACACAAGTTCGCCAAGAACCCTCCCAAAAATGTCTACGGAGAGGCTCCCTTCCCCAAGATGTCGGATTGGTCCGTTCCGAACGAAAAGTATTTCGCGCATGCGGATTGGGTCATCCGCAAAGCTGCGGAGAACGGTCAAGTTGTGCTCCTCGCGCCGGTCTATCTGGGGTATCCCGGCACGGACGAAGGCTTCATCGATGAGGTGACGGCCAACGGGCCTGAGAAACTCCTGCAATACGGACAGTTTCTCGGCCAGCGCTACAAGGATTTCGACAACATCATCTGGGTGATGGGCGGCGATCGCGATCCGGGAACTGCACGAGCGAACGTCGACATGATTGCCTTCGGTATCCGCCAATATGACAAGCGCCACCTTTTTACGGCGCATTGCCATTCCGATTCCCCTCCAGCGGAGCAATATCCCGGGCCTTGGCTGGATATTAGTACCAGTTACGCCTACCAGATTGTGCACCTCCGGCTGATTGAGGACTGCAACCGCACTCCTGTTCTGCCATCGTTCCTGATCGAGTCCATTTACGAAGGCGAGCACAACGCTTCCGAGGTTCAGATTCGCCGTCAAGCTTACTGGTCCGTGCTCTGCGGCGGCTTTGGCCACGTGATGGGAAATCGACCCATCTGGCTGTTCGACCCTGGTTGGCAGAAGGCCATGGACGCTCCCGGTTCGGTAGGGATGATGCACTGGGGCAGATTATTTCGCTCGCGGCGGTGGTTTGATTTGGTGCCGGACCAGGAACACAAGGTAGTCACCGAAGGCCTCGGCGAATTCTGGGGACTCGACTACCTGGCGGCGGGCAGAACCTCGGACGGAAGCACCGTCGTGGCCTACATGCCGTCCGCAAGAACGATCACCGTAGACATGGCCAAGCTCTCGGCGGGCCCCGTCAATGCCTGGTGGTTTAACCCGCGCAACGGAGTGGCTACATCTATCGGGAGCTTTCCAGCTAGTGGATCAAGGCAGTTCACTCCGCCGGCTGAAGGTGACTGGGTGCTTGTCTTGGACGACGCTTCAAACCATCTGGCCGCACCGGGACGGTAGTTTTCTTTCTTCGTGAAATCGCGCTTACGGCCTACTACTTCGCCGTGTAGCCTCCATCCACCATCAAGCACGTGCCGGTGACAAACGAAGCCTCGTCTGACACAAGAAAAAGAATCGTGTTTGCCACTTCCTCTGCCGTACCAAACCGGCTCAGCATGTGTAGCGGCCCTTCCAGTGCCAGATCTTCCTCATAGGTCATCCCCATCCGTTCCACATCGGCACGCAACTGCGGCGTATCAATGCACCCCGGCGCAACCGCATTCACGCGGATCTTGTGCGGGGCCAGGTCCATGGCCAAACCCCGCGTCAGCCCCAGCAGCGCCGCTTTGCTCGTGTTATACGGCAAGCTCTTTTCCTGTGCGACAAATCCGCTGATGGAGCTCACGTTGACAATCGATCCTCCACCCGCTCGGATCATCGCCTCGACCGCATGCTTCGCGCAGAACGCCGTCCCCATCACATTGACCGAAAGTACTTCCTCCCAATCCTCCTGCGTCACATCATAGGAACCAAACACGAACGCCGCCGCATTGTTCACCAGTACGTGCAGCGCGCCGAATTCCGCCTCCACCTTGCGCATGCCTTCCTTCACTTGCGCTTCTACCGCGATGTCCACCGGCAAAAACATCGCCTTCATCCCGCCCCCGCGGAGGTCGCGTAGCACTTCTTCGCCCTTGCCCGCGTTGCGGTCGAAAATGGCCACACGCGCACCTTCCGCGGAAAAACGCAGCGCCGTGGCGCGGCCAATCCCCGAGGCGCCTCCGGTCACCACCGCCACTTTTCCCGCCAAGCGCAAATTCACCTCACCTCACGGGTCTCTATGGAAAACTCCACAATTCGCCGGAGAAACAAATGCATTCCGGCACGCTGGCTACGGCAGGATCTCTTCGTATAACTTCACTTCGAATTGCTCCACAAGCTCCGGCCGGACATCGTTGAAATAGTGCGTGATGTAGGGCATCGCGCAGTGCGCATCGAATACCTTTTTGTCCTTCCACTTCTCGATGAACGTGATCCATCGCGGATCATCCACTCTCTGGTTCAGTTCGTACCGTATGCACCCGGGCTCTTTGTGCGTCGGCGCCATCAGCACATGCAGCGCCTCAATCAAAGCCGCCGTCTTGCCTTCCTTTGCCCGGAATTCCGCGACGCACACCACCCGGGTTGTCTCTTTTTTTGCCATGGTCAACTCCTCGTGGAAATTGTTTTTGCCGCAACGTTCTTGAGCGAAAGATAGAAGTCGTAAGCCTTCTCGGGGCGTTCCCGCTCATGCACAACCGCGCGCACCGCCTGGATCATGGCACTGGGCGCCTCGCATTGGAATACGTTCCGCCCCATATCCACGCCGGCGGCCCCTTGTTCTGTTGCCTGGTAAGCCATTTTCAGTGCATCGAGTTCCGCCAGCTTCTTCCCGCCCGCGATCAGCACGGGCACCGGACAGGCCGCCGTCACCCTCTCGAATCCCTTGTCACAGTAATACGTCTTAACGAAATGCGCGCCCATTTCCGCGCAAATTCGCGTGGCCAATCCCAAATACTTGGCATCCCGCACCATATCTTTTCCGACGCCTGTCACCGCGAGCGTCGGAACCCCGTGGCGGTTGCCCGCATCGACGATCTTCACGAGATTCCCAATCGACTTATGCTCGTATTCTCCACCGATGTACACCTGCACCGCCATCGCCGAAGCATTGATCCGAACCACATCTTCAATGTCCACCGCCACCAACTCGTTGGAGAGTTCCTTTAGAATGCTCTGCCCCCCGGTAGAGCGCAGTACCACCGGCTTGGAAATCTCCGCCGGAACGCACGTCCTCAGGGCGCCGCGCGTGATCATCAGCGCATCCGCATAAGCGATCAACGGCACAATGGATACGTCAATACGTTCCAGCCCTGTCGTTGGCCCCTGGAAATAGCCGTGGTCCACCGCGAGCATCACGCTTCGCCCGGTCACTGGATTGAAAATCCGAGCCAGCCGGTTCTTCATTCCCCAATCCAGCGAATTGCTGCCCTTCAGGAAAAATGAATTCGTTTGCGCCGGCACCCCCAGGTGGAAATTCTTGCCGTCTTGCACATCGTCCACATCAGGCATGCGGAGACTCTCCTTCTTTTTCAGCGAGACCCTTATGAAAGCCATCGAAAATCAACGCCACGGACGTTGCGCCGGGATCCGGATAGCCACGCGTCTTTTCGCGCAGGAATCGCGCGCGCCCAAAAGTGGCGGTCATCTCTTTTGTCGCTTCTGCTCCCGCTTTCGCCGCCGCCGCAGCCTTGCCCATCGCTTCTTCCATGCCCTGGCCCGCTTGCGCCTCCCGGCCGAACTCCTCAATGGCCGGCATCAGCGCATCCATCATGGTCTTGTCCCCAGCCTTGGCCTTCGTCTGCCGCCGCACTCCCCGCAACCCCGCTTCAAACGCCGCCGCAAGCTCCCGGCAATCCACACTTTTTATTTCTGCAGTCAGGGGTTCCGCCATCCCCAGAAAAAATGAGCCGAGCAGCGCCGTCGACGCTCCGCCATCCGCCGCCATGACGTTCCACCCCGCCCGCTCAAGGCAGGCCTTGAACTCGGCCGGAAAGTTCCCCGCGAACACCTCTTCGAGGCGCTCGACCGCGCGCAGCATGGCCGCCCCATGATCGCCATCGCCGCAATGCGAATCCAGCTCCGAAAGCCACGCGTGTTCCGCGCGGATTCGCGCCGCCGCTCCCGCGACCATCCGCGAAAGCCCGGTAGTCGTAAGTCTTTCCGTCATCGCACCACAAAATACGGCGCATTGCTCCGCGCATCCCACAGATCGATCAGTTCGGGATCCATCCGCGCAATCAGCAACTGGAAGCCTCCCTGCTCCTGGGTCGTGATGAATTCTCCAATCTTCGCTCGCACCAGGCGTGTGCCTTTCTCTTGCAAAAGCTGATGCACGCGGCGGAAGACCACGAACAGTTCCATCAGTGTGGTCGCGCCCGCCCCATTCACGATCACCAGCAGCTCTTCGCCCGCTTTCACCTTCAGATCATCCAGCAACATGGTCAACATCAGCCCGGCCGTCTCGTCCGCGCTCTTCAACTTCATGCGTCCGGTACCCGCTTCGCCGTGTTGTCCCATGCCGATTTCCATTTCGTCGTCACCCAGGTCGAAAATCGGCTGCCCGGTGGCGGGATGCGTTGCCGTGCTTGTAGCCACCGCCAGCGTTCGCATGTTCCGCTCCATGCGCTCGGCAATCTTTGCGCAAGCATCGAGCGGCAAGCCACGTTCAGCGGCAGCGCCCGCAACCTTATACACCGGCAGGAACCCCACCAGCCCGCGCCGGTCTTCGGGATTCGCGCCGCCGGAAATGTCCTCATGCGTAAGGACCATCTTAACGTTGAGGCCTTCCTTGTGTGCCATCCCCATGGCGATGTTTGCGCTCAGCACATCGCCCGCGTGGTTCAGGACCACGAACAGCACGCCCGCGCCGCGGTCCGCCAGTTTTATCGCTTCCAAGCATCGCGGCGCGCCGGGTGCGGCAAAAATCTCTCCGGCCACGCTGACATCCAGCATTCCTTCGCCGACAAACCCGCTCAGCCCCGGCTCGTGTCCGCTTCCGCCCAGTGTCACAACCCCCACTTTTCCCGCCTCTTTGGGTTTTGCACGCGCCACCAGGTTGCTGCCCACCAGCCGCACCTTATCAGGATGCGCGAGGGTGAACCCCTCGAGGAGTTCCTTCACCACATCTTCCGGGCGATTGATGAACTTCTTCATTTTCATGGTTGGATTCCTGGGCTAAGATTCTTCTGCTGTTACTTTCCGCGGGTGCCGGTCCAGAGCGCAAGTCCGTCGGTAGGGACTTCGGCCATTTCCATCTGCCCCAGTTCATATTCCGTGATATGCAGGCGCTTCTTCCCGGGCAAGGCAAATGCCACGTTTGTGGGCAATTTCCCCTGTGTCGGAATGCGCTCCGCCACGCTTCCATTCGACCCCAGCACCGTCACATCCCCCTGCCCAAACACCGCCACGTACAGTTTGCCGTCCGGGGAAAATGCCATGCCGTCCGGCCCTTTCCATCCCGGCGGCGAATTCGGCCGGATAACATTTCCGAACAAAACGCGCGGGCCGGTGATCGCTCCGGTCAACCACTCGTAGCGGTAGATGTTTCCCGTCAGCGTCTCGTTTACGTACAACAAGTTGTCCGGCCCAAACGCGATGCCATTGGTGAATTTTATGCCGGTATCGAGCTTGTTGACCTTGCCGGTTCCCACGTCCACGCGATAGACGCGCCCGTCATACTTGACGCTCATGTAGTCCGGCCGAATTTGATTGTTCGGCGCAAACTCATCGATGAACACGCCCGAATCCGTCAGGTAGATTGCGCCGTCCGGTCCAAAGCACAGATCGTTTGGAAAAAGAAACGCCTCGCCATCGCACCCCGCGGCCGCCACTTCCGACTTGCCTTCCATCGTCAAACGTAGCAGCGACGGCGTTTTCGATTCCGCCACCCAGATGACACCCTTGGCATCCACGGCCAGCCCGTTGGGCCTTCCAGTCTTCTTGATGATCTTTTTGTTTTTTCCGTCAGGGCTGATGTGCGTGACGCAGCCCCGCTCGGCGCCGCCCTCCACAATCAGCCACGAGCCGTCGCCGAGCGCTACCGGTCCTTCTGGTGCGACAAAACCGCTGGAAAAGACTGTTGTCATGGTTTGATGGCGAGGCCACCTGGCGGGGGAAGCTTGCGCGAGGCATCATCCACGACCAGGACCCAGTCTCCATCGCCCGGCGGCGCAAATTTCTTCTTGCCGTCGGTGGCAAACTCGCCGGCCGATTCGGAGTGCCCCGTGCGCGGGTTGTACCACCACGCCTGTGCCTTCTCTCCTGTGATTTTCGATAGTTCCAACGTGAATGTACGCGCGGTGGGCAAATACGCCATCAAGGTCCCGCCATCACTGGTTCGCGCGGCTGCCAGGTAGTCCAGCCCGCGAAATTCTCCCAGGCCGTCGATCACCGCTTCATGCTTTTCGTCGGGCACGAGCTCGTACCACGCCCGCGACGTCATCACCATTTTCAGCCGCGTCATGTCCTGCGCGCCCACGGAGTCCGCGGCCTTTTCCCAGCCCGGATCAAACAGCCAGATCGGCCGGTTCCCCATGAACTGCCCTGTCCCGCCGCACAAGATTGCCCAATACGCTTGCCGGCGCACTTGCACTTCGGAAGCGTTGTGCTCGCCTTCGTAGGTGGACTCAATCAAGACAAACGGCATGGGTGGCTTGCGGTTGTAATCGTTCAACAGCATTTGATGAACGATGTTGTACGTATAGGTGGTATTCAGGTCCAGCCAGCCTTCCTCCTTATACTGGTCAAGTGCCGAATTCTCCGGATGGCCATGTGCGGTGAAGATATGCCGGGTATCGAACTCCTTGATTCCTTCCACAATGGCGTCCACTTCCACGCGCGCCTTTTCCGGGTTGCGGTCGCCCCCGATCAGCCACACAACATTGTCAAAATCGCGGTAGCGCTTCCCCACATACCGGCCCCAATTACGGGATTTTTCCGGCCCATTCGCTAGCGCTTCCTCAATCCAGCCCTCTTCCGTGCCGATGTACCCCAGGTAAATCGGCGCCAGGAATACCTGGATTCCCTTTTCGGCCGCTTTGCGGATCACCCAATCCGCATGCGCAAAATACTTCTCATTCGACGTCGAAAAATCACCCGGCGTTGTAAACGGACCCTCTCCATACCGGTTCACCGGGCCACGAAACTGATGCTCAATTAGATTGACGATGATGGAATTGAATCCCTGCTGCCGCCGCTTCTCCAGATACAACTCCGCTTCCTCTTTGGTCAGCCCCGAAATCAGCGACCATCCCGCGTCCCCCTGCACCAGGTAGGGCTTCCCATCCTGGTCCACCAGATGCCGGTGATCCGCGCCAACGTGCACGGGATACCGTTGGGCGCCCTGGGTAAGCGCCGCACAAAGCAACACTCCTGCCAACACGAAATAGCATTGGAATCGGGTCATGGTTTTATCACTGTAGGGATACAAGCTGGCCTGGCACCGGTCTATAAGCATTTCATACCTTTTTGTCGTAAAAACATGCCCTCCCACGGGAACGCCTGCTCCGCCCAGTTTAGAGGCGATCCGCCAAAGTTATGACATTTATTTGTAGGTTCTTAATAGATATCCTCCTTTATAGAGGCTAGTAATGTCTCCCATTGGCTGTGCCATGTCGTTTGGCCAGATGGAGAACGAAGATGGATTATGAAGCCCTAGCGAGTGATTTCGTACTTCACGCGTTGCGCCGTGAGAAGTCCATAATTTTCGAGCGTGCGCAAGGTTCCCGCCTCTGGGACATCAACGGCAACGTCTATCTCGACACCATGTCCGGATCGGCCGGGCCCGCCATGGTCGGCCACGCCAACCCTGCCGTCGCCGAAGCCGTTGCCCGGCAGATGGCTAAGTTGCCCTCGGTCAACCTCCTCCACGACAGCACCACTCTCATCGAATTCTGCACGCGCATGGCTTCCCTCGCTCCTGCCGGCCTCACCAAGACCTTCCTCTGCGTCGGTGGCGGCGAAGCCGTCGAGGCGGCCATCAAGTTCGCCATTCGCATCACCGGCCGCTCGGAAGTGCTTTCCCTCACTGGCGCTTATCATGGACAATCCCTGGCCACAATGGGTCTGGGTGGTATGCCGGCTCTGCGCAAGTGGCTGCCCGGCTCCCTCCGCTGGCCCAATTTCCGCCAGATTCCCTCGGCAGACGCCTACCGGCCTCCGCTCGGAGGGGATCCCGGCGATGGCCGCGCCGCTCTCCACGCCCTTGAAGCCGATCTCGACGGCGCAGGCTCCGGACACGTCGCCGCTTTGATCATGGAACTCGTGCAGGGTCCCAACGGTCACAGCGTTTATACCTCGGACTATTACCGCGGGGTTCAGCAGATCTGCTGCGAACGCGGCGTGCTCCTCATCGTTGACGAAATCCAGACCGGGTTGTGCCGCTGCGGCACCACCTGGGCTTGCGATCTTTACGACGTCCGCCCGGACATTCTCATCGTCGGCAAGGCGCTCGGCGGCGGCGTGCCCATCGGCGCGTTCACCACCCGCAAGGACTTGATCCCCAAAGGCCTGGAGTCCGAAGCCTGGCACATGCTCACCTTCATGAATCAGCCCCTTTCGGCGGCCGCGGGCCTCGCGGTTCTCGACATCATGGAAAAAGAGAAGCTCGCGGAGCGCGCCCGGGTCCTTGGCCAGCAAGCCACGGAACGCTTCCGGCAACTCGCCAAGTGCTACGATGTCATCGGGGACGTCCGTGGGCCCGGCTTGTTCGTCGGCGTGGATTTTGTCGAAAACCGCGAACACAAGACTCCCGCCACGGCGGCCTGCCGCAAGGCCTGGGGATTCGCTCTCGATCATGGCCTCATCACGCAATTTGGCGGCTCGGCTAGCAACGTTCTCAAATTCAAGCCCCCTCTCACCACGCCGCAGGTGGATTTTGATGAGATGCTCAACATTTCCGAGGAGACGGTCGCCTTCATTCAGCGGGAGGTCGATCAGACTCGCAGGGTGCCTTCGGTTGTGGTGCCCGCCAACGCTGGCGACTAAACTTTTCCTCGTCTGTAGGGCGAGTCGGGTTTCCCGGTGCAGCGCCGCCCCTGCACTGCTAGACCGCTCGTCAAATTCCGGAGAAGCCTGAGTGTCAGACTCGGCACAGCGCAAGATCACCCACATTGAAACGCCCGCCCTCCTCGTGGATCTCGACGCCATGGAGCAGAACCTCCGCTCCATCACGAAATTCTTCTCCACGCAAAACGCCAAGCTCCGCCCCCACTTCAAGAATCACCGCGTCCTCGAACTCGCCGCTCTCCAACTTCAACACGGCGCGCTCGGCATCACCTGCGCCCGCCTCTGGCAAGCCGAAAAACTCGTGCACTCCGGCATCCGGGAAGTCCTTATCGCCAATGAAATCGCGGGCGAAGCTTCACTCCAGCGCTTTGTCCAGCTTTCCCGCGAAGCTCCGGTCATGGTCGCGGTGGACAACGCTTCGGTCGTTCGCGATCTCGCGCGTTTGGCACGGGATCACCAAGCCAATGTGAACGTCCTCGTTGATGTCGATCTAGGCCTGAAGCGTTGCGGCGTGCCGCCCGGCGAACCCGGCGTGGCCCTCGCCCGTCTCATCCTCGAGCAAGGCCTGCGCTTCCGCGGCATCATGGGTTACGAAGGGCACTTGCAACCTCAAGTGCCCGGCCCGGAGAAACTCGCATCTGTCCGTCACGCCATGGAAGCTCTCCTCGACACACGCAATCGCATCGCAGCCGCCGGCATTCCGGTAGAAATCGTGAGTTGCGGCGGCACTGGCGACTACTCCATCTCCGGTATCTATCCCGGCGTCACGGAAAACCAGGCTGGCTCTTTCCTCTTGATGGACACCTGGTACGCACCCTTTGCTCCCGATTTCAAAGTGGCTCTCAGCGTCCTGGCCACGGTCATCAGCAAAACCCCGGGTGAGCGCATCGTCGTGGATGCCGGCGTGAAAGCCATCAGCGGAGAACGCGGCCTCCCCTCCGTGAAGGGCATCAGCGGCCTGAAACTCAAAGCGCTTCATGCCGAGCACGCGCCCATCGAAATTCTGGATCCCGCCGTTCCCGTCGAAGTTGGCGACAAAATCGAAATCGCCGTGCACTATCACGACGGCACCATCAACCTCCACCGTCGCATGTACGGCATACGCAACGGCGCCGTGGAGCGCGTTTTCACCATTGAGCACGGAGACTGATTCTTGAGTTCGAGGGAACCATGCGCTTAAAAGACAAAGTAGCCATCGTGACCGGGGCGGGAGCCGGCATCGGCCGTGGCATCGCGGAACGCTTTGCTGCCGAAGGCGCCGCCGTCGTCCTTGCCGAAGTGGATCCGTCAACCGGCGAATCCGCCGCTCGCGCCATCCAGGGTGGGGGAGGCAAAGCCCTCTTCATTGCCACCGACGTTTCCAGCGAAACGCAAGTGCAGGCCATGGTGGAGAAAACACTCTCGCGTTACGGCAAGATCGATGTCCTCTGCAACAACGCCGCGGTCCTTTTTTTCCGGGAAGAAACTCGTGCCCATGAGTTGAAGAATGAGATCTGGGAACGCACACTGGCCGTCAATCTCCGCGGCTATTGGCTCACTTCCAAATATGTCATTCCGAGCATGTTGCGCCAGAAGTCCGGCTCCATCATTTTCGTGGCATCCCCGACCGGCATTTTTGGCTTCACCAACCTCACTGCCTACAGCACCAGCAAGGGCGGTGTTCTTGGATTGATGCGCGCCATGGCCGTCGACTATGCGCCGGAGCACATCCGCGTGAATGCCATCATTCCCGGTACGATTGATACCCCTATGAACGCTGTTGAACTCTCTGACCCGGCCATGCGTTCGCGCTATGCGGAGATTGCGCCCGCGCGCCGACTCGGCACACCCCAAGACTTGGGGGGCGTTGCGGTCTTTCTAGCTTCCGAGGATTCGGACTATTGCGTGGGGGGAATCTTTACCGTTGATGGGGGACTCACCGCTGTCTGAGAACTTTCCTACGCGGCCTCGCCGCCGTGCTTCAGCCGGTACGCCAGCGGCGTCATCCCGCTGATTCGCCGGAAGACCACGCCGAAATAGCTCTGGTTGCAGAACCCCGTTTCCAAACTGATGTCCGAGATGGCCTTATTCGATGCCGTCAACAGATTCTGCGCTTTTGCCACGCGGAACTTGTTCAGGTACGCCACAAACGACTGCCCGGTCACTTCCTTGAATAGATTCATGAAGCAGCAGGAACTTGCCGCGCACAGCCGCGCCGCATGGTTCACGCGGATGGGTTCGTCGTAGTGCTGCTGTAGATACTCAAAGATGGGCACTAGCCGCCCCACCGCCTCCCTTTGCCGGTCAAATGCTTCCCGGCCCACTCCCATTTCCGAATAGTAGTTCACCAGCCCCAGCAGGATCATCTTCAGGTAGGTCCGGATTGCCAGCCGCGACCTTTCGGTCTCCCCCGGTATTTCCGTGCGGATTTTTTCGATCAGGTCGCGGATCTCTCGCGAGATTCCCGTCTTGGCGAGGATGACATTTGGCACCGCCGACCCTTGCAGTGTGAACGGCATCAGGTACTGAACGTCGTCACCCAACGGCGTGCCGCAATGCACGGTTTGCGGTAGAAATGACAGAACTAGCGTTCTTGCCTGCTTTTGCAAGGGGCCCATGGGCCGGCATCGGTGGTGCAGCCGATCCCCCACGACGATGATATCGTCTTTCCCCACGGTGCAGAGATGGTCTTCGATTTCGTAGCCCAATTCCCCGGATTCAAAAATTACTACTTCCAGGTGGTCCGGCCGGTGCAGGGGTATTTCATGCCGGCGTTCAATGACCAGAAAGCGCACGTCCACCGGGTACGCATTCCGAAACGGCCACACGTGGTCTTGCTTCTGAGTGATCTGCCGGTCTACAAAGGAGTCGGCACGCTCCCACTTTAGCTCGCTACTTCCTCGCATATCGCTGACGCCCCTGTGTCGGGCATCATATGCCTATTCCGTGACTCCTGCCAAGAACCTCTTTCAGGTTCCAGGGGACTCATCGCCCTCCGTGTTCAGAAGGCCAACTTCAAGCCCAGTTGCATGATTCTTGCCGGAAAGGCGGAATTCACTTCGCCGAGCACATCTCCTGTACATGGCGCCCCTGGAGAAGTGACGCCGTTGCACGTCGTATTCACACCCTGCCATTGCGGGTGGTTGAATGTGTTGAAGGTTTCCCACCGGAATTGCAGATTGCTTCTTTCGCCGCCAAACCAGGGCAACTTGAAATTCCTCATCAATGCCAGGTCCCAGTTGTTCCGGCCGGGGCCCCTCATGGCATTCTTGCTCATCGTTCCGAACATGCCCGGCTGGTTGTTGGCTTGCAGCTGATCAAGAGTCACCTGGCCGATCACGCTAGGATCGAACCAAGACGGCGTCGGTGCATTCAGGTAGGGATCCACCAGCGTTCCCTTTTTCACCTGCAAGGGCCCTAACGGATTGCACATCACGCCCTCGCCAATCCCCGAAGCCAGCCCTGAAATGCCGCAACTGAAATTGAGGGGCGGCCCCGTCATGAAGCTGCTTATGCCCCCCAGTTGCCAGCCGCCCAGCAGGTGCCGCGCAAACGCGTTGGGCGATGCCTTGAAGAACGGCAATTCATAGACCCAGTTGATGACAAGCACCTGCGCCTGGTTCAGACTCGAGGTTCCATACCAGCGCTTGATGTTCGTATCGTCTATGTTGGGAACCGTGATGTCATCAAGCGTGTGCGACCACGTGTACGACACTTCGTACATCAGCCCATGGCTGGTTGGGTGCCGGAGGCTAACCTGCATCGCGTTGTAGTTGGAATTCCCTGAAGGCGAGCGTAGTCCGATCCCCGTGTACCCACGGTACGGTGCAAAGTAGATGGCGTTACCTGAATTATTGATCAGGGACGTCTGGACATCGCATACCCCCGCGCTATCGCAGCCCGTAGTGTTTGCGAGTTGCGGTACCGTCTGGGTTGTTGAACCGATCGGCACTTGATTGATGTTCAATGTCTGCTGCAGGTGGTGCCCCAGCGTGCCAACGTAACTCACGCTCAGGAGGTTGCTCCAAAGAAGCTCATGCTGGACACCTAAGCTGAATTGCGAAATCTCCGGCCATTTCCGAACTGTTGGGATATCGGAAAAACCCACCGTCCCCAGTCCGCCGGGCCCGATACTCTCGAACCCCGTCACGTTAAACACACTCAGCGATGCCGCTGTCGGCGGATTCCCGTTGAATCCCGCTCCCGCGTGCAGCGGGTTGCTCGAATCCCAGTTCAGCGCATACCCGCCTCGTATCACTGTCTTGCCTTTCGCGAATGGATCCCACGAAAACCCGAATCGCGGAGAGAATGTCTTGTGGTCTGATGTGGAACAGCCCCTGGGAATAGACCCACTGCCGCACTGCAGCAAGCCGTTCCCGTAGTTCAGGTAAGTCGCCCCTGTGCCCGGGATCAGGTTTCCATTTGCGTCCAGTTGCGCCTGGTTCGCCGCGTTGTACGCGCTGGGCACAAAAATCGAGTCGTTGGTTGGCGTCACGCTGTCCCAGAAAGGCGTCAGGTAGTAGTAGCGCAACCCCAGGTTCAGGGTCAGGCGAGGGGTCACTCGCCAGTCATCCTGGATGTACGGCTCGAAATCCCACTGCCGCCAGTGCCCCAATCCCGGCCCTCCCACAAGTTGTCCTCCAACCACCCGGCCATATTCCTGGTAGTTCTGGATTATGCCCAAGTACATGTCTGCGAGCGCGTTCCCCGTCGTCCCATTCGCCGTCGTATCAAATGTGAACGACCCTTGTGTGTTGAGGCCGATGTTGGTCGTCGTGTTTATGTGGTTGTCCAGCAGGAAGAACCCCATTTTCAGGGTGTGCTTGCCCTTCGACCAGACCAAGTTATCTTTGAACGCCGTTTGCGGGTCCCAGAAGAAGAATTCAAATCCCGTCGATTCCCCGAGACCTTGGAACGGTACGCCTCCTCCAAAGAAAATTCCCGGCAGCTTCGGTTGGCTCTGGTTCCCCGGGAAAATCGTGCTTATGGCGAATCCCGACGGCTTGTCGATCGATCCCGCCGGACTGTCAAAACCCGTATAATTGTTTACTGTATTGACGTCCGCGGACATGCTGAAGATGAACTCGTTCAGCAGGTTCGGACGGATCGTCTGCGTAAGGTGGAACACTCCTGACTTCGCTGGGCTAGTCCAGGTCGATTTTACCGTCCCATAATTCGCCGTTGACCACAGCGTCGGGATGAAATCCTGCTCATACGCATCCTGCGTGTACCGCACAAACAACCGAATCTTGTCGTTAAAATTGTGGTCAATCTTGAACATGTCTTCGCGGAATTCCGTCGGCAAACTCGGCGCGGAGACATACAGATTCTTCCCGACATTGGGCAAAGGAATCAGACCAGCCAACAGTGCGTTCGCCGTCGGATCTACGGGCACCGTATCATTGGGGAAGGGCTGTCCTGTGTTCGGATTGAGAGGCAGCGTACACCCTGCCGCCACTCCGCTGTCATAGTTGGCTGAACTCGGATCGCATTCGCTGAAGTTGCCTTGCCGCTGCAGCACGGAGGGTACGGGTTCCCGCACCACTGTCCCCTGACGGTACGAACGCCATTCTTCTGATGCAAAGAAAAACGTCTTGTTCCGCTCCACGTTGTAATGCTTCGGGATGAACACGGGGCCGCCGAGCGTGAATCCATAGTTGTTGCGCTTCAGCACTTCTCTGGGCTGCCCCGCCTGGTTCAGGAACCAGTCATTCGCGTCAAACACATCGTTGCGCACGTATTCAAACAAATCTCCGTGAAACTCTTTCGTCCCAGACTTCGTCACCACCTCTATATTCGCGCCACCCGACTTCCCAAATTCCGCGCTGTAATTCGACGTCGAAATCCGGAACTCCGCGATCGAATCGATGCTGGGATACAGCATCAGTGAATTGCTGCCGGACCCCTGATCAACGTTGTTCGTGCTGTCGATTTCCCAATTGTTGAAATTTCCCGGCACCCCATTGAACGAAATCGTCGCGTTCGCCAGCACCCCTACCGATGTCGGGTCAAATCCCGTCCCGAGCGGCGCCGCTCCGGGGATCAATGTAGCCAGGTTGACAAAGTTCCGCGCTTCCAGGTTCAGTTCGCTCACCTGCGAACTGGTCACCACGTGTGAAATTGCTCCGGTTTCCGTCTCCACGGCAATGGGGTTCGCAGAAATCACCACCTGTTCCGTCACCTCGCCAACCTGCAGTTGCAAATCCAGGCGCAGGGTTTGTCCCACTGCGAGGCTGATTCCTTTGCGCACCAGTTTCTGGAATCCGGGCTTTTCCACGGTGATCTCGTACTCCCCAATGGGTATGCGCACAACGGAATACTCTCCCGCCGCATCTGAGGTCACCTTCCGTGTGAAACCTCGCTCATCGTTCGACACCGTCACTTGCGCGTCCGGCACGACCGCCCCCGAGGAGTCGGTCACGGTTCCCAGAATCGTGGCCAGATCCTGTGCCTTCGCTCCACTTGGCACTACAAATGCCACTACAAGTATGACTGCCAGCGCCAACCAGATTTTCATGACCATACCCCTGCGCAACCCAAGACCCATGCGAATCCGTTGACGGATTCCTAGAATTTTCAGCGGGAGGATACGTCCACCCCTCCTGTGAATCTATTGATATCCCCTTTATTTTTGTTGCGAATTGCAAGGGCCGCGTGCTCCCAAAAACCAGATTCATGTTATCGGTGCTGTGCTAGCATGCCTTCACCGCCATGGGCAGCCTACCCAAAAAAAAGTTCCTCGCCACCATCATCTCCGCCTTCCTTTTCTGTCCTCCCCTGCTCGCCCAGCAACCCGCTCACCCCAACCCAAAGGCCATCGCCGAACACGGCCAGATCGCCCTCGCCGCTGGCGAGTACGCCACCGCGGAACATGATTTCAACCAACTCCTGAAGCTCGGTGTACGTTCCCCCTCGGTCTACTCCAACCTCGGCGTCGTTTATCTTCGTACCGGCAGGGTCGACGAAGCCATCCGCGTGCTTCTAAAAGCCAAAGCCCTTGCCCCTGGCGTCCCCGGTATTCGCCTCAATCTCGGCCTGGCCTACTTTCGTAAACGCGAATTCAAGATGGCCGCTCCGTACTTTGGCGACGTCCTAGCCTCTGAGCCCGCCAACCTCCAGGCACACTACCTCAAGGGCCTTTGCCACTTCATGATGGACGACTTACCCGCCGCCATCGCTTCCTTCGAACCCATCCAGGACCGCGAGCAGGACGACCTCGAGTTCCTCTTTATGTTGGGCACCAGTTACGGCATGGTGAAGCGTACCGACGACTCTCGCCGCATTTTTGAACGCCTCGTCGCCGCCGGCGGTGACACCCCGCATCTTCATCTGCTCCTCGGCAAAGCCTATCTGGCGCTCAATCAGCTCGAGCCCGCCGAAACCGAGCTTCGCCGCGCCGCCGAAGCCAACTCCCTGCCGTACGCCCACTACTACCTCGCGAGGCTCTACGAGCAAAAGGGCGACCTCGACCGGGCCATCTCTGAATGGGAAAAAGAAATTGCGGTATTTCCCGAAAACATCTGGGCGTACAAGGAACTCGCGGAAACCCGCCAAGATCGCGGAGAAACGCCCGCCGCAATCGCCCTCCTCGAGAAAGGCACCGCCCGCAACCCCGATTCCCCCGACCTGCTTACGTTCCTCGCGCGCGCCTACCTGCAATCCTCGGACGCCGCTTGCGCCATTCCCCTCCTCAAACGCGCCCTAGCCCTCGATCCCGGCAATGGCAGCACGCATTTCCAGCTGGGCCGTGCGTATCAGGCTTCCGGCCACCCGCAGGAAGCCCAGTCCGAAATGGCCAAGGCGCGCACTCTGATGAAAGGGACTTCGGAAGGCAAGATGGGAGCGCTCTCACGAGACCGCGCCGAAGATTCTCCGCCCGCCGAACACCAGTAGCCGCTGCGACCAGTAGCTCTGGTCCAGCGTGCGGTAGGGGGAGCAATACAGGTCGAACACGAGAAAACGATAGAGCCTGCGGCGGACATGGCTTGTACCGTTGTCGTCGCAATCTTTCCATAACTCCCAAGGCGGCGACGATGCGCACAGAATCGTCTTTGTAGTTGGCTATGAGCGGATTGTCTTGATAGAGGACACAGCGGAAATCCAGATTCAGAAAGAGAATGTCCTGCGATTCGAAGCCCGCCGCGAGCAGAACGGTCTACCGGCTGTGACCATCCGCGATCTTCTGGAAGCGACCCTACGTCATCGGCCAGATTGGATCATCGTGGGTGAGATTCGCGGCGGTGAGGCATTCGATCTCCTGCAACTTCTCAACACCGGCCACAGTGGAACCCTCTCAACGGTACATGCAAACTCCGCCGCACAGGGCATTTCGCGGTTCACAACTTGTATGCTGCAAAGTGGCGTTGAAATGCCGTACCGCGCCATCAAAACAAATATCGCAGATTCGCTCAACATCATCGTCCAAATCGAGCGCCGACCTGGTAGTCGCTATGTTTCGGAAGTACTGCAAATACGCGACTACGATCCTGAGACTGACTGTTTCGATCTCCACCAGATTCATCGTTTGTGCAAGCCGCGCTTGCCCAATTCCCCTCCTCTCACAACCTCGCTTCACTCTGAGGAACCTGGTGACAACGCAACTCATTGATTTTGCAATGGATAGACCGGAATTCGGCTTATTTTATTTGGTGAAATACAGCCCCCGTAATAACATTCTTGTTTTGCGATAGACTACTTGTATAAAATAAGAATCCAGGCTCTCTCAGGACGCTTCAGCGACACAAAACAAGGCGCCCTCTGACTGTTTCATATTATGCGAACGGGACAATATCTAAAACAACCGACAGGCTACACTGCATTCGTTCCCGGTTCACTTCCCCCCGATCCGGCGGTCAAAGTTGATGCGAAGTTGACTCGCCTACTCTCTGATGCGGATTGGGCTCTAGGACGCTTAGACGGTATCGCTACGGTTCTGCCAAATCCTGACTTATTCGTCTCGATGTATGTTCGCCAAGAAGCTGTCTTGAGTTCACAAATCGAGGGGACGCAAAGCACGCTAGAGGATGTTCTCCAGTTTGAAATCGATTCAAAAGGACAGGATTTTCCGAAAGACATTCAGGAAGTGGTCAATTACGTCGGTGCCATGAATTACGGATTACAGCGCCTCAAGACGCTCCCTCTCAGCTTGCGCCTAGTCCGAGAAATCCACGCCAAATTGCTTGCAGGGGTCCGCGGCTCCAATCGCACGCCCGGTGAATTTCGAACGAGCCAAAATTGGATCGGCCCGGCCGGATGTACCCTTGCCAATGCGACCTTCATTCCTCCTCCTGTTCACGAAATGCAAGTTGCTTTGGATAATTTCGAGAAATTTCTACATGACGACTTGCTCCCACTTCTTATTCAATGTGGCCTCGCACACGCTCAATTCGAGACCATCCACCCATTCCTTGATGGAAATGGAAGGGTCGGAAGACTCCTCATCACATTTCTTTTGTGTCAAAAGCGCGCACTTGAACGACCCTTGCTATACTTAAGCCACTATCTCAAGCGGCATCGCAGTGAGTACTACGACCGCTTGATGTCCATTCGCAACGACGGCGATTGGGAAGGATGGCTAAAATTCTTTGTTCGCGGCGTCCACGAAGCGAGTCGGGAGGCCGCTGAAACCGCCCGAAACATTCTCCGATTAAGAGAGGAACATCGTCGAACGCTCAGCGAGAACCTTGCCAAGGATAAGATTGCAGCTACGCCGTACGACTTCGTCTTTCTCGAATACTTGTTCGAACAGCCCATCGTAACCGTTCGACTCGCCGAACAGCATTTGAATTGTGTATTCGTAACCGCCAATAAGGTCATCGAGCGATTCGTCAAGCTGGGCTTACTCGACGAGATGACGGGTTTTCAGCGCAACCGACGCTTTCGCTACGCTCCGTATCTCGCGCTATTTGAGTCGGCGCACCAAGCTTAATCATCGTTCACTCTCATCGCTAGGAGTGGAGAACGACCTCAGCATCTGGCTGTCCCTACCAATAATCCCGTCTGAGTCGTCAAAAGCTGCTGCGAGACGGAAGCGGAGAATTCAGATCGCCCTTGTGTGCGGTATTGCTTGAACACAGACGCGAGGAGTTCGGCCGCGGCACCACAAAGCGGAGTTCTCCGCCAAGTGTTGGTGTAGGAGAGCACAGATCCGGGCCGGCTAGGCTGCCCGGCGTTCATATCGATGATGGAGTCCGCCGACCTCCGGAAGCTCCACCACCTTTCCGAGTTCCGGAGGCTGTACTCTCCGAGGGAGCGGAGCATCCTTGTCGAGAGACAAGTGCGTGCGCGTCCGCTCGTAGTATTCGAAATACAACGTCAGGACGCGACGCAGGCCTGTTTCATTCAGGATGATGACGTGGTCCAAGCACTCGCGGCGAATCGTGCCAATCAAGCGCTCGACATAGGGATTTTGCCAAGGCGATTGCGGAGCCGTGAGGACTTCGCGAATGCCCAACCACCCTGTCGCTTCGTGGAATTCCTCTCCGTAGCACCCGTCGCGATCGCGAAGCAGATAGCGAGGCGCACTGTCCCAAGGGAAAGCTTCCAGCAGTTGCCGGGTCGTCCATTCCGCCGTGGGATTCGCGGTTACGGCAAGATGAATAGGACGCCGGCGATCATGTGAGAGAATCACAAAAACAAACAGAAGCCGGAACGTGATCGTGGGAACCACGAAGAAATCGGCAGAGACCAAGCTCTGCATGTGGTTCTTCAGAAACGTGCGCCAATTCTGCGACGGCGGCTTCCGGTTCCGGATCATGTACTTGGCAACCGTGGCTTGCGACAATTCGAATCCTAGTTTCAACAGTTCTCCGTGAATCCGTGGTGCGCCCCAGCCAGGATTCGCCAAGCTCATCCTATGAATCAGATCGATGACTTCCAGCGACAAGGAGGGTCGTCCTTCCGGATGGCGACTCTTCCACTTCCAGTACAGTCGGCATCCCTTTCGATGCCAGGCGATGACCGTCTCGGGTTTAACGATGACCAATGCCGATCGCCAGCCGCTCCAGAATCGTGCGAGCCATACCCATAGGAATCGATCCGCGCGACTCAAGGGCAGCCGATTGCCACGGCAGGAGCGCTGGAGGACCAAGAGCTGATGTCGGAGGGCAAGAATCTCAGCTTGCAGCGCTGCTCGAGTTTGAAAGGCTTGCCGAGCAGAAGAAAACAGCGAGAGAATGATCGTGAGCATGTCGCCGAAAAGCTACAGCGACGGCTGCCTAAATTCAACCAGTTCAGTCAGAACGGAGTTTTTGGTAGGGACAGGTCTTCTTCGAAATCAAGCGGGACGGTTTGCTAGCTTTCTCATGCTTATCCGGTTGTTTC
>DLMH01000122.1:4967-8070 GCA_002478115.1 Candidatus Acidiferrum typicum | reverse complement strand
CTGTCGCAGTTCTGGCGATTCTGACTCTCTTGATCGTGGCCGCTTTGAAAGTAGCGTGACTGGAAGTGCAAACAGAGGGGAGTGGCGACTATGGACACTTACGGTGAGTGGATAATGAAGTCTGCGGGCATCGGCGCATCACTCGGTGGCGTCGCCGGGTCTTTCTGTGCAGCCTACATCATGGCGACCATCGGCGTTCTCAGCTGGACAGATGTATTAGGTACAGTGGAATCCGTTGTCGTTGTTTTTATATTCGCAGTCATGATAGGTAGCCTTTGTATCGCAATTGGTGGGCTGGCCGGACTGGTCTTAGGCTTCGTTACGTCCCCGCTTAGCAGGGTCAGGGTCCGGAAGACCACCAGATCGGAAGGAAGAACGGCAACAACCTAATCTGCTGCTTCCGGTAGTTGCGAACCGGCAGCCCAGCCATTTCGCTCTCGTAGAAATAAGTGCCATACCAACCAAGGCTCGCTCGTAATCAGTTCAGGTCAGAACTCGGTCCGACCCATGCATCTCTTCGGTCACAACCTCGTTGAGGTCCGGAGTCTCGCCCTTAATCGGACGGATTGTTGTTCGTGCGACAGGGGACCGAGAGAGCTACTCGAAAAGTGTCACGCTCCGGGATGAATCAATCGCACCAGCCAGGATGCAAGCGCCGCCACAAATGCCGACGCCGGAATCGTCAAAACCCAGGCCCACACGATCCGCCTGGCCACTCCCCAACGCACGGCAGAGAGGCTATGAGTCGCTCCCACTCCGACGATTGCTCCGGTAATCGTGTGCGTAGTGCTCACGGGAATCCCAGCCAAAGCGGTCGAGAAAAGCGTAATAGCTCCTGCGGCCTCAGCGCAGAAACCTCCTACCGGCTTGAGTTTGGTGATGCGCGAGCCCATGGTGTGCACGATCCGCCAGGCTCCAAAATATGTTCCCAGAGCAATCGCGGTATGCGCGACCAGAATGATGGGCCAATGAAACTTTCCCCAATTCCCGGCTACCTCCGTGGAGGTTAGAAAGTGCGCCCCGTACAGCGCGCTGGCCACTATCCCCATTGTCTTCTGCGCGTCGTTCCCGCCGTGACCCAAGCTATAGGCAGCGGCGGAGAGAAGCTGTAGCTTGCGAAACCAGACATCAATTTTCTGCGGAGGCTTATCGCGGAGAAGCCAGAAAATAGCGACCATGAAAGAGAAGCCCAGAATTAGTCCCATGATGGGAGCGACCACGATGAAAATCAGGGTTTTGTACCAACCCTCCGCAATAATCACATGCCATCCCGATCGCATCACTGCGGCTCCCGCAAAGCCCCCAATAAGGGCGTGCGAGGAAGAAGTTGGCAGTCCCCACCACCACGTCAATAGGTCCCATACAATGGCGCCGAGGAGGCCCGTGATCACTACATACTGCGTAACCTGCTCGATGTGAATCATCCCCGAACCGATAGTTTTAGCCACTGCGGTCCCGAGGAGAAAAGCGGCGACGAAATTGAAGAATGCGGCCCATAAAACCGCCAGTTTAGGGGACAAGACCCGCGTGGACACGACGGTCGCGATGCTGTTGGCGGCGTCGTGAAACCCATTCAGGAAATCGAAAATCAGGGCGACTAGTACTGTGACGATCAGCAGCAGCAGGTCAGGCTTCACAGTTTTCCTGTTTGCTCGGATTCATCGAATTTCAGGTGTTCTTTAGGACGACGGTTTCCAGCACGTTGGCTACGTCTTCCGCCTTGTCAGTGGCCCGCTCTAGGAATTCCAGCAATTCTTTGACTTTGATCAAGTTGATAGGATCCTTCTCGGACTCAAACAGCTTGGCAATCGCCTGTTGAGAAACCAAATCCGCTTCGTTTTCCAGGCGGTTAATCTCCACGCAATGGATGAGGATATTTCCGTTCTTTTGCATGAGAGACACCGCTTTTTGCAGTTCCTGGCACTGCATCAGGATGATCTTAGCTAGCTCTCTGGCGGCGGGCGGCGGATCGGTAATGCGATACATTACGATCCGGGCACCGGAGGCGTTGATGAAGTCAAGGACATCATCGAGCTTCGAGGCCAGCTGGTGAATGTCCTCGCGGTCGAAGGGCGTGATGAATGTCTGGTTCAGTTTGGTTAGAATGGCGTGCGTGAGCTCGTCACCCTCACGCTCGATTCGGTAAATCTCATCGATTTTGTTTCCGACGTCTTGGTAGTCATTGAATAGATCTACCAACGCACGAGCTCCCGCGATGAGGTTTTCAGACATCGCGGAAAACATCTTAAAGAAGCTGGTATCCTTCGGGATGAGCCGGAACATTTGGAAGAAACAAGCTTGGTTTCGCGATGAAAGCCAGCCACTATCTCACGCCACACCAATCAAGTCAAATCATGCAGCGGGAATGATAGAACCACGGGCCGCGAAACTCGTTATGCTGATGGAAGACGATGAGGATATTGCGCGTCTTGTGGTACATCATCTTCAGTCTGGCGGTTTCCGGACGCATCGTCCCTCCCGGCCGGAGGCTCTAATTTCGGAAGCCGAGACAGAGCAGCCGGCACTCTTCATCCTAGACCTTATGCTCCCTGAATTGGACGGTTTTGAGCTTTGTCGGAGCATACGAAGACATCAGAGTCTCGGAAAGATCCCGATTCTGATCCTTACTGCGAGGACGCGGGTGGAGGAGCGAAAAAGGGCAATGGAAAGCGGCGCAGACAGTTATATGACGAAACCCTTCACTCCGTCTGAGCTAATGCGGGCTGTGAAAAGGCTTTCAGGCGGAGACTATTCTCCAGGGCGGTAGTCAAGGAAGCTGTTAGGGTCTTGTGCGACGCGTGACGGCGCCCATTGAACGTCGAGGTATCCAAAGCCGTGTAATGAGGAGCAAAACAAATACGATACCTGCTCCGAGTGCAATTCGATGTAGAAAATCGAGAACGTGGGAAGTGACGCTGCTCATTCCCGCATTGTGCAACCCTTGTGGAGAAAACTCGACATTACGATGATGCTGGAACTAAGGTTTCAGGGCTCCGTTGAAAACAATGGCTCGACATCTGGAACGATCCGGGGAGTTAGTTCCCTGAAGTACACCACAGCCTGCGTTCATAACATTCATTTTTTTAACAGCAGCTCGGAGAAT
>DLMH01000122.1:0-4894 GCA_002478115.1 Candidatus Acidiferrum typicum | reverse complement strand
TCGGTCGGGAAGTATCTTCAAATCTCAGGGATAGCTACTGATCGCCTCGGACGCTCCACCAGTCTAACTGCTCGAACTCGGCCATTTTTTCGGCCCCGTGTTGCGTATACCAGTCTTGCCACGCAGAGGCATCGGCAGGCACGTTTTCGTCGGTGATCTCGCGCAGGGCGAGGAAGGCCCAGCTTCGCATTTGCGGGGTGGTTTGGGGATCGGCTGCTAATTCGATCAGTTTGGGCACCATCCGCATACGCTGAGTGCGCTTGAAGTTGCCGCAGTCGGACACGTTACAGCCCGCGCGATCGCGAACCGCGTCGGACGGGTCGTGCGTAAAGGAATCGAAGAGCTGGTCTAAAGCTTCATCGGTGCCAAGATAGCGCATACCTTCAACAGCCCACTGGCGCACCAGCGGGCTGGGGTCATTCTTGGCATAGTCGACCAGCACGGGATAAATGCGATCGTACCCTACGCCGCGGCCGGCCAGCATCCCCATGTGATACACGCTGTAAGGGCGATGTGCGGGGTCGGATTGTGCCTGAGCGATGAACTGGTCCGCCGAATTTTCGGTTTTCGGAAATCCGTCGAGGGCCAGGTTCAGATCGGCGTTGGCGTAGCGAACCCGCAGGTCGGTGGAGAAACGCGAGCGCACCTCCAATTCGTTCATGTGCGGGGTGCGCGTGATATTGTGCCAACCGCCAATATTCTGATCGAGCAAATCGAGCGCGCGCGCATCATGCTGAATCGCCCGGTCCAGCAATTGCTCTGCCTGCGCCTGTTCGGGTATCGACTGCAGGTGTTGCACATCCTCGTCCGTCAGGGGCGAGTAGGCCACTTGCTGCAGCGGATGCTTGGCCGCCGCGCCGCCATTGGAAACACGCTTGAGTGGTCCGTGGTCGCGAGAGATGAACCGGTAGCCGACAAAGCCCGTCCACGCGAGAAAGATCGCGATCCCTAGGGCAATGGTGGCCGGACTGTTGCGACGGAAAGCCGCGCGCGATCTTGATGGTGCTTGGCCGCGTTGCGGCGGCGGACCGGAGGCCCCGAAACCCGAGTCGACAGCGACGTGTGTGTCTAATTTCAGGCCGGCGAACTTCTCCAGTTGGGCCGCAACCCAGCGCGCCTCCTGACGGTTATCGATCTCGTCGGCGAGCTTCAGCTTCCTCCCATCCCTGGTATGCAGGCAAACATAGTAAGAGGCTCGTGTGCCTTTTTGTTGGGCCACCGTCACAGCCAAAATCTGGGAAATGTCGGAGAAAGCAACTTCACGCGCGCCTCCGATCCCCAGCACGGCTCGACGGAGGAGGATCTTCCCATTGCCCACCTCGATGCGGCATGAGCCCATTGTCGCCCGAATCAGTGCGTAAATCAGGAAGAGGTCAAAGAACCCAAACAGCGGAGCAAAGAACCACGGGGCTTGCGAATGGATGAGGAAATAGACGATTGCCGTCCACACAGAAGTGAAAAGCACCAAAACCAGAACTCGGGACGGGTTGCGAAAGGGCGGGAAGTAGAATTCAGTCCCTCCGTTCATCCCGGCCGAGACTACTACTTTCGGGTTCGCGGGAGCAGCCACGTCGGAGGCATCGGATTGGAAACCAGGAGCAGCGGTTCCGCCCTGTGCATCGTTCGAGAACGACGCCATCGGTTCTGAGGCTGACCCCGGCGATGGCGTCCGGCGAAAAACTGGGACCTCAAAATCGTCCGAATAATTAACGCCGGGAACGTCCGCCTGCGCGTGCAAAACCCAGAGGACCTGATCGCTAGGGTCGTCGTGATTCGACTCATAGGCGTCGGTCGGTATGCTGAAGTCCACGGGGATCACGGCGTCTCCCATCGGACCGGGCGTGAGCGATCCCTGCGGCACGTTCTTGTCAGCTTGCCAAAGAACACTCTCCTGGGTGGTACGATCTTTACCGCCGCCGGTGGTGACCTGGCGGACACAGCAAAGACTCAAGTCGATGCCATGTCTGGCATCAGTATTGAAGCGCAAGTGAATCGTGCCCTTCAGCGTCCGGCCGGGAGAAAACGGCAACGAGGCGAAGTCAAAATAGGTTTCGCCAAAGCGTTTCCGCCGCATGCTGGCGCGCGCCGCTGCGCCCGCCAGAACCACGCCAACCACGCAAAATAGAAGGGGCAGGAGGGCCGCTGGATTCGACGTCCGCCAAGCTTTAGGTACGGTCGTGACCGCAACGGTAACCGCAATCGTATTCCAAAAAATCGCCGCGAACCAAAGGAAGCTGGCGCTGTTGCGGTTCTTGCTTTCCGCCCGGCTAGAGGCCCAGTCCTTTCGCCAGAGCCAGGGCGATTCCGGATTCGACTGTTCGGCTGCGGCTCGCTCCCGTAGTTGGCGGTTTCCATTCCTTGCGGCGTAAACGATCCCCCCACCCACAAGAACGAAGATCGTCGAGACGACCACTCCCACCCAGCGATTCCCCTGGACCTGGCCTGGAGCACCAAACAAAAGAGCGCTGGCGAAAAAGAGTCCGGCCGCCAGGAAAACCAGGCCAAAAACAATGAAGAGGACTTCGGCGCCCTTGGATGGTCTTGTCACAAGGAAATTATAGAGTTGCCGAAGACAGGAACCGGGGTAAGAGAACAACCTCCTCATTACCCCAGTCATGTGCTCTCGATTCCGGATCCTCACCAATGGGCAGGTAATCCGAGCCCTTCAGAGCATCGTCCTTGCGCTAGAAACGGGCTTCGGGGAGATCAATGAATGATCTTTTCGAAGACGACTTCCAGAGAGTGGCGACATTTCACTTGTCCGGTTTGCGCGTTTATATTGACTTGAGAAGATTCGGGTGCGGAGCGAGTGGATCCCTCTGCTCACGAACTCAACCCACTGCTACGGGCTTCCTCTTCTCCAGATTCCTCGTCTGCTCAAATGCAAACGCCATCTGCAGCACACCCCAATCGTCGTGATTCCGTCCCACAATCTGTATTCCGATCGGCAACCCGCTTTTCGAGTACTCGCACGGTACCGACGCGGCCGGATTCCCTGTTGCCAAATCGTCGCCGCTCCGGCTTCTCGTCTGGCGTACTCGCATCCATCACCACCACCATCAGCACTTTCTTGTGTACCTCAATGCCCGCTATCTGGTACGACATGGCTTCCTCCGCGCGTGGAAGCGGCAGAACGCGCGCGAAAAAGGTTACACACCCTCACGTGCTACCCTCCTTCCTGTCGGAATGGGGGCGCGACACAGATTGGTTCAAAACGCACGTTCCAGGTCAAACTCATTGACGGCCTCACTTCATCCAGAGTGCTAACGGCCTTTGCCGTCCACGCTTGATTGATCGTACCGCCGACTCGGACCGATTTTCATTCCTATGGGTGGGCCGCAGGCCCATGTGAAACTCATTGACCCGTGGCGACGTGGTTTTGGCTTCGCTCCATTACCCCTGGGCCTCCATGCCACCGATCAATGGGCTGTTCTAAAGGCCTCTCGACAGACGAACCCGTCGTGTCTCATTCAGTTATTGGCGGAATTCCGATATACTCCGGCCGTCACACTCAATCCGACGAAAACACCGAAGTGGCCGCAACTATCCCACGTTCGATCACGCCCGCTGCGGCCCATCTAGTGGACCGTACGCGGCGTCATATTGCCTTGCGGCTGTTGCCGTTTCTTTTCATTCTTTACATTACGAATTATCTGGACCGCACCAGCGTGGCTTATGCCGCGATCGGGATGTCTCGCGACCTTGGATTCAGCGACCGCGTATTTGGACTGGGAGCAGGAATTTTCTTCGTCAGCTACGTGGCCTTGCAGGTTCCGGGGGCCTTGCTGGTGGAATGCTGGAGCGCGCGACGGATGATTTCTGCGACCATGATCACGTGGGGATCGCTGACGGCACTGACAGGACTGGTGCATACTCCGACGCAGCTTTACCTGGCACGCTTTATGTTGGGAGCGGCGGAGGCCGGGTTTTTCCCGGGGGTCATAGTGTACCTGAGCCACTGGTTCATACACGACGACCGCGCGAAGGCAACGAGCAACTTCATGGCCGCAATTCCCATATCTTTCGTCATTGGATCGCCAATCGCGGGTTGGATTCTCGGCTACAGCTGGTTTGCTATTAAAGGCTGGCGATGGCTTTTCATCCTGGAAGGAATGCCGGCTATCCTGCTTGGCATCGTTGCGTTCTTCTACTTAACGGACTTCCCGGGCGAAGCGACGTGGCTTGCTGCCGAGCAGCGACAATGGATTAAAGGAAAGCTGGGCGAAGAAAAGTCTGTCACAGCGCAAGCGATGTCTATCAGGCTTGCTCTCAGATCTCGGACGATTTGGCTGCTGGCCTCAGTATGCTTTCTGAATTATTTCGTGCTTTACAGCTTCTATTTCTGGTTCCCGACTATGCTGAAACGCCAGTCAGGATTTTCGGACGTGAATGTAGGCCTGCTCGGCGCTCTGCCATACTTGGCGGCTTTCGTCGCGATGCAGGTCAATGGATGGCATTCCGACAAGAGCCACGAAAGATACTGGCACTCCGCGGTGCCGTTTCTTATCGCGGCAGCCGGACTTCTGGGGCTCATCATTCACCCCCGATCCATTCCGTTCTCACTCCTGTTGTTCACGATGGTGGGTATGTGCATTGCCTACCTTCCGGTCTTCTGGGCGATCCCGACCGAAATCCTGGGCCAGTCGGCGGCAGCGGCAGCAGTGGGAATGATCAATGCAGTGGGCAGCGTTGCGGGCTTTGCCGGACCTTACCTGTTCGGTTACCTGAACACTCGAACCGGATCACTTTTTTACGGACTGGTCGTGATGATGGTCTCTTCACTTGCCGGAGGGCTGCTGATGCTGTGCACTCCAAGGAGCGCGCGAACGCTTGTCAGCTGAACCTGCCACTTGGTGAAGCGCAGCGCGGTCTTGATTCGCCTTTACGCCAAACG
>DLMH01000182.1 GCA_002478115.1 Candidatus Acidiferrum typicum | reverse complement strand
TCACTTAAGACGCTATGTTTAGCAGACCCATTGCGGCGTCACGCAGAGACCAACGAAAGCCAAGTTTGGCGAACCTCAGGCCGCGACGCGACAATACATATCCGAGCAAAAGCAGGGCCGCGACTTCCTGCACGATGCCCCCGGTCCATCGGAAGCTGGAAATTTGTTCTTTTGCGCCCGGACCATCCATCAGAAGATAGAGACTACGTAAGAAAAAACCTCCACAGGCGACCAGCAATACAAGGCAGACCTCGAACCATCGCTGACGCCTTTCCGCAGCAGTCATTTCGTTTCCCGGGTTTGTTGCAGAACCGGAAATAATCGTGTCCGAAGAACTGGTCATTTCTGAGTTATACAACACGAATGGAACGTATGCCCGCTTAGAAACCTGGAGCGACACAGAATAGGCAATGGCTGGTGTCCGAACCTCTCCACTGGACCTTTCACCTTGACGGTTTTCCGATTTATAATCCCTTGCATGGCGAATCCTAATCCACTGGCGGGTGTCGTCCCGCAGGTCGTCCATCCAGTAAACGATGGTGAAACCACCATCTCCGAATACGTAGAAAAGATCGAAGGCGAAGTCGAACTCGATGCCTACGTCAGGGCGCAGACGTCCGCGCCCGAGGTCGTGAAGCGCATCACTGAGTTGGAGAACTGCCTGCAGCGCCTCGCAAATGCCGTGATGTCTTCAAGCGACATCGACAAGCATCCGGAATTGCTCGCTGCCGCCGAGGAAGCAAAACTCGTCCTCAAGAATCGGCTGGAGGTTGATGACACCAAGCATCGATTCCACAGCGAATTGGGACTGATTAAGGACGAATCGGAAGCATTCAAGGACGAATTGCGAATCATCAAGGACTGACACTCTACTTTGACGGTGGCTTGAACGAGTCCACAATGCCGCTGCCTTCGCGGATGGTGAGGATCTGATTAGCCTTCACCTGCGTGAAGCGCTCGACCTTTTGCGTGGTGGGCCATTTGACCTCGAGCACATCGACCGCTTGCGCCTTGCCCAAGCCGAAGTGCAGCCGAAGGTCGGACTGCGACATCACGCTGCCGCCACTGTGAACCTCATCTATTTGGGAGTGATTGCCCGTCACCACGCGCACGCGAGCTCCGATGGCCGTGCGATTGCACTTCGTGCCGACTAATTTGACCTTGATCCAGTTCTGCGCGTTGCCGCCATCATTGCGCAGCAGCGACGGCACATCGCTCATGTTCAGAACGAGCGCATCGATATCGCCGTCATTGTCGTAATCGCCGAAGGCCGCGCCACGGCTGGAAAAACGCTCGCTGATCCCCGGCCCCAATTCAGAGGAAACGTCCTTGAATCTGCCGCCACCCAGATTCTTGTACACCAAGCGCGGGTTCTTGAAGGATTGCCCGGTATGCTGCGTGTCAATTTCCGGATAAACATGTCCATTGACCTGCAGAATGTCCGGCCAACCATCATTGTCGTAATCGAGGAAGCCGCAGCCCCACGCGACGTACTGGTTGATGATGCCTACACCGGACTCAAACGCCGCATCGGTGAACGTGCCGTCGCCGTTGTTGTGGTACAGATTGCAGGTGTCGTCGGCAAAGTTGGTCTTAAAGATGTCGAGCCAGCCGTCGCAATCGTAGTCGCCGACGGCTATGCCCATCCCTGCCTGCTCATGCCCATTCTCGTTGTAGGCGCAACCCGCGATCATGGCGACATCGGTAAACGTGCCGTCGTGGTTGTTCTGAAAGAGGATGCTCGGTTCGGAATCCACGGCCACGTAAATATCCGGCCATCCGTCGTTATCGAAATCGTAGGAAACCGCCGTGATGGAATACCGCGGGCCGGGCTTCAGGATGCCCGCCTTCTCGGTGACGTCGGTAAACGTCCCATCGCCGTTGTTGTGATAGAGCAAGTTGGTGTCGCCGGGGAGTCCCCGAGGACCGCACATCACGGGGATACCTTTCCACTGGCAGGACGCGGCATCTCCGGGAGCAGGCGTGTGTGCCGGATCGAGCTTGATATAGTTGCACACGAAAAGATCCAAGTGCCCATCGCGGTCATAATCGAACCACGTGCAGCCTGTGCCCCAGCGAACGTTCTCACTGTAGAGGCCGGCCTTGCGCGCCACGTCGGTAAACGTGCCGTCGCCATTGTTGTGGAAAAGGATGTTGTGTCCCCAGAAGCAGCAGAACAGATCGTCCCAGCCGTCGTTGTCGTAGTCGCCCACACACAAGCCTGTTTGCCAGCCGGTCCTGCCCATTCCGGATTTTTCCGTGACGTCGGTGAAGGTGCCGTCGCGATTGTTTTTGTACAGGTGCGAGGTTGGGGCGGCGCCCGTTGGCCACTTGGCGTCCAGCAGCGTCCCGTTGGTCAGGTAAATATCCAGCCAGCCGTCATTGTCGTAGTCGAAGAAGCCGATCCCGCTGCCCTTGGCTTCAATGATGAGGCGCTTGTGCTCCATGCCGCCCCACACGTTGGGAATCGTGAGGCCGGCTTCGCGAGCCACATCAACGAAAGTGACGGGCGAGGCCGCCGGCGCGTTCGGAAGGGCCTTTGCCTCCAGGATCGCAGAGCGATTCCATTTCCAAACTGGGGTTGCCAGCGCGTCGAGCAAGGTTGCGCCGAGGGCAACGAGGGAAGAGCCGAGAAAACGCCGCCGCGGGAGAACTATGGTCATCGGATTGTCACCTTGGGAAAATTTCGCGGCACAATTCCGGTGCCCTCTTTGACCGCGATGATCTGGTTGATTGGTACATTCGTCAACCGGTCCACTTGCCCGCTGGGCCAGGTGATTTCCAGCGACTCGATCTTGGTGCGCTTTGCGAGGCCAAAGTGAATCCGGGGGTCGCTGGCCGACATATAGCCCATGCCGCCTTTTGCCTGTTCCACTTCCACAAACCCTTCCGTGGTCAATTTCAATGAGGCGCCGATGCCGTCGCGGTTCGAGCGTGTTCCGATGAGCAGAACTTCCAGCCAGTTATTGGCGTTGCCGCCGTCGTTGCGCAGGACTTCGGGGTAATCACCGCGAACATTGACCGCGATGCCCATGGCGCCGTCATTGTTGAAATCCGCGGTGGCCAGCCCGCGGCCGGCGGTGGGCCGCATGAAATCGGGGCCGAGGGATTCGGAGACCTTCTCGAACTGTCCTTTGCCCAGGTTGCGGAACATCAGCAACGGCTCTTTGTAAGTAACCTCACTGTGATAGAGTGCCACGTTATCCACCATGGCGCCGTTGGCCTGCAAAATGTCCACCCAGCCATCGTTGTCGTAATCCACAAACTTCATCGAAACGCCGCTCAACCCCATCGCTTTATTACCTATCCCGGAGGAAAACGTAACGTCGTCAAAGGTGCCGTTGTGGTTGTTGTGATAAAGCCGGTTCAATTCGAAGTCCAGGTGCGTGACATATATATCCTGCCAGCCGTCACGGTCCACATCCGCCGCGTCGATGCCCATGCCGGCTTCATAGCGCCCGTCTTCGCTCGCCGCTATCCCCGAAACAAAGGAGACATCCTCGAACGTTCCATCATGCTTGTTGAAAAAAAGAAAATTGGGCCAGGTGTCGTTGGCAATGGCGATGTCCGTCCAGCCGTCATTGTTAAAGTCCGCCAGCACCACGCCCAGGCCCTTGGATTCCGGCTTTCCCACACCGGAAGCGTCGCTGACATCGGTGAAGGTTCCATCGTGGTTGTTGTGATACAGCTTGGTTTTCTGGCCCCTGTAATTGCCGGGATGGCAATAGGAACGGTAGCCGGGCCGGTGTTCGCCGCACCACAGGTTGTTCTGGGGGCTCCATTCGATGTAGTTGGTGACGATCAGATCCAGCCAGCCGTCTTTATCGTAGTCGAACCAGCCGGCGCTGGTGGACCACATCCCTGCATCCGCGACTCCCGCTTTCTCGGTGACGTCCGTAAAGGTCCCGTCGCCGTTGTTGTGGTAGAGGATGGCGCGGCCATATCCGGTGACGTATATGTCGGGATACCCGTCGTTATCGAAGTCACCCACGGCCACACCTTGGCCGTAATGGCCCTCGCCACCTAAGCCGGCCTTCTCCGTGACGTCCGTAAAAGTTCCATCGCCATTGTTGTGATACAGAGCGCAGCGCAGAGGATGAGTCGGTTTGTAAGCGTCCGTGGGGCCGGACTGCACAAGAAAAAGGTCCATCAGCCCATCCTGGTCATAGTCGAGCCAGGCGACCCCGGTGCCCATGGTCTCCAGATAATACTTCTCTTCGGTTTGTGTGGAGTCCTGCAGAAACGTGATACCGGCGGATTTTCGTATGTCTGTAAAACGAACGGTGATGGGAGCGTCTTTTTGCTTCGGAGCCTGCGCCGTTTGTGCCCGTAGAGCAACGGCAGCGCAGAGTGCGCCGCTCAGTGCAAGCAGGGCGGTGCACGTGTTTCTGCAAACCGACAGTCTGATTGTCCTGGATGTTTTCCGCATTCCTTGCTGGTTCGGCAGTTCGGCGCAAACTGGCAGAATCCATTTTACCGCCGACCCACGGGCCTCACAACCGGAAGTTTGCCTTGGCCGAATCAAAGCGTGCGGTCAGCAATGGAAATCGCGAATTGGAGCAGTTGTTGACGAGCCGCCAGCGGCATCGGTTCATTCACCACCAGCGGCATCGCGGGCGCTTTTTCCAGGGTTTCTGCAATGCGATTCACGTCCAGCCCGCCGCCCGCGCTACTCCCTTTAAAGCGGTTCAGCACTTCTTTAGCCTTATCGATCTGCCCCGTTTGATAATAAAAAACGCCCAGGGTGGAATAACTGCCCGGCCATTCCGGCAACAGGTCAACGGCCTGCTGCAGTTGCCCCGCCGCCTGCGCCGTCTTGCCCTCCAATACAGAAACCAGTCCCTGGCCCCAGAGGAGTTTGCCCGATCCCGGAATGCGAGAGCGACCGTCCTGCAGAGTTTTCTCCGCAGCGCGCAGATCGTTCTGGCGAAGTTGCAGCAGCGCGAGCGAAAGATAATATTGGTCGTTGTCGGGGTTGCGACGAATGGCATTCTTGTAAATTTCCGAAGCTTCGGCGGGCTGGCCCAGATGCGCCTTGATATCACCCAGCAAGGAGAGGAAGGCATCGTCCTGCTGGCCGTTCGCAGAGACCTGCTGAGCAGTTTCCAACGCCTGCGAGTACATGCCTTTGCGGAAATAGGCGTCAGCCAGATCGAACTTAATATCGTCAGAATCGGGATTAGCGTGCATAGCCGCCTGAAAATGCTGGATGGCATCCGCGTACAAACGGTAGCGCGCCAACAGGACTCCTATCCCGGTCTGTGTCCGGAAGTCCCCTGCGCTGAGCTGGTCCAACTGAGTGATCGCTTTGCGAGCTTCCTCAACGTTCCCAAGTTTCAGGTACCCTTCGGCGAGCAGGTACAGGTTTTCCGGCTGGTCAGGCTGTTTCTGGATCTGTTTAGCCAGTTCGGTGAGGTCCAGTTGCGCCTTCTCCTTGCTGGAAAGGTTTGAACGGTTGTCGAGATAATCAAAAAGCTGCTCGTAGGGGTAAGGGCCGGTCGAAACGTTCTTGGAGAGCGTCTGAAACACGCTCATATCCCGTTGTGCAGCCTCCGTTTGATGGAGGCTCCGCTCGACCATCGCCAGCTTGTAGTATCCCGGTGCAGGGGAGGGGCTCACGCGGACATATTTTCTGAGCAGTTCGCCAGCCTCCGCGTATTTCTTGCTGGCGATACGCAAATTTGCCAGTTCCAGCAAAGCCTCGGCATGGCCGGGGCTCAAGCGCAGCACCTCCTGGAAGCGCTGTTCGGCGGCCTCGTGATTTCCCTGGCGCTCTTCGATGTACCCGATGTTGAACAGGCACGAAGGATTCCGCGGATCTTTTTTCAGGCCTTTTTGAAAATATTTTTGGGCCTCGTCGAAACGTCCCAGTTGACGGTAGCAAAGCCCCAAGAACGCATAGGATCGCGCCGTAGGATCCAATTCGGTCAACTGTTTGAACTCCTCGATGGCCTTCTCTGCCCGGCCCGACATGAAGTAGCTTTCCCCGAGTGCCGCGTGCAGGTCCACGCGTTGCGGGGCGATTTTCAAGCCGGATTCCAAGAGCGGAATGGAATCCTCGTAGTAATTCTGAGACATGCTCACTCGCGCCAGGTAATAGATGATGTCCGTATTCTCTGGCGCAAGCTTGTGCGCGCGCACCAGCAGGTCCAGGGCGTCAACCGGCTTCTGCTGGGCGGAATAAACCTGCGCCAGGAGGGAAAGGGTCTCGGGCGAATCGGGCTTGAGATTCAGCGCGCGCTTCAGGGAGAGTTCCGCGTTGGCATATTCGGCGTTACGCAGATAGACCTGTCCGAGGTTGTAGAGAATCTCAAAGGTTTGAGGCTGCAGCACATTGGCTTGTTCCAGTTGGAGTTGCGCGGCCCGGTGTTGTTTCTCGGCCGCCAGCAATACGCCCAACGTGAAGTGCACCTGCACGTTGTCTTTGTAATGGGCGGAAAGCTCCCCGGCGATCTTCAACCCTTCCGCGGTTTTGCCAGCGTCAAGATAGGCCCGCGTCAGGCTGAACTGCGACGCAGTCGTTTGCGGGTGGATTCGCTGCAAGAAGGAAATGGCTTCAGCAGGTTGCTTCTTCGCCAGAAGAACGAGAGCCAGATTGTAGTTGCCGTCGTAATCCGCCGGATTCAGGCGCACGACCTCTCGGAATTCTTTTTCGGCCAGATCAAGATTCCCCTGAGCCACGTACAGGTTGCCCAGGTCGTTGCGAATCCCGGTGGATTTGGGGTTGAGTTTTAATCCTTGCTGAAACGCGGAAAGGGCTTCGGTGTAATTCTTCTCCGCGGTATACACAAGCCCCAGAAGCGCGTAACCCTCAGGCCTGGAAGGATTCTGCTGGAGTTCTTCCTGAATCCTGTTTTTCGCGTCTTCGAGCTTACCCTGCCGAAGAAGTATTTCTGCGTCCGCAAAAGGGGACGGGGATTGGGAAGCTGGGTGCGCGCTTTGTTTGCCGGGGGCTCCTTGTTGCCCCGCAGCTCCCCGGCCTGCGAAGAGAGTCGCGCTGAGCAGAGCGATGCTGGTCAGTACCGTTCGCCAGCCGCGCTTCCCGGTCGTGTGCCGGACAAAACTACAAATGGCCATGGGACACCTCCACGCGCGCTCACCCTGAAATGAAAGCGGTTGATGATTAATTTAGCATTTCCAGAGTCTGTTGAGCCAACTTGTTCCCGGGTTGCTGGCGCAGCAATTCCCGCAGTATTTCTCTGGCCCTTTCCGGCTCCTTCAAAAGCACGTAAAGCCTGGCCAAATTCAGATAGGCCTGGTCAAACTTTGGAGCAGCCTGGATGCAGGATTCGAATTTCTGCCGCGCTTCGGGATATTGTCCCTGGCGCACCCGAAGAACCCCCAGGTTATTCAGTGCGTCGGCATAATCCGGGCGCAGTGCCACCGCCTTCTCCAGATAATCCGATGCGCGCTGAAGCTGGTCTTGCCGGGCATAGAGCATACCCACGCTGTAGTTGGCTTCGGGATCATTGGGGGCAACTGCAACTGCCTGCTCCAGGAGTTTTTGTGCTTCGGCAAATGCGCCTTTTCGGCGGAGCAGGTTCCCGAGATTCAGAAGTGCGGTGGCGTAAGTGGGTCTAAGCGCGAGGGACTGTTGAAAATTCCTGATGGCCTCGTCTTCCTGACCTTGTTGCGCAGACACCATCCCCAGATTGTTCCAGGCTTCGGCATAGCTGGAACGCAACTTCACCGCCTGCTCAAGATAGCGGCGCGCTTCTGGCAGGGCATTTCTTCGCAGGTAGAGTGTCCCCAGGTTGTAATAGGCGATCGGTTCGTCCGGATTTGAAAGAATCACTTGTTGGAATTCCGCTGCCGCCTCTTCCAAATAGCCACGCTGAAACAGCGCTACTCCGTAAGTGAGATCGTTGCGCTGGAAGACGTCCTGAAAGAGCGTGCCTTTCAAAGGCAGCGCTTTTTCCAGAAAACCGGCAGGAGTATCGGGAACCGAGCGGACGTCATCCAGCAGACGGGCGGGCTCCATCGGCCCCTGATAGACTTTCACGATCATGCCGTCGCGGTTCAGCAGGAAAGAGGATGGAAGCGCGAGATCTCTCCTGCGGTCGAACAGATAGCGATAGATGATGTTGTAGACACCTGCCACTTCCTGTGTGGCCAGCAGAATCGGCAGAGAAATTCCTTCTTTTGTGGCAAAGGAGCGCACGGCAGCCGCGCCCTGTGGATCATCGAGATTGAGACAGAGCACGCGAAGTTTTCGCGCCGCCCAGTCTGCCTCGTGCTTTTGGAGAAGCCGTAGTTGGCTGCCGCAGGATGGCGCCGCTGTGGCCCAAAAGTGAAGCAGAACGAAGTTTCCGCGGAAGGAGTGGAGCTGTTTGGTGTCCCCTGCAAGATCCGGCAATGAAAAGTCTGGGGCAAGCAGCGGCTGGATGAGCCAAGTCTCGACGGAAAGCGGCAGACGCTCGACTTCTTGCGGCTCGCTGGCATGTGCGTAAGAGGGAGGCGAGGCCGCAAAGGCTTTGGCTCGGAACTCCTGTGCGCCTTCCTGGATTTCGATGCGGTGGTTTGCGGGCAAATTCTCGAAAGTCTGCGTTTGACCACTGGGCCAGCGAATGCTGGCGCGCACGGTGCCTTCCGCTTTTCCCAGCCCAAAGAAAAGTTCCTTGCTGTGTTGCGACAAAAAGCCCGAACCGGCCTGCAGATACTTCGTCTGGCGAAGGCCGGCCGCTTCCAAGGTGACCGCTGCGCCGATGGCATCGCGATTGCTCTTTTTTCCCCGCAAGCGAAAGGCGATCGAGGATCCAATGTCCTTCATCGCATTGTGCAGGATGCGAATCTGAGGCGCGGTGCGGTTCTTTAGAATGATTTCCAGCCGGCCGTCGTGATCCAGGTCGGCCAGGGCAAAGCAACGGCTGTCATCGATAAAATCCAGCCCGACTACGCCGGAGACTTCGGAGAAAGTGCCATCCTGGTTGTTCAGGAAGAAGACATTTCTCTCAAAGCCATTCCAGGTTGCATCTGAGCGGATCAGTTCGTTAATCGCGTTCCATCCACGCTCGTAGCTCTCCGAAGGGGTGGCGTCCCGCGGCGATTTCGAGACCACCTGGCGCCAGAAAAAGCTGGAAACGTCGCGAGCGTCATGGCCGGAGATGTAGCCATTGGCCATGTACAGGTCCGGGTAGCCATCATGGTCAAAGTCCCACGCATCGGTGGACCACGACCAGCGGCCCATTTCAACCCCGGCTTGCATGGCCACATTTTGAAACTGGCCGTTCCCCAGGTTGCGGTACAACGAATTGCCGGTCATGTGGCGCCGGTAGAGGGCGCGAATCTCTTCCGGCTCTTTATCGTGGAAATGCGATTGTCCAAAAACGCGCATGCCTGCCGCCACCCACATGCCTGCGGCATAGATGTCCTGGTTACCGTCGTTGTCGAAGTCCAGCCAGCAAGCGCTCATGCCGGCTCCGGCCTCTTCCACATGTGCTTCGCCAGAAACGGTGGCGAAGGTGCCATCGCCATTGTTGCGGTAGAGATTGTTGCGGCCAAAGTCATTGGCCACGTACAAATCCGGCCAGCCGTCGGAGTTGTAGTCGCCCCAGGTGCAGGCGAAACTGTAACGATCGTTGTCGACATGCATGCCGGCCGCTTGCGTGCGGTCTTGAAAGACGCCGTTTCCTTCGTTGTGGAACAGGAAATTCGGAGGTCCATTGCGCGCGTCAAAGTAAGGAACCGGATAGTGGTATTGGTCCAGGCCGAGATAATAGTTGTAGAGACAGAAATAAATGTCGAGGCGGCCGTCGCGGTCATAGTCGGCCACGGCAGCATGCGTGAACGCTCCCGCTGGAGCATTCACAAAGCGGAAGGCATCGCGTTTCTGCTTAAACTTTCCATTTCCCTGATTGACGAACAGCAAAGGGCCGGTGGCGCAGACTACCAGGAGGTCCTGGAGCCCCTTATTCTCGAAATCCGCAAACAGCGCACAAGCGGTGCGATCCAGCACGCCGACTCCGGCCGCTTCGGTGACATCCTCGAAAGTTCCATCGCCGCGATTGCGGTACAGCCGGTTGGGAAGTCCCGGGGGCTGGCAAATATAGAGATCATCCAGGCCGTCGTTGTCAAAGTCTCCCGCGGCCAGTCCGGTATTCCCGTAAACGTCCATTCCGGTCGCCCCGTCCAGAACCGTGCGCCAGTAGTCCATTCCGTGGAGCATCTGATTTTTGTACGACTCCGTCTGGCCAAGAGCTTGCCGAGTTACATCGAGGAAAATGGGCTGTCGGGCGCGGCTGAGAGTTTCCTCTGTGGCCGTCCAACGGAAGACTCGCCAGCCACCGGCGTCGTCGTGCGTCCATTCCGTCAGCCAATATCCGATGCGCTGCTCGCGTCCGGTGTCCCCGTGCTGGCCAACAAGGTCATAGCGAATGTTGATGCGAACGTTCAGGGGAGAGTCCGCAGTCTGCTCGATGCCCGCGATTTGGAATTCGGCCGTCTGCAATCGTCCCAGCGGGGACAGGGCATTCCGGACTTCCTCCAGAAAGCGCTCGCGGCCCAGCGCCGCCTGGTTGGAAAACGTCCTCCTGAAGACATCAACTCCATCTCCGGAACGCAGCTTTTTTTCCTGCGCCGGAACCAGTGGAGCGGCTTCGAGAGAAGCGTCCAGGAACTTCGCAAGCACGTTCAAGGGAGATGGACCTGACCGCAACTCCTGTCCCCATTCTTCGAGGTGCCGGGCGATTTCAGCGGCGTACTTTTCCGTCACGTATTCGTCGCTGCCCGGTTCGACATAACGAAGAACATCATCCAGGGGAGACTTCGCCGGATAGTGCGGCGTCAGCCGGAAATCCGCAAAGGGGAAAGGAGCCCCTTGTTCTCCGAGCATCCGTGGAGCCAAGGAGCGGAATGCCGCCGAATGAAGAGGCGCCGGAAGAAAGAGCAAGGGGGCCCAGCGCATGCCTCCCAAGAAGGCGCGGCGTGAGACTTTGCGTTTTTTCTCTTTGTCGCGTGCCATGCTTGGGTGCTCGCGGGAACTCCAGGGCAGCGCTGAAATGCTAGCACTGAAATGCAGCCAGGCCAAACTCGCGGGCATTTTCCCGGAAGCTCGAAAAAATGGTTCAGCCCGTTCAGCGGCACACCGCGAGCAACGCAGTTTCAGCAGGAACAACTCCGGCCGACCGCGCGGGAGCGAGGTTGGCGGGAGTTGTTAAAGAACGAAGAGGGAATTGCGGCTAGGGGTTCCAGGGTCCCGAAGAATCTCCCACAACCAGTTCCGCGGAAATCTCGTATTCCCTGCCTTGCGGATTGGGGGAGCTGCAAAGTGCATGCAGGGAATCGGCTGCCATTTGTCCGAGTAAATCCCGATGGATGTCCACGGTGGTGATCGAGGGGATGCTGTATTCCGCCAGGAGGATCCTGTCGAAGCCTGTCAGTGAAATATCTTGTGGAACCCGGAGGCCCGCCGACGTTAGTCCCTTCAGCACACCCACCGCGGTGAGATCGTTCACGGCCATCACCGCCGTAGGCCTGGGAGACATTTGTGCGATGGCCTGTCCTGCGGCAAGTCCACCCTTGAAGCGCAGGTCCCCGTGGAGGACCGGCCCGGGTTTCAAACCCAAGGCCAGCATGGAGCGTTCGTAGGCCTCCAGTCGCGCCTCGTTGGATTTGAGTTTCGGCCTGCCGGCGACGAAGGCGATTTCACGGTGCCCCAGTTGATAGAGGTATTTGACAATCTGCTCGATCCCAGAAGCGTAATCGATGCGCAATGTGCTGACATATCCCCGTGCTGGAGCGAGATCGAGAAAGGTGACGGCAATCTTCCTGCGTGTCAGTTCGTCGATCAGGCGCGCGCTGATTTCGGAAGTCATGATGGCGACGCCGCTGACATTGTGCGCCATCATGCGGCTGGCGGCCTCTTGCGTGCGCCGGGGGTCATAGTCGGTCACACTGAGGATGGTTTCGTAGCCGAGTTGCCGGGTGCGAGCGAGAAAACTCTTGATAATCTCAGGGAAAAAGGGGTTTTCGATGTCGGAAACAATAATTCCGAATGTGCGCGTGTCGCGGGATGCGAGGTGGCGGGCATGAATGTTGGGGAGGTAGCCGAGGCGCTTGACCGTCGAGAGAACGAGGTCGTGCGTCCTGCGGCCGACCTTGCCTCTCTTGTTCAGAACGTTGGAAACGGTCGCGGTGGATACACCGACGGCCTTTGCCACATCTCGGATGGTCAAACCCATAAAGGCAGACACCTGCCCTCGACGAACAGATGCAAGCTATCGCGGCCTTGTAAGAATAAACTGGCTGCGGGCACATTATAGATGAAAAAAATGCTTGACAACAGTCAAAACAGTGTGTAAAGGTGCGGGGCAAGGTTAAGCGGTTAAGTCTCTTGTTGGGGTGCCTGGTCGTGGGTTGTCAAAACCCTTCCGGGTATTCCGCATTCTTTCGTTAGAGGAAATCGGTGCCGTGACGTGATTTGCGAATGGGTCCACGGGCTCCCGTAAAGGGGGTTTTGTGGGCAGTCTGGGTTGCGCGGTTCGTCGAGGCGATCATTTGTATTTTACCGATTGGGAAAACTTGAGGAGGTTGGGATGAAGGCTAGCTTCAAATTCAGTTATTTCACATTGCTGGTGACCTTTCTGGTTTTGTTATTTGCGGCCAGTCCGCTGTTCGCTCAGGTTGACGCCGGTGCCATTCTTGGGACCGTCACCGACCAAAGCGGCGGAGCGATCAACGGCGCCAAGGTCACCCTCACCAGCGAGGGGACGGGCGCCATCGCAACATTTACGACTAGTGCGGATGGTACCTACAAATTCGCGCCTGTCAGGATTGGGTCGTACAAGATTGACGTCACCTTCCAGGGGTTTCAGGCGGTCACGACGAAAGGTGTCGTCGTCAGTATCGGAGCGGAAGTGGTACAGAATTTTTCGCTCAGGCCCGGCAGCGTCACCCAGACGGTTGAAGTCACCGCTACTGCGCCTCTCCTGGAGTCGCAGGATGCCTCTGTCGGCCAAGTGGTGGACTCTTCCAGCGTCAACAATCTGCCTCTGAACGGCCGGAATTTTACGTTCCTTGCGCAACTGTCCGCGGGCGTGAATTCGCCGCCGGCAGACACCCGTGGTAACGCCGCGAGCGGCGCTTTTTCCGCCAATGGTCTGCGGCCCGCGCAGAACAACTATCTCCTCGACGGCATCGACAATAACTCGGACACCGTCGACTTCCTCAACGGTACGAACTACGTTGTGCTCCCCCCGGTTGACGCCATTCAAGAGTTTAAGGTGCAAACCTCGGACTTCAGCGCCGAGTTTGGCCGGTCGGGTGCCGCTGTTCTCAATGCCACCATCAAATCCGGAACCAACGAGTTTCACGGTTCGGGTTGGGAATTTTTCCGCAACGACCACATGGATGCGGCGGACTTCTTTGAGAATGCGAACCAGATCCCAAAGGGCGATTTGCAGATGAACCAGTTTGGAACGACCATTGGCGGACCGGTAATCATTCCGCACGTCTTCAATGGCAAGAACAAGCTGTTCTTCTTCGCGGACTATGAAGGACTTCGCAGGGTCCAGGGAAACACTTTGACTGGTTTCACGGTCCCGACGGTCGCGGAAAGAAACAGTATGAACTCGGCCACGGCTGGCAGTCTCGTGAACTTTCAGGACTATCTCTCGCCAACGGCTACGGGCACTGATAACTTGTGCACCGTTGCGCTCACACCTGGCAACAATTGCACACAGTCAGGCGGCGTGGGACCTTCGTTCCCAGTCGGGACGATGTTTGATCCCGCGACAACCCGTTTGCTTCAGGCGGGACAACTCGACCCGATTACTGGTATGTATGCGACTAGTACTGGGTTTATTACCAATCCGTTCGGCACTTGCGCCCCCACCACTTTGGTCTATACCGCGGCGGCTTGCGGTTTGAATATGCTGCCTTACAACCGGCTGGATCCGAACGCCATCAAGCTGCTCAACCTTTTTCCATTGCCAACTGCTTCGGGGACGTTTGATAATTTTGGAAGCTCACCGAAGCTCTATGAGCACAAGAATTCCTTCGACGCCCGCATGGATGCCAATATCAACGAGAAGAATCAGCTCTTCTACCGGTTCAGCTACGTTGACGATCCGGACTTCATTCCCGGCGTCTTCGGCGGGATCGCGGACGGCGGCGCATTCCAGCAGGGCCCGCAGACCGCGCTGGCACAGCAGAGCGCATTGGGCTACACGCACACCTTCTCACCCACGCTGATCAACGAAGTGCGCGGCGGCCTGAACTACCTGCACACAACCCGGCAAAGTCCCGTTGCGAGCGAGTTGGGGCTTCCGGCAGAATATGGCGTTGCGGACATTCCACAGGTGACTGACAATGGCGGCCTCCCTGCCTTCGGGATCGGCGCTCTGTCCACCTTGGGAAGCAACTCTTTCTTGCCCTCGGATGAGGTCAGTTCCACCTTCCAGCTTACCGACGATGTCACCAAGATTTACGGCAAGCACACCTTCAAAATGGGCATTGAATGGCAGCACGTGAAGTTCTCGACCTTGCAACCGCCGTGGTCTCACGGGCAATACGATTTCGGCGGTTACACGGAACCCCACGGGGGAACATCCGGCAACGTAGGCATTGCGGACTTCCTCTTGGTTCCGCAGACGTCGGCCTACGCGGAGAACCCCGCCGTCACCGGCATAGATTACGTCGGCGGGGCCAATGGAACCTACGTCTCCAATATCTCCTTAACCGATAACGGCAAGAACTACTACGGCGGCTACATCAATGACGACTGGAAGGTTACTTCCAAGCTGACCGTCAATCTCGGCGTGCGCTATGATTTCTTTGGTCTCGTTTACGAGCACCACGGGGAACAGGCAAACTTTGTGCCGGATCTCAACGGCCAACCGACATACCTGCTGCCAGCCGGATCGCTCTCGAACCAGCTTTCTCCGAGCTTCTACGCCCTGCTTCAGAAGGACGGCATCAATCTGGACATCACGGACCATTACGGTGCCGGGCTTGGGGAATCCCAGAAGGCCAATTTTGCTCCGCGCCTGGGCTTTGCCTACCAGGTGAGTCCAAAGCTGGTGGTGCGCGGCGGATTTGGCGTCTTCTACAATGGATTTGAAAATCGCGGATATTCGCCAAATCTTGGCGAAAACTATCCGTTCCAGTTCAACTTCTCCTACTTCCCGAGCCTCTCAACCAGGACTGTCACGCCTACTGGTGGTACGCCCACCACAGTCTTCGATCCCACGGGTCTGTACCCCTATGGAACTTTCACGACGAACGCGACGACGAACCAGGTCACTCAGACTGGGCAATGCGCTACTGCCGGTCTTGGCACCCAAGGCGGACTTTCGATGAATGGTTTGTTAACATTTGAAACCGGATTCTCGTGCAATCCGCTGAATCCACTCACGGTTAACGCCAGTGGGTTGGACTTGCGCGGCGTTCAGTTCTACTACAAGACTCCCTACTCCATGAGCGGCAACCTGACGGTGCAATACTCGATCACGCCTACACTGGCTGTGCAGGCCGGGTACGTGACTTCGCAGGGGCGCCATTTGGAGACCTTCCCGGGCACTAACAACGTTACGACGATCACCGACGTCAATGCTAATCAAGCGAACCTGGTGCAGTTCCCCGATTTCGGGCGGGGCAATAGCTACGCTGCAACGCAAGGGAACAGTATTTACAGCGGTTTGCAGACGAAGATCGAAAAGCGGTTTGCGAGCGGTCTGAACTTCCTCGCAACCTATACCTACTCGAAGACGCTCTCCGACGCAGGAGACTTGCTCAATGGCGGGAGCATCGCAGGCTACCGTGCACCGAGCGTTCCTGGTCTGGGAATCCATTTCGATTACGGTTTGGCTGGGTTTGACATAAGGAACGTCTTCCACTTCAGCGGCGGTTATGAACTACCCTTCGGCAAAGGCAAGAAGTTCGCTTCCGGCGCCGCAGGGTGGCAGAACCAGACGATTGGCGGCTGGAGCATCAACTGGTCAACAACACTGCAAGGCGGCCAGCCCATAGGCATCGGCTGTCCGGATAGTACAGCAGCAGGTTTGGGCTGCGGCGTTATCCGTGTTGCCGGCCAGCCTTTGGACCTCGGACTGCATACCGATTCGAATGGACGGCTAAGTTGGTACGGAAACCCGAAAGCGTTCACTCAGCCTTGTCAACTCGGACCCGGCGGAGTGCCAACCAGCTCGCCGGCGGGATGCGTGCCGTTGAAGGGTGTTGCAGCGCTGGGTGACTTGACTCAAGTGCCAGGCCCCGGATTCCACAGACTGGACTTCTCCATATTCAAGGACTTTCCAATTAAGGAACGTGTGAAACTCCAGTTCCGTGCGGAAATCTTTAACGTCACCAACCATCCGAACTTCAGCGCGCCGAATTTCGGCGGCAATGGCGTTGTTGCGATCTCCGGATCGGGCAACTACACCAATTCCAACTTCGGCGAAATCGGGTCCACTCGCGATGCTCCTTACGATCCGAGGCAGATCCAGTTAGCCCTTAAGCTGTACTACTAGTTAGACCCCTTAACACCCCCCACCGGCGAAGGCGCTTTGAAAGAAGCGCCTTCGCCGCAGTAGTTTTCAGGCCCCGGCCGGTTCTCAAATCCCCGTGATACCATGCTAACGTTGTGACACGAATCTCCTGGTCTGTGGCGTGTGCGGTCCTGAATCTCGCGGCGTGGGCCTTTCTGACGCCGCCAGCGGGTGCTCAGAAGCCAGATCCGGACCGGGAGTTCAAAGCGGCCGTGGCTCAATATGAGGCCGGCCAATACCCGGAAGCCGCCACACAGCTCGAAAAGCTTGTGCGCGAGGTACCGGAAAGCTTCGAAGTGCACGAACTCCTGGGACTGGTCTACGCGGCGCAGTCGCAAAACGACAAAGCCAACGCACACCTGGAAAAAGCGGTTCGCCTGAAACCCGATTCCGCGACGGCCCGCACCAACCTTGGCAATAATCTTCTACGACTGGACAAGCTCGCTCTGGCGGAGCAGCAGTTCAAAAAGGCGGCAGCGCTGGCGCCGCGGGACTATGAAGCCAGCCACAACCTCGGGGAGTTCTACGTCCGCTCGAACAAGGTCTCCGAGGCCATTCCGTTTCTCGAACGCGCGCAGCGGATTAATCCATCTTCCTATGACAACGGCTACGATTTGTCTCTCGCTTATCTGTTAACCGGGCGGCTCAGCGACGCGCGCCAATCGATCCATAGTCTCGCCAAGCGGAAGGACACGGCCGAACTGCACGATCTTTTGGGCGAGGTGGAAGAAAAAGAGGGCAATTTTGTGGCCGCGGCCAATGAATTCGAGATTGCGGCGCATATGGAGCCGAGTGAAAACAATATCTTCGATTGGGGCAGCGAACTTCTGATTCACCAAACCCTGGAACCAGCGATCGAGGTTTTCCGGCGGGGCGCGGAACGCTACCCGGATTCGCCCCGCATGGCCATTGGCCTGGGAATGGCGCTCTACTCGCTCGGCAAGTATGACGAAGCCGTCAAATCGCTGCTGCGCGCGGCTGATTTGAACCCCAGCGATCCCCGCTGCTACCCCTTCTTGTCCTGGGCGTATGACAGTTCGCCGAGCCAGGCCGAGGAGGTCATCGAACGATTCCGGCGGTTCGCCGAGCTTCAGCCCAAGAATGGTCAAGCCGTCTACTATTACGCCATGAGCCTCTGGAAGGGCAAAAGGGCCCAGGACCCGAACCTCGATCTCAGTCAGATCGAACTCCTTCTGAAGAAAGCCGTCGCACTCGACCCGGGACTGGCGGAGGCGCACCTCCAGTTGGCCAATCTCTACTCCGACCAGCGAAAATACGCGGAGTCCATCCCAGATTATCTGCGGGCGCGTGAACTCAATCCAGACCTGGCCGACGTCCATTACCGCCTGGCGCAGGCCTACGTTCGCGTGGGTGAAAAGGACCTGGCCCAGGAGGAATTCAAGGTGTACCAGCAGCTCCGGGCGCAGCATCTTTCCGATCTCGACAGACAGCGAGCGGAAATCCGTCAATTCGTTTACTCCGAGAAGCAAGGCGCCGGGACCAAGCCGTAAGTCCTCCGGTTCTTGGAATTCGTAAGGGGATGGCTTGAGCGGCAGGGAACTGATTCCTGTTCCCTATTCCCTGGCGATAACGCACGCTATTCTTCGCGCATTTGAGGGGGGAGTGGCCGCAAACAGACACCACGCGTCCGCCCAGGCTGCCATTCGATGTAACCTGGATCTCATCACCGCCAGCGGCCAGGTCTATTCCTTCCTTCTCACAGAGATCCGCAGCGACGGGAACGCCGGCGGTTGCGGGTGTCCCCGGTACGAGTCCATTTCCCATCGTTGCGATCAGGCGAGATGGCCATACAATAGACACAGTTGTTAAAGTCAAACGAGAGATTCCCGGGGAGAACTAAGTGTCGCGGTCGGAACTAAGGCAGGGTTTTGATGCCGAAACGGAAGATCCCGGCTGGAAGAGTCTCTACAGAGTCGGCGGAATCACTGCCCTGATTATGGTGGTGTTTCCGCTCGCCGAGGTCGCCATCAGTTTCCTTCCGGGCGTGGCTGGATTGTCGCAGGGGACGGTGACCGTACTCGACTGGTTCACTCTCTTTCAGAACCATTGGTTTCTGGCGCTGCGCAACCTCGGTCTCTTGAATATCATTGGAGCCGCCTTTTTAGCCCCGACGATTTTGGCCATCTACTCGGCCCTCAGGCGAGACCACGGAGCGTACGGGGCGTTCGGCACGATTCTTTTCTTCGTGGGGCTGGCGGTTTACCTCGCCAGCAGCAGGGCCTTCCCTATGCTTTCCCTGAGCCGCCAATACGCAGTTGCCATCACGGATGCGCAGAGAGCTCTGTTAGCCGCGGCAGGGCAGGCGATGCTGGCAGAGGGCCAAAGCCGCGCTGGTATTCCCCTTATAGAATTCGCATGCTTGGTAATCTCCGCGGTCATGCTGAGAGGCAGGGTCTTCAGCAAAGCGACCGCCTGCGCAGGAATTCTGGGGAATGCGCTGCTAATCGTCGTTGAAATCTTCGCAACTTTCGTAGGGGGGTTGCCTAACGTGGGGTTTGTAATTGCCATCTGTGGCGGGCTCTCGCTCATGATCTGGTACCTCCTGGTTGGCAGAAGGCTGCTCCAGCTTGGGCGCACCTGAAGAACTAAGCGGCATAGGACCGAACATTTGCACGAAGGGTTTCGAATCGCCTTCTAACCCTTGCCTCCAACTCGCGCCGAAACTGGCGCCAGTGCGCCAGCCCCGTTGCGTGCGTGAGTGCCGTAGGTGAACCCGCTATTTTCGATGTAATATTGAGAAGGCGTGGGGCTCGTAGCTCAGCGGTTAGAGCAGCGGACTCATAATCCGTTGGTCCCAGGTTCAAATCCTGGCGGGCCCACCAACTGTTTTTTAAGTCCTGTCAACACAGTCAGTTGACCTGCCCGTTTTTCGCGCTATCTTCCAACTTGAGAACATCTGAGAACAAAACTCCCGCGACTCGCTCCACGGCGCGTCGTTGCGAGTCGGGGATCACATGCGCATAGGTGTTGAGGGTCGTCCCAAGATCCGAGTGGCCCAGCAAAGCCTGTGCGGTCTTGATGGACTCTCCTACCTCTGTGAGTAGCGTCGCATGAGTGTGTCGAAATGAGTGCCAAGACACGCGTGGCTGCTTGATCCGATCACAGGCCGGCGCGAGCACTCGGTTGTATAGATTCTTCGAACTGAGTGGGGTTCCCTGACGCGTTCTAAAAACCAGGTCGTTCGGCGTTCTTGCAGCGGATGCGGAACGATGTGCTTCAAGAACTTGTCGCAGGGTTGAACTCACCGGTATCACGCGACAGCTACTGCGCGTTTTCGGTGAGCCGAACTCGCCTTCGGAAAACGTCTCGGCGACTTCGACCGTCCCTCGCAGCAGGTCTACGCGTTTCCACCGAAGAGCGAGAATCTCGCCGATTCGCATTCCCGTCAGCACGGCGACTTGAATTACTGTGCGGCAAGGCTCCGGCAACTCGGTGAGGAGCTGTCGAATCTGAGCAGGCGAGTAGAAGCGGTGCTCGCGCCTGACACCTGTTTCGCGAATGCGGATGCCATGCGCTGCGTTCTTGTCGAGGTAGCCACGCTCTACGGCGGTCTGCAGCACCGTCGAGAAGGTCGCGCGAACACCACGAATCGTGCCGTTTGCATGCCCCTTTTGCTTCAGATTCGACAACAATGACTCAATCCGCACGCGGCTCAGTTCGCAAAGCGAGCACGAGCCGAATGCCGGGATGATGTGCCTTTCGAGTTGGAAGTCATAATACCGCACTGTGCTCTTCTTTAAAGCCAATGCCGCATTCGTTCGCCACTCATCTCTCACAAAATCGGAGAGGGTCATGGTCGCTTGCGGCCGGTGCTGGCTCTGATTCTCGGTCTCTACCCTGTTGTGGAGGACGGCGCGTGCATTTTGCCTGCTGATGGTACTGACCGGTCCGAGAGTCTCAGCACGCTGAACTCTCTTGACCGCTCCATTTGGCTGCAGCACGTCCTCTCTCCAGCGCAGAATCCACACCTTTCTTCGTTTACCACGGACAAAGAGACTGCCATCTTGATATCGCGGTCGAGCCATACTCTCCTTTCGGCTGGCTCGTCCGCCTCTTACTGCGTCAGCTAAGAGTTTAGCGCCCCTGTCAATTGCCATGCTCAACTCCGCCATGACGCATGACCCACGCCAGTACTTCATCCTTCTTGAAGCGCCAGTATTTGCCCAAGCGGTAGCCCGGCAGACGTCCACGAAATCGCTCGCGTGTCTTCCCATAGACCCAGGAGACAGGCACCCGTAACAGGTCGGCTACTTCCCCTACTGTAAGCAACTGGTCTCTGTCTCCCTCTCTCCCAACTGTGGCCTCGTCCGATGCATCAGTGAGTGGCAAGTCAAAAACCTCCACCTGGCGCGGTGGAGTTGAGGATGCCCCTGTTTTGTCACGCGGGTTCTCAGGGCTTCGCACAGATTCTTCGGGCGATGAACCTACTGCGAGGCGCAAGCCATGCACTCTTGGTGAGTCTGGGTTCTTGCGCGCGGCGAATTGGGCATTGCGGTGTTTCATGTGGCTGTTCCGGCTTGGTATCCCTCTGGAGACCCGGTGGATTGCCCTCTGAAGAATTCTCTTGGCAACCCTCCCGGGATGAGATAACATCTAACTCTGATGCTACACCTACAGTAGGAGGTTGTGTCAACTATATGCCAATCCTCTCCAAGAAACCCCGCCACGAGGTCATTTCCATTCGCCTCAACGAGGACCGCCTCAAGCTCCTCGAACGCTATCAGAGGTCCTTGACCGACCAGACGGGCCGTGACGTCTCTCTGGCCGAGGCTGCCTTCTTGGTGATCGAGGACCGCGCTGTGGACATGGACCGTGAGGCATCGCGTCACGAAATGCTCCGCACCCCGACTGCTTCCCTCTATGGCATTCGCAAGAAATGGGAGTCGCGGCACACTCTTTCCGCCGCCGAATGGGATGTTCTTGCCCACTATGTACAAGCGGGCACTGAGGAAGAAACTCAGGAGCCACCGGAACTCAGCCCCGCGATCCCCTCCAGAGAGTCCTACCTTACCTTGCTCGCAGCTTTTGAGGCGGTCTACATCAGCCGGAAGAACCGCGCCAGCAAACGGGCCTGGTATTACTTTGGGAACCTGGGCGGTGGCTCCACAGATGTCAAACTCCCTGATGACGATGCGGAGCGGCGAGATCAAACCATTTTGAAGCAAATTGCGATTCGGAGGGACCTGCTAAACCCCACGGAAAAATGGGAGCGGCCCGGCACGATTGGCCAGTGCTTTCTCATGGCCGTCCGGGACGAAGGAGTCGAGAGCACACGGCTCGACCAGGTTCTCGCCCCGTACTGGTCAACGCTTTGGGGGCTCGCTGCCAGGGGCCACTGGGTGCGGCACGACCGCCAACCGGTGCGACCGGGTGGCCCCATCGAGGATGATTTCCGCAACCGGATCATCCTGCCCGAGCCATTGAAGTCGGGCGAGCTGGAGATCTCGTTTACGGGGATCGGTCGCGCGGAATTGGGTGTGCGCATCGACTTCGGCCCAGTGCGCCGGGTGAGCTATCTCATTGCCCGGTATCCCAACCTAGCCGAGTTCCGCGCCATGCTCGAAGAATGGTCGGCCAAGCGTTCCTGGAACGGCAGGCATTTTCTCATGACGCGGGCCAAGGAGAAGGGGCCAGCGAAGTTCACGGTTTGGCTGCGGCAAAGCAATGTGGACGTCGAGTTCACCGAGAAGGAATGGGACGCCCTTCGCGAATTGTTCCAGAAGGCGTGGGCCGTCCCCGAGGTTCAGAGGTGGTTGCGGGAGCTTCAACTGGAGTATGGAGAACAGGGTTGATTGCGCGAATCGGTGGTTTGTGCCGCGCGTTCGAAGAGCGGTGCCTGCGGCACCGGGTGGGGGGAATGACACGTCACCCCGTTTCGGGTGCTGTACGGCAACCGAGGTTGCTATACGGGAACTTATTGCAAACGTGGCAGCTAGCAACTTTCCGCTCACCGTGGTTCCTGTTCTCCAACCTGTGGTTCCCGTATGGGAACTTGTTGATTTTGTTGGGCGACACACCGCGCCTACTGGCCTGCCTTTGAACTGAATTCGGGAGTGCCGAATGCCTACACCACGCAGCAAATCCATCAGCACCAAAGTCACTGAAGAGGAGTACGCGCAGCTTGAAACCCTCGCGGGCGATCAAACGATTAGCGAGTGGGTGCGCGATGCTCTGTTGAAGGCAGCGAAGCCAAGTCCCGCCGAGCAAACGGTTGTGGCGGAATTGTTAGCCCTGCGAATGATCCTGATGAATATCCTGTTCATTATTGCCAATCGGGAGCCGCTCACAAGCACGGCCATGGACGACATTATTAAACGGGCCGACGCGAGTAAGTTGGCGAAAGCGATGGAACGGCTGACAAGCGCAACTACGGAACCACAAAGGGGCTGAGAGACAACCCAATCGGAGCTAAGCAATGCGCATGGAATGGAGCCGAGCAAACAGCACGAGCAGGCCGAGCATTCAGCCGGTCTACACCTATGCCCTGGTGCTCATCTCCCTCGCGGCAACTATTGGAATCCAGGGCTTCCGTTACATGCGGGTCTGGACGCCCCTCGAGCGACATTATTTGCCTGCCTATCTGGGCTCCCAAATGGCGGGTGTAGTGCGGGACAACGGTTCGTACACGCTGCTGCAGGTTGTTACACGGAAGGGGAGCCGAGTGGCACTGGACAGTGATGTGGTACCCGCGATGTCGGACAGCGGGCAGAATGTTTTCGTGCTCATCGAGGAAGCCGCGAAGCATGGCGGGCTGCGTCTTAAATTCCATCGCGCCTATTACAACAACGTCGAGATGCACGCCTACCTTGGCAACTTGATTTATCACGACCAAACTCCTATGGATCTTATCCGGCCAGCTTTGTGGGCTGGGCTGGTTCTGTTCTTCGCGGGCCTGTTCCCTGCAACGTATCTGGACCGCAATCGTGCTTCGGCGCTGCGCTATGGGAGGAAACCTAGAGGCTTGGAGTTGATGTCCGTGGCGCAGTCGAACCGCACGCGAAGATCCCGCGGCAGGGACTTAGTGAACGCGCTTCGCACGATCCTGACCAGGGTGATGGGTTCCGAGAAGAAACTCCACCTTCCGCTCGCCAAAGACAATCCCTGTGTCTTGACCATGAAAGCGGCATCGCCCCAGGAGCCGCCCAAGATAGCGACAGTCGCTGCGGGAACAGATAACGCACCGCAGCGAGATGGCACGCCGCAGGAACCCATGCCGATAGAGCAAACGCCGAGTCAGGACCCAGAGTTCGAACACGCAGTGAAGCCACCAGAGAGACGCTTCTTCGAGTAGAGGCACATGCTTACCATTTCCAAGCCGCTCAGTGCAGGTCAAGCTCGTGCGTACCACCAGGAGGAGTTCAGCAACGCACAAGAAAACTACTACAGCGAGGGCGAGCGGATACGCGGCGAGTGGCACGGGAAACTGGCCGAGAAGTGGGGGTTGCATGGCGGAGTGCAGGACGAACAGTTTCGGCGGCTCAGCGATGGCCAAGATCCCCTTACCGGAGAACAGTTGGTTCGCTACCAGACGGCGCGGGAATATGTGAACGAGCAAGGCGATACGATTAAGGCGATGGAGCACCGCGCTGGCTGGGATGCGACGTTCTCGGCACCGAAAAGCGTATCGCTGACGGCGCTTGTGGGCGGAGATGAACGGGTGCAGGGGGCCCATCGAGCCAGCGTTGGAGTTGCTCTGGACGAATTGGAGCGATATGTCCAGGCCCGGCTTGGAGGGAATCTTCCGCCAGAGACCACAGGCAAGTGGGTCGCCGCGAGATTCGAGCACGACAGCGCGAGGCCCGTAGACGGTTATGCAGCGCCGCAGTTCCACACTCATGTCGTTTTCTTCAACCTAACCGAGACTGCAAACGATGATATACGCCCACTTCAACCGCAGGAGCTTTACCGCTCGCAGCAGTACGCTACCGTCGTGTACCGCTCGGAGCTCGCACACCGTTTGCAGGAGTTGGGGTACGAGATCGAGCACGGCAAAAGCGGTCAACCGGAAATCAAGGGTTACAGCCGCGAGTATCTCGATGCTTCGAGTCCGCGCCGGAAACAGATCGAAGAGCATCTGGCGAAGGAGAATCAACGAGGGGCGGGTGCGGCGCAGATCGCGGCGTACCAAACGCGTGAAGCCAAGATCGAACTCTCCCACGAAGAGATGCAGAGGCGGCACAGGGACATGGCATTCGAGTTGGGTGATCAACCTATGCGTGTAAGGGTGCAGGCAAGAGACAGGGCTTACGCCGTTGGCCAAGATTCGGGAGGGAAGATTGCACACTCGGCTGTGACCTTCGCCAAAGAACGAAACTTCGAACGCGACGCCGTGGCCGACGAGCGCGCTCTACTGGCAGATGCACTCAGGCGCTCCATGGGCGGAGCGACACTGGCCCAGGTGAAAGCCGACTTCGAAGAGCGCATCAAGTCGGGAGAGTTCGTGGAAGCACGGAAGAATGACAGTTCACCTGGCAGGGCATTTACAACCGCGGAGATGATCGGCTATGAGCAGGACACGATCAATACGATGCGGGCGGGGCAGGACCAACATCCCACGCTGGCGAATTTTGGCACGCGCAGAACAATCCGAGAAGCCCACCCGCATCTGAGTGATACCCAGCGCCTGGCTGTAGACCAAATCTTATTGAGTCGAGATCAGGTGATCGCGCTTGAAGGTGTCGCTGGTGCGGGCAAGACTACCTCGCTGGTAGCAATCCGGGAAGCTGCCGAGCGAGAGGAGTACACCGTCAAGGGGTTGGCGCCCACCTCTCGTGCAGCGCAGAAATTGGAAGAAGCCGGAATCACATCGAGTACGTTGCAACGGCATCTTGCCCAATCCAATGGGGAACACGATAGCCGGAAACATCTTTACATCCTGGACGAATCAAGTCTTGCGAGCACCAGACAAATGAACGAATTCCTCCACCGGCTCAAAAAAGATGACCGTGTACTGCTGGTCGGCGATACACGCCAGCACCAAGCCGTTGAAGCGGGCCGACCGTATCAGCAATTGCAGGAAGCGGGAATCCAGACGGCCCGATTGGACGAAATCGTGCGACAGAAAGACCCGGCACTAAAGGAAGTTGTTGAAAAGCTCTCGCGAGGCCAAGTCACGGAGGCGATGCAGAAACTCGATGCCGACGGCCGCGTGCATGAGATCGTCGACCGGGACGATCGTATCGCTGTGATTGCGCACGAATACGCGAAGCAGCCCAAAGGCACATTGGTCGTGTCCCCTGACAACCAGTCGCGGATGGCAATCAACCGAGCGATTCACTATGCCATGCAGGATACGGACCAGATGCCGTACCGCGAACACCGAATGAGGGTGCTGGTCGCCCGGCAGGAGATCACCGGTGCGGATCGCCAGTGGGCCGCCCAATACGAACCCGGCAATGTCGTGCGGTACGCCAAGGGCAGCAAAACACCCGGCATCGCCCCAGGAGAGTACGCGCGCGTCGAAAGCGTGGATGAGAAACAGAACCACGTCACAGTGGAACGAGAGAATGGCCAGCGTCTGAGCTATGACCCGCGTCGGCTGCAAGGCGTTACGCTGTATCGAGAGGCAGAGCGAGCGTTCAGTGAAGGCGACCGCATACAGTTCACCGCCCCGAATCGAGACCAGCGTGTCGCCAACCGTGAGCTGGGCACCATCGAGAAGCTCGACAGCAGCGGCAACCTCCGAATCCGTCTCGACTCGGGCCGTGCGATCGTGTTCAACATTCGAGAGAATCCGCATCTGGATTACGGCTACGCGGTAACAAGCCATAGCAGCCAGGGTCAGACTGCTGATCGAGTGCTCATCCATGTGGACATCCAGGCAGGGGGAGAGAAGCTAGTCAATCGTCGCTTAGCATATGTTGCGGTGTCGCGCGCCCGCCACGACGCGCAAGTCTATACCAACGACAAAGCCGTTCTTGCCGAAGGGCTGAACCGCGATGTTTCACACCGATCTGCGTTGGAGTCGACCCGCGCAGCAGGGCCGACGGCGGCACAAAGGACCGAGCCGGCCCCTTCTCTGGCGCAGGAGAGAGAGCGGACAATCGAACGAGACCTCAGCCCTGGCCGCTAGGCAGGCTACTGTGTTCTGCGGCCTCAATTCCTCGGGCTTTTCTTCCGACTGGAGCGATGCGACCGGGAGCTGGTTTTCGCGGAAATAACTTCAGCTTGAGACACTGTTTGGGATTGAGAGATTTGGCGAGCTGATGAAAGCAGCGAGAGAATGATCGTGGCCAAAGAGCGGACAAGATACGGCGACGGATGCCTAAATTCGACCACTTAATTGAGAACGGAGTTTTTGGTTGGGTCGAACAGACCCGAAGAATGTGATCGATAGCCATTTCCACAGCCGCGAATTATTTATGATAATTCACTTGACCCTTGGAGTTATCGGCGATAAGAATACGTTCACAGACGTACTTTTTGCGAGAGGCGGACTAGCTTTCCTAGGCATGCCTTCGATTCAATAGGGTAAATCGGAAATCTACTTCGAAGCACGCCATCCACGACATGTCCGAGCTGTCCGTGGACTCAGTCCCAGAGTTACCATGCCCTTGCCGCACGCGGAGAACCTACCAACAAATTTATCCGAATCCATCTGCGCGCCGATCGTTCACGTCAAGGATTTTCGTATTTCGGAGACTGCGACATGAAAGACAAATCGCTTAAGGCAATTGCTGCCGAATGGTTCAGTGCTTCGCGTGCTTTCAGATCACTCCCGGACGCCGCGGTCAGAATGATTCTGGCCGTTTCTCTTTTTTTGGCTTGCATTCTCACGGCGAGTCCAGCAGAAGCTGCGCCGGCGATACAACTGATGACACCACAATCTGGGCCGGTCGGGACGTTGGTTGCCATAGTGGGAAGCGGCTTTGGGGCATCGCAGGGGACCAGTACAGTGACGTTTAACGGCACGCCCGTAACTTGGGTCTCGTGGAGTGCAACCAGCCTGCAAGTCCAGGTTCCTGCGGGGGCTACGTCGGGCAACGTGGTCGTCACAGTCAGCGGAAAAGGGAGCAACACCAAGAGCTTTACAGTCACGCCGTCTCCAGCCATAACCGGCTTGTCGCCGACTTCAGGGCCAGTCGGCGCAACTGTGACTGTCACCGGAAGCAATTTCACGGCGGGCGGTACTCAAACGCCTCAAGTGGTCTTTTACCCTGAGCTTTTCGCAAGCCCGACAAGTTCGACTGACACATCGATTACAGTCGCGATTCCAGCAGGTGCTGCGACAGGAGATCTCCTTGTCGCGGTAGGCGGCGGGAACAGCAACAGCGTTCTTTTCACGGTTACATCTTCGGACCCCAGCATTAACAGCCTGGCACCCGGCGGAGGCGTAGTGGGCACAGCGGTAACAATTACAGGAACCAACTTCGGTTCGTCACAGGGGACAAGCACGGTCACATTTAACGGGACAACTGCAAGTCCTACGAGTTGGAGTGCGACCCAGATTAAGGTGCCCATCCCCACCGGCGCTACGACCGGAAACGTGCTTGTGACGGTGGGCGGTGTGGCAAGTAACCCATACGGTTTTGAGGTAGGAACTGCGGCACCGATCATTACCAGCATCTCGCCGACTTCCGGTGCTGTGGCTACGTCGGTAACAATCGCGGGCACCGGCTTTGGCTCGACGCAGGGTGCAAACACAGTGAACTTCAACGGAGTGTCGGGCGTGCCGACGAGTTGGAGCGCGACTCAGATAAAGGTGCCTGTGCCGACCGGTGCCACCACTGGAAGTGTCGTGGTCGCGGCCGGCGGGACTGTCAGCAACGGTGTCAACTTCACGGTTCCAGGAACTGGGCCAAGCGTTACCCGTTTGTCTCCGAGTTCCGGTCCGGTGGGAACATCGGTGACGATTGCTGGAACGAACTTCGATGCGATGCAGGGAGCAAGCACCGTAACGTTCAACGGCATAGCAGCGACAGCTACGAGCTGGAGCCCGACGTCTATTGTGGCGACAGTGCCTGCCGGTGTTACGAGCGGCAGCGTAGTGGTTACGGTCAGTGGCACTGCGAGCAGTGGGCTCAACTTTACTGTAGCACCGAGCATCACGAGTCTCTCTCCCACTTCGGGAGCGGTCGGAACACCCGTCACAATTGCGGGGACCAATTTTGGCGCAACGGAGGGCGCCAGCACGGTGACGTTCAATGGACTGGCAGCAATTCCGACAAGCTGGGGAGCCAGCTCAATCACCGTACCGGTGCCGGCCGGAGCTGCGACCGGAAACGTGGTGGTGACCGTTTCGGGCGTGGCCAGCAGCGGCGTCAGTTTCACGGTGTTGCCGACACCGAGCATCGCAAGTCTATCTCCTACTTCAGGAGCGGTTGGAACATCCGTCACAATAACGGGGGCCAATTTTGGTGCAACACAGGGCACGAGCACGGTGACTTTCAACGGCAGCCTCGCTACGCCTACGAGTTGGAGCGCGACGAACATCGCGGTGACAGTGCCATCAGGAGCGACCACAGGGAACGTGGTGGTGACCGTTTCAGGTGTGGGAAGCAATGGCGTCAACTTCAATGTGGAGGCATTAGCAAGTATTTCTCTGGTGCCACAGAATCCTATGATCCCCCTTGGAGCGGCACAGCAGTTTGTTGCCATCGGCACCTATTCCGATGGCAGCAGCCAAGATGTGTCCTCGATTGCGAACTGGAGTTCTTCCGCCCCAAGTGTTGTTGCAGTCAGCACTACTGGTTTAGCGACGGGAGTCGCTCAGGGTCAAACCACAATCCAGGTCGCAGTCGGTGCAATAACCGGTTCTACAACTCTAACAGTGGGTCCGTCCGCCTTTTCCATGACCGGTAGCCTGAATACTGCGCGTTCCTACGCTACGTCTACGCTGCTGGAGGACGGAACTGTACTGGTTGCAGGAGGCTTCTCTACCTCCTACAGCGGTCCGTTGGCGAGTGCAGAGCTGTATGAGCCAGGAGCAGGTTCATTTGTGGCTGTTGGTAACCTCAATGTGGCGCGAGCCTACCACACAGCCACACTTCTCAACAATGGAACTGTCTTGGTCGTTGGGGGGCAGCAAGACTCCTTCGGAGATGGTCTGGCGAGTGCAGAGATATACAACCCAATGACAGACACATTTAGTACTACGACCGGGAATCCGACCACGACGCGCACATACCATACTGCAACTCTACTCAATAACGGCCAAGTTCTCATAGCGGGTGGTTTTACTGGCGGGAACCAGAATAGCGCTGAGTTGTACAACCTCGTGACCGGGACTTTTGCCTCGACGGGCAATTTAATAACGGCCCGTGCTATGCATACGGCCACATTGCTTAACGATGGAACGATTCTCATGGTGGGCGGTCAAAACAACGATTTTTCGACGGTCTTGGCGAGCGCCGAAATATACAATCCAACAACCGGAACCTTCGCTGCTGCAGGCAACCTCAACACTGCAAGGTACGGCCACACCGCGACGCTGCTCAATGATGGGACAGTCTTGATCGCTGGTGGATTTGGCTCAACATACGCTCCCCTATCGAGAGCTGAAATCTATAATCCAGCAACCAAGACATTCAGCCTGACCGGAAGTCTTGCCAATGCGCGAGGAATCTCTGTCGGCAACCTCCTAAACAGTGGGCTTGCTTTGATCTCAGGAGGATTCGGGGCGACAGGCCCTATGACCTCGGCAGAATTGTATGATCCAAAGGCAGGAGCGTTCGCATCTGCTGGCAGTCTCAACACTGGTCGTTATAGCCCTTGCGCTACCCTGCTAAACAATGGGTCTGTGCTGGTATCCGGAGGAGTCGGAGCTGATGGCAACGCTTTGGCCAGCGCGGAGATCTATTTGCCAACAACACTAACACCCGCCGGACTTAATTCCATATCAGTTAGCCCCGCTTCCGCAGATATACCGGTTGGTCAGTCCCAGCGTTTGGTTGCTACAGGCACCTACTCCGACGGAAGTACTCAAACACTGTCTTCTGTTACATGGACCCCTGTTTATCCCACAGTGGCCACGATTTCGAATGACGTCACGAATTCTGGGTCGGTTCTGGGTGTTGGTGTGGGTTTAACGAACGTTAATGGATGCGCCGGATCCGTTTGCGGTTCTGCAACGATTACCGTATCTGGGCCGGTGCTCTCTTTAGTCACTGTTACCCCCGCAAACTCATTCGTCTTGCCCGTCGGTTCGTCTTTGCAACTTCACGCGACAGGGACCTTCAGCGACGGTAGCGTTGTAGACCTCACATCGCTGGTATCGTGGAGCTCATCCAATCCATCTGTCGCGTCCATTAATGCAAACGGTATAGCAATGGGTGTACTCGCGGGTGGTACAACGATAACCGCGACGTCCGGGACTGGGACTTTTGCTGGGAGCACGAATCTGACGGTTCTCAATCCACCGAACATAACCTCTGTTTCCCCCAGTTCTGCTCAGGCGGGATCGAGTGTGAGTATTCTCGGTTCGTATTTTGGAGCGTCACAAGGCACCGGAAACGTTGCCCTAAACGGGCTATTGGCCCAAGTTGCGTCATGGAGCGACAGCACCATCGTGGTGACTGTGCCCCAAGGAGCGGTGACCGGCTATTTTGTGGTGACGACCGGCGCAGGATTGTTGAGCAACGGAGAGCCATTCGGTACGCTGGTACCCACAATCACTTCGTTGTCGCCGACATCAGGTTTTCCCGGGACGGCAGTGACAATCAGTGGGAGCAATTTCGGCCCGAACGAGAGTGCGGGCATAGTGACATTCAACGGTGTGAATGCGGCTGTTTCGAGTTGGAGCCCCAATACCATCGTGTCGATAGTCCCCCTTTTCGCTACGACGGGCAATGTCGTGGTAACTGCATTCGGGAGCGCCAGCAATGGCAGTACATTTACGGTCATCCAACAATCTTCACTGAGCATCACCGGGATTTCGCCCAATATTGGTGCGATCGGTACACCAGTTACCATAACGGGAACGAGCTTTGGTGCCTCGCAAGGAAGTGGCTCAGTTACTTTCAGCGGTTTCCCCGCAACTATATCGAGTTGGAGCGATACGTCGATTCTCGTTCCAGTACCCGTTGGTGCCACCACCGGTCCAGTGGCCGTATCAGTAAACGGTAGCGCGAGTAACTCAGTGAATTTCACTGTTCCGGCCCCTGCTCTTCTAATTTCCTCTCCTCCTACCGGTACGGCCGTTGCTCCCGGACAGACTGTTTCTGTAACACTAACTTCACCTGCCAACACGAGCTTCTCGGGTCTGGTTGTATCTGGTGGTGCTTCGCTCGGCTACGCCACGGTTTCTAGTTCCGTGCCCGCCAGCCTGTCTTTGCCTGTATCAGATGACACGCCTTTCGGCATGTATAACTTGAGTGCTTCGGGTCTTGCGTTGTCTGGTGATTCAGTTTCGGCCACGCCGATCCAGGTGGATATCGAACGCAGCGATGTTCCTACTGGGATGACGCCCACGCCCTCGACCCTTGGCTTTGATGCTATCGGTCAATCACTTGCGGTGGAGATCCTTGGGGCCTTTGCTGACGGCACTTCTGCGGATGTAACCCTATCGTCGTATATGACCTACAGTTCGACCGACCCCACGGTGGCGACCGTTGATCCAACGGGTGTGGTTTCTGCAGTGGGACCCGGCTCATGCTTCATTATGGCGTCGTATGTGAACCAGGCTGGCCCTCAAACTATCGGAGTCCCCGTAACTGTATCAAACCCAGTCCTCCTGGTGGCCCCTTCCTCACTTTCCTTTGCGGCTCAACGTGTAGGAACTGCTTCCGCTGTCCAGCAGATTACTGTTACCAACAATTCGTCAGGTCCACTGAATGTCCTTGCCGTCAACTCTTCGGGAAACTTTGATCAAACAAATACATGTTTGGCGGCGTCGCCATTGGATGCAGGCGCGTCTTGTGCAATCTACGTCGTATTTTCTCCTGCTAGCGTAGGTGCACAGCAAGGCTCGGTCGTCATCAAGACTGACGGAGAATCAATTTCCACAACCGTTTCACTTTCAGGTAGCGGTCAGTGAGCAGGAAAATGGGCGGCGGCTCTCAATCTCGCAGTCGAGAGGGGTACGCAGTTCACGGTACTTTACTTAATACAGGTGGTGTTGCATGCCACCCCGAGTTGAAGGCATGCTACAGGAGAAAGATAAGATGAACATGAGAAGAATTGCGCTGGTTCTGGCTTTGTCCAGCTTTGTTTGTTCCTCGGGCAAAGCACAAGGATGTTACGCTGCCACAAACAGCGCCGGCACCTTCGGAGTCCCTATCCCACCGAGCATAACGCGCACAATTGCCTATTCGCCTCTTCCTGATGGCTCAGCTAGCCTGGTCCTCTCGACGAACGCACCCATAGAGATAAATTGGTTCACTGAAGGAGGAGCATGCTTTGGCGTTAAGCCCGCTAATGTTGCCGATTGCACAACGTGGACGTGTCCCGGACTTCGAGGCGCTTTCACGTATTTAGGGGAGGACGGAAATTTATCAGGCCGAACAGGTTTTCTCTTTCATTTTGATACTCCGGGCGCAACTCAGTTGAACTCATTTTATCTTGATACCTGCTTAGATCAAACGACCACATATAGCCAAATATGGAACTATCAGGACATTGAACCAGGGGGGCTAGCGCATCCCTCGATTTTCCTGTCTTACCCAACACCTGGACCGAAGTTTGTAAAGATTACGCTATACCTGTGCAATGGCGTAGGAAATCTTGCCGCAAGCACAGGAATAATCGGAGCCCAGGTAACGGTTCCCCTCTATATTGGTGCCACTTTAGAGGACCCACCGCTGAACTCCAGAAAGAACGGCGCGATAGTTGGTAACCCTGTAGCGTTGGCAACCACGAGCAGCGTCGTCCAGGGAGTTGCGGCGGATGGCGTGACTCAAACCATGGTGGTCATACCCTCGACGACTCCTGGCCAGTCTTTTACTGTCTCTCTTCAAAATGACCGAGGCCTCCCTGGCGATCCTTCTCAAGACGGCGCTCTTGGCCAATTTGGCGCGACCTCGTCTCAAATCAATCAGAGTTCCGTAACGGTAACGGCGGATAACAATTCGAGCGGACCTCATTTTGCTGTTGCTACCTACTTAGCACCAATCGATTTTGTTCGAGGAGCACCCGAAGCATACAAAGGCACTTGTGCCCTCCAAACGGACTATGATGAGAATCTTCCCTGCAGAACAGTCACCATCAACGTAGCAGCCTCGATTCCGAGCAACCAGCAACCCATCACCATTCCAGTATTGATTGTACGCCCGCCGGTCATGCTGATTCATGGGCTATGGGCCAATGCAAGTGCGTGGAATCAATTCAGCCCTCTGTACTCTTCCTCTGGTTCAGACTCCAGGTTTGCTATTTCATTGCCTCACTTCGGTGCAGCAAATGATAGCGTTTCGGTCTATTCCAGCTATATCCAGCCTGCGCTTGCGACCTGGGCGTCAAGTTACCCGACCGTTTCAGTTTCCCGAAACGCACTCGGTTTCGCTTATAACTCAGAATACGTTCTCTCGCAAATCAGAACCGCTTTCACAGGGTTTCGATCCGGTAAGAACCCGATCGGCGCTCCCGTGGCAGTCACACAAGCCGACATCGTTGGTCACAGCCTGGGCGGCAATATAGCCAGATTTATGGCAACGGAGAGTTCCTATCTGGACGACGCGTCCTTTCGACAAGGCGTGATTCATAAATTGATCACCATCGATACTCCGCATCTGGGATCTCCGCTTGCGACAGATCTGCTTCAGCCTGCTAATGCGTGCACGGCGAATGTATTGTCGGGATCTTTAGGCCTTCCTGTCATAGGTCAGGCTCTTACAACCGATGGCAGGTCTATACCAGGAGCAATCGGGGACTTGCAGGACGCAACTAACGCAGTCACCTTTGTGAGCCAGGGTCTCGCCAATATCAACAACTTTACAGGGCCGCCGCAAATATCCACAGCGTTTATCGGCGGTAATGCAAATGCTACGAACTACGCGAGCTTGCCGTCTCCCGCGTTAACAGCAATATTATTTGTATACGGATGTTCTAATAATCCCCTTTATGCGGACATGACCCCTACAAATTGGACTGCGTCCGTATTCAGCAATTACGCCAACGATGCGATTGTAGCCGTGTACAGTCAGGTTTTTAATGCTCAATTAAAGGGTGTATCGATTAGCAACTCTCAAGTCGTAGACCTTGGGAACGCCGCCACGGTCTTCCCGGGTCTTGTCCATTCTCTCGGAACAGTGGGCGTTCTTGGCCTTGGATTTACGGGACCAAGTGTGATTAATTCCGCCCAGGTTGCGAATCAAGTAATTCAATTGCTCAATACACCGGTTTCGAATGCGACTTCATTCCAAGTAATTCAGTGAAGATGAAGGGAATCCGGTTTCAGGGGTGAGAATTTGGCTAAACAGATTAAACAAATTATCGTAGTAGTTGTCTCAGGTTTTGTTTCTGCCCTTTTGACCTGTGCGGCGGGCGCGGAGTCAGGGCCTTTACATGATCCAAGCGTGTTCCTGTTCCTCGGGATAGTTTTTGCTCTTGTCTTTTCGACCTATGCGTGGTTTTGGGAAGCTGTTCGTTCCGTTTGGCGGATAACCGGCTTCATCGGTTTGACGACCGCCGCTTTTGTGATCGCGTTTTTGGTAGGCGCTTTTGAGCAACACCGCATTGCCCAACTGACCGGCATTAGCAACCCGTATATGAATGGGGCGCTGTTGGGCGGAATTGTCGGTACGGCGTTGGTAGCGATTGCCCGCTGCACTTTCATGGTTGACGGTCAAAATCTAAAAACCCTCGTCGTGAGGATCGGAATCGTGTCCATGGTAGGCAGCGCTCTTGGTGCTGTCGGTGTTTCTCTCGGGCCTTCGTTGGGAGCTGCAATCTGGCATTTTCTGCGCTTGGTGCGTTTGATCGTCCCCTCACCGTCCTCTCTGGGTAGCCCGAAGGCCGGCGAGCCCGAGCTTTGTGCTATGTTTTTGATTTGGCAGACTTGCATTTCTCCACTACTGGTTCTTCTTTTTCCGAGGTCGCCAAGCTCGGAGCAGATTCCTTCGCCTTTCACCCCGCAGAAGACGCTCTCACCCCTACCCGTCTGGAAGAAGTTACTTGTAGTGGTCACGTTCATCTTCCTTGCGGGCTTCTTGGTTCGATCAATTCGCATGGAGCGCCAAACGGCCCGACCCCAAGTCGAGCGAGGGACAGTGGTCGCGCAAGCCTACGCATAGGCGCCTCCAGCCCCAGCGGGCAGCCAAGACCGGGCGCGCGGTCGCCTGGAGCGAGCAGCAAAGAAGAAAGCGACCGATTGCGTAGAAACGGGAGAAGCCCTCTGAGCGCGGATTCCGGCTGAAGCCGATCGGCGTCCCGGCGTGATTGCGATCACAATTCCTGACTGATTCCGATCAGTATTTCTGGACGAAAGCGATCACAATTCCTGGAGCAAGCCGATCCGTGATCGGCAGTTGCCGGAAGGGTGTTGAAAGCCATTTGCCGGGACTCAGGCAAGGCCAAGACCAGCCAATCATGAGGCACAGAATCTCAGGTTCGGTTTCAGGTTCAAACCTGAGAACAAAGTTGAGAACAGAACCTGCCAAATACCGTCCAAAATCGTCATCTATGACGCAGCAAGAGGCTAGCCCACATTTCTCACAG
>DLMH01000062.1 GCA_002478115.1 Candidatus Acidiferrum typicum | reverse complement strand
TTTCAGCGTGCATAATCGACTAAATCCTGACTATCCTCCGCCAGACACGCTGGCTTGGGCGGCACAAGAAGCGGTGGAGCTTCAACAGTCCTTTCCCAAGCTAGTGTCGTTGGTCAAGCCCGCTGATCTTCCGAATGTTGAGAAATTGTTCAACGAATCGGACGTGCAGGTGTTGCATTTCAGTGGACACGGGGACGTGAATTTGAATAACTCGGATCTCAACAAAGTTCTCCTCGAAAACAACCGAATCATCGCCGACAGGATTAACTGCACTCTGTTTAATCGATTGAAAATGAACAAGATATGCGGAACAATCGAAAAGATCTATTGTCGTTTCATCAATTTTGGAGTAATATTTAGTCATAAATGGAGACTAGCTTATGACTACGATGCAGCAGGCCGTTGTGGGTTTCTCGTCGGATGTAGCCGTCGATCTGTCGAGAAAGGAGAACCGAACCCAACTGAGTCCGGCTGCCATCCAAGGTCTTCTTCGCATCGCGAAGCATTGGAAATTACGGGACGAGGATACCCGAGTTTTGCTGGGCGGCATATCCAGCGGCAGTTTCTACGCCCTCAAGAATCAAGCTACCAAGACACTGGGTGGAGATCAGCTCACCCGAATTTCGCTTTTGATCGGGATCTATAAGGCGCTGAACATTCTTTACGGCCAGAAGCTTGCAGATGCCTGGATCGCGCTGCCGAACACGAATCCAATGTTTGGAGGAGATTCGCCCCTCAATTACTTGAGGAAGGGTGGCATCCCTGCCTTTCTGAGAGTTCGCCAACTGTTGGACGCACGTCGTGGCGGCAGATGAAATTGCCGAAGCAGGTCAAGATAGAACAGGATACGACTCATCGTCTAATTCCCTATCGCTACAGCGATCGTGGCAGGCCGATTCTCAATCTTCTCGCACAGGACGACGACGATCTGCTCCGCGACCTCACGGAGCTGGAAGGCGCGACGAACGATCGATTGCTTGGCGAGAGTGGCAGGTTACCGGGCATCAGCGCGATTGAGCTGGTTTCCGGCTTCCAGCTGGCGCATATCGTGAATGCCTCCTTTACTCTCCCCAATCCTTCCGGAGGACGCTTCAATGGCGCGGGACGAGGAGCATGGTATGCGGCTTTCGAAATGCAGACTGCGCAAACAGAAGTGGCGTTTCATCGGGCCGCCGAGTTGAAGGAAGTCGGATGGAATGCGGAAGAGGTATTTTCCTATATCGACTATCTCGCCGATTTCAGACATAAATTTCATGACATTCGAGAAGACGCAGATTTTGTGGACTGCTTAGACCCGAACAGCTACGCCGATTCCCAAGCGCTCGGACTTAAACTGTTGACCAGTGGCTCAGCAGGGATCGTGTATCCGAGCGTACGGCACAAAGATGGCGTCTGCATCGCCTGCTTCCGTCCTCCCTTGGTACTAAATGTGCAGGAGGGGTCTAGGGTTACGTTTACTTTCATTGACGCAGAAATGACCTCTGCTGTAATTGAAAACTGACGCTACATAACCGGCAGCTCTCGAGCTCAGCCGGCGCATCCTTAGGTTTACTCGTTTGGGTCGGCAATCGGCCGCTAATAATTTGCTCAATCTCAAAAGACCGTGAGCTCGGAAGGGTTGGTGCGACAGAACTCTGCCTGTTTGGAAGCTTGATGCAATCTTCATTCTGAATTCCAGCATGACCGACGGCCACTCGGAGTATTTGGCCGATGGTCGATCGCCCGTCATACATTCATTCTGCTTGATCCCTTGTCTTCGTTACACCACCGGTGTGTTGCTTGGATATTGTCGGGATGATCTTCTCTCTACGCTCCTCCCATTCCTTTGGGATTGTTGTGATCCGGCGCGATATCGCTGTAGTCGGTGAACTCTTCGTGGCAGATGGGACATATCCGCCTGCCCGACAACCTTTGGGTAGTATCCATTGCGCGCTTCGGTGATCTATCTGTAAGCCTTCCTAGTCCTCAACTGGACTCCTTCCGCCCGGAGGATTTCAAGAGGGTTTTTTCTTTGATGCTCTTGGACGGGGAGCTTTATGCGTACAGGTGATAGGTTTCTTGCAGGCGGGGTCATCGTTCCCGCAGATGACCGCACCGGTGGAGGGCGGCGCATCGGCGATCTCTACTGCCTTTTTTGTCGCAGCGTCTATGGCGAAGTCCTTACCTTTGAATTTTCCCACTCGGCGGACCTGGTTCGCGTAAAAGAGCGATGTATCCCAAACATCATCACCGAGGTTCTTCATCTGAACCTTAACCTTACGTTTAAGCGGAGTGGTTACGACAATTTCCTCGAATGCCATATGGGTCCGCATTTTAGCAGTGTTGTCAGAAGGTGATCAGCGTTGGGTAAGTTTTTCCGTGATTTAGGTTTCGTAGTCGCGGTCAGCTTCGGTATCGTAGCCTGTAAGAGACTCCGCGCTCGGCCGCTCTTCTTGGCGTGAGTCATGCTTCTTATATGTTCCTCTCACCGACAACAGCTCTGCCTGGCTTGGTGGAAACATATAGTTCTGGACAAACCAGAGCGCATCACTAGGTGAGCCGGCGACTGACGGCTGCATGTCCATGCAGAAGTGTTCACTGATATCATCTTGGCTTGTATGCCAGCGGACGCACGAGAGCGAGACTTTAGCCATCCACAGTCGATCCAGTTCTGAATCTCCTAGGGACGATGGTCTGGCCAACTTTGCGAGCCGTAGAGATTTCCTCTGTGGCTCGCAACAGAGGCCCACTCCTCGCACACTGCCTGGGCCGCAAGGCGGGGATTCGAAGGAAAGACGGATGATCGGCCGTTAGACGACCTGAAGACGTTCTCGGTTACAATCAGCAAATACATCAATGACTTGCCAACAACCAGCCCGCACGGAAGCTACTCCGACGCTACGCAGCAAATCTGTGGGTTAAGCTGGATCCGGAAGAACAATGTGGCACAGCAACGGCACACCACAAAAGCGATGCATTCCCGGCAGCGGACTCGATGAGAGGGGATTACGTCGGTCCGAAGTTACGACTGGTTTCGAGTCAGGTAAGAACTAAGGATCTTACCAAGCCTATTTTTTAGATGATAAGGGCTTGTCCCATCGCGGCACGTCCACCGGTCGTGATGTTTACTGCCAGCGGTCAACTCGCAAGAACACCATTTTCCTCTTTGTTCGATCAATCTTCACTTCTTCCCGAGCGGTTTCGCGAGCTGGATCTGACACGGGTAATCGCAGACTGGTTCCGGCGCCGCGCCTTTTTTGGCTTGTGTTGGCCATCGGAGCCGTCTACACTTAGAACACGAAGAAACACGAATACTCATGCAGATTCAGAGCCATTCCGGCAACTCGCCAATGCTCAACGTAGAGCGACGTCGATACATCCTCTCGACCCTAAATCGGCAAGGCAAGGTTCTCGCTCACGAGCTGAGTGCCGCCCTGAATGTCTCGGTAGATACCATTCGCAGGGATCTGCGCGAGCTTGGTGATGCCGGCCAATTGCAGCGGGTTCATGGAGGCGCTCTGCCGATTCTTTCGACTTCGACAAAATTTGCGGTACGTCTGCAGGATTCGTCTGGGGCAAAGGTGGCAATCGGTAAGGCAGCCGCTCAAATGATTAGGAACGGCCAAGTCGTAATTCTTGACGGAGGGACAACGACTCTGCAGGTAGCCCTAAACCTGCCACACTCGCTCCGGGCGACAATCATTACGACAGCGCTTCCGGTCGCATCCGCGCTTTCTGAGTACGAGAACCTGGACGTTTTTGTCGTCGGCGGCCAATTGTTTCGACAGTCCCCGGTGATGGTAGGGGCAGCAGCTGCAAAGGAGATTCAGTCAATACGCGCTGATATTTGTTTTCTGGGTGTGCGTAGCCTCCACTGGGAGTACGGCGCGAGCGTTGCGTTTCGTGAGGAGTCGGACGTCAAGCGTGCAATGGTGAGCTCTGCCGCTGAGGTTGTCGCCCTTTGCACTGCCGAGAAACTTGGAACGGTTTCGCCGTACATCATCTGCCCGATCAGCGAACTCAGCAGTTTGATCACCGAACAATCTGTCAGCGCCGAGACCCTGGAGCCGTACCGTACTCAGGGGTTGACGACCATTCAGGTCTGACTCCTCCAATTTCGAACACCGAGATAGGGGGGGTAAGCTCGGGTGGATGGTGACTTTCACTCGCCAGTTCTCTTGGGCCCATGTCTGCATGTTTGTGCATTATTATACTTGACAATGCATGTATGTGTCTGACAATATACGTTTTGTGCACGCTCATGCACTCTAGAGCCTTTGCATTGAGGCTTCGTACACCATTGAAAAACTCCGTTTTCGATCGGAACAAACAATGAAGCTTTGGGGGCAGGACTACACACATCACCAGCTAGAAGCTCTGACCGGTGATTTTCGGCAGATCGCTGACATCCGGCTCGGAACCTTAGAGGACGGATTGGAAAGGGGAACCAGGACTGCTTCGGTACGCACTGGTAGCGGCCTCGATTTTGTTGTTTTGCTGGATCGTGCAATGGACATTGGCACTGCAACCTTTCACGGCGTCCCCTTGGCTTGGCAGAGCGGCAGCGGAGCCGTTCATCCTTCGTATTACGAGCCGGAGGGCCTTGGTTGGCGTCGAACATTTCACGGCGGTCTGCTGGCGCTCTGCGGTTTGACCCACGCAGGACACGCTGTGCCTTCAGAAGATCCGGAGAACGGTGAACCGTTAGGTCTTCACGGACGCATCGGACATATCCCGGCCTATGACATTCAGATTCATCGGCAATGGTCTCGCGATAGCGACGAATGGACAATGCGGCTCAGCGGCACGGTCGACGAACTGGTCATCTTCGGATACAGGCTCCAGTTGACGCGCGAGTTGGAGTTTACGGTCGGCAAGGCCGAAATTCGAATCCACGACGAAGTGAGAAATCTCGGCGGATTTCCGTCTCCATTGATGGTGTTCTATCACTGCAATCTCGGATGGCCCATCATTTCCCCCGAAAGTTTAGTGACGAGTCCGGCGACTGAGGTCTTGGCTGCGACTCCTGTCAGCCAAGTAGCCGACTGGCAGAAAATGCAAGAGCCTACGCCGGGCTACAAGGAACAAGTCTTTACCCACGTACTGCCGCGCTCAGAGACACCGCTGGTAGCTGCAGTCTCCAACCCACGGCTTCAGCTGGGTGTTGAATTCGCATTCGACTCTCGAACCTTGAACTACATGACTCAATGGAAACAGATGGGCTTTCGAGATTACGTAATGGGTATCGAACCCGCGAACTGCCTTCCGGAGGGTCGAGTTCGCGCAAGAGCTGCCGGTCGACTTCGCATGTTGGCACCTGATGAAGCCGAAAAATTTAGCCTGGCAATTCGCGTGATCGGAAAAAATGCCCTCTTTCAATCGGAGAATTTATGAAAGGACTTGGGGGCAAGACTGCGCTCATTACTGGTGCGACCTCAGGAATCGGGCGAGCCATCGCAATTCGTCTCTTTCAGGAAGGATGTAATGTTGCGATCGATTACCTCGACGACAAAGGAGCCGCGGAAGAAACAGCACGATTGGCTCACGCGGCGGCCTCTCAGTCGGATCAGATAGGGTTCACGCCTAGGACGACTGAAGTCCAGGCAGATGTAACTCGGGAAGATGATGTCCAGCGTATGATTCGCACCACCGCAAAGGAGTTTGGAAAGCTAGATATTCTGATCAACAATGCGGGAATTCACTTTTCCAAGCCCTCGCAGGAACTCAGCCTTTCCGATTTCGACGCCGTCTTAGACGTCAATCTGCGAGGGGCCTTCATGTGTGCGCGCGAGGCGATTGCCTCTTTTCTTTCGATGCGAACACCCGGTGTGATTATCAATCTTTCAAGCGTCCATCAGATCATTCCAAAGCCCAACTACCTGGGATATTCAGCCAGCAGGGGAGCCACAGGAAATCTCACGCGCACCTTGGCTCTGGAGTTCGCGCAGCACGGCATTCGAGTCAACGCAATTGCGCCCGGAGCAACCGCTACACCCATCAACCGTCCCTGGGTTGAAAATCCGGTGAAGTATCAGGAGGTTGTTCGACACATTCCTCTCAACCGCGTAGGCACCGCCGAGGAAATGGCCGCGGCAACTGCGTTCTTATGTTCGGATGAAGCTTCGTACATAACCGGTCAAACGCTCTTTATTGATGGTGGGCTCACAATTTACGCGGACTTCCGCACGGCCTGGTCGTCAGAATGAAATCAACCGACGCCAAAGCAAAACCGGCCGAGAAGATCAAAGAGTTACTGCGGATCGTACTGCGCGAGAATGAAGCCTGTGCGTCGCGAGTCACCGGAGTGTCGTTACAAGAGGTTTTGAACAATCTCCAGCGAGCCAAGAGGATCTTCGTTGTGGGAGAAGGAAGATCGGGTCTCGTTGGCAGAATGTTCGCCATGCGTCTGACGCACGCTGGGAAGGAAGCGTTCGTGGTAGGAGAAACAACCACTCCCCCGATTGGGAAAGGAGATTGGATGATTGCGATCTCCGCCTCGGGTGAGACTCCGGTTACCTGTCTTCTTGCAGAAAGCGTCCTGCTAAACCACGCAAAGTTGATTGCTATTACTGCCAAACAGCGCTCGACACTATCTAAGATCGCAGAATGTACGCTCCTTGTTCCAGCTCCCTCCAAACGGAATTTCGCGAACAAGAGAGCGCTCGGCGTGGCAATTAAGTCCGCGCAGTTTGCCGGTTCCCTCTTCGAGCAGCAGGCGCTGCTTATCCTGGATTCGCTATGTCTAGCACTGGCAGAAGCAGAGCACATTGATCGTGCCACCATGTGGAAACGTCATGCCAACCTCGAATAAAGCAGCGGTGCGCGATGTTGTGGTTGGAGTGGATCTAGGCACAACAGGTGTAAAGGCCTGCGTCCTGTCTACTGAAGGCAATCCAACTGTACACGGAGAGGTCTATTCTTCTCCTCTTTTGTCACACAACCCTGGTTGGGCGGAACAAGATCCAGACGCGATTTTCCAAACGATGCTGTCGTGCATCCGCAGTGCTATCGAGAGAGCCGAGGTTCCGCCAAGGTCGATTGCTGCAATAAGTATTGGCACAGCACTCCACAGTCTCCTCGCAGTTGACGACACAGGGCGTCCTCTGAGCAAAGTTCTCACATGGGCAGACAACCGGAGCTCAAAACAGGCGGCAATTCTAAGACAAAGTTCTGCGGGATCGATGTTGTACCAGCGAACAGGAATGCCGCTCCATGGAATGTCTCCTCTGCCGAAGATCATGTGGTTTTATGACCAACGGCGGGAAATCTTCGACCGGACTGCGAAGTTCATTTCCATCAAGGAGTACGTCCTACACAAGCTGTGCGGCAGTTGGGTCGTCGATTACAGCACGGCTTCGGGAACAGGGCTGTTCAACGTGTGCGACCTCCGTTGGGATGCAGAGGCGCTTGACCTCGCGCACATCCGAGCCACGCAACTAAGCGTGCCGGCTTCACCGCTGCAGAGGATCGACAGCGGAATCCATCGCGACTTTACCGCCGCGATGGGATTGCCAGCTGATATTCGAATAATTCTGGGCGCAAGTGACGCGATCCTATCCCACCTTGGCGTCGGTGCCTTCGATCTTCCTTCTTGTAGCGTAACGATTGGGACCAGCAGCGGCTTACGTGTTTTTGCATCGTCTCCGATAGTCGACACAATATCCAGCGGAGCGTTTTGTTACGCCTTCACAGAGGGAAGATGGCTGGTGGGGTGTCCTTGCAGCACGGGAGGTATTGCTCTTCGCTGGTTCAACGAGAATTTTCCGGGCGTTAGCGGTCTGGGTAAGAGTTCGGAACAAAATTCTTTGGAACGCGACATCGAATCGGCGCTCAAGGTCTCAATTGGCGCGGGCGGATTGATCTTCCTTCCATTTATCGCCGGGGAACGTGCTCCGGGACGAACGCCTGATGCCCAGGGAGTGTTTTTTGGAGTTGGCCTTCATCACAAGCGCGAACATTTCATTCGCGCCATCATCGAAGGAATCGTTCTGTCTGTATGCAGTCTCTTCCTTTCTCTTGAACGACTCGGGATGAAACCTCATGAGAGCAGGGTGTCCGGTGGTTTTGCTGGGATGGCTGGAATAAGACAAATCATCGCGGACGCTTTTGGTCATGATGTGCTGACACCCAAAGTTCAGGAAGCTTGTAGTTACGGGGCGGCATTGTTGGCTATGCACGGGCTGGGATTCCTGCGGGAATTGAAGGAAATTCCGAATCAGGTTCAAGTAGACGAACGATTTCACCCGGACAAAGAGCGGCACCTCTCTTATATCGAGCTCGCAAAACTCTTTGAGGACATCTATCACCGGCTGGAGCCGTCTTTTACGGATTTGGCCAATTTACGACATTCACAAATTCACTTGGAGAAATGAGGAAACGTCATGAGGATTGGATTTATTGGACTGGGCCGAATGGGCGGAAATATGGTCCAGAGGCTGCTCCGCGCTGGCCACAAAGTCGTCGTCCATGATCGCGATCCGTCAACGGTCGCCACAGTTGTCGCTCTAGGGGCGACGCCAGCGACTTCGGTTGAGGACGTCGTGACGAAGCTTGAACCGCCGCGGATCGTATGGGTGATGTTGCCCGCCGGAGCTCCCACATTTGAAACCATCAGGCGGCTCTCAGAAATAGTCGAAAAGGACGACATCCTCATCGATGGGGGCAATTGCAATTACAAAGATGCTCTTCACCATGCGGCACTTTTGAAAGAAAAACAGATTCGCTTCCTTGATATCGGCACAAGCAATGGCATTTACGGCAATAAAAACGGGTATGGAATGATGATCGGCGGCGAGCAGGAAACCATCGAACAGCTCCGACCAATCTTCGAGACTCTCGCGCCCGCACCAGATCGCGGCTGGGGACGAGTTGGGCCAAACGGCGCGGGGCATTATGTCAAGACTGTCCACAATGGGATGGAATACGGAATCCTGCAAGCAATGGCTGAGGGCTTTGAACTCATGCAGCATCGGCCTGAGTTCGAGCTGGATCCGGCGCGTATCGCGGTTATTTGGCAACAGGGCAGCGTGATTCGCTCGTGGTTGCTCGAACTCATCGGCCAAGTTTTGGCCGAGAATCCCACGCTGAGCGGTGTCGCGCCCTATGTGGAAGACAACGGAACCGGCCGCTGGGCAATTGAAGAAGGTCTCAACACTAGCACGGCGATGCCGGTGACCGCCCTCGCCCTCCAATGGCGTTATCGGTCCCGAACAAAAGAACCCTTCGGCGATAAGCTGCTCGCGGTTTTGCGGAACAAGTTCGGAGGGCATCAGGTTACCGTCGAGCAAGATTCAGGTTCCACTGCGCCTGCCGGGCGAAGCGCAAAGAGTCAGCTTCTGGAATCGGTCGATTGACCGCCAACTCTCGATTTGCCTACGTTGGCACCTACACGGGTGGCGGCAGCGCGGGCATCTATGCGTTTTCGGCGGCCTCAACTCCCGACGATTGGACCCTTGTCGGCACAAACGATAAGATTGTCAACCCTTCATTCCTCTCTTTGCACCCGAATGCTTCTTTCTTCTATGCCGTGAGTGAGGTGGAAGCCGTCGGGAACCAACGCGGCGGAGAGATCGTTGCATTCGCGATCGATCCCGGCTCGGGGCTTCTCAGGGCAATAAATCGCCGATCGACTCGCGGGACTTATCCTTGCCATTTATGCATTCACCCATCGGGGAAATGGGCATTCACTGCTAATTATGGCGACGGTACCGTATCCGTCTTCAATCTGGAGTCAGATGGCGCTATCGGGGAGTTGACCGCCTTCGTTCAGCATCCTTCGAGCAAATCAAAACATCCGCGGCAAGAAGGGCCACATGCTCATCAGGTCTTATCCGATCCTGCAGGGAAATACGTATTTGTCACCGATCTTGGACTCGACACGATTTATGGCTATCAGCTCGACGGCTTAGGAAGTCTTGTTCAGATCTCGGAGGTCGAGCTTCCAGCCGCTGTTGGTCCTCGGCACCTCGTATTTAACCCTGAAGGAGAATTTGGATACGTTCTCAATGAACTGAAGGGTTCAATCGCCGCTTTCAAGTACGAGGCTAGCGCTGGAACACTCAGCCACATACAGACGCTCTCAATCTTGTCACCGTCCATTGTTGCTGAAAACTTGTCTGGAGAAATCGAAGTTCATCCAAATGGGGCATTTCTTTATGTGACAAATCGAGGGCAGGACAACTTGGCGGTTGTTGCGATTGATGCAGCAACGGGATATCTCAAGCTAGTTTGTCACAGAAGTACCGGTAAATGCCCTCGCCACTTCACTATCGACGCTGCCGGTGATGTGTTGTACGTTGCGAATCAGAACAGCGGCAACATTAGTGCCTTTCGGATTGATTCGCGCTTCGCCCGGTTGGGCGAACCAAGAATCGTTGCTGATGTTCCTGACCCAGCGTGCATCGTTCTGACTGAGCCCAGCCGCTGAAACAATCCGGGGCAGGAGAAAATAGAAAGTTTGTTGTCTCGATTCGAAAGCGAACAACATGGACAATGCGACAACAGGCCTCATTTTGCTGATGGTGGCAGGAATGGTGAACGGGAGCTTTACTGTTCCGATGAAATTCACAAAAGGCTGGGCATGGGAGAATATATGGCTCCTTTGGAGTATCTTTGCGCTCGTTGTCTTTCCGCCTGTTTGCGCTTTTAGCGCCATCCCCCACTTGTTTGCGGTTTACTCTGGCAGCAGTATCGTGTTGATATTGACGATTGCTGGCTTCGGACTTGGTTGGGGAGTTTCTCAACTCTGCTTTGGACTAGCTACCAACAGTATCGGCATCGCTTTAACGTTCTCGATCGCGATGGGAATTTCAGCGGCTGTGGGTAGCTTGGTTCCAATGGTCCTGCTGCACTCGCAAAGGATCTGGTCATTGCCTGGCCTTGCGGCGATGGTTGGAGTGGCCATACTTCTCGTTGGCGTGTTTATGTGTGCTAGAGCATCGCGGCTGAGAGAACAGGCTGCTGCACTGTCTCTCGAAGGATCATCGCAAACACGAGAAGTGAATGGAGTCTTCTTCGCCGTCTGCAGTGGACTCGGAGGCGCAATGGTCAATTTCGGCGTTGCGTTCGGAGGTCCGCTGATCGCGCGTGCAGAAATGTTCGGAGCAAATTCGGCGTGGTCGCCGAATGTGGTGTGGCTCCCGCTCATGTTGGGCGGAGCAATTCCAAACCTAATCTACTGCGTCTACCTTCTCAGAACCAATCGGAGCTCGGCCAAGTTTCGAGCCCCGGAATCGGCAATCAACATGTTCTACGCACTCGTTATGGCGGTCTTCTGGTTTGGGAGTACTTCCCTATACGGTGTTGCTGCGGGGAAACTGGGCGCATGGGGCACAGTTCTCGGATGGCCGCTCTTTTCTTCTGTCATCGTCATTACCGCAAGTGTCCTCGGGATTGTAACTGGTGAATGGAAGAACACTGGCAAACGTCCTTTGCGTTTTCAGGTTGTCGGTGTCGCGCTCCTGGTCCTAGCGGTTTTCGTGCTTTCGTCGGCAGGCCAACGACCCTAGGGTGCAGTCGACAAACCTGCGAAAGACTTCAGCAGTTTCTTTAATCGAACCTCCGCTTTTTTCATTCAGGCCGGGGTAGCCAAAAAGAACCCATTCGTTTAATAGCCACTGCGCTATCATGTTGTCGTTCTCACGATTGGATCGTGCAGAACGTGCGAGTTGCTTCCGTGCGGGCAGCAAGGAGGAAACTCGTGAAGTTGTTCAGGAAGCTCAAATCGAAGTTCTATTGGTATGACTTCACGGTGCGAGGTCATCGCTACCGGGGGTCAACCCAGGAGACGAGGTCAGTCAGGGCTCTGCAAATAGCGAGCCTGAAACTGGCTTCGGTGATAGAAAGAACCGATCCACTGCCAACGAAGCCTGCTGTTCTCCAGGAGTTTGCTAATCGTTTTCTCGGTTGGGTGAACGACAGCAGACTCGAAGAGAAAACCAGGAAGTTTTACCGGAACGGATGGCGGTTGCTAAAATCGACATCCGTTGCGGTGTTGAGGATCGATCAGATTACAAGTGATTGCGCCGAGCAATTGAAGTTTCCTGGCTCGGCCGCGAATGCCAACTGTGCTTTGCGAACACTGCGACGAATGTTGCACAAAGCGGAGGAGTGGAAGGCGATCGGCCACGCTCCGAAAATCAAAATGATGAAAGAGCATGGACGACACCTCCGGCTTGACGATGAAGCGGAAAGGAAACTGATAACGGGAGCTTTGGCTTGCAACTGGCGCCCGCCAACTCGTGAACTTTTCCGGGACATCGTCATGTTGATGCGCGACACGGGAATGAGGAACGAAAGAGAGCTCTTCCGGATGCGTATCGAGAACCTGGATTGGCAAAACCGGGTGATCTTTGTGCCAGACAGCAAGACCGCAGAAGGGCGACGACTTGTTCCGATGAGCGGGCGAGTCTTCGAAATTCTGCGGAACAGATGCGATGCGAGACAAAAGGGCTGGGTATTTCCGTCAAAGCGCTCCGCATCAGGGTACCTGAGGTCAATTTGCAATCTCTTCCGAAAAGCGCGCAACAAAGCGGGCCTCCCGAAAGAATTGGTTCTCTACTGCGCGCGACACGACTATGGCACGCGAGTTCTGATGCGAACCGGCAACCTCGCGGCCGTAATGCGAACGATGGGGCACCGCGACGCAAAGACCGCGATGCACTATCAGCACCCCGAACTGGAAATCGTGCGCGCTGCGCTCGATTACCGTCCGCCAAGCAGTGAATCGGCGGCGTAGCGGAAGAGGATAACGACACCTTTTGCGACACACCGAAAAACCACAACCTGGGCAAGTCATTGAACCCTCGGCAAGTTGGAGAAGACGGGCTCTCTTGGCCGGATAATCGGCCGTCAGCCGGAGCATTCTCTTCCAAAGGTTCAGTTTGTTATCAGAGTCAATAGAATTCGCTAACAAACCGCCGAAGATTGCCGCTGAATCCATACTGGAAAGCAATCCAATTAAAGAAAATGCTATCTCGGAATCAGATACGATCCAGGGATGCTCTCGTCAAGGGTCGCCAAGACCGCAGCATTTGCGGTAGCGAGTTTGCTTAAATGACCATCGGTAATTTGCTTGGGTGCTCTGACCCAAGCAGGCAGATAGGAAACATCGTGTTCATCGGGGATGAACTTGAGAGGAGAAGTACGCGCTTCCTTCAGGCGCAGCAGCAATGTGCGAGCTTGAGTCACGGTAAATCCGTAGGCCGGGGCTTGCGCTAGCACGCGTACAAACCCAAGCTCGGTGATCGAACAACTCGCTAGGTTCGGCGAATTTTGGGATTGCACCCAGGCGGCAAGGCGATCATGGAATTCGTGGTTAATGAAGCCCAAAGCAACCAAAGTATTCACATCGAGCAGATAGATCATGGGAAGTTTGCCAGAATTTCTTCAACCTCCTTGCTGCTCATGGTTGGTGCCTTCGGTCCCGCACTTAAAGCGGGCAGTCCGGTGACGGGGTCAGTCACCATTTTTATTCGGTGCGGACGTTTTCTGCGAGGCGTCAGCACAATTCGTCCATCCTCGATATTCGCGTCCAGAGGATCACCTGGCCGAATATCGAGTCGGCGGCGAAGGGGCCCGGGAAGAACAACTTGTCCCTTGGTCGATACTTTGGTTTCCATGGTAAGACAATCTTACTCTAATGGCCTCTCTTTCGCAATCAACGTACCGTTTTCTTCTTTGCGTGAGGTCTCTTACCGCAGTCTAGAAGAACGCAGGAATCGACGCTCCCACGAATCCGATAGTAAACATCGTGAACATGGCCGACAGCAGGCTTTGGTTTTCGCCGAGGAGGAATTCTTTGTGCTGCCATACTTGGGCCCCATCCAGAACACCCTCGGGCGTATGCGGACGATTATCATGGGTAGCCTTTTTCTTTTCGTCGCCGCCACGTTCTCAGCATCCAGCTATCCCTTCGACCCACTCCCGGTTCTGGGCGGAATCTTCTTGGCAGTCTTCTTGATCACCGGCGGGACGGTGATTACCGTTTACGCTGGCATGAATCGTGACGCCACTCTTAGCCACATCACCAACACCCGACCCGGTGAATTGGGAGGCCAATTCTGGCTGCAACTGATCACCTTCGGTATTGCCCGCTATTGGGATTACAGACTTCGTGACTTCTTGGGCGCGCTGGCTGATGTTCCAACCAACCATGCTGCCTTCATTTGTGCGGCGCCTTCTTCTCTCGGATCGTCTCAACGGCCTTGGTTAAATCAAGAAATCTGTCCCCACGATGCCGAGTTTTTGGGCAGGAAGAAGAGATTTTGGGCAAACAGCAGTTTTTAGGCAAAGCCCATCGTGCGGGGTTGGAATTCTTAGGCTCAATCCCTGCGACAGGCGGAAGAAATGCTACTTCTCAAAGCGAGTGACATTGTGGTGCTGACAACCTAGCGGGAGAATTAAGTTAAGAGCATTAGCTTTGGTGCTGGAGCAGTCTCCGTACCTACCCATACGGAGAAGGCCATTCCTTATCCCCTGGAGAGTGGTGCCGATAGCGAAATCGATATGATCGCTGGGAGTGTCATAGGCGTCATGACTACCACCACTCCCGCTATGCGGGGGGACCTCCAGTTTGTGGCGTTCCGAATCTTCCACGACCGATCGGCGATCCAATGCCCAAGGAGAGATATTCATGCCAAAGATTGTTCGTTTTCATAAGTTGGGCGGACCGGAGGTTTTGAAGATTGAAGAGGAAACCTCCAAGCAGCCCGGGAAGGGTGAGGTGCGGTTACAGGTGCAGGCGGTAGGCTTGAACCGGGCGGAATTGATGTTCGTCCGTGGCCAGTACCTCGAACATCCGATGCTGCCCGCTGGTATTGGCTATGAGGCGGCGGGCGTGGTGAAAGCGGTTGGCCCGGATGTGGACAAGAACTGGGTGGGCAAATCGGTCTCCACGATTCCAGCCTTCTCCATGAACGACTACGCCATGCTGGGCGAAGAGGTAATTGCTCCGGTTGCGGCTCTGGGTGATTATCCGGCGAAGCTGTCACCGGCGGAGGGCGCAGCGGTCTGGATGCAGTACCTCACGGCGTATGGGGCGTTGATCGCGATTGCGCATTTGGCAAAAGGCGATTTCGTGGTGATTCCGGCTGCGTCGAGCAGCGTGGGCATTGCCGCGACGCAGATTGCGAAAGCTGAGGGGGCTATTTCAATTGCAACGACGCGCAAGGGCAATAAGAAAGCTGAATTGCTTTCTCTGGGTGCGAATCACGTGATCGCCACTGAGGAAGAAGACATCGTGGCGCGTGTGCAGGAGATTACCGGCGGCAAGGGCGCGCGCGTAATCTTTGATCCGGTTGCTGGGCCATCTCTGAAAAAGCTCGCCGAGGCCGCTGCAACCGGCGGAATTGTCTTTGAGTATGGCGCGCTTTCGATGCAACCCACACCCTTTCCGCTGTTTACGGCGCTGGGTAAGGGGCTAAGCATTCGCGGCTATACGTTGATGGAGGTCACGCGCAATCCGGAGAAGCTCGCGGCGGCGAAGAAGTATGTCTACGACCGGTTGGCGGATGGACGGTTTCACCCGAAGATCGCGAAGATATTTCCGTTTGCGCAGACGGTGGATGCCTATAAATATCTCGAGTCGAATGCGCAGGTAGGCAAAGTTGTGATTACCGTACCGTAATTCGCTGGGATTCACAATGTCCGGATACGGAAGAATGTGAAGAGAAACTGGAGTGCGTCGGGTTCCGCGCCCCAAGCTGTTTGAATCAGAC
>DLMH01000175.1 GCA_002478115.1 Candidatus Acidiferrum typicum | reverse complement strand
TTTTTATCGCACCGCACAGATCGATGGGCTGTCAATTTTCTACCGGGAGTCTGGTCCGAAAGACGCCCCGACGATTCTCCTGCTGCACGGTTTGCCGTCTTCTTCGCGAATGTTCGAGCCTCTCTTCACCCGTCTTTCCGATCGCTATCATCTTGTCGCGCCCGATTACCCGGGCTTCGGTCACAGCGACTGGCCGGACCCGAAAACATTCGCGTACACCTTCGATCACATTGCGGAAATCATGAATCACTTCACCGAAGCGCTCGGTCTCTCCCACTTCACCCTCTACATGCAGGATTACGGTGGCCCCGTCGGTTTTCGCATGATCTTGGCTCACCCGGACCGAGTCGAAGCTCTCATCGTCCAGGACGCGGTAGCACACAACACCGGTCTCGGCGAGAACTGGAAAACGCGGCGCGCCTTTTGGGCTGATCGCGCTGCCAACGAAAGCGCGCTGCGCACAAATCTCCTGTCGCTTGCAACCACGAAGTCCCGCCACGCGGGGAACGACCCCAACGTGGAACGCCATAACCCCGATTTCTGGACCGACGAATTTTATTTTCTAAATCAGCCCGGCCAGGCTGACATTCAAAGCGACCTCTTCTACGACTACCGCACCAACGTCGATTCCTACCCGAAATGGCAAGCATGGATGCGCGAGAAGCAGCCGCGCCTGCTGGTGATCTGGGGCAAGTATGAGTCTTCGTTCGACCCCTCCGAGCCAGAGTCCTATCGCCGCGATGTCCCCAAAGCCGAAGTCCACATCGTCGATGGCGGCCACTTCGCCTTGGACACCGCCGCAGACGAAATCGCCGCACTGGTCCAAGGATTCGTCGGTTCTTCACGCCAGGGCTCTGCGGAGCGGCGAGCAGGGTGAAGCCGCTTTTGAGAGGGACGGTGCCCAGCGGTGTATTGGATTCGAACCTTTAAACCGAAAGGTTGTTTATGTCAGGCAAGAAAACAGCAATCATAACCGGAGCATCGGGGGGTATTGGCGCGGGTTTAGTCGATGGGTTTCTGGGAGAAGGTTATAACGTCGTCGCGACGTCTCGCGAAGCCAATCGAAAGCTGACTAGCTCAAGCAGCCTGATTCTCCTCGATGGCGATATCGGCGAGCAACAAACGGCTGCCCATGCTGTCGAGGCAGCGATCAACAACTTCGGAACCGTCGACGTTCTGGTAAATAACGCTGGCATCTTCCTAAAAAAGCCTTTCATTGACTTCACTACCGAAGACTTCGAGGCCCTTGTCTCCACTAATCTGCTCGGATTCTTCTACATCACTCAGCGCACCGTAAAAGAGATGCTGAAACAAAAATCGGGATGCGTTGTGAGCATCACTGCGGCGCTTGCCGATCGGCCAATTGCCGGCGTAAATGGCTCGATTTCCATGATTACGAAGGGTGGCTTGAATTCAGCAACCCAGAATCTCGCAATCGAGTATACAAAAGACGGCATTCGCTTTAATGCCGTAGCCCCCGGCGAAGTGGATACACCGATGCACCGCGACGATCCCAACGACCTGACGTTGCAGCCGGCTATGAAAAAGGCGACTGTAAAGGATATTGTCGATGCCGTGCTTTACCTGGCACAGGCGGGTCATGTTAGCGGAGAGATACTCCACGTGGATGGTGCTGCTCCCGCTCGTCGTTGGTAAAGAATAAAGAGACTCTAACCATACGCTGGACTTCGACGAGGTACGAATGCCCCGATTGCTTTCAGTAAATGTCGGCCTTCCGCGCGACGTGACATGGAACGGCAAAACTGTCCGAACCGCAGTCTGGAAATCGCCGGTTACGGGACGGCGAATGGTGCGCAAGCTCGATATCGATGGTGATGCGCAAGCCGATCTCGCCGGTCACGGCGGGGAGCACCGCGCCGTATTTGTCTACCAGATGGACTCGTATCATTACTGGGAGAGCTTTCTTGGCCGCAGTGATTTTACTTTCGGCCAGTTCGGAGAAAACTTCACCGTCGAGGGATTTCCTGATAACGAGGTCTGCATTGGCGATCGCTACCGCATCGGTGGTGCTGAATTTGAAGTGACACAGCCGCGCGTGACGTGCTACCGCGTCGGCATCCGCATGAACGAGCCTCGTATGCCAGCGCTGCTCGTAGAACATCACAGACCGGGATTCTACTTTCGCGTGTTGCAGGAAGGAGAAGTTGGTGCGGGCGATGACATCGCAAAAATCGCCGATGGTCCAGAAAAGATCACGGTGGCCGACATTGACGCCCTCCTGTATTTGCCAGGACACACCAGCGAGCAACTGCAACGCGCGCTGCAGATTCCTGCGCTTAGCAAGGGTTGGCAGAGTTCGTTTCAGGCAATGCTCCAACAAGATTCGAGCTCCAAAACTGTGGCAGGGAATCCGGGACTCGCGAATGAGGAGCAGGCTCCGGCGTGGCCCGGATTCAGACAAATGCGAGTTGCGCAGATCCGTAAGGAAAGCGATCGCGTGACTTCCTTCGTTCTGGCGCCAATCGATGGGCAACCTCTTGCTCTCTGCCAGGCGGGTCAATTTGTTGTTTTGCGGCTGCTCGTCGATTCGGGCGAACCGCCGGTTCTTCGCAGCTATTCGCTGTCTGATCTGCCCGCAGCGGACCATTTCCGCATCAGTGTCAAAAACGAATTGAAGGGGATTGGAAGTTCATTTCTCTGCAACCGCGCGCAAGAAGGCGATGTATTGGACGTTAGTGCGCCGCGCGGAAGCTTTACTCTGCGTCCCAGCCAGAGTCCTGTGGTTCTGGTGAGCGCTGGAGTGGGCGCAACGCCCGTGATGTCGATGCTGCACTCACTCGCCGCTGAAAGGTCGCAACGAGAGATCTGGTGGATCTATGGAGCACGCAATAGCGTCGACCATCCATTTGCAGAAGAATCGCGTTCATTACTGAAGCAACTCTCTCGCGGACGAGGATACATCGTGTACAGCAGGCCCGCTGCAATCGACCGAGTCGGGGCAGACTTCGATGCTCCCGGGCACATTGACACAGCTTTGCTGGAGAGAATCGGCGTGTCACAGGGTAGTGACTTCTATCTGTGTGGCCCCACTTCATTCTTGCAGAATATGCGCGACGGGCTGCGGAACTGGGGTGTACTCGCCGAAAATGTGCACACGGAGATCTTCGGTTCTCTCGAGGCTATTACCCCTGGTATGGCGCAGGTTGTTCACACTCCTCACCTGCCACAAGGGCCGCCCGGTTCTGGCCCCCCAGTCTCATTCGCCCGTAGCGGGATTACCGCCGCTTGGGATCATAAGTTTGCCAGTTTGCTTGAACTGGCGGAAGCGTGCGACGTTCCGGTCAGATGGTCGTGCCGGATTGGAGTCTGCCATACCTGCATGACTGGTCTGATTGATGGATCGATTATTTATAACCCTGAGCCGCTGGAGAGGCCCGCTCCCGGGAACGTGCTCGTATGCTGTTCCCAGCCAAACGCGGGTGTCACTCTGGATCTTTAAGAGATCCTTGAGAGAAACAGGAGGAGTCCGATCATGCGTTCTGATATTGTGCCCGGAGGTATTTTCCCTGACTACGAACTGCCCGATCACACGGGCACACCGCGCAAGCTCAGCGAGTTACAGGGCGACGATCCGCTAATCCTGACGCTTGCGCGCGGCCACTATTGCCCAAAGGAACACCAGCAGCATTTGGAACTCGCCGCGTTCTACCCGAAGATCGCGGTGGCGTACACTCAGATCGCCACCATCGCCACCGACGATCACCATACTCTGCAGGAATTCCGTGCCTCACTCGGAGCCGAGTGGACATTCCTTTCGGACCCCGACCGAACGATTCAGAAGGATCTCGACATCCAGGAGTACACCGACCCCGAGCACAATCCGATGATCCCGCACACGCTCGTGCTCAAGCCAGGCCTCGTGATCTACAGTATCTATAACGGCTACTGGTTCTGGGGCCGTCCGTCAGTCGTCGATCTTTGGCACGACCTGCGCGCCGTGACCAGTGAAATCCGCCCAGACTGGGATCTGAGTACTCCTGGACTCCGTGAAGCGTGGAATGCGGGTGACCTCTCGCGTTTCCACGGGTGGAACAAGCGGGCCAGTGTGGAAGATGCCTCGATTGTGCGGAAGAAATAGTGAGTTGAGAGACAACAGCGGAGAGAAATGAAGCCGACTGCTTCCCCAAATCTGTGGCGACCGCTTCGAGTAACAATTTTTCGCAATCTGCTAATCGCGGACGTCATTTCAGACGCCGGCGCTTTCATGCAGAACGTCGGCGCTGCATGGTTGATGGTCTCACTCGGCGCCGGGCCGATTTATGTTGCGCTGACGCAGACTGCCGCTTCCTTGCCATATTTTCTACTGGCCCTTCCAGCTGGCTCCGCTGGCGATATCGTCGACCGACGCAAGCTGATTCTTTTCACCGAGTCGTGGATGATGGGCATCGCGTTGATTCTAGCCATCTTGACCATCGCAGGATTGATGTCGCCATGGATACTCTTGGTGCTCACATTTGCGCTCTCGGCCGGAGATGCGTTCGAAACGCCGGCCTGGCGTGCAATCCTCCCAGAATTGGTGCCCAAAGAAGACCTGGCAGCGGCTTCTGCGCTCAACGGGATTGAATTCAACCTCGCCCGAGCGGTTGGTCCGGCGCTCGCTGGCACGCTCATATCGATTGCTGGTGTCGCCACAGCCTTCGCCGCAAATTTCGTATCGTTCTTCGGTGTCATTCTTGTTGTTGCCAGGTGGAAAAGGCCTGCCCGCAGGAGGAAAGCGCCCCCGGAATCTTTTTCGGGGGCTACTGTCGCGGCAATTCGATACGTTCGGCACTCTCCCGCAATCCTGACGGTATTGCTCCGAACAGGCGTGGTCATGTTCTTCTCCAGCGCACTTTTCGCGTTGCTGCCAACGGTTTCTCGAAGTGTGAATCAGAGTGCAACCGGCTATGGACTCTTGCTGGGCTGCTTTGGTGGCGGTGCAATCATCGGTGCTCTGGTCATGCAGTCGGCCCGTGACCGGTGGTCGATGGAGACCATCGTGTCGACGGGCGTCGTGAGCTTGGGGTTAGTGATTCTGGCGATGAGTGGGTTGCACCGATTGAGCACGCTGGCTGCGGTTATGTTGGTTGGCGGTGCGGCATGGGTCATTTTCATTTCCCTTATCAGTGCCCTGATCCAGAACCTGGCGCCTGATTGGGTAAGAGCACGAGTCCTCGCCATCTTCATTCTGGTTTATCAGGGGACTTATGCGCTCGGGACCGCGGCCTGGGGAGCCGTCGCGCAACGCTCGGGCGTTGGAACCGCGCTTGTCTACGCTGGAATAGGGACAATCGCCACCGCAGCGATTGCCCTTTTAGCGCAACTTCCCGATTCGACCGCGGATCTGAGTCCCTGGAACCACTGGCGCATGCCGGTCGTCATCGGGGAAGTTGGGGCTGATGTTGAGAAGGGACCGGTACTGGTGACCGTCGAATACGCCGTCATCGAAAAACGGACGGCAGAATTTGTGGATGCGATGCATGAATACGGTCGGATCCGGCGTCGCGATGGCGCGTATCGGTGGGCAATCTTCCGCGATACTGAAGTCGCGGATCGTTATCTGGAGATATTCTTGGTGAACTCTTGGGCGGAGCATCTGCGTCAGCATGAGAGGCAAACCCAGGCCGATCGGGAGTTGGAACAGCGAATAAACAGCTGTCTTTCTGGAGAACCTATGGTGCGTCATTTGATCGACGCCTGGACTGAACCCATCAAATGAGACACTCGCAATGGGCACACTTTGCAGAGAAAGGAAACTGCGAGTGGCAAAGAAACGAGTGATAGGTCGATATCCCAAGGCGTTTCGGAAGATGGCGGTCGAGCGGTTGAAGCGCAGCGATAATATCGTCGCGCTCTCCCAGGAACTGGGGGTGCACCGCCGACTGCTCTACAAATGGCGAGATCAGTTGGAGCCCATCGAAGACGGTGAAGGACCACCGGCAAACTCGCGCGAGCGTGAACTGCGGCAACAAGTCACGCAATTGAAGCGGGTGGTGGCGGACAAGACGCTGGAGGCGGATTTTTTCAAAGGTGCCTTGCAAAAAATCGAGGCTCGACGCCAGAGCAGAAGCAACTCTGGCGAGACGGCATCTATGAACAGATCCGAGAAGTGATGCCTATGCAAGGCGGCCTGAGTATCGAGCGGATGTGTCGACTGGCTGGGGTCAGTCGAGCTAGTTTCTATCGTTGCCTACAGGAGCGATTGCCGGTGGAAGAGGATATGGAGGTGCGGGCGGCGATTCAGCAGATCGCCGTGGAGCACCGGCGGCGCTATGGCTATCGAAGAATTGCGGCCGAACTGCGACGGTGCGGGATGCTGGTAAACCACAAGCGTGTAGCTCGCATCATGCGGGAGGATAACTTAGTTGCGGTGCAGCCGCGTGCCTTCGTGGTCACCACGGATTCTCAACACCAGTTGGAGGTTTACCTGAATCTGGCTAGCCGAATGAAGTTGACCGGGGTCAATCAGCTTTGGGTGGCCGACATCACCTACATCCGACTGCATCGTGAGTTTGTCTACCTCGCCGTAATTCTCGATGCCTACTCTCGCAAAGTGGTGGGCTGGGAATTGGCCGGAACGCTGGTAGCGCGGTTGCCGATCGCGGCGTTGGAGAAAGCGATCGCAGAGCGAAAGCCGCCTCCGGGTCTGGTGCATCACTCCGACCGCGGAGTACAGTATGCTTCCGGTGACTATGTGAGAATCTTAGCCAAGCACCAGGTGATTCCGAGCATGAGTCGCCCGGCAAACCCGTATGACAATGCCAGCTGCGAGAGCTTCCTCAAGACTCTGAAGCGGGAAGAGATTTACGCGAGTTCGTACGAAGATCTGGAGCACTTGCGGGGGAACATCGGAATCTTCATCGAGCAGTACTACAACCAACAACGGTTACATTCGGCATTGGGATATCGCTCGCCGGAGGAGTTTGAACGACAAGCCGAGTGCCAAAGTGGGATGGCAGATTCGAAGGGGGCGACGCTCACTTTCTTCGCCAGCTCAGCTCAATCTTCTACAGAGCTGCTGGGGAAGGGGACTCAAGCTCCGTCCCCTTCCCCAGACCCCATCCCTGCTGAAGAAAATCAGTGAGACGAATCGATGAATGCCAAATGTGCCAACGATAGATTGTCTCAATGGAAGGGTTCAGAAAACGAAACTACAGCAGGTGTGCCAACATAGTTTGTCTCAACCGAGGGGTTCACCCCACGCTATGTGCCAGAAACGTGATCGGACGGAGCCCATCTCAGCTAGGTGTGACACGAGAGCTCTCTAGGCGATGTCCATCTTGTTCATGTCATTAGCTTGGCGTACCGAACTTGGAGCCATTCTTCGGTTCAAACTTCCGAACCACTCTCGTCCCAAATTCTTTGTCAATTTGAATTGTTGGACTCCCAGAAAAGCAAACCGCCAGTAATTCACTGATCTGTTGGGCTTGCTGCAGACCCACAACAACACCGCACAGTCACACTCGGCCTTCACACGGCAGAGGTCGCTGCTCGGTCGCACAAATAACTGGTATCAGCGTTGCGGCCGAATTTGAGAATTTCGAGCAGTCCGACTCGGGAAAATGAAGGTGGTCTTTCGTGTTCTGCGAGAAGCTGTTAGGATATTTCTGTGACAAAGATTTGCGAAAGTTTTGCTGGTGGTTTTGCCCGGGTTGGCAGAACTCTGGGTCGCCGGCCGCCGCAGCCCGTAGAAGGTGTTTCGCGCCTGCAAAAGAGCGCGGACATATTTATTAGCGGTTTATTGGCGGTTTTGGCAGGGACAGCTGCTACCGCAGGCAATACCGGCGAAGAGTGCGCTGTATGCGAGACTTGCAAACGCCCTGTCTGGCAAGGCTTTGCGGCAAGTTGTTGATTTGGCGAGTGGGGACGTAGTTCAGTTGGTTAGAACGCTGCCCTGTCACGGCAGAGGTCGCGAGTTCGAGTCTCGTCGTCCCCGCCATTCTTTTCAGTAGGTTGGAAGGAATGGTGCCCAAAAGTCCAACCCACAATTTCACCCACGCCTTCATTGCACGGTTTCCCTTTCGAATCCCACCGCGTCAATGAATTTGTCTTGAGCAGCGATCATCTCGTCGAGATCCTCGTCCGTGTACAGATCGAGCGTGGTCTGAATACGCGAATGACCCAAGATGCCCTGTACTGTCTTCGGGTTCTCCTTGGCTTTGTTGACCAGCCAGTTCGACAGGCTGTGTCGAAGGTTGTGTAGACCCCACCGATGCCCATCGTGGATGGGAACCCCCGCCGCTTTCGCCGCAGGGCGTAAGTAGTCGGAGCAAAATACCGACGAACAAATCGGCACCCTGCCGCTTCTATTCATCGACGGAAACACGAAGTCCGTGGGCTTGGCGTATGGCGTTTGCTTGTGCCATTCGTGCAAGTAGTGGGCTAACACGCGGCCCATTGGTACGTCGCGTTCCGAACACGGAGTCTTGGTACTTCCGTCCACGCCCGTCTTCTTCCACGACTTGACGATCCTGATCTTCCGCTCTTCCCATAGGATGTCAGCCCAGCGGAGCGAAAGCAGTTCCGAGCTTCGGAGTGCCGTCGCAGCTACGACAAACACCAGAGTGAAGTGCAGCATGTTCCCCATGACAGACCGCAGGATCAAGAGCGTCTGAGCCGGGGTGATCTTTGATCGCCTTGTACGTGGTTTTGACGCTGGTCCTCAGCCCCTCCACTGGATTCTTCGTTACCTTCTTGTGAATGATCCCGATTTTGAAGATTCGGTTCATGATGCCCCGAATCTTCGAGACAGTGGTCCACCCGTACTCTTCCTTGTTGTGCAGGGTATTGAACCACTTCTGGATTTCAAGCGGCTCCATGTCCTCCGCGATCTGGTCGCCCCACTCGGCAATCAGGAAGTCGCGGACGTAATGGTCAAGGATGGGCTTCGTGTTTTCCGATTTCGGGCTGGCGGTTACCTCAGGGTCGAACTCGACCTTGAGGTAATACTCCGCAAGCTCGTTGAACCTGATCCGCTCGTTCCTTGGGTTCGTGCAATTGATCTTGACTCGGAGCCCGAGGCGATCAACCTCGACATTCGCTTCACCCTCGGTGGGGAAATCGCTGACCAGACCGATAACGAGCGGTGTCTGCTCCTTGCCGTTGATCCGGTAGCGAAGTATCCAAGTCATTCCTTCTTTCCTTTCCACTTTCTTCAAACTCCCCCGCTGGTATGACATTAACGGCCTCCTTTGCGGGGGCTGCCGGACCGCATTGTATGGCTATGGGGTTCAGTTTTGCCAATGCTCGTGGTGCTGTAGCGAGCGAGCATCCAAGCATGAAGTTCGGTAAGCAAATAACGCCATGTCCGACGCTGCGTCGATCCGGGCAATGGATGGGCAGGAATTAGCCCCTGATCCGAAAGCCTAAGGACATGTTTGCGGGAGCAAGAGAGATACCGGGCCGCAATAGCCGCGTCCACGAAGTATTCCTCCTGTGCATATTGAGAGCAGGGTCCCTGCTCAGGGGTGGATTCATTGGAATTTAACTGCGATTTGAAGGAGTCCAAACATCATGCCTCACACTGTTTCAACTGGACCCCCATTGTCCTCGTCGATCCTGACGTTGGGCATCCATGCTGCTTCGCATCGGGCGTCTTAGGGAATCGAAACGTGGCCGTGCCGATCACATCGACGCTCGCTGCTGAGTGCTAATACTGGATTTTGGTGGCAATCGCGGACTTTATTGGAGAAGTCTTTCTTTTGGCGGGAGGATACACTCGTTGCGTCTGGGGCAAACGCACAATTCCAAACTTACTCGCCAAAGCCGGTGCAACTAGAACCGCGCTACGGAAGTTTTTTGAAAAAAGGAAGGCTCGGACGAATACAGGCCCGGAAGCAGTTGATTTTATTGCGGTTATATTCTTTGAATTCCTAGCGATTCCGCTGAGCTCGCCGGTATAATAGGAGTGTAATTGGCAGAGCATTATCGGGTGCAACGCCCGTCCTATCAAGAATCTCTGCCAGCGGTAGTGCTGGTTCGGCACTCTCTGAACCCCGCAATGAATGCGGCGTAAGGCGTTTCTGGCAGCCCGCAAGCTGAGGCTGACTGAGGCGAACATCCCCAAACAATCTGTGCACTGAACCACGCGGACATACGTGTGCCCACGAGAGGGCGGGCGTGTGCCTGAGCAGAAGAAAGCTGAATTAGTGACTGACTTCGTCCAAAAACCTCGTATTAGGAACTCATGGAGGCTAGGACCAAGGGAGACTCGATGCTAAGCACCGCCATCAAAGCCCAACCCGACACTTCAGCTCACCTTGAGCCAAAGTTCGCCGATATCGCGGCGGCAATGTCGTTCACCGAACTCGACGCGATGATTGCCAGCGGAATCGACGCCTACAAAAGCGACAACGTAGCGATGCTGAAGAACAAGGAACGTCTCCGTGTATTCGTCACTGAGATGCGAGAACGTCTTTCCGCTCAGGGCAAGCGTACCGATCTGCCCGACACACCGAAGGGACTGACATGGCAGAAGTGGGTCGAGAGTAAGAAAAAGGCAATTGGTTCTCTCTCCACGATCAAACGGCTTCTCGCCGACCCGAAAGAGAAAAGCAAAAAGACACTCTGGAAAGAATTGATTGACCGTCTGGAAATTTTGCTGCCGACCGTCGAAGACGGTAACGAGCACGTGATCGTGCACAAGCTGGAGACGGCCATCCTCATACACGAAATACGGATAAGGCTCCCACTCGAGGTCAAGCTCCAGCATCTTCTGCTCGAACTCGGCCTTGGTAAAGACGTTGCAGACGACGCAGGAGAAGCCCCAGCCGTTCTTGCCGTAGATGAACTCGGTGACTCGATCCCTAATGTGCTGCTTCTCATCGCCACTGCGGTGCGTTCCATCGTTCAGGGGACATGTGTTGGAAACCACGTGCAATGCCCCATCCTTGTTGTAGGAAAACGCTTCACCTGCCTTGTTGTGCTCAAGGTGATCGTCAAGCTCGAAGTCTGGGTGGAACTTCCTTGCTGGACCCGCCGCTCCCTTACCCTTCGGAGCACCCACAAAGGTCCCGTATTTGCGGAGCCATTCCACGAACTCAGGATTAAGGCCCTTGGCGAGTCTCTTCTGATCGCGAGGCTTGTAGACGCCATCACATTTGCCGGGCTGACCCGACCGCACGGTCGTAGGAGCCGCAACGGAATTCGCTCCGTTCAGTTTGAGTTCAAGAATCTTCTTTGACTTGGGATTGCCCGGCTCGGCGTAGACCACAACAAGGTTGCCAAGCGATTCGGTCACTGCGTCGTGGAGCCCGTACTGGTGCTCTCCTCCAGACGGGGTGTCATCGGTGTAGGTCTCGGTCAGGAATGGCTCGGGCATCCCCATTGCCTTGCAGACCGCAGGATCGTCCTTGTCGATCATGAATTGGTGACCATGGGTAGCCACAGCCACGAGGTCGTATCCACTGTCTGCCCATTCCTTAAGTTTGCTGATGTTGTCTGTGCCCTTGTGCTGCCATTCGCTCCAGTCGGAGCGAGTTTTGCCAAGGGATGTGCCGACAAAGATCACACCTTGGTTAGCGAGTATTGAAATTTCCTGAAAGTCCATGATTCTTACCCATTTTGTTGATTTCAGCCCATTCCTCTCTTTTTCATTTCAGCCTTATTAAGGGCTGTGGGGCGGGGGTAAGAAAAGGAAGAACCCGCCCCATCTAAAATCTTCGTTGCCGTCGCGCCGAAGGTCCGTTCAATCAAAGAACCTCATAGTCGGTTTTCTTGAAATACACGTATTCGAAATTCTTTTCGTGACGTAGCTTCTGAAATCCATTTGGGGTGGGCAGAGGCTCTGCTTTTCCGAAAATTATCTGCGGGTTTTCTGGCGGAATCAGTATTAAGAGAATGTGGTGCTGATTCATTCGGGATAACCCGACAGCCCCACAGATTAGGTTAGGTCGGTTGTTTGTTCGCTTGGGCCGTGTGCTGACTGGCAACAGGAACTCACGGCCCGATTTCTAGGAGGTTGTTAGTCATGAAAGAAATATATTTTGAACGTCCCCAGCAGCCGATCTGCAAGCAGGATGAGATTCAGTGGCAGGAACCAAGGCAATTGGAGGACGAGATGGGAGCCATTCGCTTCTGCTGGCCGCTGGCTTCTGAAGGTCAGATGTGGGAACAGGCAAGGTGCCGCGAATGTAATCAACCCGCCCATTGGGTCGCCATCGGAAGTCCATTTAACGATGGCGAGCAGTATTTCATGGGGTGCGATTCGTGGTGCTACTGGTGCTTTCCGCGCCGCCATTTTACGGAGGAGGAACTGCGGCTTGTACGCCACGCAGAATGGGCTCGTGAGCAGACCACAGATGAAATCATCCAACTCATCCGTGAGGCCAACTTATTTACCGATGACAACACGGTCGAATCGGCTCTGTCTAATGTAGCCGATGAAATTAGCGAACGCATGGAAACTCGGGGGGGGGAAACTAGAGAAACGTGCTAAGTGGGGAGCAGCTTTACAACCCGCAGTGAAGGGGTAGAGCGACCGAAATAATTTAGATCGCCAGTAGCAGACTGTGGCGCCGGAGTCCTCCGCGGAGAGATCTTGGCCGAGCCACAAACAGGGCTTCCCGAGCCAGAAGTGGAATTGGATGTCGAGCAAGTTGCCACTGAGCTTGGGGCCTGCGGACGTTGAGGTCGGGAACTCGGTATTGCTAAGGCAGTAGTGCAGTGCGAATGATTTTCGCTGGAGAAAAAAATGGAAAATGATGCTACAAAGCAAGAAGTAATCGAATCGCCTGAAGAAGTTGCCGCATTTCTGTCTGACATGAGTCTAGACGAGTGGCGGAAAGCTACTACGACTAACAAACGCAAAGCATGTCCTGATAGCGAGGGCCTCGGCTTCTGGGGCGATGAAAGGTTTACCGTTGGCTCCGTGGACGAAGTGAACGGCCCCAACTCGGCTGTGATGCCGGAGTTCCTACCCACACGATATGAACTGATCCAGCTCGCAAAATATTGGGCGACGATCGCACTCGACCTCAGTTTCGACTACTTCCTCTACACACAGACGGGAAGCTCAGAATGGCGGCTCGACGCATTCGCCCGGCGTCGTGTTGGACGTATCGGCGAGATTCTTGGGCAGGACGAAATCAATAAGGTGATCGACCAAGCCTACGAGGAATATGGCAAGGAGCAGGACCCGAGGGCGTGGTCGATATTCCTGAATGGCACTCCAGAGGAGCAAGAGGCTTTTCAGGACGAGATTCAGCAAAAGATCGGTGAACAAATCGAACGTGATGATCGCTCGCCGCTCACCCCGGAAGAGCTTCTAAGTTCGACGTTGAGATGCTTGCGGAAGCAGCTTAGGCCCCGAAAAAATCAGCCGTTCACAACTGCCGATCCCCGTTCGAAACCCATATCGATCTTCTGTCGTCCAGCCCGAATTGCTGCCTCAATTGCGGACTCCTGCTGCGTGGGGAATGCGTCTGGCAGAAAGAATTCAGTTTCCATGAACCCATCCGTCTCATGCTCCTCGACGGAGAATTCCGCCGAGAATCCCCCATCCTGTAGCTCGTATGATCGTGCCACGATAACGTAGCTTTTGTATCCCTGTCTGCGCTTCATGCCGAAACCTCTTACGCAAACGTTTGCTCGGCAACCGAGGCTCCGAGGAGATGATGAATGGTCAGACTACGGGTAACGACTGCCGTGATGCTCGTTCTTTCCATCGCGACGGTCTTTGTGTCTTGTCTACAAGCCGAGGCGAAATCGAAGATGCAAAACTAACCGGCAAGCCTGCGTTGAATTCTCACGGGGCCCACAATGACCAGCTCACGAGAGTAGCAACCCACGTACCGGCCCGCTTTCGCAGTATCCACAGATGGTTTCCGAGGGCTTGTCTAGGAGTGGAGTCTTCCGCCGAGGAAAACGTGGTTTTGTAGCTTGCGGTCAAGTAAGCAATTTCGTTTGAACCTCGAATACGACGATCGGTAATCTCAATGCAGTGAATTCTCGTTGTCCCGTGCGCCATCTGCGCCGAAACCGCTGCGCGTCCAAGCAGAGGCTGCGCGTCAGGCGGCCACAACTCGACGTCATCAGCGCACAACGCCATCAAGTTGTGATCATCTCCAGCGACTTCGAACTCGATCCAGCTTGAATGGATCTGTTCAATCTCGCGGACGGCATCTTTCGTGAGTTCTTCCATACACCGGACATGGATAGCAGATGCGCCCATCGCCCTGCAAGACCGTACCTTCGTTCGTGCGGAATAGCCTCATGGAACTGAACGAACGGGCGCTCAGTTAACCGTCACCCTGCCGCAGCAACGCTTGAACTTTTTCCCGGAGCCGCACGGGCATGGGTCGTTCCGCTCGACCTTGGAAGCACTGCGCCGAGGTTCACTCCGGTGGGCACCGGAAACAGATATTATCCGTGCTTTTTACTACGTGTGGCGCAGCCGCGTTGGCCGTCGGGAACTGAAGCATAGAACTACGTAGCGTCGGCTGCTCGACTGCGAGAGAATAGGGGCGTTTATTAACTTGATCTTGCGAAACGGAGCTGGCATGAAGGTTGTTGCGTTCAACGGTAGTGCTCGCAGAGGCGGGAATACAGCAATTCTGCTCGGCTACACTCTGAGCGAACTCAAAAAGGAAGGCATCGAAACCGAACTAGTGGAACTGGGTGGTGCCGAAATCCATGGCTGCCTTGCCTGCCGCAAGTGTTCAACGAAGAAGAACCGCCGCTGCTCTCAGGAAAACGATATGGGGAACGTCTGTATTGAGAAAATGGACGCGGCGGACGG
>DLMH01000047.1 GCA_002478115.1 Candidatus Acidiferrum typicum | reverse complement strand
AACAACCGGATAAGCATGAGTCAACTTCGGATTTCAGGCTAAAAGTCACGGGGGAGTGCAATCAGGACTTGGAGCGCAACCCGGAATGGGGCGTGCCGGGCATCAATTCACCACTGGCATGGGAGAGGCGCCGATCGCAAGTGGCCCATTCGCCCTCAAAACACTGCAATTTGCGGCAGTCGAACTCGCAGAGCGCAAACTCTTCCGGCACTTCGCGAATCCACTGGTCTTTGACCCACTGCCAGACTCGCGCGAGAGTACCTAATTTCTTGGGGCGGGCTTCCGTCATGAGTCATCCTGAACGGGGAACTACGACCGGTGGGGATTCTAACCCAAGAGACTCCAATTGGACAGAATTACTTCTCCTTGGAAATGGTTATTCCTGAGTAAGATCCGGCAGGGGGTTGTTTGAGGTGCGCAAGAAAAACCTCAGCCTCGCGTAGAATGACGGCGGAGAAAGAGATGGAAGAGAAGAAATCGACGCGCAGAAATTTCCTGAAGACGACAGCGTGCGCCGAAAGCGTGGCGGGTGCGGCCACTTTGAACGCGGTCTCGCCGGCGATCTGGCCGAAATCGTGGCACCAGGTTCGTTGTTCCCCAGAACAAGGCGTGATTCCAAGAAATTGAGAACAGGTGTGCGCTCGAAGCTTTAGAGGCAAGCGAAGGCACGGACGCACCTGTTCCCAGTGGCAGGTTTCAGCTCGGGCACAAGACACGAACGGAAAGGGTGCGCGTGGAGAAAGGGGGGCTAGACTGAGGACATCGAAAAAGGAGTGACGCAGGAATGAAACGCAAGCTGCTCCCGGTGATCATCACGGCTTTCGCGATCTTGTGGGCGGGCGTATCGCCTGCTCAAACGCCCAAGAAGAGCGGAGGGACTCTGGCGGGGATCGTGCTGGGGCAAAATGGCAAGCCGGTCGAACATGCGGCGGTGGTCTGCCAATCGTCGGGGGGCAGTTCCCCACGAGTGATTTACACAGACGCGAATGGAAGGTTTACGATTACGGGGCTGAGGCAAGACAACTACGATTTGAGGGCGTCGGCGAACGGATTCTATTCAAACTGGGAACGAAATATTGTCGCGCGGACTGGGCAGACCAAGGAAGTCACGGTGAAGTTGGTGAACAGGGATGCGACCTCTGGACAGTAGTGGCCCGTTGAAGCAGAAGCCGTAAGGGAAAACACGCGGTACTAGTCGAAAAAGCGCGCGAATTCCTCGAAACTAAAAGTCCACATAAGTCTTGTACTTTCTTATATATATACGGGTATCTGGAAGCTTGAACGGACCCCCTATAGTACTAAGCCGTGGGTACCCGGCGATTGACGCTAGCGGCCCATTGAGCGCGAAAATGGCTCCTTCTAGCATGGATTATGACGGGTTGGGGGCCGCGCGGGGACAGCGGTCCCGCAAGGGGCCGTGTGCGAGCTACCCAACCCGCCAGTAAGACCCTACCGACGATCTCCCCTGAAGTTCGGTTTTGAAATCCGCTACGATACTCTGGCACGATCATTGCATCCATCAAGATGGAAAGCGGCAAAGATGGAGATTCGACGCTCAGGGCGGCGTTGCAGTGACGCGAAACGAGGACAGGTGCACGAATTAGCTGGCAGACGGTTGTTGCGGTGGCTGATTGTCTTGATGGCGGCTCTGTTGGGCGCGAGCCGCCCGGCAGGCGGGTATCCGGCGTCTTCATTGCAACCAGCCACAATTCGCGCGTTCGAGAATTACGTAGCAGCGGCGGAAGCGCGATTTGGGAAGAGTCTGGCGCAAGCGGATTTTTTCTGGGTTGACGATCTGGCAAAGCAAAAAAAAGAGGAAGCGTACGAAAGATTGAAAGGTGGAAAGGTAGAGCTCCGGCACGTGAGCGGGGAGGAAGCTGGGGGAAACAGCGCGATCCCCGGAGGAATGATTCACGACTGGCAGGGGATGACATTCATACCCGGCGCAAAATTGGATGAGGTATTGAGACTATTGCAAGACTATGACCACCACGCGACGTATTACGCGCCGGATGTGGAGAGGGCCAAAATCGAAACACATGACGGCGACCATTTTCGCGTGTTCATGAGGTTTCGCCGGAAGAAGATCGTCACCGTCGTGCTGAATACGGAGCAGGAGATCACCTACTATCGCGATTCGCCGACACGGGCACACAGCCGGAGTTCGGCAATCCGCATCGCAGAAGTGGAAAATGCGGGAACGCCGGAAGAGCGGGAAAAAACGCCGGGTAACGACAGCGGTTATATGTGGCGACTGGAGACATGGTGGCGGATGGAAGAGCGGGATGGCGGCGTGTATGTCCAGAATGAGGCGGTGAGTTTGACGCGCGACATCCCCGCCGTGCTGGCCTGGATGATCGAGCCCTTCCTGACCAGTATCCCGGAAGAATCGCTGGAATTCACGCTGGAAGCGACGCGGCGAGGAGTGCTCGGCCGGAAGGGGCGTTAAACCTGAAATTTGAAGTTGAAGGGAGATTCCATCGCACAAAAAACGTGCGATGGAGAACCGTATCTCCGCTCCGGGACAACAAGAAACCGCCGTCCCTCCGGTCCCTTCGACTTCGCTCAGGGCAGGCGAAATGACAGATTTTGGGTGGGGGATGATGCGGGAGTTTCCTGGGCGGCGGGCCGTGGCGCGCGACCTCTCAGGCTACTGGGAGGTGGACGGAATCCTTCAGCAGAGGATCCTGGAGAAGCATCTGGGTCTTGTTGTAGACCTCTTCGTAATCCACGCGCAGATAAAGCATCACGGTGCCCTCAATCTGGAATATGGGAAGCTCGCGGGCGAGCCAGTCCCAGAATCGCGTGGGGCCCACGGCAGTACTGTAGTCGTGGCGCAAGATGACGCCACCCGGTTTGATCACCGAGAAGGCCTGCTACGCTTCGGCGGCAAGCCCTGGCATGCGGTCGCAGGCATCGCAGAAGACGAGCTCGGCAGAAGCACGATGAGGCGGCCGGTAATCCCAGGCGTCCACGCTGACGAAGATCTGTTTGATTCTGGATTTGGCCGGTTGACCCCAGTAGAAAAAGCCGATTTCGTTCTGGCCGGGAACGGGTGGAAAATCGAGAGTGATGATCTCGCCGCCGGGCGGAAGATGCAGGGCAATATTCAGCGCCGTGCGCCCTTCCGCAGTGCCAAATTCGACTACGCGTTTCGCCTTCAGGTGGTCCACTACCTTCGTCAGGACGATCAGTTCCTGTGGAAGCACGCCGAGATGGCGGGGAAAAGGAAAGAGCAGTTCGGGCGAGCGGGTGCAATCCATTCCCGGGAACAGCTCGTCGATTTTTCTCGAGGGAATTTTGAGATCATTCCGCCAAGGCAAACGCTGCCACCCGTGGGGCAAACCAAACCCAGAGTACAAATGATAGGAGTGGGAGACGAAACTGAGGACAGCGGAAGGACCATTGCGCAACAGAACGCGAAGCGAATTCAAGTTGCGGGATGAGAGAGCACGAGCAACGCGCTGAACCGAGGAAGGGTAAGAAGCGAGATGGTCCAAGGAGTGGTCTTTGGTAAGATTGGCCATAGCTGAGCAAAAAGAATACCTGAATTGACGGCAGTGGTACACAGGGCCGGCGTGTGCAAATCGAGCAGAATTACCACGAGCAGAACTTCAGCGCTCCCGGGGCACACAGGGAAGGACCGCATCGGATCTAGTTAACAGGTCGAACGCATTCGTGCCGACTCTTTAAGGAAATTCAGCGTTTTGGCAGTGTTTATCTCCCAACTAAACAGTTGGGCAACCTGGGCAGCAGTTTCACCCAATTCCTGCTGAAGAGACTTGTCCTGGAAGAGGCGTCTAAGCAGCGTGGCAAGTTCCTCGGGGTTTTCCGGTTGGCGCAAGATCAGGCCAGTCCTGCCATCTTCGATCATCTCGCTGGCCCCGGCCCGAGCGCTGGCAATCACGGGCAAGGCGCAGGCCATCGCCTCGAGAATCGGCAAGCCAAAAGCATCTTCCAGCGAAGGGCCAACGTACGCATCGGCGCAGGCGTAAACAAAGAGAACATCGGGAGTGGGTGGAAGAAAGCGGACACGACCCAGCGTCCCGCTTTCCTGCAAGAGGGAATTGTAGAGAGCGGGGTCGTCGCGGCCAACTACGACAAGGCGCAAGGGAAGATCCTGATCCAACTGCATAGCCCGGAGAAGCTGATCGAGGCCTTTTTTTTTCCAGTCATTGCCAATCAAAAGCAGGACGAACTCCGAGTCAGAGTGACCGAGGGAGTTACGGGCGGAAGAGCGGCGCGCGAGGCGCGCGGCAGGATTAAATCTGGCCGTGTCCACGGCATTGGGAATGACGGCCACGTCTGCGCGGTCAAAATGTGTCCTCAACTGGTCAGCAACCATGCGGGAGACCGCAGCGAGGTGTATTCGAGAATTGCGATAGATCCTGCGCTCCAGAAACATAACCAGACGGTAGTAGAGCTTTCTGTGAAGCGCGCGGGGCCAGGCGGGGGGAGGCAGACGGCTCAATCGCAACTCAGAGTGCACGCGCAGATAAAATTCGTGAAACACGATGTGAACGATGATCGCATCGGCGTCAAAACAGTTGATACCGGGCGAATAGGTGAGGTCCGGCCGAAGATGCGGGTTGCGTGAGTCCCGCCAGCGGCGCACACGATTCGCAAAAAACCACCAGATAAATTTTAAAGGAAGACATAGAGGCCAGTGCGCCAGCGTCTGAGTATGGTGGACAAGCTGGCGGCGACGACCGAGCCGAGAGCGACGTAAGCGAGACCAATGAGATCGCCGGCCAAAACGTACTGAGCCAATTTGTAAGCCAGATAAAAGAAGAGAAAGATCGCCCCAACAAGATAGAGGGGGTTCTTGCGAAACTGCCCCGGCAAAACGTAAGCGGCCAGCCTCACGGCGCCGCCTCGAGTACGAGTATATGGTTATCGCCGCGAATGGATTCGCCGGTGAAAACGCCGGCCAGGAGGCGCATGGCCCACGCGACGGATTTCCGGCTGAGCTGATAACCGTGAGCGGGAAAAACGAGGTGTTGGCGAAGCCGGAGGCCGACGAGCGGGAGAAATTGCCGCTGCAGGAGATCAAAGAAGATGGGGGAGATGTGCGTGGGTTCCCCATGCTCATCCATGGTGCGGATTTTGCCGGCGAGAAAGAATTTGAAGCGCGCGGGCAGCGAATCCACATTGGGCGTCGTCAGAACCGCCACGCCGCCGGGCGCAAGCAACCGGGCAATATTGCGGAGAAACCCGATGGGGCTTTCCACGTGCTCGATAACCTCGATGGCGGTGACCAAACCGAATTGCCGAGGGCCCAAGAGAGACGCGAAATCGGGCTGGTTAAAATCAACGGTGACATGGGGAAGCCCGGCTGCAAAACCATTTTTGGTGAGATCCGCAGCGAGGACGTCGCAACCCATCGCTGCCAATCGCGCGGCCATGGCGCCGGGACCCGAACCCAGGTCGGCAGCCTTCAGCCCCGGACGGATAAGCCGGGTGAGGACATTATTTCCCACGAAATCATGAAGACCACTGTTGGTCGTTGTAGGAATCATCACGCGGTCCCGTCCGGCGCAAGACGTCTATAAATTTGGGCGTGTGCTTCTATCATACGACTCAAAGCGAAGAAATCGCGCACCCTTTGGTGAGCCGCGACGCCGAGGCGCTGGGAGGCAGCGGGGTCGTCGAGAAGTTGAACGATCTGACGAGCCAAGTCGGCGGAATCTCCGGTTTTGAACGTGCGCCCGGCATTTCCCAAGACTTCGACGAAGGCGCCGAGATCGGAGGCCAAGATAGGGATACCACGAAGCATGTTTTCAGCAATGACCATACCAAAAACTTCGCCGGCGAGAGAGGGAACGACCAGAAGGTCGGCCGAAGCGAGGAGATCGGCGATTTGAGAGTCGGGAAGCCGCCCGAGAAAACGCACCTGCGTGGCGAGCTTCCACTCCTCCGCGAGTCTCTCAAGCGAATTGCGTTCGGGGCCGTCACCGACGACCTTCAGTTCGATCAGGCGATTCTGCTGCTGCAGCAGGCGCGCTGCTTCCAGGAGCAAAAGAAGTCCTTTGGTCGTCACAATGCGGCCCAGAAAAACGAGCACTGGGACTGGGCGGCTGGCAGGAAGCCGCAGAAGCGGGGGCGACAACGCGAGACCATGGGGAACGGTTTCGGTTCGAGACAATTGAAGCATACCGGCCAGCCAGTTGGTTGGCGTGATGTTCGCGGCGACATGTTGGCAAAGGAACCGCCGAAAGAAGGTAAGCAGCCAGAGACGAAAGGACGCAAAAGGTCTGGGTGTAGGCGCGCAAGCGAGGCAATGTGTGAAGCGTTCCGCCATGAAATGGCCGGGGCAGGGAATGTTTTCAGGCTCCTGAAATAACTGCCCGGTTGGACAAATGGTCTGAAAGCCATGGTGTTCAACGACCACGGGTTTTCGCAACACAAGTCCAAGCAAGATGGGAGAAATGGCAGCACCGGCCACGTGAATCACATCCGCGGAGCGAATGAGTTTGCGAAGAGATTTGAAATTGGGCTGACGCACCACCAGGAAAGGAAGCGAAGAATCGTCGAAAGAACCGCAGGGAGTCTGGGTCACAAGAGTAAGCTCAAACTCGCCTTTCGGGCCGGATCTGGGGCACTGGGACAATCCTCTGGCAAGAGACATCACTACGGTTTCCACGCCACCAATACGCGGCGCAAAAAAATGAGAATAGAGCAGGAGCTTCACGATCAACTCTTCTTGAGGGCAGGGAGTCCGGGGACATGGTGAACGCCATGCGCTGAGTGCGACAGCATCAAGCAACCCTCCCGCCAGAGGTTGGCTTGCGGCGATGAGCAATCTCAATGGCGCCCAACCAACTATCCAGGCAATCGGCCATGGTCCAAGACTCCATTTGGCGGCCCACACCGGCTTTCAACTGATCAAGAAGAGCCGGATCAGAGAGCACTTTCCTGAGAATGACGAGGAGGGCATCGACATCGGCGCAGGGATAGGAGTAGCCGCTCTTGCCTTCGTGAATCATGTCCAGGCGACCGAGCACGGCATCGCTTAGAATGACGGGAATCCCAGAGAACATTGCTTCCGGCACGACGAGCGGGCATTGATCGTAATCCGAGCAAAGGACAAAAAGGTCGGAGGCTCTGTAATAGCCGGGGAGTTGCGAGACGTTGACGAAACCCAGCAGACGGACGCGGTCTTGCACGTTTAAATGGCGCGCCTCATCTTCCAATTCCTTGCGAAGGGCATCGTCACCCGCGAACACAAGATACGCGCCAGCGACGTTGGCTTTGGCAAACGCGCGGAGCAGATCGAGCGGGCGCTTCCAGGGCTGAAGTTTGCCGCAATAGAAAACGACCGGCGCACAGGAAGGCACACTCCAGGAAGCGCGAATGACGAGCGGATCCGACTTTTCGGCGCGTGCGATCCAAGCATCTTTGTCAGCACCAGAACGGATGACAATGATGCGCTCCTGGGGCATGCCCAGTCGGGTGGCCAATTGAGCAGCTGCGGGCGAACCGGCCATCAGGACGTCCACGCTGCGGTAGACACTGCCGAGAATGAAGGGCTTGATGGGCCTTTTCCAGCGCGCCTGGTTGCGAGGCTGCAGGACAGTGGAATCGGAAGAGATCACCACCGGGATGCCGCGGCTTTTTGCAGCCAGGACGGCTTGCCAGAAGGCGGCGCACATGTAGCCGGTGTAGATCACCACGGCGTCAAAGGAACCACCACGGATGAGCGACCAGAGTCCGGAATTCCACGGCCCGAAGAAAGAACCCACATTGGGCAGAGACGCCTTGTTTGACACGTCGACCCACGGGTAGCCGTCGAGCAGGGGCTCATCCCACTGGACGTCAACGCCAAATTCAGGGTCCAGACTGCGTTCGGCTCCCTGGAGACTGCAGTAGGCGACCAGGATCTCCACGCGAGGATCTTGTGCCAGATGACGGAAGAGGGGGGAAGCGTAGGGAACAACGTGAGAACACAGAATCAGCACCTTGAGGCGACGCACGGCGACAGCGGGGCGGGGAAGATCCGACTGTGGCGAAGGAATGGCGACCATGGTTTGAAGGTCAAGTATAGCGGGTTTCGGAGCAGGCGCGGGTGTGCTAGACTGGCGTGGTTTGGACTCCTAGCGCCTGACAGGCCGTAGATTCAGGGGTAGCTACCGGCGGGTCATTAACGCACCGTTGGCACTCGGCTCGCAGGTTTCCGCAGGACGAATCCCCGCGACCGGGTGTGCCGCGAGAGGGGCCCGCGGCCAAGCCAAAAATCGCATGGCCTGAACAGGGCCACAAGTCATAAGAAGAGGAATTGTCATGTCTGGCCATTCAAAGTGGGCGACAATCAAGCACAAGAAGGCGGCCACCGACGCAAAGCGCGGCCGCATTTTCACGCGACTGATCCGCGAAATCACCATCGCCGCGCGCATTGGGGGGGGCGACCCCAACACCAACCCACGCTTACGCACGGCGATCCTGGCCGGGAAGAACGAAAACATGCCCAACGAAAATATCGAGCGGGCAGTATTGCGCGGCACAGGCCAACTGGAAGGCGAGCAATTTGAAGAAGTGACATTCGAGGGGTACGGCCCCGGCGGCGTGGGAATGCTGATTCAGGTAGTCACTAGCAATCGCAACCGAATCGTTGGCGAGTTCCGCCACATGATCAGCAAGAATGGCGGAAACATGGCGGAGGCTGGCGCGGTTGGTTGGATGTTCCACCGCAAAGGGGAACTCAACGTTCCCAAGGAAGCCGCGAGCGAAGACAAGCTTCTGGACATTGTGTTGGAAGCAGGCGCCGAGGATATGAAGGACGAGGGGTCGGCGTGGTACATCGTGACGCCGCCGGAATCACTGGAGGCGGTGAAAGAAGCGCTGGTGAAGGCCGGGATTAAACCTGCTTCCGCGGAGCTGGGCATGGTGCCGCAAAACTACATCAAGCTAACCGGGCAGCAGGCCTCGCAGATGTTGCGGCTGGTGGAAGCATTGGAAGAACACGATGACGTGCAGCACGTGTACGCCAACTTCGATATCGACGAATCGGAAATTCAGGCGGCAGTTAGCGCAAACTAAGCAACGTTTTTCAGAAGCGGCCATCGGGCGAGTCTCGATGGCCGTTTTGCTTTCAGGACTGTTTTGCCGCGAGAATGTGGTGGAAGAGGGTTGGGGTTCGCCGTAAACTAGCAAAAGTGGGCGAGAAAACGAACGAAGACGGGAAGGCCAGAATGTTTCGCGTGCTGGGAGTAGATCCGGCGTCGGCGGGCCCCACGGGTTACGGGATCGTTGAGAGCGACGGCAAGACGTGCCGGGTGCTGCACTATGGAGCGCTGCGCGTGGCGGCGAAACGTCAGAAGGCGTCGAGGGGAGCGGCGCTGCAGGACGTGCACAAGCTGCTTTGTGATCTGCTGGAGGAATTTGCGCCACAGGCGATGGCGGTGGAATCGGTTTTCACGGCACTGAATATGAGAACGGCGCTGCGGTTGGCGGAAGTGCGCGGCGTGGTGCTGCTGGCGGCGGAGGAACACGGCGTGGAGGTATTCAGTTACGCACCTCGCGAAGTGAAGGCATGCGTTGCGGGACACGGCCAAGCCGACAAAAAGCAGATGCAGGCCATGGTGCGGGCCATGCTGGCAATGAAGGAAACGCCGGAACCATCGGACGCGGCGGACGCATTGGCCGTGGCCTTGTGTCATATTCAGGCGGAGCAGTTGCAGCGGCGCTTCGGCGTGCAACGCGCGGCATCCGGTGAACGAAAAATCAATCCGGTGGGTGCGCTGGCGGGTCACGCAACAGGCCGCCGCGCCGCCGGTATCTTAACAAACCAATGAGCTTCCTCCTCCGCCGCGTGGTGATTTTCTCGCTGGCGCTATCGATGTGGGCAGCGGCGATGCCCGCTGTGGCTGCGCCGGCGGGCAGTGTTTTTACGTACCGGCGGGTGTTCAAGTCCAGCGTGCCAGAGTTCATCGAGATCAAGATTCCGGAGAGCTCCGGGAATGCTAGCTATGAAATCCGCCAGTTGGACGAGGACGCGGGATCGACACCATTTGAGGTTGGCGTGGGACTGCGCGCGAAGATTTTCGACTTGGCCGGGCAGTTGAAGCATTTCAAGGGGCTGGACTTGGATGTACACCGGAAGATCGCGAACCTGGGGGAAAAGACGTTCCGCTGGGAAGCGCCGGGCGAATCGTACGAAGTGAAGTTCAATTACACGCTCAACACACAGGCGACACATTTGCTGCAGATTTGCGAGGGACTGGCGCGCCAGCAGGAATTGCTCGACTTGCTGAAGAGGCGCATGAAGTATGACCGGCTTGGCGTGAACGACGCCCTGCTGCAATTTGAGAGCGACATGAGCAAGGGAGTTTTGCCGGAGCCCCAGCGAGCGCTGCCGCTGCTGGACCAGATCGCGGGGGATTCGCGGTTTGTGGAAATCGCGCGACAGCGGGCGCGAGCCCTGGCGGAACGCGTGAGGCATACGGTCTGAATCCCCGTCGTTAGGTTGTTGACACCTCCGTCTTCAAGATTAAGAGTGACTGCAGTTTGATCCTGGGGCCAGTGGAGCGTCCGTGGACTTCTTCGAGTGCAGGAGCCGGTGAAGTGACTGGGGTAATGCCTGGGAACGTTTGTCCGATCCTCCGGGTCCGTGCTGCGGAGTAGCCGCACCCAAGGTCATGTCTGGTCAGGTACAGGCAATTTATTCCAATTTTCATAGGGGCTATGTTTGAGTGGATTTGGCTTCGCGATTGACGCGCTCTGCGATTTGCTCTGTTCCTATATGTGGAACAAAATAAGATGGTTAGTAATATGGCCGTGGGCCCAAAGGCCAGATGCAATATGGTGGTGCATTTGCCTAGAAATTAGACATTAGTTGGTTGCTCCCTATTAGATTCGTGAAACCAGGAGGGCATATGAGGTATGGCTTTAGAGGCCTCGTGGCCTTTGTAGGTCTAGCGGTTTTCGTACTAAGCCTGCTCGTAGTTGGGGTAACGCAATCGCAGGTCATTAGCGGAGACCTTGTCGGCACCGTTTTTGACAAAAGCGGCGCGGTTGTTCCAGATGCGACAGTTGAGGCTGTGAACGTCGATACCTACGCCAAGTATCCGACACGGGCCAATTCCATGGGAGAATTTAGGTTGAATAACCTTCCTGCGGGGACGTACAACGTCACAGCATCCGCGCCAAATTTTGCATCGACGAGAGTAGAAAATTTTAGGATCGACTTGAATAAAAGCGAAACCCTCATGATCACCCTGGAGGTGAAGGGTACGGTGTCGACCGTCGAGGTAATGGGGGCAACTCCGGCACTAGACACGACAAGCGCGAGCTTGGCCAGCAGTTTTGATGAAAAGACAATGGCGGATCTCCCCACGGCAACAACAGGTCTTGGGGTATTGAACCTTGCCCTTTTGAGCGCCGGCGTGGGAAGCAGCGGATCAGTTGGTGCTGGAACGGGACCAAGTGTCGGCGGGCAGCGGCCTCGAAACAACGATTTTACGATCGAAGGTGTGGACAATAACGATAAGTCCGTCACCGGGCCTTTGGTGTACGTGCCGAATGATGCGGTAGCTGAATTCTCGATGCTTCAGAATCAATATTCGCCGGAATTCGGGCACTCCTCAGGCGGACAGTTCAATCAGGTCATTAAGAGTGGGACGAACTCCTACCACGGGTCGACTTACCTCTACTCCCAAAACAGGAACTTCAACGCCATCGACCAAGCCACGAAAAACAATGGTTACACTTCCAATCAGCGCTACGACGACAACCGAATGGGTGGGACGTTTGGCGGGCCGATCCTGAAGGACAAGCTATTCTTCTTCGGCTCCGTCGAGTACAACCCTGTTGGCGTGGCCACCGTTCTCGGCGCGCCTGTCTGCGCGCCAACGGCGGCCGGATATACTGCTTTGGCGAGCGCCAGCGGGATCTCGCAACCAAACCTGGGCATCCTGAAGAAATACGTAGCCCCGGCAGCTACTGTTGAGGATGTAGCGCTGAAGACAAACCTCTGCGGTACGGCGCAAATTCCGGACTCGAACGGCACAACAGGCCAGAGCTACGAAACGGTTGGTGGCGTACAAGTGCCGGAGGGCGTACTTACCTTCTCCGGACCAAACTATGATAACTACTGGGCAGCGCTGGGGAGCATTGACTGGAACATCTCGAGTAAGGACCAAATACGCGGGCGGTACATTTACAACTCGGCCGTGGGAATTGACACGGCTGCAACCTTACCAGCCTTCTATCTTCCCACCCCGAATAAATATCATCTGGTGGCGATCAACTACTACCACACATTCAACCCAACTTTGACGAATGAGTTCCGGCTAGGCTACAACCGTTATTTCAATACGACGCCCGCCGGCAATTTCGCTTTTCCCGGATTGGATTCTTTTCCCAATATCACCCTATATTCTCTGGGTGGCCTCGACATAGGGCCGGACCCGAATGCCCCGCAATTCACGATTCAGAACACGTACCAGGCCACGGATGCCGTAACTTGGACGCGCGGCCGGCACACCTTAAAGTTGGGGCTTGAGGGACGGAAGTTGATCGCTCCGGAATCGTTCACACAGCGCGCCCGCGGCGATTACGAGTATAATTCGCTCAATCAGTACCTGGAGGACTTGAGTCCCGACTACATATCGCAGAGGAGCGTTGGCGCATCCACCTATTATGCCGACCAGTCGGCAATTTATTGGTTCGTTAACGACAATTGGCGCGCGACGCAAAACTTAACCATAAACCTCGGCGTGCGGTACGAGTACACCACAACGCCGTTCAGCATCCGCTCGCAGCAGTTGAACAACATAGCAAGCGTACCTGGACTCATGAACTTTGTCGCACCGCAAGCGCCCAAGAACGATTGGGCTCCGCGACTTGGGTTCGCGTATTCCCCGGGGAAATCCGGAACTACGTCCATTCGAGGCGGTTTCGGAATTGGGTATGATGTGCACTACGACAACATCGGCATTTTGTCTTTGCCGCCGGAATTGAGCGTAACGGAAAACACAAACCCAACCGCAAACATCCCCAATTTCTTAGCGAACGGCGGCCTGCCACCTGGAGCGGGTGGGGTCACAACATATCCTACGGCGGCGGCGGCCAGAGCGGCCACCTCGACCTACTATCCTTACAATGTCAAGGACCCGAAGTCGATTAACTGGACATTGGGAGTGCAGCACAGCTTCTGGAAAGACTACACGGGGGAGATTCGTTACGTTGGGACCAGGGGAATCCATCTGGACATGCAGGAAATCGTCAACTTGGCTGATGCAACAACCTCGACCGTTTTCTTGCCGACGTACACAACGGCTCCCACGCAGGCTGCTCTGGACGCACTGCCGTACAACTTGGGTGGTATCGGCTGGTGGTACTCATACAACAACGGCGACGGAATCGTGCCCATCTACGATCAGAACGGCTTCAACCAAGTTGCACTAACTGCATTCAAACCAGACGGTTCTTCCATCTATCACGGCTTGGCAATGCAACTTACGAAACGCATGAGCCACGGCCTGCAACTCGTCGGGTCGTATACGTACAGCCACCTGATTGATAACAGCACGGCCGACTTCCACACGACAGACATCACGCCGCGCCGTCAAGAAGACTTCACCAACTTGGCGCAGGAGCGTTCAAACTCCGCACTCGATCATCGCCATCGCTTTACGCTGGCTCTAGTGTACGACCTGCCGTACTTCAAGGGCAGCAGTAAGCTAGTGAGCAATACGCTCGGCAATTGGGAATTCGCACCCGTTTACACCTACCAGTCTGGCGAGTGGGGGACGGTGCAAGACGGAGTGGATGCCAACCTGAATGGAGACTCGGCAGGAGATCGCGCGATCGTGAATGCTAGCGGCGTTGGAAACACCGGTAGCGGCGTGACTCCACTTTGCACGAGCGCCATTCCTGCTGCTGCGGGGGTATGCACACTGGCGAATGCCTTTAATCAAGCTGCCAAGTCAACAAATTCAACTTACGCTGGGGAAACATTTGATGTAATGGACAATCTTGTGGCGTATCTGGCGAACAATCCAACAGCGAAATACATCCAGGCCTACTACGGGGCGCAGTCAAATCTGGGGCGCAACACCTTACAAATGCCCCCGATCAACAACTTCGATCTGACTGCGCTGAAGCGCTTCTCGATCACCGAGAGGTACAAGGTGGAATTCAGCGCGCAGGCTTTTAACGTTCTGAACCATGCGCAATTCATCGGCGGTTCAACCAACAATGTGAACAGTATTGGTATTACTGGTTCGGCGCGTGCCGCGTTTGAACCACAAACGGGTGTCTTCGACAAGTTCAATGAGGTGTTCACGAGCAACGCAAGGTCACTGCAATTGTCTTTGAAGTTCATCTTCTGAGACCTTAACCGAGATGCCTGTGATGAGCAGGCGAAGCAATCTAAAGGGCGCCCTGAAGTCTTAGGGCGCCCTTTCTCGTTTTCACTGCGGACCTGGAGATAAGAGGCGGCTGGTTGATATAGGCTGTGCGGCGAATAGTACGCTGATCGCAGGATGCGATAACGTTCGGATAACATACGCTATTTTTCGCACATTTGAGGAGGGTGGGTCTGGTTGGTAAAACGGAAGGCCTGAGGAAGGCGCAAGAGCGTGGGGGCGCAAGCGCTAGCGCTGGCGGAACGCGTGCGCCATCCAAATTGATGGCGAGAGTCACCGCCGTAGCTGTGGCTACCCCCTACCTATAAATAATGGAAGATATTGAGAAAGCTACAAGAAATGGTAGCCACGGTCGTTTCCAGTGGTTTTTGTTGCAATTAGTCCTTTGTTTTCAATGACTAAGACTGGCGCAACAATGGAGATGAAGTTGCATCTTTTTTGCCTATACGTTAGGGTTTTGGTTGACCCGAAGTGTGGTGGTTGAAGGAAATCCCTGAAATTCAGAAGATCTGGCCGGTATTGTTCGTACCCATAGATCCAGGAGGATCGAATCATGCATAAAGTGCGGGGGCTAGTTCCTATCGCTGTTTTTGTATGTGCCCTGCTTATTTTTGTGGGCGGAGTGTGGGCCCAAGAAACGACGGGCGGATTGCAAGGTACTGTGAAAGATCCCTCGGGCGCAGTTGTGCCGGGCGCCAAGGTTGTGGTCACGGCAAGCTCGCTGACAGGCACGAAGGAAGAAGAAACGGATGGAAGCGGCTATTACCGGTTCGCTAACCTGCCACCAGGCAATTACACGATCACGGTGACAGCGGCGGGGTTCGCGACGTCAAAGCGCGAAGTGCCACTTGAAGTGGGTCACCTGCCCAGCGTGGATTTTGCGCTGGAGGTAGGAAAAACCTCGACGATTGTCGAGGTCAGCGGCGAAGCTCCGCAAATCGATGTGACGACAAACGTCACGACGACGAACGTGACGGAAGACGTGATCATGGATATTCCCCACGGACGGTCCTACCAATCGGTCATCCAGTTTGCTCCCTCAGCGCGCAACGAACCCCTGATGGGAAATAACACTGCGGGCGGCTATGCGGGCAACGGCACGGGCGGCTCTTCTCCGGGCAGCACGGCCAACGGAGGTGACCACGGCTTCTCCGTCGCTGGTGGTTCGGACTCTGAAAACTCCTACCTTGTGGAAGGCCAGGAAACGGCCAACCTGATTGGCGGTTACTCCCACACAAGTGTTCCCTTCGACTTCATTGACCAAGTGGAGATCAAGAACTCCGGGATTTCAGCCGAGCATGGCGGCGCCTTGGGCGGCGTGGTCAATGTGATCATGAAGAAGGGCGCGAACGAACTTCACGGTTCGATCTTCAGTTATTTCGAGAACCAGGCTATGGATGCGAACGAACCGACGACTTTGCGCTACAACCCCCAACTCAGTCAAACAGCCACGAGTTGGGGGCTCCTCGACGCACCCTATCAGTTATATTCGCCCAAGAAAGACAAAACCAGTGACGTCTTCCCTGGGTTTACCTTGAGCGGACCGCTCTGGAAAGATCGCATTTTCGGTTTCATTGGATTCAATCCCGAATTCAATGACATAGAGCGCACCGTGGACGACACCCAGAGCTTGGAACTGGGTCCCATTTCGTTCGCGCAGAACACGCAGACCTACTACAGCAACGCGCGTGTGGACGCCGAGGTGAGCAAGAAGCTTCGTGTATACGCCTCATGGCTCTATCAACTTTCCAAGCAGAGCGGCGAAAATATGCCCTTTGCGGACTCCAATAACGGTCTTTACAACATCAGCTCGAGCGTTGACCCGGCCGCTTACGCGCATAGTGTGGGCTTCACGGCTCCCAACCTTACGATGAACGTGGGCGCGGACTACAGTATTAGCCCGCGGCTTATTGCGACCGGCCGGTTCGGCTATTACTTTGAGAATTACCACGACTTCGGCCTGCCGACGGCCGGAACGCTCACCGTCTGGGAGACCAATGGTTTAGGCGCCGATGCAAACTGCGCCCCTGTGCCCCCTGCGACGACCTGCACCCCCAGTGCCCTGCCTCTTCCTTTGCAGCAAGGGGCTGGATACTTTAACCTGGCCAATAGCCAGAACTTCACAGGCCACAACGCGAGTAAGGGCGTTCAGGTGGACGCGGATCTAGCGTGGTTCAAGAGCGGATGGAAGGGAACGCACAACTTCAAGTTCGGCTATCAGCTCAACCGCCTCAACAACGACATAGAGCAGCACTACAACGTGCCGCTGGTGCAATACTTTGTCGGAAGTACGGCCGCTTATACTCCCTACGGACCCGTGGGCGCCGCGAATTGCGCAGCGTACATCACTCTCTACGGTCAGTGCTCAGGTCAGTATGGTTACGTCAACGTGGTGGATTACGGCTCCGGCGGGACAGCCACCAGCTTCAATCACTCCTTATTCGCCCAGGATTCCTGGTCCATCGCCAAGGGCGTCACCATCAATCTCGGTATCCGCGTGGAGAAGGAATGGTTGCCAGCCGAGAACCAGCCAACCGGCGGAATCAGCCATCCCATCAACTTCGGCTGGGGCGACAAGATTGCTCCCCGCCTCGGAATTGCCTGGGATCCCTTGCGGAACGGAAAGATCAAGGTGTTCGGCGGCTATGGGCAGTTCTACGACCAGATGAAGCTGAACCTGGCGATTAGCTCGTTTGGCGGGCAGTACTGGAGCAATTGCTATTATGCTCTAGATACCGATAACGTTGCTTTGATCGCGCCGGTATTCAATAGCAATAACCGCTATTGCTTCGGCGACAGTTCCGCGGGCCAGGCTAATTTCGCAGGAGGCACTACACCTGCCGGGATCACCTTCCTGGAAAACCAAAACTACCGCGCCAATCCAACAACCTGTTCGACTTGCACGGTCACCGAAGAGGGCGTTGCTCCGGGCCTGAAGCCCTATAAGCAGCATGAGTACACCGCAGGGGTAGATTACCAAATATCCCCGACTTTGGCCTTCGAAGCGCGCTATGATCGGCGTCGCCTCGACCATGTGATCGAAGACTCGGCATTGGTCAACCCGAGCGTCGGCGAAACCTTCGTCATCGTCAACCCCGGCCAAGGGGTCAACAGCACGTACGACAAGTTCTATGACTTCCTGTACGGAGTCACCACGTCAGACTGTGGAGCAGCCTGCGCGGGCATGGAGCTTCCAGCAATCCGGAATTATGACGGTGTGGAACTTCGCCTGACGAAGACTTCCACGAAGCATTGGAATGGAATGGTGTCCTATACCTACAGCAGGTTGTATGGCAACTACACAGGCTTGACGAGTTCCGACCAAGCGGACGGCGGCGGTGGCCGCAACTCTCCCAACAACAGCCGTGCCTTCGACGAGCCGTACTTCTCCTGGAGCGCCAACGGCACGCCCTCCACCGGACTGCTGCCAACGGACCGCCCGAATACTTTTAAGGGCTATGTGTACTATGAGTTGGGCTGGCTGAAGAGCCTTACGACCGACTTCGGCATCTTCCAAGTTATGTACCAAGGCTCGCCGGAGACCAGCTTCATGGACGTGGGCAACGCGTTTCCGGGGGCGTTCCCAGTTGACGTGGTAGGCCGCGGCAAGTGGATGAACGTCACACAGGATCCGACTACCGGTTTGATCACAGTCGGCAATGGGGTCACCCAGCGCACACCGTGGTATAACCAGACGGACTTCAACTTACAGCAGGCCTACAGGATAAGCGAGAAGAAGACCCTGTCGTTCTCAGCAACGCTTACCAACCTGTTCAACGAGCGTTCCGTGACTTCCGTGGATGAGCAGGTCGACAGCGTCCAAAACTATAACTTCGTCGCGCCAGGTGGCTATACTTCTAGCGCGGGCACTCCCTTCTACGCTGCCGCCATACATCCGTATAACCTTACGACCCTGATGAACTCGGCACTAACCAGCCCCAACTGCCCAACAACGAGCAACCCCACGGGCGTTTGTGGTCCAGAGACAGTGAACAGCGCCTACGGCCAGCCAAATAGGTGGCAGGCTGGTCGCACCATTAAGTTGGGGGTGCGATTCCAGTTCTAGCTTAAACCAGAGCAGTCTTTACCGAGGGAGCCGGTTCGCCGGCTCCCTCTTTTTTTGCTGCGGAGAGGCGGAGGAGATCCACCGCCGGGCTTGGTGGGCTACTTAACCTGAAAGCCAAAGTTGCCGAGGGATTTCATCGCACAAGAGACGTGCGATGGAGAACCGTATCTCCGCTCCGGGACGGCAAAAAGCGCCGTCCCTCCGGTCGGAATGACAAGTTTTGGGTAGTGGATGATATGGGAAGATCCAACTTTGGCTATGGTTTGTCGGCGGGGCGTGCAGCCGTAAAAGCGGCGGCGAGCCGCCGCACTCCAAAGGCAAACTCAAGAGCACAGGCCCTGCGCGGCTCAGGGTAAACAGAAGGCCTCTGCTACGAAAGCAAGAGAAACCCAAGAACCGACCCCGCGAGGCGGGATCGGCCACTACATGAGCTGACCCAAGAACACAGTCAAGAGTGACTGTGCCACAGCGATGCTACAGAGCCGAACCCAAGATGGGCACGGCGTGCCGTGCCCATCCCATGAGGCGGCGTAGAGTCGCCCCGGCAGAGATCTCTGTAGCGAGGAAGATTGCCGGGAGAAACTTGGGCTAGGGTGCGGCGCGGAGAGGCTGCGCAGCGGCGAGGCGGCGCAGGGATTCGATGTACGGGGCCTGGGCCACGCCACGCTCCGTGAAAATGGCGCGAATGTAGCGGCTGGGCGTGACATCAAAGGCCGGGTGCGCCGCGGGAACATCGGGCGCGATCCTCACTCCCTGAATGTGCGTGACCTCGGCGGCGCTGCGCTCCTCGATGGGGATATGCTCGCCATCGGGGATCGAAAGATCAAAGGTGGAAATGGGCGCGGCAATGTAAAAGGGCACGTTGTTCTCTTTGGCCAGCACGGCAATCTGATAGGTGCCGATTTTGTTGGCGGTGTCGCCGTTGGCGGCGATACGGTCCGCGCCGGTAACAATGGCGCCGACCTTGCCGGTTTTCAGGAAGTGGCCGACCATGTTGTCCGTGATGAGAGTGAGGGGAATGCCTCCGCGGAGGAGTTCCCAGGCGGTGAGGCGCGCACCCTGCAAATAGGGACGCGTCTCCGGAACCAGCACGTGCAGCTTGTGGCCTTGCTGGAAGGCGACGCGAATGACTCCCAGCGCGGTACCAATTCCCCCCGTGGCAAGCGCGCCGGCATTGCATTGCGTCATCACTTGCCCTTCCTTGGGCATGAACTCCGCGCCGAAACGCCCGATGGCTTCGTCGGTAGCCTTTTTTTCGAGGTGCACTTCCCGGGCTTCGGCAATGAGGGCGCTGCGTATTTCGGGGAGACTGGCGGAGGAGGCCAGCAATTCCGTGAAACGGGTTTTCATGCGTTGCAGGGCCCAAAAAAGATCGACAGCCGTGGGGCGCGTATCCGCCAGCTCCCGGGATATCTCCGCGAATTCCGCTTGCAATTCATCCACGGAAGTGGCGCGCGAGTGGAGCACGCCGAGAGCAACGCCCATCGCTGCTGCGACACCAATGGCCGGCGCGCCGCGAATCACCATTTCGCGAATGGCTTTGGCGACCTCGCGGTAGTCGGTGTAGGTGTAATAGATCTCCTTGGCGGGAAGGCGGCGCTGGTCCAGCATGACCACGCCGCGGTCGGTCCACTCAATGGGCTGCGCTACGTACATTCTCCGGTGCTTCCTCTCTAGTGGAATTGTAACGAAGGCGAATGGCGAAATGAATCGATCACTGGCCCGCGGGGATGTGCGTGAAGCCGTGCGTGCTTAAGACCGCGGCCACGGCAATGAGCGAGTTGTACCCCAGATGCATCAGGAAGCTGGCAAAAACGCTGCCTGTGCGCGCGCGCACGAGCGTGAAGATAATGCCGACGAGGATGAGCATGGAGACAAGACTCCAGGTCCACCCCAACTGCGCGCCGTGCATCAGGCCGAAAAGGACCCCCGTTAGAACAATGCTGCCGAGGATGCCGCTTCGCAGGGCCGGTGCGTCCTCGATGCCAAAGAAGCGCAAGAGAGCGGAGATCAAACGCGCAAACAGCGGGTAAAGATATCCGCGGAAGAGGGTTTCCTCCACCAGCGGCGCCACGAGCACCGCCATAGCAACGAAGAGCAGCGCGGTCTGCCGATGCTTGAACAACTCTTGCATGGGGATGTTCTCCGGCTCCTTCATGCGCGCAGTAAGAAGAGCAACGAAAAGAGACAACCCGGAGCCGGCAATGAAATAAACGAACGGGTTTCTGGGCTGCTCGCGATTGTGCGATTTGATCTTGCGCCAGCCGAGACACTCCCAGAAGGAGTGACCGCGCAGGAGGGACAACGTAACGTAGAGGAAAAAGAAGATGGTGGCGTACCAGATGAGCATGCTCCCGATAGCAAACTGCGGCTTGGAGATGAGGTACTGTTCCATCTGTTTTGTGGTGAGTTTCTGGCCGTGCGGCAAATAGTAGACTGCCAGAATGCCCTGCACCATAACCAGGCTTACGAGACCAAAAAGGACGAAGAGGATGAGATGCGGCCACGACCAGGTGATTTGCAAATCTTCAGGGTATTGAGGTGAAGAAGGCAGTGCCGGGGCGGGAGATTGTGCAGCCAACATGAGGGGATCGCCCGCCAAGGGTTCCGAGGAATGAGTGAGTTGGCTGGCTGGCGAAGGTGAATCGCTGCCCGGAGAAGATTCTGGTGGTGCGGAGGGGGAATCGTCAAAAGGATTCATGATCTCGTGTGTTTCTCCGAAGCAGGCCAGCCGGAAGCCAGTGCGGCGGCCACCAGCGGCAGGAGGATTTCGTGGTGACCCGTGATGGCGAATCCCCTGGAACGCCTGCCTTTCTGTCCGCTAACGGGAGCGGTGGGGCGCCTCACAACATTTTGGACCGGGCGGTAATGTTGGATGAAGTCAAAATTCGCGGTGGTGATGGGGTGGAGGGGCACGCCCAGATTGCGCACGACGGAAACTGCCTTCAGGAAGATCTCCGGGAGGAGCACGGCGGAGCCCCAGTTGAGAAACACGCCGCCAGCATCCATCTCCCGCACCAGGGCGCAAAACAGGCGGAAATCGGAGAAGGTGGCGGCGCCGAGCGTGGAACCTTCCGCGGCGGGATGCATGTGCGTGATGTCCGTGCCAATGGCCAGATGAATGGTGACGGGGATTCTGCGCCGGTAGGCTTCGATCAGAACGCTGGACTCCGGATACTTCGGCGAGAGGATGCCGCTGGTCAGGTATTGTCCGGCAGCCTCGCCATAGCCAATGCGGATGCGGTAGGCCAGCTTGGCGATTTCATTGATGTAGGAGCCGGTTTCTTCGGCCATGCCGAACTGACCCTCGCCGAGAGCGGCTTCGACATCCTCGGAAGTATTGCCGGCCATGGCGATTTCAAAATCATGAATCAAGGCGGCGCCATTCATGGCGATCCCGGAAATGAATCCGCGGCGCATGAGGTCAACGAGAACTGGGCCGAGGCCGACCTTGATGACGTGGCCGCCGAGACCCCAGAGGATGGCCCGTTTCTGTTTGCGCGCGCGATGTATGGCGGAAAGCAGTTCGCGCAAATCTCGCGCAGCCAGGATTCCTGGCAAGGAGTCGAGGAACTTCGAGAGTGAAGGTTTGCGGCCCGCCGCATGCGCAAAATCGCCGACATTGACTTTGCTTTTGCGCGAGGCCAACGGGTAGGTGCGGACGCCACCAAACGTCAGAGGCTGAATGGAATAGATACTCATGCGAGTGTCATCACTCTACGAGGAAGACCGCGGAGGCGCAAGTGGGAGATGGAGTGGAGCGTGGCTGTCATGCCCCAGCCTCATTGCGCTCGGCGATGGCGCCGCCGATTGAAGAGCCGTTCAACCCCAAAGTACGCGCGAGCGCCTGGCCGGTGTACGACTTCTTCACGCGGGCGACTTGCTCGGGAGTGCCTTGCGCAACGATGCGCCCGCCTCCCTGGCCGCCTTCGGGGCCCAGATCGATGACCCAGTCGGCTTGCTTGATGACGTCCAGGTTGTGCTCGATGATCAAAACGGTGTTGCCGAGATCCACGAGCCGCTGGAGGACGTCCAGGAGCTTGCGCACATCATCGAAATGCAGGCCGGTGGTGGGCTCATCGAGAATATAGACGGTTCTGCCGGTCTGGCGTTTGGAGAGTTCGCGGGCCAGTTTGATGCGCTGGGCTTCCCCGCCGGAAAGCGTGGTGGCCGATTGGCCGAGTTGCACGTAGCCAAGGCCCACCTCGACCATGGTGGAGAGCTTCTGCTGAATCTGGGGAATATTTTCGAGGAGCTTCAGCGCATCGCTGGCCGACAGATTCAGAACGTCGTTGATGCTGTGTCCCTTGTAGCGAACGGCCAGCGTTTCCGAATTGTAACGGCGGCCGCGGCAAACTTCGCAGGTGACATACACGTCCGGTAGGAAATTCATTTCGATGCGGCGGAGACCTTCGCCCTGGCAGGTTTCGCAACGGCCGCCTTTCACGTTGAAGCTGAAGCGTCCGGGACGGTAACCCCGCTGGCGGGATTCCGGGAGCATGGCGAAAAGCTCGCGAATGGGGGTGAAGACGCCGGTGTAGGTGGCGGGATTCGAGCGCGGCGTGCGGCCAATGGGGGCTTGATCGATCTCGATGACTTTGTCGATGTGCTCGATGCCAAGAAGCATGCGGTGCTGGCCGGGCGGCTCCATGGAACGGTACAGCTTCTGCGCCAGGACGCGGTAGAGAATGTCGTTGACTAGGGTGGATTTCCCGGAACCGGAAACGCCGGTGACAACGGTGAACAAGCCCAACGGAAAGGAGACATCGAAATCCTTCAGGTTGTTGGCGTGCGCCCCGAGCACCTGAATCATTTTCCCGTTGGGGCTGCGGCGCTTCGTGGGAACGGGAATCTTCGCCGCACCGGTCAGATATCGTCCTGTGAGCGACTCGCGGCAAGCGGAAATTTCCTCCGGCCTGCCTTTGGCGACCAGGTAGCCGCCGGCATTCCCCGCACCAGGACCAAGATCGACGACGAAATCGGCGCGGCGGATGGTGTCTTCGTCGTGTTCGACCACGAGAACGGTATTGCCGAGATTGCGGAGTTGCTCGAGCGAATGCAGCAGGCGGTTGTTATCGCGCGAGTGGAGGCCGATGGACGGCTCGTCTAGGACGTAGAGGACGCCGCGAAGGCGGGAACCGATCTGCGTCGCCAGGCGGATGCGCTGGGCTTCGCCACCGGAAAGAGTGGCGGCGGAACGTTCCAGGCTGAGATAGCCGAGGCCGACGGCGAGCAGGAAGTCGATGCGCTCCGCAATTTCCGCCAGCGGCCTCCCCGCGACTTCCTTCTGGCGGGGCGTAAGCTGAGAGAGAATCTTGTCAACGGCGGGCCGCGCATCACTGAGGGCCAGAGCGGTGAAGTCCGAAATGGACCACCCCGCCAGCTTCACCGCCAGAGATTCCGGGCGCAAACGTTTGCCGTGGCAGGCGTTGCATTGCGTGGCGGACATGTACCGCGTCATCCACTCACGATAGGAATCGGAATTGGATTCCTCGAAATTGCGTTCGAGAAAGCGCAAGATGCCCTGAAAACGGAAGCCCTTCTCGTTGCTTTCGGAACGCGTGGGCTTGGTTGTTCCAGTGCGTTTGCCGTCCGAGGGCGGATAGCCGTAGAGGAGGAGATTCTGCACGCGGGCAGGATATTTATCGAATGGCGTGTCCAGATGAAAGCCGTGCGCGTAAGCAGCCAGCTCCAGCGTCCGCTTCAGAATGGCTGACCCGGAACCCGTCCCCAGGCCGCCGTCAAAGAGGGGCCGCGTCCAATCCACAATCACCTTGGAGGGATCAAAATCGTATTTGGAGCCGAGGCCGTTGCACGCCGGGCAAGCACCATAGGGCGAGTTGAAGCTGAACGACCGCGGTTCGAGTTGCGGCACGGACAGGCCGCAATCCGGGCAGGCCAGCCTTTCGGAGAAGACGTGCTCTTTCCCGCCAACGACCGCCACGGTGACCAATCCTTGCGCCAGCTTCAGCGCCGTGGCGATGGACTGTTCGAGGCGCGAGGCGATGCCTTGTTTGACGAGGAGCCGATCAATCACCACTTCGATGGTGTGATTCTTGCGCTTGTCCAGCACCGGCGTTTCGTCCAGAGGGAGCAACTCTCCATTGATGCGGACACGGACGAAGCCATCCTGAGCCAGCTTCTCGAGTTCCTTGCGGTAAGCGCCTTTCCTTCCACGCACGATCGGCGCCAGGATCATGATGCGATCATCTGGCTTGCACAGCTCTCCCTGCAGGATCGCCTGGACAATCTGCTCGCTGGATTGCCGCGTGATGGGCTTGCCGCAATTCGGGCAGTGGGGCACGCCCACGGAACTGTATACGACGCGGAGATAGTCGTAGATTTCGGTGATGGTGCCGACAGTGGAGCGCGGCGAGCGCGTAGTGGTCTTCTGTTCGATGGCGATGGACGGAGAGAGGCCTTCGATCACATCCACATCGGGCCGCTCCATCTGATCGAGGAACTGGCGCGCGTAGGCGGAGAGAGATTCAACGTAGCGGCGCTGGCCTTCCGCATAAATTGTGTCAAAAGCCAGGGAAGATTTGCCGGAACCCGAAAGCCCGGTGATGACCGTGAGGGAGTTTCGCGGGATTTCGATATTGATGTTCTTCAAGTTGTGCTGGCGCGCGCCGCGCACAACAAGTTTTGTGAGTCCCATAATCCGAAAGTGCTCCCCCACAGGAGATGCCGGCACCCAGTGGGTAGACTGGGCCCAGCATAATCATTCACCATAGCAATTCGCGCGAGTTGTGGTCAAGGCAGGGTGGCGGGGGTGGGCGAAGATGGGGAGAAATCCAGGCGGAAAATTTTTTCCGATGGCGCTTCAGAGTAAATTTTTCCTCGGGGGTAGTGCGTTTTTACCCGGCCTTCGACTTTAAGCTATTGAAAACAATAATGTTATATTGGCGAGCGGCGTGCACCCCCGAAGGGCCGTGGGGGAGGCGAGCCGAGGATCCCTTTAGGGGATTGAGGGCTGGGCCGGTTCGTACTTCCCCTCACTTCTACCTCTCTGCGGTTTTTGCGCCCCTGGACTGCGCTCCCAGTACAAACTATTCTGCAGAGCCTGACGAAGCAACAGAAGCGCGATTGCGCACCCAGCGGAAATACCGCTAGAGTCACAATTTCGTGATTGGCAAGGTCCTTCATCTGATCACGGCCCCATCGTCCAGAGGATGTCTAGATTCTTTTCGACGCTCGCGAAGTCTTTGTCGCTGGTGGCGAGAGAGGCTTTGCGACTGGCAGCGAGGGCGGCGGCAAAACAATCGGAATAAGGGAGTTTATGCTCGGCGCGAAGTTCGGCTGCGGTGCGTGTCAATTCGAGGTCGGCATCCACGATTTCCAGCGGGAGTTGCGCGATGTCCTCCAGGACTTTCCGCGCAACGCCGGGCCCCTTAGCACGCCACGTGGAGTAGTAGACTTCGCCCCAATTCACCACGGACATCAGCAATTGGCGTTTGCCTTCGACGCCCAAGCGAATCAAATCCTCGACTTTGCCGGCCCCGGGCCGATCTTCAAAGAAAGTCATGAGCGCGCTAGCGTCGAGCACGATACGCTTCATAGCTCGCGCTCCCGTTTGCGGTCTTCCAGCAGAGCTTTCAGTGCGGACGGCTCGCCCCTGAGGGAGCCGCGGAGGCTGCGGATGAACTCCGGTGTGAGGGGCTGCAGCACCAGGCGGTTCTCTTGCTCCAGAAAGGCCACCTGCGTTCCCTCTTTGATCGAATACTTGCGCCGAAGCTTGGAAGGAATGACCAGTTGGCCTTTTGTGGTAACGGTGGAGACTTCTGTCTTCATGCGAACTCCAAGGCGTAGGATTCAAGATAAGTATACTGTTGGACCGAACGTAAGTCAATATCCTGTGTGACTTACATCGTGAGATACGTACTACATCATTGTGAAGGCGGGACAGTGGCAGAAGCTTGTTTGCGCGAGGATCAGCCGCGCTGCGCAGGAAGTTGCTGGGTGACTTGCGAAATTGGGAAGCGCACGCCACGATAGTCGACGCGAGTGATGTAATCGCTCAGGGTCATGCCGAGGAGCAGGGCGAGCCAGAAGATTCCCGCAAGGATGATGAGCTTCGTGCGCTTGGGGCTGTACTTGGCGTGCATGAAAAAGAGCACGACGAGAGTGGCCTTCACTGTGGCAATGGCGAGCGCGACAACGATATTGAAGCGGCCGAGATTGACGAAGGCCGCCCCAACCGTGGTGCCGGTCAGGACGAGCAGCGTGAGGATGATCGCCAAGTATGTACTCGGCGGTACGATGTGTTCGGAATGTTCTTGTTCAGACACGCGTCACTCCCTACTTATGCCGGTCAATCAGATATAACAGCGGAAACAGATAGATCCACACGATATCGACGAAGTGCCAATACAAGCCCACAATATCCACGGGCGTGTTCCATTGCGGCGTAAATCTTCCGGCCAGCGATCCCTTCAGCAACCAGAACAGCAAGCCCGCGCCGATGACCATGTGCAGCGCGTGCAGGCCGGTCATGCCGAAATAGGCGGAATAGTACAACTGCGCATGAGCGTTCAGATCCGGGTCGGCGGCTTTGGCTTCATCCAGGAGGTTGCTTTCCTCCATAAGTTCGTCCGCGGCCACGTCCGGGCAACTGGCGGGATTGTTCACGCAATAGAAGATGTCAAACTTCTTGCCCGGTACCAGGTGGTGGTGGAATTTCTGGCTGTATTCCACGTACTTCACGCCGAAGAAAACAAAGCCAAGCAGGATGGTAAGCAGGAGGAAAATGGAAATCAGGGTTTTCTTGCCGACCTGAGAGGACCATACCGCCAAGGCCATGGTGAAGCTGCTGGCCAGCAGCACAACGGTGTTGAAGCCACCCAGCTTCAAGCTGAGGGTATTGCTGCCGGCAGCAAACGCCGGGTAATAGAAGTGGCGGTTGAGCGCGTAGGCCAGCATGATGCCGCCGAAGAACATGACTTCGGTGATCAGGAAGATCCACATCCCGAGCGTGGCAGTTTCCTTCTGCTGCTCGAGGGTCTTGAATTGTCCGTACAGTTCGCCGGTGCGATGCACTCCGCACTCCTCTGTCCATCAGTTTAAGGCGCAAGCGGCACGCCTGGCGCCAGGCCGAAACCCAGCGGCCGTTCAGTCGTCCCCGTGGGCCGGTGCAACCCCGTTCGATGCAACTGCGTCGAGACCCAAATCCGGCCGGTTATGAAAGTCGTAAGGCTCCCAGGTGACGATAGGGGTCACCTCAAAATTCTCCGTGAGCGGCGGCGATTGGGTTTTCCATTCGAGGCCCGTCGCCGGCCAGGGATTATCGCCCGCCACTTTGCCGAAGAACGCGGCCCAGGTCAGATAGATCATCGGCAATAGATAACCGATGGCGAGAATCGAGGCGCCCGCGGTGGACATCACGTTGTACACCTGAAATTCCGGCGGATAGACGTGATAGCGGCGCGGCATGCCCAGATAGCCGAGCAAGAATTGCGGGAAGAAAGTCAGGTTGAACCCGACAAAGAGAATCAGCGCTGCAATCCGCGCCAGCCATTCCGGGTACATGCGGCCGGTCATCTTCGGCCACCAGAAGTGCAAACCGCCGAGGTAACCCATGATAGCGCCGCCAACCATGATGTAGTGAAAGTGCGCGACGACGAAGTAGGTATCGTGAATGTGAATGTCCGTGCCCAGGCAGCCGAGGAAGAGTCCGGTGAGCCCGCCGATTAGGAACAGGCCGAGGAAACCGAACGCGTAGAGCATCGGTGTGTCGAACGAAATCGAACCACCATAGAGCGTCGCCACCCAGTTAAAGGTTTTTACCGCTGAAGGTATGGCAACGAGGAAGGTCAGGAAGGAAAAGGCTAATGCTGCGTAAGTGGACTGTCCGGTGAGGAACATGTGGTGTGTCCAGACCAGGAAGCCGATGACGGCAATCGCGAGGCTGGCCGCCGCAACGAAGTGATAGCCGAAAAGCTGCTTGCGCGCGAAGGTGGGGATCAATTCGCTGATCACGCCCATGGCCGGGAGAATCATGATGTACACGGCGGGATGCGAATAGAACCAGAAGAGATGCTGGAAAAGGATGGGGTCGCCGCCCATGGCCGGATTGAAGAAGCCGAGGCCGAAGAGGCGCTCCATGCCGGCGAGCGCCAGGGTGATGGCGATAACCGGCGTGCCGAGAATCATCACGATCGAAGTAGCGTAGTGGGCCCACACAAACATCGGCAGGCGGAACCAGGTCATGCCCGGCGCGCGCATGGTGTGAATCGTGACCAGGAAATTCAAGCCGGTCAGGATCGACGAGAAGCCGGTGATGAAGACGCCAACTACGGCAGGCGCGACAGCCGAGTTCGAGTAGATGGTGCTTAAGGGCGTGTAGAAGGTCCAGCCAGTGTCCAAGCCCCCGCTCACCATGGAATAAAGCGTAAAGGCGGCGCCGACAACGTACACATACCAACTCAGCAGATTGATCTTCGGGAAGGCCAGGTCTTTCGCGCCGATCATCAGCGGGATAAAGAAATTCCCCAACACGGCTGGAATGGAGGGAATCAGGAAGAAGAAGATCATGGCCACGCCATGCATCGTGAACATGCGGTTGTAGGTGTCCGCGCTGAGCAAGTAACCACTGGGGGTCAACAGATGCAAGCGGATCAACATGGCGAAGAAGCCGCCAATGAAGAAGAAAAACGTCACGGAAACGAGATAGAGCAAGGCGATGCGCTTGTGGTCCACGGTCAGCAACCACGAGCGGATGCCGTAGGTCGCGTTCAGATAGTGATGTTCCGGCAGTGTTTTTACCGGTGCTGCTGCAGTGGCGCTCATAACTATTTCTTCCCCGAAGTTGCTGGCGCGACGCCGGCGCCCTTGGCGGGCACGGGTTGCGTCTGCAGGGACTTGATGTAGGCCGTGAGGTTCAGAATCTGCTCCTCGGTCACCAAGCCCTGGAACGTGGGCATGACAGGCTGATACCCGGCCACAATCTTAGCTTTCGGCTGAAGAATGGATTCACGGATGTAACCTTCGTCCGCAGTCACGGTGGAACCATCGGCGAGCAACACCTTCGCGCCATAAACGCCATTGAGGGACGGGCCGCGGCCGGTACCGTTAGGCACATGACAGGTGGTGCAAGCGAGTTGCGTGAATAGCTTTTCGCCAGCGGAAACGGGACTGACGTCACCGCTCTCGCCGGAAAGCCATGCGGCGTATTCGGCGGGATCCATGACGGTCACCCAACCACCCATCAACGCGTGATTCGTGCCGCAATACTGCGAGCAGAAAAAGTGGTACTTGCCGACCTTGGTGGGCCGGAACCACATGGTGTTATAGCGTCCCGGGACAACGTCCATTTTCACGCGGAACGCGGGCACATAAAAGTCGTGGATTACGTCCTCGCTGCCCAGGATCAGCTTGATATTGCGATTGACGGGGATGTGCAATTCGTTGATCTCTTTGCGCCCGTTCGGCTGCTGCAACTTCCACATCCACTGCTTGCCGATGACATAGATGTCCAGGGTATCTTTCGGGGCGGTGCGATAGTTCACGTAAATCACGGCGCCCCAGGCGAACATGCCTAACGCCAGAATGAGCGGGATCAGGGTCCACCCGATTTCCAGCGCGGTGTTGCCATGGATTTCAGCGCCAATATCGCTGGCGTTTTTCCGCCGGTAGCGGAAGGCCGCAAATACGGCCAGCAGCGTCACCAGCACGGTGAAGAAGATCGCGGTGACCAGAATATAGGAGAACAGGGCATCCACATTTCCCGCGAAATTAGAGGCCTGCTCCGGAAAGAATGGCAGCGGTGACTGCACGGCTCTAATGTGCTCCTTGCTTCGGCAAATCCTGGCCCGAATTGCCGGCCGCGCCGGCGCGATGTTCACGCCGGCGGAAAATAAAGAAGCCGATGGCGATGCAGAACAGCGTCACGACACCGCCCATGCGGATCACCGTCAGAATCGTGGCACTGTAGCGGGCTTTCGTGGGGTCATATTGGTAGCAAAACAATAGAAAGTGATCAACCGGCGTTCCGATTTTCCCCGCGGACGCGTCCACGAGTCCCAGACGCACATTGCTCGGCGGATACTCGACGCCGAAGAAGTAGCGGGAAATGCGGCCGTCAGGCGTCAGCAGCAGGATGCCACTAGCATGCGCGAAGATCTGTGACTTCTGGTCGAAGCTGAAGCGGAAATTGGCGGCCTTCGTGACCGCGTCAATCGATTCCTTGCTGCCAGTCAGAAAATGCCAGCCGGCCTGGGTCGCGGGGCGCGCGAACCGCGACATCGCTTCGTGCTTTTTCTTCAGTGCGCCATCCGGCGTGTCCGCCGGATCGAAACTGATGAAGACCACCTGGTAGTCCGTTCCCGGATTGAAAGAAATCATTTTCAGCGATCCGACCACGGCTTGTTCCACCTGGCTGCAGAGCATGGGACAGTTGAAATAGACAAAGACGAGCACGATGGGCTTCTTGCCGGAGTAATCGCGCAGCCTCACGGGATTCCCCATCTCGTCTGTAAACGCGGCGTCGAGCGGAATCTGGGCGTTGAGTTGCGGATCAAATCCCACATTCACCAGAGCCGGCGGCAGGCCGTTGGAGGACTTGCCGACGTTGTCGGGAATCATTTGCGCGCGGCCGGCCGTGAGGCTCAGCAGCAGCGCCAGGACTCCCGCGAAATAACGCAGTACTTTCATTTCACTTCTTCTTTTCCGCCGGAGCCACGGGCACTGCCGGCAAACCCTTTTCGGAGATGAGCTTCATGGCCTCGCTCACCGGAATCTGCGCGATGCCGCTGTTCTTGTCAATCCAGAGAAGCTGGTTGTTGGCTTCGTTATCGGCTTTCACTTTATCGCGCCAGTCTTTCTGCGGATCGCTCAAGTGGCCCGGCATTCCTTGCAGGCGAGGCTCGGGCGGCATCGTGGCGGCGGCATTGCCGCGGGAAGGCGGGGGCGCGGTGTAAGTGTCCCGCCAGTAGCGCGTGAGTCCACGGTAGACAAGCAAGGTCAAACCGTAAGACAGGATGATGGTGACGCCGAGATAGATCAGGAATTTCAGGATGGCGCTGGTGCGGACGTCGCGCGGTTCAAAGGCAACGTCATCGTGCACCGGCCGTCCTTCCTGGCCGTGGCCTTTCTTCTGGGGCTCAGTGCTCATGATGTGCAATGGCCTCCGCAAGTTTGGGGTCTCCCAGCGGCAGCAGCGGCTGCTGCTGCAGATTGAAGGCGAAGAAACCCACCCACAATCCAATCAGAGCGATGGGAACAACGATGTCCAGCCAGGTGGGCAGCGCGCTGGAGGAAAACTCGGGCCGCGTCATCCAGAACAGATCCACGAGGCGCATTAAGATCATCCAGATGGCGACCTTTGAAATCAAGCTGGCGCTGCGCTTGACGTCGCGCGACAACAGCACCAAGAACGGCAGCGCAAAGCTGAAAATCAAAACGATCACCGCGACCACGCCCCAACCGCCATACAAGCGTGTGCGGTAAAAGGAAATCTCTTCGGGCTGGTTGCCGGACCAGATGATCAACAATTGTGAAAAATCGAAATAGGCCCAAAGCATATTGAAGGCAAAGAGCAGCTTTCCGAGATCGTGGAGGTGGCGCTCCTGAATAATGCCCGCGTAAGGTTCGGAGTTGGAGAGAGCCGCCACGACAATAATCATGAACGACATCGCGGTGATGGCCTGCCCGGCGACGAAGATGAAACCGTAAATCGTGGAGGCCCAATGCGGCGAGAGGGACATCACCCAATCAATCGCAGCAAAAGTCATGGCCAGCACGTAGAGAATGATGCCCGGCCCCGCCAGGAGTCTCAGACGGCGGCGCAGGGCGCGGTCTTCGCGGTTCTGGTCCTGCTCCCGGGACCAGCTATTGAAAAGCCACACCAAGGCGCCCCAGATCGCGAAATAGAGCACGGCGCGGCCAAGGAACCCGCCGTAAGTCAGGTAACCTTGCTGGTAGGCCGAGAGCGGCTCCGCCTTCAATTTTTCGGGATCGAGCCAGGCGCGGTAGAGCGATTTCATGCCGAGCACGATAGGCACGAACATCACGAGGACAAGCCAAATATTCCGCGAAGCGGCCTCCAGCGGCCGCCGGATGATGATGCCCCATTGCCCGCCGGTCAGATGCTGCAGCATAAGCAGGCCGAGAGAGCCCAGGGTGAGCCCCAGCACAAGCATGTAGCTGAAAAGATACGACTGATAAAACTTTTCGGGCGAGGAGACCGCGCCGAAAATGGCCGCGAGCAACGCAACGCCACCAACCACCAATCCAGCGGTCTGAACGTGGCCGACGCTGGCGGGCGCCTTGTAGTCTCGCTCGTTCACTTCGCGGCTCCTTGAGCCATGAGCTTCTCCCGTAAATCGGCGGGCAGATCCGCCACGCGGGCGTTTCTGCTTAGCTGCAACGCGCGGACGTAGGCAATGATGGCCCAGCGATCGCGCGGTGGAATCTGCGCAGAATACCCGTACATCGCGCCAAAACCGTTCGTGACCACGTCGTAGATGTAGCCGTTGGGCTCCTGCCGTAGGCGGTCCTGATGATAGCTGGGCGGGTGCTTCATGCCGCGCACGGCCACCATGCCCTGGCCATCTCCCTGCAAACCGTGGCACGGCGTACAGAAAATGTTGTAGCGTTCCTGGCCCCGCTGCAGCAATTCCTGCGTGATGGGCAGAGGAAAAGCGTTGGAGTCCTTGGGCACGAACAACGCGTCGTCCTCAATGGAACCGCGCGCGACGGTATTTTCGATGGGCTGGCGCTCGGAACGTCCATCGGCAAAGAACTCCGAAGGCGACAGCGTGTTCTGGCGCGGTTGGTTGGCCATATCCTGGCGCAGAGTGTAGTTGCAACCGGCCAAGGAGCTTGCGCCCAGAAAAGCAAGGAGGATCGCGCGAAGCGAGGAGTTAGCCTTCATCCTTCACCTCGCTGACGTGCTCCGCGGCCACGCTTTGCAGGAACCGGGACGTTTCCGCCAGATTGAATTTCGGATCGCGCGCTTCGATGCACAGGAAGAAACGATCCGTGGATGCGTGCGCGAAGCGTTCCACGTTGAAGACCGGGTGATACGGCTGCGGCAGCTTGTTCAAGGCCAGCATGCCCACCACGGCGAAGATGGATGCGCCGAGCACGGTCAGTTCAAAAGTGACGGGAATGAACGCCGGCCAACTGTTCAGCGGCCGCCCGCCGATATTCATGGGATAGGTGATCGCGGCAACCCAGTATTGCAGACCAAAGCCGGTCAAGCCGCCGCCAAGGCCGCCAATCAGGGTGATCAGGGGTACCGCGGTCCAGCGAAAACCAATGGCGTGCGCGAGGCCTTCCACCGGGAAGGGTGTGTAGGCGGCGATGTGCTTGTAGCCCGCTTCGCGCGCTTTCTTCGCGGCACTCAGGATCTGTTCCGGCGTCGCGAACTCGCCCATCACGCCAAAGAGTTGTGAGCGGTGTTCCTTCATTTATGATCCCCACCGGAATGGGATTCGTGCGCGACAAGCTCCCGCATTTCCGAGATGGCGATTGCCGGCAAGCCTCGCACAAACAGGAAAATCAGCATGACGAAAAGGCCGAGGGTGCCGATGAATGTGCTGAAATCCCAGAAGGTCGGCTGGTAGCGGCCCCAGGCGGAGGGCACGAAGTCGCGGGTCAGCGAAATCACCACGATGACGAAGCGCTCCAGCCACATGCCCGTGTTGATGACCAGGGACATCACGAAAAGCGCGGCAACATTGCGGCGCACCTTTTCAAACCAGAGCAGTTGCGGCGTAAGGATGTTGCACAGGATCAGCGCGTAATAATAATGCGCATACGGCCCGTGCAGGCGCTGCTGTGCGAGGAATACGTCGAACTTGTTTCCGCTATAGAAGGCCATGAAAAACTCGACAAAGTAGCCGTAAGCCACGATCAAGCCGGTGGCGAGCATCACCTTGGCCATATTGTCGAGGTGACGCATCGTGATGAAATCTTGCAGACCGTAGGCCTTACGCAAGGGAATCGCCAAGGTTAGAACCATCGCGAAACCCGAATAGATGGCGCCAGCCACGAAGTAGGGCGGGAAAATCGTGGTGTGCCAGCCGGGCACGATGGCGACGGCGAAGTCGAAGCTCACGACCGTGTGCACGGAGAGCACCAGCGGCGTTGCGAGGCCGGCCAGGAGCAAATACGCCGACTGATAGCGGTGCCAGTGGTGGGCCGAACCACGCCAGCCCATCGCAAGCGCGCCGTAGATCAGTTGCTGGAAACGGTTCTTGGCGCGATCCCGCAGCGTGGCCAGGTCCGGCAGCAAGCCGATGAACCAGAACATCAGCGAAACCGTGCCGTAGGTGGAAACCGCGAAGACGTCCCAGATGAGCGGGCTGCGGAACTGCGGCCAGACGCCCATGGTGCTGGGATACGGCATCATGTAGTAGGCCATCCAGGGACGGCCGGTGTGGATCAGCGGGAAGATGCCAGCGCAGGCCACGGCGAAAAGAGTCATGGCCTCCGCGAAGCGATTGATTGAGGTGCGCCACTTCTGGTTCAGCAGAAAAAGGATGGCGGAAATCAGCGTGCCGGCATGGCCGATACCAATCCACCAAACGAAGTTGACGATCGCAAAGCCCCAGCCGATGGGGATATTGATGCCCCAAATTCCGACGCCTTTGACGATCAGCCAGGCCAGCGAGCCAAACAGCAGCATCACCAGGCTGAATGTCAGCGTAAAGCCCGCGAGCCAGCCGATGCCCAGCGGCCGCGTCAGCACCACCGCCGCGATCTTGTCGGTGACCGAAGCGTAGGTGTGACCGGGCTCCAGCACCGGGTCCAGCCGGCGGATTTCAGGCACGTTCACAGGAGGCTGCGTCACGCTCATGCCTTCTCCAACTCGGCATTCGGATTGCGCACCGCCGCAAGATAAGTGGTGCGCGGCCGGGCATTCAGTTCACCGAGTAACGAGTAATTCCGCTGTTGCGCTTTCAGCTTGGCCACACGGCTGTTCGGATCGTTGGCATTGCCGAAAACAATGGCTTCGGAGGGACACGCCGATTCGCAAGCGGTCACGATTTCGCCGTCGCGGATCGGGCGGTTCTGCTTTTCCGCTTCGATGCGCCCGTTGTTGATGCGCTGCACGCAGTAAGTGCATTTTTCCATCACGCCGCGGCTGCGCACGGAGACTTCGGGATTTCGCAGGAGCTTCAGTTGGGGCGTATCCCAATCCTGAAAGCGCAGGAAATTGAAGCGGCGCACTTTGTAGGGGCAGTTGTTGGAGCAATAGCGCGTGCCGATGCAGCGGTTGTAGACCATGTCGTTCAGGCCTTCCGCGCTGTGAACCGTTGCACCCACCGGGCAGACCTGTTCGCAGGGCGCGTTTTCGCATTGTTGGCAAGGCACGGGCTGGAAGAACGTCTGCGGATTATCGAGCGAGGGATTGTACTCGGTGGGATCGCCGGTCGCTTTGCCGCTGGTAGCCGATTCGGAGTTCGTATAGTAACGGTCGATGCGGATCCAGTGCATTTCGCGCCCGCGCATCACTTGATCCTTGCCCACCACTGGGATGTTGTTTTCTGACTGGCAGGCCACGACGCAGGCATTGCAGCCGTTGCATTTATTCAGGTCGATGGCCATGCCCCAGGCATAGCCTTTGTATTCGAACTCTTTGTAAAGCGAATCGTCTTTCGCGGGAGCTTCCGCGCCTCCGTGTGCGAACGCCGGATTCTTCTGGTACTCCGCGAGTGTTCCAGTGCTGAGGATTTGCCGGCCTTCCATGTTGAAGTGGTACTGCGTGCAGGCCAGCGGATAATCGTCGCCCGTGGGCGTGATTTTGCCATCGCTGGCGACCCACAGGGCGTTCGACGTGCGCACGGCATAGGCGTTAAATCCCTTGTTCGAGCCGGTAAAGCCGGCGAGTGTCCGGCCGTAGCCGAGCGGCAGCACGACGGAGTTTTCCGCCTGGCCCGGCAGAGTCCAAGCCGCCGCGGTCACTTTGCTGCCATTCAGCGCGATGTCCACAACCGTCGAACGAACCTGGCCGTGCTCGCCGCCGCGCGAAGCAATCTTGTGGGCAAGATCCAGCTTCTGTGCGAGCTTTGGGCTCACCAACAAGGCGTTGTCCCACGTCAATTTCGTCACCGGCTTCGGCAATTCCTGCAACCAGCCGTTGTTCGCAAAGCGGCCGTCGTACACGTTGGGGTCGGGGCGGAAGATGAATTCGATTTGGTCCGCGGGCGCTGGTTTGAACACGGGAAGGCTTGTGGCGCTGAACTTCAGTTCCGGCGCGATGGGGGCGAATTTCGTGCCGTGGACGACCCCGTCATTCAGCCATTTCCGCCAAGCGACGTCGATAGAAGAGTCATGGTGAGTGGAAGCTTCCGCCCAGTAAGCGCGCACGGCATCGTAAGCGGGCAAACCGGGCTTGTCACTGAAGGCGGCCACCACGTCGTGGGCCGAACGCGAGTAATAGAGCGGTGCGATGAGAGGCTGAATAATCGTTGCGGTGCCGTCGTAGGCGCGCGCATCGCTCCAGGTTTCCAGGTAATGCGATTCGGAAACATGCCAGTGGCAATAGACGGAAGTTTCGTCGTAATAGGGACTGAGGTGAATCGCGGCCGGCACACGCTTCAGCTTGGAAGTGAAATCGAAATCGTGCGGTGCATCGTAAAGCGGATTCCCGCCCAGAATCAGCAACAGATCAACTTTGCCGGCGTCCATGTCGGCGCAAAGTTCGCGCAGTGATTCGAGGTTTCCAGTGGATTCGGCTTCCACGGGTTCCGTGTAATAGAGGGTTGTGCCGACATTGCCGAGAGAGGCATTGATGGCGTGAGCGAGCGCATGGACGGCTGCCGGTTGGTATTCGCCGGCGACCACCAGCGATGCACCACGTTCTTTCTGCAGATCCTTGGCGGCCGCTTCGAGCCAGTTTGCCGCTTCGCCGGAGAGGGGCACAGGACTGCTTAGGCCGAGTTTCCCGGCCAGCGCGCGCGCAAAGAGTTCAATTTCACCCGCCCGAAGCGGCAAGCGATGATCCGCGGAAGAGCCTGTGACGGTCGGCGTGGGCTCGACAACGTAGAGGCGGTTCAATGTGTCATTGGGGCCATCGAGTTTTCGCCGCCGCGCATATTGCTTGGCGTAGGCGATGTGGCCGGGGCCGCTGGCAAGGAAATCGGAGTCGAGCGAAAGGATAACGTTGGCTTTGCCCGGCGCGTATACCGTGTTGATGCTGCGGCCAAAGGCCAGCTTCGCGCCTTCCCGCGCACCCTCGCCCGCAGCGGGTTCCCACTGGTGCCACTTCGCCAGGGGATACTGCGCGAGAAGTTTCCGGAGTTGCCAAGCCAGCGTGGGCGAAGTGACCGTGCCCGTAAGGATGCGGAAGCCGGCGCCGTTTTGTGCTTTGACGGAAGTCGCGAGTCCCTGCGCCGCGTCGAGGAAGGCAGACCACGAGCGGATTTCGTCGTTTTCCAAAACCGTTTGCGCGCGATCCGGATCGTACAGGTTCAAGATCGAAGCCTGCACGAGGGCATCGGTGGAACCGAGGCTCGAGGGATGATCGGGATTGCCTTCGATCTTCGTTGGGCGTCCTTCGTGGCTCTCCACGAGCACGCCAACGGCATCCGCGCCAAACGGCATGGCGGTCGCGTAGAAATTCGGCTTGCCCAACACCATGCCGTCCGGCTGCTTCACATACGGCACGATGTGCGATTCATCAGGGCGACCGCAACCCGCGAGGCCCGCAAAGGCCAGCGACGCTCCCATCAATTTCAGGAAGTTTCGGCGGTCCACGGAGTCGTCCCATTCCGAGGCGTGACGGGGGAATTCGCGGTGGAGCAAATCCTGGAAGTGCGGATCGTCGGCCAGTTCTTCCAGCGTGCGCCAGTATTGCTTGCCAGATTTTCCCTTCAGTTTTTCGCGGACAGCCGCGAGGTCCAGGGTGAAGTCGCGCAACGTGTCGTCTTCGGCATGATCCCCATGCTCGTGATCGTGGTTGTGATCAGGAGCAGCCGCGTGTTGCTGTGCACCCTGAAGTATGCGCAGTTCCTTGTCGTTTGCGTGCTCGCTCATAGCATCCATTAGCTAACGGTGGCAGGTCGAGCAACTGGTGAGCTCGACCGTGGTCCGAAGTTTGTAATCCGCCGCGAGTTTCTTTCCTGCTTCTTCCTGATCCGCGGGCGCTTTCCAATCCATATTGAAAACCTGGTCCTTGGGGCGAAGGTTTGGCTGGGGATTGCGGTGGCAATCCAGGCACCAACTCATCGTGAGCGGAGACGCCTGAAAGACGAGGGGCATCTGGTTGATCGAGCCATGGCAGGACGAGCAGCCAATCCCCTTGTTGATGTGGATGCTGTGATTAAAGTAGACGTAGTCGGCCAGGCGATGCACTTTAACCCACTGGATGGACTGGTCGGTGCGGTAGCTTTCCCGAACGGGTTCCAAATAACCGACGTTGTTGAAGAGAACGGAATGGCAATTCATGCAGGTCTTGGTGGGAGGAATGCCCGCGTAGGCCGAACTCTCCACGCTGGTATGACAGTAGCGGCAGTCGATGCCTTCATCTCCCACGTGGTGCTTGTGGCTGAACTGTATGGGTTGATTCCGGGACAAGCGCTCGTTGGTGACATAGGGCGACCTTGCCACGACCAATACGCCGGTCAGCGCCAAGCCGCCCAGAACGACGGCTCCGAGCAGACTAAAACTCGCTAGAAAATTCGCACTACGGTGAAAGATTTGTGCCATGTCAGCGTTGCGCTTGGGCAGATTGATTCTCCGGAAGGGCCGTAACTCTCGGGAGAATCTTCCACTCTTATGCCGGACAGCGCAGGGCCAGGCCGAAACGACCCGATAGTCTCCAACAAATTCTTCTGGAATGCAACCCGAAAGCCAAAATGGTTCACCAGGTCAACTTCAGAATGAGCTGTTTCAAAAGGCTTGCTCGGTTCGAAGGTTTCAAAACAAAGCAAAGTTGTGAGGCTCGGTTCGACTCGTTCCGAAGTGGAGCTATGCCTACTCCGCCATCATCATCCTTCCTGAATCTGCACGAGTTTCGCGTTCAATAGCTCCATAAATGTTCCTTATGAGTAGCCCTAACGCATTCGACTCTTGCTGATGGCCTGTGGCGTGCTATTCTTGCAATATCTTCCGCCGCTTCTGCGGCGAAGCGCCGCCGCCCCGGCTCTTCCCGGGGCGGCCACTGAACGCCGCTGGGGCGTGGTCCAACCGGTAGGACACCTCACTGTTAATGAGGATGGTGAAGGTTCGAATCCTTCCGCCCCAGCCAACTCTCTAGCGGCCGAGGGTCACGCCGATCGCGTTCGCTTCGGAGGATGGCCCTAGTCTTTCTGCGTGGGAAAGCCTGCTTCCAGCCAGCCCTTCCATCCGCCGTCCATCGATTCGACGTTGCTATAGCCCATTTTTTGGAGGTTGTCCGCGGAGAGCGCGGACCGGAAGCCCCCGCCGCAATAAAGAATCAGCTTGGTATTGGTGTCCGGCACACGTTGCTCAATATCGCGTTCGATGATGCCTTTTCCGAGATGCACGGCACCTGGCAGGTGCCCGCGGCCCCACTCGCTCTCCTCCCGTACGTCGACCAGTACAAGCTTTTCGCCGGCGTCCAGACGGCGTTTTACGTCCGCCACATTGGTTTCCCTTACGCGTTTTTTCGCTTCGATCACCAATGCCAGAAATTTCGGAGCGTGTGCCATGGCTTCCTCCTCAACATTTTGCCTGCCCCAAAAGCCTACCACGCCCTAGTGCCGGACAAAAAAGAAGGGCGCCCCAAACTCCCTGAAGCGCCCGCAAGGCCGCAAACCGCGTTAGTCGTATCTTTCGTCGTGTGGCGTTCTAGGTACCACTCTTCTTGCCGAAAGAATGCACCAGGTTCACCAAATTCCAGCGTATCTGTTCTTTGGTGCGGTCGCCTTCGCCGCCAACCATTTTCCCGCGCCCGTTGGTGATGATATAGAAGAGCTCCCCATCGCTCATTTTCTCGATCGTGCTGGGATCGCGCCAATCGTGCAACTTCAAATCCATCGAAACGGCCAATTCACCCTTGCCGTCTCCATCCTTCCCGTGGCACATCGCGCAGTGATAGCCGTAGAGACGCTTGGCTTCGGCGAGGCCTTCGGGTGTGGGTTTCACAGGATTCTTTTTCGCAGCATCGTCCGCGGCAACTGGTGGCGGGGCCGCTTCGGGTGCTTGCGCGCTGTCTTTCTCTTGCGCGAATCCAATGCCTAAGCTGAGGAGCAGAGCTGTACCGAACAAAATCACATTTCGCCGCATAAACACCCCCTGAGTGGAAGGAAGGGTCGAGGGAGCAAGTTCGACGCCGTCTACGGTGATTCTACAACCGCGCCTTACACAAAGAAAGGTCCAGGGTGAATTGAGACAGCAGCGTCACTCTAAACTAAGGAAGGCGCCTTATGCGATTCGTTTTACCGGGGTTAGAGTTTCGCTTTTGTAAGCGGACTATTGGCAACGGGCATCTTGCAACTCCGAGCGGGTTCGTTGCCGCGGCGTCCCGTGATGAAGGGGCTCGATTCGCGAACGCGGGTGCGCAAGCCGTCGATCTCGGCCGGGATGTTGTCTTGCGAGGCTCCCCGCAGGACGTAGATGAGCAGCGCCGCTTCTCCTGGCGCGTCAACGCTGGAGGTGATGCCTACGCCAAGGATTCCCGCCTGCTTCAGCAGTTGCGTCACGTGAGCGGCGTGCACGGTTTTGGCGCGCAGGTATTCGCCCTGCTGCAAGGGGTAGACGATTTGCGGCCTGCTCACGGTGCTCAGCAGGTCCGCGCTCTCTTCGCTGCTCAGGAGTCCCTGATGCGCCCAATCATTCCCTGCGATCAGCCGCGTGCGCACACCGTCGATTGTCCTGGGAATACCCGCAAGCGATTCTCCGCTGCCCACAAAGAGGAGGATTGACGCTTTGCCGGGTTGATCGTAGCTCTCTCCCACGGCCACCGCTTTAATTGCTGGGATGGAGAGGAGTTGCGGTGCGTGCAGATCGCGAACAGCGCTGGCCTGCTGAATGGATTCGGACACGGCCTTCGCCTGCGGGACCGTGGTAACTGCCTTCAATGCCGGCAAGGTGCAGCCGATCACCTGGTGGGTGGTGCCGCCCACAAAGGTCGGCGTAACGTTGCCCGCGCCGGGAAAATCGGGAAGCACGTCGGTGATGGGATTGCCGACGGTGTCCGTATCGGATCCGGCAAAAAGGAGTGCCACCGTCTCGGCCGTATCTTGGGTCACAATCAGGGAACCCGAATCGCCAGTGTCACTGAAATCTCCGCCATTAACGGCGACTAGGTCCGTATAGTTCACGGTGAAGGCTGCGTTAGTGTCGCCACAGTGAGCGTAATAATCGACGCTGGAGGCCACGTTGGTGCCCACGATCGTCGAGCAGGTCAAGCCGGTAGTTCTGCCGCTCTTGGCCACCGCGCCGTTGTGCGGGGCACCAATCGCCTGGGCGGGAGTCAAGCCGATGCCAGATTTTGGTGCACCGGGATCGGGAACGCCATTCGTGCGCGTGCTGCCGAGCAGCAGAATGTTGCCGCTGGTGTCGACTGCGCCGCTAGCTACCGCAGCCAGGGCGGCGTCGATCTTGGGGATAGGCCCGGTCTGCAGAGGGAAGTATTCCGAGAGGCTTGCCACCTGGCGCGTCGAACTGCTCAAACAATTCACCTCGATCAATCCCGGCTGCGTGATGGCAACACCCACGTCGGGGCTCGCAGGGTTCCCGGCGCTATTTGCCAGGACGTGGTTGTTGCTCAAGATGTACAGTGTGCCATTCCGCGTCACCAACGACCCTAGCGTCCCCGAGCAGCAATAATTTCCATTCGCGTCATTGATAATGCCGCCGGAAGTTCCCAGGTTGATCGGCTCGGTCTGGGTCTGCTGCTGTTGCGTCGTCAGGGTAACGACAGCGGTGCCCATGGCGGTGGCGCTCGCTTGAGAGATGGCGGTGATCGTCACGGTAATGGGGGCGTTGGTGGCAGGAACCAGGCTCGAAGAAATGGCATGTGGTGCGGTGTAGAGGCCTCCAGTGGAGATGATTCCTGTCGTGGCACTTCCGCCGGTGACGCCGTTGACCTGCCAGGTTACGGCGCTATTGGTGCCGCCCTGGACTTGTGCGGCGAACTGTTGGGTCACAAAAGGGTCCACTGTGGCGGTCAGCGGCGAGACGGTCACGCCGGTGACTTGGCTGCCACTGCCACTGTTTTTGACGTCCGACAATCCGCTGCAGCCGGCAATGCACACAACTAGTGCAGAAATGAACAGGATTTCGCGGATTCGGCGCATAGACTCTCCCCAATCGACCACGCGTGGCTAGCGTAGCATGTGGACTTCTTCCGAAGAGTGGGGCGCTTTGAGTGACGTGCCGTATGGAGTCCCTGTCCCTGCGGACAGGTCTGGTTGTGAAGTATTTCCAGGGACGTTTTTTGATGCAGGGAAGGGCTGGTTTCCTATCTGGCGAACTTGGCGCGGAATTACTGGTTCTGATTTGTGATGGGATTCAGTCCAGGTCCCGCCAGTTTGGCCCGACGCCGATTTCCACAACCAGCGGCACGGCGAGTTGGTGCACGCCCTCCATCTCTTCCTGGACCAGCTTTTCCAGTGGTTCGCGCTCTTTTACCGGCGCCTCAAAGAGCAATTCGTCGTGTACCTGAAGGATCATGCGAGCGGTGAGTTTCTCTTTCCGCAGCCGATCATCGATCGCGATCATGGCCAGCTTGATCAGGTCCGCCGCAGTCCCCTGCAGCGGCGAATTCAGCGCGGTGCGCTCCGCAAAATTCCGCAACTGCATCTGCGGAGCATTGATTTCCGGGATTGGCCGGATTCTGCCGAAAAGGGTTTTCGCCATACCGGTCTTGCGAGTCTCGACGAGCACATTGTCCAGGTACTGCTTCACGCCGCGGTAGCGCGTGAAATAAGCATTGATGAACTGCGCTGCTTCCTTCTGTCCGATTCCCAATTGCTGCGCGAGGCCGAACGCCGAAAGCCCGTAGATGATGCCGAAGTTAATCGCTTTTGCGGCGCGGCGGTGCTCCGCGGTCTGCGCCAGCGGCCCAACGCCAAAAACTTCCTGCGCTGTCCGCGCATGAATGTCCTCGCCATTGCGAAACGCTTCCAGCAGCACCGGGTCCTTCGAGAGGTGCGCCATGATGCGCAGCTCGATCTGGGAATAGTCCGCCGAGAGCAGGATGTTCCCTTTTTCCGCCACGAACGCCGCACGAATTTCGCGTCCCAACTCGCTGCGCACGGGAATGTTTTGCAGATTCGGATCACTTGAGCTCAGCCGGCCTGTCGCCGTGCCCGTCTGCGAGAAGCTGGTGTGCAGTCGCCCCGTCTCCGGATGAATCAGCTTCGGCAGAGCATCCACGTAGGTCGATTTCAGTTTGGCGATCTCGCGGTACTCGATCACCTTGCCCGGCAGCGCGTGCTGACCGGCCATCTCTTCCAGGATGTCCGCTGCGGTTGAGCGCACTTTGCCTTTCCCGCGGCGTGGCGGTGGCTGCAAATTCAGCTTGTCAAACAGAATCTCAGCCAGTTGCGTGGGTGAATTCACATTGAATTCTAATCCCGCCAGTTCCCAGATCTCCTTCTCCAGGCGCCTGACCTCTTTTTCCATCGCGTTCGACATCGTTTCCAGCGCTTTGGGATCGACGCGAACACCGGCGCGTTCCATCTCCGCCAGCACCGGCGCCAGCGGCAGATCGATCTTTTCGTATACCTCGGTGAGTTGCTGCGCTGCAATCTGCTCCCGCAAGACAGGCGCAATGCGCTGCAGATAGTCGGCGCGTTCGCCCGCGCCGCCGCCCAGCGGCACGTTGCATTGCCGGAAGACCACTTCGGCAAAGTCGTGCTTCGCGGTGGTTGGCCTCAAGAGATACGAATAGATTTGGGTGGCGTGCTCGATTGTTTTCGATTTGCCGGCCAATAGATGAAAGAGCTTAGGATCGTGCACGATTTTGGCGCGTTTGGCGTCGTGCAAAACGGACTGCAAGGCTTTCAGCACTTCGCCTTTTTCGTCTAACCACACCGCGCGCCCTTCGCCCGATTTCGAGGACACTTCAACCCCGCTGACGCGCGTCCCAAATCCCTCCGCTTCGCGTTCGCCCGCTTCCAGATTCAGCCAAACTGCCAGTGGCCTTTTTGCTGGAAGCCTATTCAAAAACTCGCGAAACTCCTCTGCTCCTTGGAATTGCAGATAATCTTTTGCCTGCTCGCCGCTCGCTCCTGGCTGCCCGCCCGTTTGCGCCCCAGGCTCGACGTTTTTCTCAGCAGCTCCGGTAGCCAGCAACTCCTTCAGGAGCGAATTGAATCCCAGCTCGCGATACAGGGCAAGCAGTGCGGCGGCATCCGGTTCGCGCACCTGCAATGTCAGCAGGTCCAGCTCCAGCGGTACATTTGTCTCAATCGCGGCCAACTGCTTGCTCATCATCACCTGATCTCGCTGTTGCTGGAGGGCCTCGCGATACCTCTTGTTCATTACTTCGCCGGCATGCTCGAGCGCGCTTTCCACGCTGCCATATTTTTGAATGAGTTCGGTCGCGCCTTTTTCGCCAATTCCTTTTGCGCCGGGAATATTGTCCACGGTGTCGCCGAGTAGAGCCATCAGGTCGACGACTTTCCCCGGCGGTACACCCAAGATTTCCTCGACCTTCTGCGCGTCAACGATCATATCGGCCTTCGCGCCGCCCGATCCCGTACGCAGTATCCGCACCCCAGGACTGACAAGCTGCATCATGTCCTTGTCATTGGAGATGACCAGCACTTCCAGCTTTTTCTCCGCTCCCTTTTTCGCCATCGTGCCGATAACGTCGTCGGCTTCGTAGCCATCCAGCTCCAGAATGGGCAGGTGCATCGCTTCGCACAGCCGCCGGACATATGGAAGTTGCACTTTCATCTCGTCCGGCATAGGCGGGCGCTGCGCCTTGTAGGCCTCGAAGAGTTTGTCGCGAAAGGTGGGCTTGCCGGTGTCAAATACGATTCCCAGGTATTCCGGCTGGTAGTCCTTGATCAAGCGCCGCAGAATATTCGCGAAGAGGAAAGGCACTTTGGTGGGAATGCCGCTGGGCGCATTCATGCGCACCATTGGCGCGTAGAAAGCGCGGTAGATGTGCGCCATCGCATCCACCAGGAAGAGTTTTTTCGAGGTTTGGTCTTTCGGCGCCATCGCGCGAGTATAACAGGTCTCCTTTTGCCGTGCGGTTTGCTCCGATAGCCACACGTGAAGGGCAGCAGCGTGCCGCTAAGGGAGATCCCTCAGGAAACGATCCCCAGCGATCTGCCGACTTCTCCCAATATCTCCGCCGCTTTCAGCAACTGCTCCCGTTTGTGCGCCGCGCTGACTATTGCACGCAAGCGTGCCTTTCCTTCCGCGACCGTCGGATAGCCCACCGCGGGGGCGAACACGCCCGCTTCAAACAACTTTCGCGAAAATTCAAACGCCTTTGCCGCATCTCCGACATGAATCGGAATAATCGGAGTCTCGCTGGTCTTGAACTGAAATCCGCGCTTCTTCAATTCGCGCTTGAAGAATTTCGTGTTGGCCCAGAGTTTCTTCACCAGCTTTTCACCTTCCGGCGAATCAAGAAGCGCAAACGCCGCCTGGCACGCCGCAGCAGTGGCGGGCGGGTGCGATGTTGAAAACAAAAACGGCCGCGCCCGCAAGTACAGAAAATCGATCAGGTCGCGTGACCCGCACACATATCCACCCATGGCCCCGATGGCCTTGCTTAACGTGCCCACCTGGAGGTGCACACGCCCGTGGCAATTGAAATGATCCACCGTGCCGCGCCCGCCACGTCCCAACACGCCGCTTGCATGCGCGTCGTCCACCATCATGATGCAGCCATATTTCTCCGCCAGGCCGCACAGCCCCGGCAGGGGTGCGATATCGCCATCCATCGAAAACACGCCATCGGTGATGATCAGCTTGTGGCCGTTCCAGTCCGCCGTCTCTTTCAGGATCCGCTCGCAGTCTTCCAGATCCTTGTGCTTGAACACCTTGATGGTGGCTTTCGACAGCCGCGCGCCATCAATAATGGATGCGTGATTCAGCTCATCCGAAACGATCAGGTCTTCTTTCCCAAGGACAGCCGAGACTGTTCCGGCGTTGGCCGTGAATCCCGACTGGAACACCACACAGGCTTCCACCTGCTTGAATTTGGCGATCTGCTCTTCCAATTCCATGTGCAGCTTCATGGTGCCGGCAATGGTGCGCACGGCTCCTGCACCGACGCCCAGCTTCTTCACCGCTTCCACCGACGCCTTGCGCAGCGCCTTGTGGGACGTCAGTCCCAGATAGTTGTTCGACGCCAGGTTGATCACCTCGTGCCCGTCGAAAAGGCATACAGACTTTTGTTCGCCCTCCAGGACGCGCAGCTTTGGCGCCACGCCTTTCGCGCGCAATTCCTGCAGGGTTTCGCTGACATACTGCAGCGGATTCTTATTTGTCGCTGGCGTCCCGAATTCACTCATGTTCTTGCTCCCAAAGTTGCATGATTCCCGCGGTTCCTCTGTTCTGTCTGTAGTGAACTCTGCGTTCGCGGCCGGCTGCCGTGGTTTCTATGTATTCTAAAGCGGAATCTTCGTCTTATTTGGGCATCCCATTCGGATACATCAGAATCTTCCCCGCTAGACCGCTCTGCAGTTTCGCAAAAGCTTCCTCGAATTTCTCCAGCACCACGCGCTCTCCAAAAAGTGGCTCAAGATTCACGCGCCCAGCTTTTAGCAGTGCGGTCATTTGCACCCAGGTCTGGTACATCCGGCGCCCATAAATGCCCTGCACGGTGGCGCCCTTGAAAATCACATCATTGACCAGGTCCAGCGGCACATTCTCCGTCGGGATGCCCAGCAGGGACGCGCGCCCGCCTGCGCGCAACGCCTTGAACCCCTGCTGGATCGCTGTGGCGTTCCCGCTCATTTCCAGCAGCACATCCACGCCAGTGCCGCCGGTGGCCTCCAGAATCTTTTTCACCGCATCTCCCTCAGCGGGATTCAGCACCACGTCGGCACCCATCTGCTTCGCCATGGAACGACGATGATCATTGGTCTCGGTTGCAAACACGGTGGAACTGTCGCACGCTTTGGCCACAGCAATCGACATCAGCCCGATCGGACCACAGCCCGTCACCAGCGCCGTGTGCCCCGCAATCGCTCCCGCCAGGACGGTGTGCACGGCATTCCCCAGCGGATCGAGGATGGCCCCGTAGTGTTCTGGGATCGCGGGGTCCAGCCTCCAGATATTTGTCGCGGGGATTTTCACGAACTCCGCGAACGCGCCGTCCTGGTCAATTCCGATCACGCGGACGTTCTGGCAGATGTGCGCTTCGCCCATACGGCACTGGTGGCAATGGCCGCAATTCACGTGCATCTCCGCGCTGACGAAGTCGCCCGGCTTTACCGCCGCAACTTCTTCACCAACGCGCTCCACCACGCCGCAAAACTCGTGGCCCAGGGTCACCGGGGGCTTAATCCGGCCTTGCGACCAGCGATCCCACCCGTAAATATGGAGGTCCGTGCCGCAGATCGAGGTGGCCTTCACGCGCACCAGCACGTCCGACGGGCCAATCGATGGCACCGGCACCGCTTGCATTTCCAGCCCTTTCCCCGCTTTGGTCTTGCGTAGAGCTTTCATCGTGGCAGGCATTCCGGCAGGCTCCTCAATCAGGCAGGACCTCATCCTTGTGCAAAAGTAAATGCTAACACACGCTGCCGCAGCATACCTTGAGCAAGGCCTTGGGACCCACCTCGCGACCGGGGCTGCCCGCGGTTCCTTGATTTTGGCGACTCCCCGGCGGCGAGCGTCTTTCCTCAGGTTTACAACCCGGAGTTCAGCATCCGGCAGGGGATGGGGTGACCGCCCTTGTCCATTTGGTACAGGTACCCTGTTTTCTCTTCCGCCACAGAAGTACGCCATGCCTATTGCCATCCTCCTTGCCGAAACGGAACCTGTCTGTATCCTGGCAACTCCAGGTCTCCCTTAGGGGGAAGTTGCCTCACATAGGTGTGCATATGGCGACAATTGATCGTCAGGAACTCGATCGTCTTGAGCGGCGCAGCCTGCAGCTTACGATTCTCTCCGCTGTGTTTGTAATGGTGCTTGCCAGCGGCCTGGCTATGTTCATGTACCCCCTGGTGTTTGTGCACCCGGAAGGCAACAAGTGGACGATGCGTGTGGCCTACTTTGGTTTCTGCGCGCTGACGCTGCTGTTTGTCGGGTACCTCTTCGATCGCCAGCGCACCTTCGGCAAACTGAAGCAGCATTTGCTTGGCGAACTGGAGCGCAACGTTGAGCTGCAGATTCAGGCAAGCACCGATTTGCTGCATTCCATGCCCGACCAGAATTACTTCTGGGATCGCCTGACGATGGAGTTCCGTCGCGCCATGACCATGCAGAAGAATCTTTCGCTGGTGCTGGTGAAGGCTAAGCCAGGGGCGCGCTCTTCCCTGAACGATCAGAAAGGGGCGCTGAGCGATGCGGCGAAAGCCATGTCCAAGCGGCTTCGCCCCACCGATTCCATCTACCACCTCGCCGAAGATATTTTTGGCATCGTGCTTCCAGAAACCGACACCCTGAACGCCAAGCGAGTCGCTTTGCGTTTGCAGGAGGAGTTGCAGGATGTGCGCGCAAAGTATGGATTCAACTTCGATCTTTCCGCGCACAATTATCCGGGTGATGTGAAGAGTTCACATGAGTTTGAGGACATTGTGAAGTCCATGCTTCCGGAGAATCGGGAATGGGAAGTGCCCACGGAAGCCCGAGTCCGTTGAGGATCGGGATGACGCGCTGAAGCGATCGAGTTTAGTTCAGCGCTTGCTGTAAATCCTGGATGAGATCCGCGGCATCTTCGAGCCCGATCGAGACGCGCACCGTGCCCAATTTGACGCCCGCGCGCTGAAGTTCAGCTTCGCTCATACGGTAGTGCGAACTGTAAATTGGCAGCGATACCAGCGATTCCGTACCCCCCAGGCTTACGGCCAGAAGGAATAGCTCCACACGGTCGCAGAACCTGCGCGCCGCCGGCAGCCCGCCCTTCAGATCAAACGCCAGCATCGAGCCAAAACCGCTCATCTGTTTCCTGGCGAGCGCGTGGTCGCGGTGCGATTTCAATCCTGGGTAATGAACGCGCTCTACTTTCGGATGTTTCTCCAGGAACTTCGCGACGCGCATGGCGTTCTCGCACTGGCGCTCGACGCGCACGCCCAGCGTCTTCATCCCGCGAATCAGCAGGAAGGCCACTTCCGGATCCATGCAACCCCCCAGATAGATCACCATTTGCCGCACGGGATCGATGAACTTGTGGCTGCCGGAAGCGACGCCGCCGATCAGATCGGAATGCCCGGAAAGGGCTTTGGTGACGCTGTGCACGACGATATCGAATCCCAGTGCGAGGGGTCTCTGAAGGAACGGCGTGGCAAAGGTTCCGTCAATAATGCTGACGAGCTGGTGCTTTTTGGCAAAGGCGATGGCTTTGCGGAGATCGACAAGTCGTAACGTGGGGTTTGTGGGGGTTTCGATGTAGAGGCACTTGCTCCTCGGCGTGACCAGAGACTCAATGCCTTCGAGGGAAGTTTCCGCGTGACGCACGGTGATGCCCATGCGGGGTAAGACGTCGCGCATCAGCCGGTACGTTCCGCCATAGAGCTGGGCAGTAGAAATGAGTTCATCCCCATTCTGCAGGACGCTGAGAAGCGAGTGCGAGATCGCCGCCATTCCGGAGGAGGTGACGATGGCGGCTTCGGCGCCCTCAAGAGAGGCTATTTTGCGTTCGGCAATGGCGAGGGTGGGATTGGCGTAGCGAGTGTAGATATAGGCTTTGCTCTTTCCTTCGGCCCAGAGTTTCATCTCTTCGCTGGAGGAAAAGGTGAAGGTAGAGGAACGCACAATCTCGGCGCTGACCGGCGCATCTACGCCGTGCCGCGGAGGTTCACCAGCATGAATGGCGCGGGTGGCGGCCTTTAGAGGGGCGTGCTTGTGTTTCTTCATGAGGGAGATTATTGGCCTAGTCGCCACCTGGGAACAACCACCAAATTGGCGGAGACTGGAGGCTTCGGTATTCGGTTCGAGATGGTTTGTGAGATCGTAGAACAGGGGAGAGACCCAACATGAATTGGTGGGCGATGGATGCGGACCGTGCATCGGCTTGGGCGGAATACTTTTGGGCGGCGCTCTGGGGCGTATGGGTGGTCATGTGGTTTGGCACGAAAAGCGTGAAGAAGCGCGAGACCTCGCTGGAGCGAGTGCAACATCTGATACCATTGATCTTGGGGTTCTGGCTGTTGTTTGAGAAGAATTGGAACGGGCTGGATATGAGGCTGGTGCCAGATACTCCAGCGGCATGGTGGCTTGGCCTGGTTTTGACGGCGGCTGGCGTGGCGATCAGCATTTGGGCACGGGTGAGCCTGGGAACAAATTGGAGTGGCGTGGTCACTCTGAAAAATGGCCACGAATTGATTCGCAAGGGGCTCTACCGGTGGATACGGCACCCCATTTATACGGGAATCCTACTGGCCATGATCGGCACGGCCGTGATCAAGGGGCACATGCGCGGGTGGCTGGGATTTCTGATTGTGTTGGCAGCGTTTTATTTCAAGGCCAGACGCGAGGAAGGTTTCTTGCGGCACGAGTTTGGGGGCGGATTTGAAGAGCACGCCAGGCGCACCGGCATGTTTCTACCCAAGTGGATATGAGATGTGGCTGATGCCAGACCTCGGTTAGGTGAACCCTAAAACGAGAGAGCCCAGCGAGGAAACACCGGGCTCTCTGACAGAAGGCAATTGCACCAGATAATTCAGGCTTCTTCTTCGACGAGGGCTTCGCCGTGGGCCGCTTTGTGGGCGGCGATGACTTTGTCCGCCAGTTCGCCGGGCACGTAATCGTAGTGAGAAAACTCCATGGAGTAGCTGGCGCGGCCCTGCGTCATGGAGGTGAGGTCCGTCGCATAAGAAAGCATTTCCGCGAGGGGCACCATGGCCTTGACGACGACGTTATGGCCGCGCGCTTCGCTGCCTTCGATGCGGCCGCGGCGTGAGCTGAGGTCGCCCATCAGATCGCCGGAGTATTGATCCGGCGCGTAGACTTCCACGTGCATGACGGGTTCGAGGAGAGAAGGCCGAGCCTGCTTCATGGCCTCCTTGAACGCAAGGGAGCCGGCGATTCTGAACGCCATGTCCGAGGAATCGACGTCGTGATACTTGCCATCATAGAGGGTGGCGCGGAAATCGGTCACCGGGAAACCGGCGAGATAGCCGCGCGCGGCGGCTTCGCGGATGCCGCGTTCGACGGAGGGAATCCAGTTGTTCGGAATCGCGCCGCCGAAAACGTCGTCAACGAATTCGATGCCCTTGTTGCGCTCGGTAGGCTCAAACTTGACGCGGCAGACACCAAACTGGCCGTGCCCGCCGGATTGTTTCTTGTGTTTGCCTTCGGCGTCGGCCTTGCCGCGGATGGTTTCACGATAAGGAACCTTCGGAGGCTTGAGGGTGAGATTGACGTTGTAGCGCTTCTGCAGTTTGGCGACAACAACCTCAACGTGCTGCTGGCCGTTCCCGGCAAGCAGAAATTCCTTGGTTTGCGGATCGCGGGAGAAACGCAACGCGGCGTCTTCTTCCATCATTTTGTGAATGGCGACGCCGATTTTGTCTTCATCGGCGCGGGATTTGGGTTCGATCGCGAAAGTGATGGAAGGCTCCGGCAACTTCGCAGGTTGGTAGTAGATGGGAGCGTTTTTGTCGCCGAGGGTGTCACCGGTGATGGTTTCTTTCAGCTTGGCGATGGCGCCGATATCGCCGGCGTGAAGCTCCTGAATTTCGGTGAGCTGTTTCCCTTGAACGACCATGGTGTGCTGAAACCGCTCGGGAATATTGCGATTGAAGTTCTGGAGCGTGGCGTCGTTTTTAAGGACACCGCTTTTAACCTTGAAATAGTTGATGCGGCCGGCGAAGGGATCGGCAAGAGTCTTGAAAACGAAGAGGGAAAGAGGCTGCGTGTCATCGTACTTGCGATCAATGCGATCGTCCTTGCCACCGGGTTCCTTGAAGCCGGCCTGCGCGTGCTCGTCCGGATGCGGGAACACATCGGCGAGAAAGGTAAGCAGGCTGGCATTGCCGATGTTCCGAGTGGAAGAGATCATCAGAACGGGAACGATTTTTTCGGAGACAATGGCTTTGCGGACCGCGGGGATAAGGTCCTGAACGGGAATGGTGCCTTCGCGAAAGAATTCTTCCATCATTTCGTCGTCGCCTTCGGCAATCATTTCGACGAGCTTTTCGTGGGCTTCCTTGGCCTCATCCAGGAGCGCGTCGGGAATATTTTCGATGGTAGCTTTGCCATCGCCATCGGGCGTGTAGAGGTGCGCCTTCATGGCCACGAGATCCACCACGCCTCGAAAACCCTTTTCGGAGCCGATCGGCATCTGCAGAGCGACGACATTGCGGCCAAAGAGCTCCCCCAGGGATTCCATGCAACGCTCAAAACTGGAAAGCTCCCGGTCCATCCAGGTGAGGACAAAGGCGCGGGGGATGTCGTATTCGGCGCAATAATCCCAAACTTTTTCCGTGGTGACCTGTGCGCCGACGTGGGCGTCCACGGTGATGAGGGCCGCGTCAGCGGCGATGAGGGCAGCCTTGGTTTCGGTGATGAAAGTGGAATAGCCGGGGAGATCGATGAAGTTAAGCTTGACGGTATTGCCCGCGCAAAGAGTGCAGGCCCATTCGGCGTGGGCGAGTCCCGGTTGGATGGAGATTTTGCGGGCGATTTCTTCGTCGTCCCAGTCCGTGGTGGTGGTGCCCTCCGCAACTTTGCCAAAGCGCTGGGTCGCTCCGGCGGTAAAGAGTAACGACGACACCAGTTGCGTCTTGCCGGTGCCGCCGTGGCCTACAATGCCAACGTTTCTGATGTCCTTAGTGGGATAGATTTTCATTACAGACCTCCGCGTAGGTGTGGCCAACTGAGGTCACCGGGCGATGGTCCGCCGACAAAACAGCAGGCGCGGGCCTGCGCCTGGCGAAGTTGTTGGTTTGAAGGAGAGCGAGGCCCTACCTGGGCCCCGGAAAGCGGGGCGAAGGAGAAACGCTACATCCCTGGTCCGCTCTTCTTAACGAGGGGATGCTAGCACATGGAACCGGAAGGGGCAACGGAGCGGGGGGTTTGTAGCGGGTCAGTCCCCGGTTCCGCGTTTACTAGGCTTAACCGAGTTCATTGCGGTTTGCACGGCCAATAGCTAGAATTAGGCCACTATGCGCCTTCTTCTTTGCTGCCTGCTTGCCGTGGCGACGACCACTACTCTCGCGCCGACGTCGGAAGACCTTCGCAGAATGTATGGCGCTTCGACAGACGTTGCTATGCGTAGCGACGGCACTCCCAATTCAGAAAGCTTCCTTCTCTCTCCAAATATTAAACTTACAGTGCAGTACGGTTCGGATAAGCAAGCTTGCACTATGACCTTGGAGGCGGGGCCACCTTCTGCTAACCAAGATGGTGAACAGCTCATGTCGTCGGTCAGAATCTCTGACATTCTGGAACAAGTCGCACCTGCAGACAAAAGAGGAGAGAAACCACGCGACGGGTCGGGAGGAGTATTCTGCGCAGGGTCCAATGGAATGTGGTTCGAAAATTACGCAAATGTGTACATCAGACATGACATCCGGTGTGAGAAAGGTCTAAATCCAGAAAAGCGAGTGAGAGTTAACTTTAAGCGAGAAGTTTGTCCGAAATTTGAGCATTGAGTTGGAATTTTCGCTGAAGCTTCCGCTCCCGTGAACCAAGTACCGTTACCCACTTGTCCGAAAACCGCGTTTGAACGAAGCCGCCCGTGCGGCTTCGTTCTAGTCCCGTAATCGAAAACTGATCCATTGCCCAGGGGCGAGAAGGCATCACAAAGAGCTGATGACGCGTTGAGACTTCTCTGCCATCTATTTGCTCCCGGATTGTGGCGGAGACGCGAAGAGCGCTTTCAGGGTCAGTTTGGAGGACTTGGGTACTTCGACGGTACGGGAATAATCCGGGCGGCTGGGAGACTTGAGCAGGAAAAGGTGCGGGCCAGCGGAAAGTTTCAGGGTCGCGGGCGTATTGCCGACAAATTTGCCGTCGAGAAAAATTTCGGCGGCATCGGGATCGGAGGTAATGGTGAGCTGGCCAAAACCTTCGGGCGAAGAATTCGAGGCGGGAAACGAGACCGTGGATTCAGAGATCGCCGGGACCACGGAGGACGGCGAGCTTGTAACGTCCTGGGAATCGGAACGGTGGGCCGACGACTCGGCTGTGGTGACTGAGGGGGCGGAAAGAGCGGGATAGAAACGGTGAAGGACAGCGAGGAGATCGCCTGAGCTCAGGGCAAAGCCGATTCCGGTGACATTTTTCTTGATGAGTTTCTGGGTGTTGAGGCCGATGACTTCGCCGCGGGAATTGAGCAGCGGGCCGCCGGAGTTGCCCGGGTTGATGGGAGCGTCGGTCTGGATCCAAGTGCCAGGCCCTGCAGAGGCGAACTTGCCGACAGCGCTGACGATGCCCTTGGTGACACTGAACAGCATGGCGTCGCCGGGGCTGCCAATCGCCAGGACGGCATCTCCCTGGCGGATGGAGGAAAGATCGGCGAGGGGAAGAAGGGGAAAGACGAAGTTTGGAGAAGGGGGAGCGACTTTGACGAGGGCGATGTCGAGGTCAGCGTCGATGTAGACGACTTTGGCCTGAAGTTGCACGCCACTCGGGAGCAGTGCGAGGAGCGAAGCGCCTCCCCGGGCAACATGGGCGTTCGTGGCGACGATACCCGTGTCGGTAACGAAGAAACCGGAGCCCAGGCTATCGATAGATTTCAGACAGACAACTGCTGGCTTGGCACGGCGAACAGTTTCTTCGATGGATAGTTCAGGCCGCAGGGAGGCAGGTGCCGCGGGGTCTGGTGCAGCGACAGTGCCCGTGAAGGTGGAAGCAACGGGATCGAGATCCGCGTGGAAATGGTCGGACTTGAACAGCCAATACTGGCCGTGATTGTGGCCGTGGAGATCGATCCACTCCATGGGGCCATCGGTAAGCTGGATTTCGCGTGTAGCGTAACCTGTCAGCGAGACGCGCGCGACGAGGGGATGTTCAAGGCGCTGGCCGATCACGGTGTGGGTACGACGGAAATAGCCACCCGGGAAGGATTTTTCGAATGGAGTGGTGCCAGCGAGGGCACCGTTAAGTTCGACGCTGGCGCCAGGAGGATTGCTGGTGATTTTGAGGGACTCGGCAGAAGAGGGGGCAACGAAGCAAAGAAGTAGAGAAACGATGACAGAGAGACGGTTAAGGGAGGGTTGGGTCATGGGGGCTCCCTGGCAGGAGTATATCAGAATATAAGACTAAAAGAAGTAATATAGAGATCAAAATATTAGTCTAAAATCCGAAGTTGCGGAGGGATTCCTCCACTCCGGGCCGGCCAAAGCGCCGTCCCTCCGGTCGGAATGACAAATCTGGGGCAGTGCACGATGTGGGGAAATTCATTTTCGGCGAAGTTGGGTTCTCCCGCGACAATCGTTTGAAACAAAACAAGATGCGCTCGCCTGCAATTGGTCAACTTTGGGTTTCAGGATAAGGAGCGCAGAGTGCACAGGTGCATTGTCGTAACGACGTGAATGGGTTATTCAGGCGGAGGGGGTTTTCTGATAGCCGGAACATCTCAGGACAGGGAGGCGCGGGTATTTTGGGAAATACGGATCGGATTGAGAGAGCTGGCATAACAGGAACTGCGAGCCCTTGGCGGATTCGATGCAGCGCGCGTGAAGACAGTTGGCGCACAGACCGAGGGAGTTCGAGTTGGTCGTGGAGGGCACAAAGAAAAGATACCCCAAGGTGAGGCCCCGTGGGGAGTTGGGCGGCGGAGGCAGAAGAGTTCAGTGGGGTTTGGGAGATTCGGCCGCGGGGGGTTCTGCCAGGGGCGCTGGCGGAGGAGGCGGGTTCGGCTTGCCGAAACGGGCTTTCTCGATCGGGACATTCACCTCGATTTTTTCGGCGGTGATTTTCTGGGTGTTTTCGGAGCCCAGTTCTCCGGATTCGATCAAGAAAGGATATTTGAGGCCATTGACTTCGCGGAAGTCCCGGAAGAAAGAGACCCAAGGAACATCTTTGCCACCAAGCTTGCGATTGCCTTGCCACTTGAGAAGCAGATGCGTGGAGGCGTCGAAAAAGAAATAGCTGATATCGCCGTCGCGGTTGGTGAGCTTGAGTTTGAAAGCGGGCTTCTCTTCGACATCTTCTTTGCCGGCAAGCTCGATTTGATTGCCCTTGGATTTGTAATCCACGAAAGGACCATCAAAATCGGCTTCCTCGAAAATGTTGCGCAGATCAGCTTCGGTCATGGGCTGGACGGAAGGGTTGGGCACAAAGGGATTGTAGGTCCAGCCGGTAGACTTGCCGTCGTAGGTGCGGATGATGACCTGGCCATTGAGATTGAATTCCATGTGCATTTTGAGGGCCCGGGCGCGCTCGACGACAAAGGGGCCTTCCTCCCCGGGGCCGAAGGAGATGATGCCGGTGACGCGCTCGGATTGGACGGCTTTGATCTTGTCCAGGCCACCGCGGGCGACGAAGTACTTTGCGAGGATGTCGTCGACGGATTGTGCCGCCGCAGGAAGAGCAAGAAGAAGAGAGATAAAGAAAAACGCGAGTTTGCGCATGGCGGATTCCCTTTGTGCGGCGTGGCGGGGACGCGGCATCGCAAGAATGTTAGATGCAGAATCTGCAAGGGTCAATATGCAGCGCAACTTGCTCATATCCCATTGCAGGCGTTTTGGTCTTTCCGCAGGCTGTGTAGGCGCGGTATGGGTTAGTGGGCAGTTTTCACGGGCAGCGACCGCGCCCGATCAGACAGCGGTGACAAAGGTGGAGTCCGGGGCGACGTAGCCATAGGCCATGCGTGGGGTGCTGAAGGCGAAGCCGGGGTTGCCGCGCTTGTCGAGGAGAATCAGGCCGCCGGTGCCTTTGCCTCGTTTGGCGAGGAGTTGGACGGCGGCTTGTGCAGCGCGATCCGGATTCGAAGCGGCGGGACGCAAAAAATCAGCAGCCGTTTTCGCAAGAACTACTTTCATGATGGCTTCGCCGTAGCCGGTGGAGGAGACGCCGCCGGTTTCGGCATCGGCATAACAACCGCAGCCAATCAGAGGCGAATCACCAACGCGGCCGGGGAGTTTGCAGCAGGTGCCGCCGGTGGAGGTAGCGGCGAAGAGACGGCCGCGTACATCCAGGGCGACAGCCCCAACAGTGCCTTGCTCGTGGCCCCGGTGATGCTTGGCGGCGTGGGAATCTTTGCTGCAACGAAGCCAGGCTTCGCGCTCGGCGGAAGAGATGAGCTCCTGTGGATCGCAGAGCGTGATGCCGTGTTGCGCAGCAAAGCGCTCGGCGCCTTCGGAGATCAGCATCATGTGCGGGCATTTTTCAAGAACGGCGCGGGCCAGGCGGATGGGATTCTTGACGCGGTGCAAACCAGCGACGGAACCGGCGCGAAGAGTGGCCCCGTCCATGACGATCGCATCGCATTCGACCTGACCGTCGAGATTGAGATGGGAGCCATAGCCGGCGTCGAAGACGGGATCGTCCTCCAGAACGATGATGGCGGCTTCGATGGCGTCGAGGGCGTGGCCGCCTCGGGTGAGGACGCCCCAGCCGGCCTCCAGTGCGCAGCGGCACCCAGCCTTGCAGGCTTCGACGGCTTCATCGGGGATGTCCCAGGCGCCACCGTGAACGATGAGAGATGGAGACATAAACAGTGAGGATTGCAGAGGAGAGAAAATTTGTCTAGTTGCGCAGAGCCGCGGCACGCAAGAAAAAAGGGCCCTGATCTGGAAATCAAGGCCCTTCTAAAATAATCCCGGCGGCGACCTACGTTCCCACACAGTTACCCGTGCAGTATCATCGGCCCGGCGAGGCTTAACTTCCGTGTTCGGGATGGGAACGGGTGTGACCCTCGCGGTATGACCACCGGAAAATCGATAAATTCGTTCCGCAAAAAGCGGAAGAATCCTGACAACAGCGGCTGGCGATTACAAGTTCGACCCGCAGTCGAACATACTGTGTATCACAAGGCTTGCTTGTGAAGCCCACCCAGCGTAGTTGGAGAAAACCAACGACGGCTTGGGTAAGTTTTATGATTAAGCCGAACGGGCGATTAGTACTGGTCAGCTCAACGCATTACTGCGCTTACACCTCCAGCCTATCAAAGTCGTAGTCTGCGACTGCCCTTCTTATCCCGCCGAAGCGGGATTGGGAAACCTTATCTTAGGGCGAGCTTCTTGCTTAGATGCATTCAGCAATTATCTCTTCCGGACTTCGCTACCGAGCGGTGCCACTGGCGTGACAGCTCGTACACAAGGGGTCCGTTCATCCCGGTCCTCTCGTACTAGGGACAACTCCCTGCAAGTTTCCTGCGCCCACACCAGATAGGGACCGAACTGTCTCGCGACGTTCTGAACCCAGCTCACGTACCGCTTTAATAGGCGAACAGCCTAACCCTTGGGACCTTCTACAGCCCCAGGATGCGATGAGCCGACATCGAGGTGCCAAACCTAAGCGTCGATGTGAACTCTTGGCTTAGATCAGCCTGTTATCCCCGGCGTACCTTTTATCCGTTGAGCGATGGCCCTTCCACGCGGGACCACCGGATCACTAGATCCAACTTTCGTTCCTGCTCGACTTGTAGGTCTCACAGTCAAACCGGCTTATGCTCTTGCACTCCACAGTGGGTTTCCAATCCACCTGAGCCGATCTTTGAGCGCCTCCGTTACAATTTAGGAGGCGACCGCCCCAGTCAAACTACCCGTCTGGCCGTGTCTCCCCACCCGTCACGGGTGGTAGGTTAGAGCGACAGTTCAATCAGGGTAGTATTTCACTGGTGCCTCCCTCCCAGCCGAAACCAGAAGTTCACAGGCTCCTACCTATGCTACGCAGATCGGACCGTTACTCATGACCAGAGTGCAGTTAAGGTGCACGGGGTCTTTCCGTCTAGATGCGGGCATCCGGCGTCTTCACCGGAACCACAAATTCGCCGAGCCGCTTGCCAAGACAGTCGCTCTATCATTCCACCATTCGTGCAGGTCGGAACTTACCCGACAAGGAATTTCGCTACCTTAGGACCGTTATAGTTACGGCCGCCGTTCACCGGGGCTTCAGTTCAGGCCTTCGCCTTGCGGCTAAGCCCTTGCTTTAACCTTCCGGCACCGGGCAGGTGTCACCCCCTATACGTCGTATTCGACTTTGCAGAGAGCTGTGTTTTTGTTAAACAGTTGCAGAGCGCGATTCACTGCGACCGCTTCGGGCTATAAACCCTACAGCGGCGTCCCTTCTCCCGAAGTTACGGGACTAATGTGCCTAGTTCCTGAGCAAGCGTTCTCTCGAGCGCCTGTGGATATTCACCTCGTCTACCTGTGTCGGTTTGTGGTACGGGCACCTGGACGACTCCTTAGAGGTTTTTCCTGGCAGCGTGAAATCAGAAACTTTGTGACCTAACGGTCTCGTCCCCAGTCTCACCGTTGAATGCCCCCGCGGATTTGCCTGCGGGAACCGGCTTACACTGAGCAACCACCATCCATCAGGTGGCTTCCCTATCCTTCTGCGTCACCCCATCGTCAAACGTCGCCAGGCGGGACAGGAATGTTGACCTGTTGTCCATCAGCTACGCCTTTCGGCCTCACCTTAGGACCCGCCTAACCCTGAGCGGATTAACCTTCCTCAGGAAACCTTAGACTTTCGGCGACACGAGTTCTCATCGTGTTTATCGCTACTTATGCCGGCAGGGTCTCTTGTGTGGCATTCAGTAGTCCTCTCGGTCTACCTTTACACCCCACGCAATGCTCCCCTACCAAATATACTTTCGTATAATTTCGCAGCTTCGGTCATGTGCTTGAGCCCCGTTGGATTGTTGGTGCATATCCGCTTGACCAGTGAGCTGTTACGCTTTCTTTAAAGGATGGCTGCTTCTAAGCCAACCTCCTGGCTGTCCGAGCGAATACACTTCCTTTACCACTTAGCACATAGTTAGGGACCTTAGCTGGCGATCTGGGCTGTTTCCCTTTTGACCACGAAGCTTATCCCTCGTAGTCTCACTCCCGCATAGTTGTCCACGGCATTCGAAGTTTGGTTGGATTCGGTAACCTGAGTTGGTCCCTAGTCCATTCAGAGCTCTACCACCGTGGCAATTCATGCAAGGCTGTCCCTAAAGACATTTCGGGGAGAACGAGCTATCACGGAATTTGATTAGCCTTTCACCCCTACCCTCAGCTCATCAGAGCGATTTTCAACTCACACCTGTTCGGTCCTCCAGTCGCGGTTAAGCGACCTTCAACCTGGCCAAGGGTAGATCATCCCGCTTCGCGTCTAATACCACGTACTTGTCGCCCTATTCGGACTCGCTTTCGCTACGGCTCGCTTGCGCTTAACCTTGCACGTGACATTAACTAGCCGGCTCATTAAGCAAGAGGCACGCCGTCAGGCTTTCACAGACCGAAGTCTATGCATGGCCCTCCGACTGCTTGTAAGCATACGGTTTCAGGTTCTATTTCACTCCCCTCGCAGGGGTGCTTTTCGCCTTTCCCTCACGGTACTGGTTCACTATCGGTCGCTAGAGAGTATTTAGCCTTGGAGAGTGGTCTCCCCAGTTTCCCACGAGATTTCACGTGTCTCGTGGTACTCAGGATGCCGCTTCGAGTCCGGTACACTTTCCGTTACGTGACTGTCACACTCTATGGTCCCGCTTTCCAGCAGGTTCGCGTAGTGTCCGGTTTGGTAACTCTACTTATGCGGTCCTACAACCCCCATATGTAAACACATGGGTTTGGGCTTTTCCGATTTCGCTCGCCGCTACTTTCGGAATCTCTGTGATTTATTTTCCTTCAGGTACTGAGATGGTTCACTTCCCTGAGTTAGCTCACACCAGCCTATGTATTCAGCCGGCTGTAGCGGGAGTTCATCCCGCTGGGTTTCCCCATTCGGAAATCCCCGGATCAAAGCCTGCTTGCGGCTCCCCGAGGCTTATCGCAGCTTGCCACGTCCTTCATCGCCTTCTAGCGCCAAGGCATCCACCGTACGCTCTTAGTAGCTTAATCATAAAACTCACCCAATACGTCGTTTGCCGCGGTGCAATAATTCGCTTGCGCTCCTCATTGCTCATTGTGGTGGCTAAACCGCAACTTTCCTTCGGCTCGTTCGCCCTGTTTCCCGCGGATCCATTATTCCGTGGTCCGATTGCTCGGCTCCGGGACTATCGACTCCGCAGTTCCCCAGGTGCTTGACTGAGCTCGCCTTGTAATCCACAGCACTGCTCAACATACTCGAGCAGAACTTGTAATAATCCACGCCATCACTCCCCCAAGCGAACCGTAATCCGCCCAAGGTTATCGGCGTGAATTTGCCAGCCTTTCTGTTGTCAAAGAACTTGGTCCCCGATCCCATCGGGGGCCTCGACTTCCGTCGAAGCATCCTCCTTGCGGAGGACCGGGCTATTTTCAGCAACAACTGCCGCCAAAAACCGCCCATAAAATACAAAACCCGGCGTCGAGCGCCGGGCCTAGCCGCCAGTTACTCTAGCGGCTTCGCGCGAAGCTCAACTCGTTCTAACCCGTGCTAATAAGGCGCCTCACTATAGGATCTGTTCCTTGGATTACTTCAGACCCGACTGTGAATCCCCTGTACGACCCGACACTTTTAGGGAGCACCGAGCCATTTGTAATCTTACCAAACAGCGGGAATATGTCAAGTCCCTGGGAAGACATTTTTTCCTGGCTTTCCACACCCCTGTGGAAGCTGTGGGAAACCGCGCTTCCCGGCCATTTCTGGATGATCCAGGAAAGCAGCGCCCCGAATCCACGAGCGGCTCCATGCAAGCGCAGAAATTGTTTGAATGTGTGCGGGCAGAAGGCCGAAGCCGTATGATAGCTTTCGGTGGAAGGAGCGAACTTGAGGTGCGCCCGGGCGCAGTGAGGGCACAATCCTAAGTAACTTGTGGGTTGCGTTTGGGGCCGGCACAAGCTCATGCCATGAGCATCGAAACGGAAAAAGAACTTCCAATCGAGGACACGGCGCGTGGTGCGGCGAACTCCGCCGCGGCTATCGAACTATCCGTGGTGATGCCCTGCTTGAACGAAGCCACGACGCTGGGGGTCTGCATCAAGAAGGCGAGAGCTGCCATCGAGCGCGAAGGCCTGTCCGCGGAAATCCTGGTTGCCGATAATGGCAGCACCGATGGCTCGCAGGAAATTGCGCGCCGCGCCGGGGCTACTGTCGTGGAAGTTGCCGCGCGAGGCTATGGGAGCGCGTTGTTGGCGGGGATCGCCGCGGCGCGCGGCCAATACGTGATCATGGCCGACGCGGACGACAGCTACGACCTTTCGCAAGTAAGTTCCTTCCTGCACAAACTCCGCGAAGGCTACGATCTGGTGATGGGCAATCGCTTTAAGGGAAATATTGCCGCGGGCGCCATGCCTTTTCTGCATCGCTACCTCGGCACGCCCGTGTTGACCCTGCTGGCGAGAATTTTCTTCCGCACGCCGTGTGGCGACGTGAATTGCGGCATGCGCGGTTTCCGCAAAGAAGCCATCGAAGGCCTGGGGCTGCGATCGCTGGGCATGGAATTCGCCAGTGAAATGCTGGTGAAGTCCTCGATTTTCGGGCTGCGCATCGCGGAGATCCCTACCGATCTTTCTCTCGACGGCCGCAGCACGCCGCCGCACCTGCGCACCTGGCGCGACGGCTGGCGCCACCTGCGCTTCATGCTGCTCTACAGCCCGCGCTGGCTCTTTTTGTATCCCGGGGGCCTGCTGATGCTGATGGGGAGCCTGCTGGCGCTGTGGCTGTTGCCGGGCATGCGGCATGTCGGGCACGTGGGATTCGACGTCAGCACACTGGTTTACAGCGCAACGATGATTTTCGTCGGCTATCAGGCGGTGAACTTCGCGGTGTTCACAAAAGTCTTTGCCATCACCGCAGGCTATTTGCCCCGCGATGAAAAGTTCAACCGGCTCTTCAGCGTCATCACGCTGGAGACCGGCCTGGTGATTGGAGCGGTCCTTTTCCTCGTCGGACTGGGCATTTCGATTTTTGCCGTGGATTTTTGGCGAGCCACTGGCTTCGGGCCTCTGAATCCCGGCAGGGCGCTGCGCATGGTCATGCCGGGGGTGATTTTCCTCACGCTGGGTTGCCAGACGATTTTCTCGAGCTTTTTCCTCAGCGTTCTGGGCATGGGCAAACGCTGATGGAAGTCTTTCCGGAATATGACTGAAAAAGCAAAAAGTGAGGCACGAGGCTCCGTTGGCTTTTCGGTGCTGCAGACCGCGCACGCGCGAATGGTTTTCGGCCGGCGCGTGCGGGTTCTGGCCGAATGCTTGTCCGCGCGGATTCCGCCGGGTTCCGCCGTTCTGGACATTGGCTGCGGCGACGGCACCATCGGAGATCTGCTGGCGGAATGCGGCTCGGAGATTTCCATTGAGGGAGTGGAGTTTGCCGAGCGGCCCCAATGCGGGATTCGGTGCCGGGCGTTCGACGGAGCCAAGCTGCCCTTTCCCGACTGGACGTTCGACGTTTGCCTGTTTGTTGACGTGCTGCACCACACGGACGATCCCACCATCCTGCTGCGGGAAGCCCGCCGCGTCACGCGCCGGTTCGTGCTGATCAAGGACCATCTCAGCGAAAACTGGTTCGACTTCAAGACGCTGCAGTTCATGGACTGGGTAGGCAACCGTCCCCATGGCGTGCGTTTGCCGTACAACTATCAGAGCCGCAAGGAATGGGAAGCGACCTTCGCGAAATGCGGGCTCTCCATCGCGCAGTGGACCAGCGAAGTGCCGCTGTACCCGTTTCCGTTTTCGCTGCTAGTGGGCCGAGGCCTTCATTTCGTCGCCCTGCTCGAAAAAGTGTAAGAGCGCAGCAATCCCCGCCTTTCCCTCTTACATGTAGTGGCCGCCTTCTGAGGCGGGCCGTTCTCCTTCTTATGTAGTGGCCGGTCTTCAGACCGGTTCTTGGGTTTCTCCTGCCGTTCTTCTCCGTCATCCCGAGCATCGGGAGGGATCACTCTAGCACCTTAGGGGGTCGGACATTCATAGCTTGCCCTGAGCCTCGAAGGGTCCGACATAAACTCGCCCCCAAAACAAACACTCCCAAAATCTGTCATCCCGCCTGCTTTCCATGTAGGGGCACGATACATCGTGCCCCCCCTCTCTTGCCTCCCTCTATGTTGTCATCCCGAGCATCGCGAGGGACCTGCTTCTCTCTTGCCTCCTGATCGCTGGGCGCTGATCACTGATCGCTGCTCCCTGACCACTCCTCCTCACTGTCATCCCGACCGGAGCGGCCCGATTTCTTCCTTCGCGCCGAATTGTGGCGCGTCGGGCCGCGCAGTGGAGGGATCCCTCTGCTCTCTTGGGATTCGTTCTGCCCCCCGTTTACCCAGAGTGATCTCCGCGAAGGGCCACGGCTCTTGCCTCCCGATCACTGATATTTGATCGCTCATAACTCTCTTCCTAGACATTGTGAGGTAATAGCCTAGAAACCGGCACGAGGTAGTATTACAGTGGCAGCTTCGAGGGGTGCGTTAAGACTTGCGATGGTAGGGAAGCACTTACCCAGCCCGCTCAAGAAAACCGGCGCCATCTGGCGCGAGCCATCATCCATCCGCGTGCGGACTGTCCGGAGCGTGTGCAAAATCCTCACCAGAACATACGGGACCCCGCGCTTCGGCAATCCTTCCGACCCTCTGGACGATCTCATCTATATCATCTTGTCCAACAAGACAACGCCGGGAACGGCCCGCAGCACTTACAGGCGTCTCCAGAAGCGGTTTGGTGAGTGGGACGAGGTCCTGACTGCTCCGATGTCTGTACTTCGTTCCTTGCTCAAACCCGCCGGACTTTCTGCGGTCAAGTCCCGGCATATCCGAGGGGCACTTCGATTGATTAAGAAGCGTTTCGGGGCTTGCGATCTCCGACTCCTCAAAAGGCTAGCTCCCGAGGCGGCACAGGATTACCTCGTTAGACTGCCTGGCGTGTCTGAAAAGGTTGCAAAGTGCGTAATGATGTATACACTTAATCTGGCAGTGCTCCCCGTGGATACGCATGTACATAGGATTTCCAGCCGGCTGGGCTGGACCGCCAGAAGACGTGCGGATCAGTGTCACGCAGAACTAGAAGCGTTGGTTGTGCCAGCACTGCGGCGGGATTATCACGTAGCGTGCATAGCGCATGGCCGAAAGGTGTGTCGACCGCGCAGCCCACGGTGTCATGACTGTTGCATCAATCGCTACTGCGAATTCTTTAAGGCGGCTCAATGAAAAAACGCAGGCGTCCAGTCGGCGTTGACCTCTTTTGCTGCGCTGGTGGAATGTCACTCGGATTCGAGCAAGCAGGTTTCGACGTGCTCGCCGCCGTGGACATTGAAAAGATTCACACCGAGACACACCTAACGAATTTCCCCAACTGTCAAACGTGGTGTACTGATCTTTCGACCGTCTCCGGCAAAGAACTTAGGGAGGAAACGGGAATCGAAGACAGGCCAATTGACGTGGTATTCGCCGGACCGCCGTGTCAAGGCTTCTCACTGATCGGGAAGCGCTCCCGAGACGACCCGCGTAACCTACTCCTGCACGATCTCGCCCGTCTGATTATCGAACTCTCGCCCTCCTATTTTGTCGTCGAGAACGTGGCAGGAATCTTGATGGGTGACTCAAAGAGCGTTCTGGACGAATTCGTCCATCACGTCGAAAGCTCCGGCTATCGCATAGTGAAGCCAATTCAGGTGCTCGACGCCGCTGAATTTGGCGTTCCACAGAGGCGGCGGCGGGTTTTCGTTCTGGGTTACATCAGGGGGGCCATCGCTCCTCAATATCCCACGCCTTCGCATCCTTACGGCGAGAACGGCGACTATGACGGCCCAACAGTCTGGGACGCGATCGGCGACCTCCCCAAGATAGCGAATTATAACTATCTACTTGAAACCGACGAATATGCCGGTAATTTGGGAAAACCAAGTGCTTATGCCAAAGTGCTGAGAGGCGAGATCCTGGACCGTGGTGACAAGTCTCCCGCGCGAAGCAGGAATGGCAACGGTTTGAGCAGCTGCTCGCGGACTGCACACACCGCGAAGACGATAAGGCGATTCAGTAATACGAAACAGGGAAGCAGCGAAGAAGTGAGTAGATTCTACCGACTTGCCAAGGCCGGCTTGGCACCGACGCTTCGTGCCGGAACGGGTCCCGCGCAAGGATCGTTCATGGCACCGCGGCCGATCCATCCTTTTCAAGATCGGTGCATTACGGTACGCGAGGCTGCAAGGCTTCATTCCTTTCCCGACTGGTTCCAATTTCATCCAACGAAGTGGCACGGATTCCGCCAGATAGGTAACTCCGTCCCGCCACTCTTAGCGCGCGCGGTTGCAAAGGCCGTCCGACTGGCCCTCGAAAAGTCGCGCCAGAAAGGGTAGTGCATGGCCAAGGAGAAGCAAAACCCATACGAACCCGTAGATGCCTCGCCAGTGAAATCGTTTTTTGTCTACATGCTCACACGGGACATCAGACTAGAGGACGCGATCCTCGATCTACTCGACAATTGCGTGGACGGAATACTGCGTACCGGAGCCGAGAAGACTGCCAAAGACAAGAAGACACCCTACGAGGGGTTCTGGGCGCATATTAAATTCGACAGAAACAATTTCGAGATTTCAGACAACTGTGGAGGGATTCCGTGGAGCTTGCACAAGTACGCCTTCACGATGGGCCGTGAAGCCGACCCTGACCGTCCTCAGGACGCGCCCGGAACCGTCGGCGCGTACGGCATAGGAATGAAGCGCGCGATTTTTAAGATGGGCAAGCAGTGCTCGATTTCCACTCGGAACGAAAAAGATGCTTATGATGTCGAGATAAGCCCTGACTGGACAGAAAAGAAGGGCGACTGGGACCTACCAGTCGAGCCGTCGAAGACCCCGCCCAAATACCAAGGGACCACCATCGTTGTAGGAACCCTTCATGCCCCGATTGCGGACCGCTTCAGCATTGATCGCGAGGCTCTTCAGAGTACCCTTCAGCAGACGGTGGAGACTCACTACGCGGCCATCATCGATAAGGGCCTGGAAATAAAGATCAACGGCGTCCTCGCGAAAGCCCGCCCCGTGAAGCTACTTTTTGCTCCCAGGAAGCCGAAATCGACAAAAACTCCGAAGGCAATTAGGCCTTTCATGTTCAGGACCAAGACCGAAGACGGCGTTGAAGTTTTTCTCGCTGTAGGATTCACCCGCCCCATACCTGACCCTGATGACTCAGAAAGTGAGCAGATACAAAAGCGCTACGCGGCCGTAGATGCCGGATGGACCATCATCTGCAACGACAGGGCTGTCGTCTACTGCGATAGGACCGAACTCACGGGGTGGGGGGAGGCTGGGGTTCCTCGGTATCACAATCAGTTCATCGCAATTTCTGGGATCGTCGAGTTCAGGGGAGACTCTTCGAAACTCCCGACGACAACGACGAAGCGAGACGTCGACGCTTCCTCAAGGCTGTATTTGCAAATCAAGAACAAGATGCGAGATGGCATGCGTGTTTTTACAGACTACACGAATAAATGGAAAAACGACCTCGACGAATCCAGAAAATACATTGAGGCAGGCGAGCCGCTCTCGCTCGATGAGATCAAGGTCGAGTCAACCCATCTAGTTTTCAACGCGACGACAAAGTCCGTGCCCCCGGGAGAGCAATACAAGCCCGAGTTGCCGATGCCCAGGAAGTTGGAATCCCGACAAAGGCGAATATCCTTCGTCAGGACTGTCGAAGAGATCAGGAGAGTCGCCGAATATCTGTTTGGCGAGGCTGAGGCCTCACCGTCGACCGTTGGTGAAGAATGCTTTGACCTTATTCTGAAGGACGCGCCCAAGTGAGCCAACCCGCCTACCACATTCGCCCGAATAAGGCAGTGGATCGACTAACACTGATTGATGCAATCAGGCTTGTTGTGAAGCCGAGAGAATTGAGCGACTACACCTATTATTCGATGGGAGGGCCGACCCTAGAGGATTTTCGGCTCATCTACGAGTTCTATCCTGAGATTAAAATGGTCTGCATTGAGCAGGACCCGGAAATCTACAAGCGCCAGCGATTTCATCTTCCATGCCGTTTCCACCGCCTGAAACTCGAGCGCACCTCACTTAAATCATTCTTGGCGCAATACGAGGCGAAGGATCAAAAAAGCATTTTTTGGCTCGACTATACCAACCTCGAACTTGGTCACTTCGATGACTTCATGGGGTTATTGGGAAAAGTGGGCACAAACTCCATAGTTAAGATTACATTGAGCTGCGACCCGCGTGATTATAAGAAACCCGAGCAGACCGAGGACTTCAGAAGGAAATTCGAAACACTACTGCCAAATACGTCTGATCCACCGCCCAGTCGAGTCGACAAACTTGCGCTATTAATGCAAGAGATGGTGCAAATCGCCTCTCAAAAAGCACTTCCAAGCGCAATGCCGTTGATGTTTTTGCCTCTCTCGTCCTTCTATTACAGTGACGGTGCGGGTATATTCACCCTCACCGGCGTTGTCTGCCGAAGAGTCGAGGAAAAAGACTTCAGGAAAGCTTTCAAGAACTGGCGTTTTGCTAACTTAAACTGGAATGAACCTAGGCAAATTAACGTGCCTAGCCTCAGCACGAAAGAGCGACTTTATCTTCAGAGATACCTTCCCTGCGGCCGCAATGCGGGCAGGACCCTGCGACGCGCGCTAGGATATCTGACCGACGAGAACCTGAAACAGACCGAAATTAGGCTTCAACAGTACGCCGACTTTCATCGCTACTTCCCGTATTTCATAAAAGCGATACCGTAGGCCTATTTTAGAGAGGCAATGGGATGCAAAGCCAGAGACGCCTGAACGCGCTCGTGGTGTGGAGAGAAGGTTGTGAAGTACAAGTCGGGCGATTACGTTAAGTTCGAGATTAGGGATGAGAAGACGGGCGAAGCCGAGTGGATGTGGCTCCGGATCGACTATTGCGACGAACCCAATAAGGTGGTTTTCGGCTGGCTCGATAGCCAGCCCGCTGCGTCCGGTTCCCGACTCAAGCCCGGACAACACCTGGCTGTCAGTTACGACAACATACGAGAACACAGGAGCCCCTCTGACTTGTGAGGTGGATGGCCTGGGCGAAAAATGCGGACTAGACTCCGGGTGCTCTAGCCTCGTAGGGGGAGGCTGGGTCTTGGGGTTTCCCATTCCGAGCGAGTACGAGTTTCGAAACTAGTACCCACTAAATAATAGTAGACAACAGGTAAATAATGTGCTATGCTTCGCCTGTTATGCTGAGGGTCCCGCAACATCATCCGGGACACAAACAACGTGGATGCGGCTGTTGCGCCATTTCGGGTCATCCCGGAACCTCATCTACACCAAGAATTCAGCTAACTCCTTTGTTTCCCCTACATCCAAGAAAATCGCCCGTAAGTGCTTTCTTTCCCCTACTTACGCAAAAACAGGGGGGGGTACATCTAACCAAATGATCTTCGCAAACGCACCTCTCCGTCTCTCAAATCCCGGAGGTTACAACCGGCTGGAGAATCTTGCTCTGAACTTTGTACTTTCAACTGTGAACTGTAAACCCGCTTTTCTAACGCCTGCGTTTACTACAACATCAATTAACATTGTCGGCGCGCCGACATTTTGGTTCCTGCGCGCTGCAAAAGGTAGCCCCAAGAACCGGTCTGAAGACCGGCCACTACATAGGAAAGAATGCGGCCCGCCCCGCAACCCCATCCGGGGCGCAAACAACGTGCCTCAGAAGGCCTGGCCCTACACGAACTGTGGACTGTCGGTTGTGAACTTCGCACCGCCTCTTTCGTTCCTCCGCATTTTCTTACACTTGAAACTGGCTACTGATCACTTAAAACTGCATAACCCCAATCATTCCCGTACATACGCGCGGGAGGCCTGTAAGTCTAATCATTCCCGTAGATGCGCATAAACAGGGGGGGGGCTGCAAACCAAACGGGCTCGCCCATAACTCTTTTGTTTTCTTGCGCTGTGTTAACTTATAAGTTAAGTACAATTGTCGGCGCGCCGACATTTCCATCGTGGCGCGAGACGGGAATGTTGCACGTGCAACATTTCCATTCTAGGCGTGGGGCTTTAGCCCCGCAGGACAGCACGACTGAACAGACTGCGGAAAAAGGTGGCTTGACTCGTCATTCCGAGCAAAGCGAGGTACGGTTTTCCATCGCACGTTTTTCGTGCGATGAATCTCCCTTTGGCGGAAACCCAAGAAAAGAGGGATTTCTCACTCCGCAGACTCCGTTCGGAATGACGGAATGGTGTTTTTTCCACAAGCAGGGCAAAAAGCCATGCCCTGACGAGAAAGGCGGCTATTTATCGTTCGCAATGCTGATGAGGCTCGGCAAAGTCATGCCGGCACTGAGAGGCGTGTCCACGGAAGAATCGCCGACCTTGATGGTGTAAGCGCCGCTATCGGCCTGCCAATGCTTGGAGGCGACATCGTAGAACGCAAAGGCGCGGGCGTCGAGCGAGATGGTGACGTGCTTCGTTTCGCCAGCCGCAAGCTCCACGCGCGCGAAGCCTTTCAGCTCATTCGCGGGACGCGGCACTTTCGGATTGGCTTCCCCAACGTAGAGTTGTGTAACCTCGGCGCCGGCACGGGAACCCGTGTTCGTGACGTCGAAGGAAACGGTATAGAGCGCGGGACGGCCGCTTGGCGCCAACGCCGACGAAGCTGCCGGAGCGACGGTTAGATTGCCGAATTTGAATGTGGTGTAAGAGAGGCCAAAGCCAAACGGGAACTGCGGCTTCACATTGTTGTGTTCGTAGCTGCGATAACCGACGAAAATTCCTTCCTTGTAGGACACGCGAACGGTGCCTGCTTCCGGATAGTAGTTCGCGTACGATGGATTGTCTTGCCAGCGCCTTTCAAACGTAGCCGGAAGATGCCCGGAAGGATTCACGACGCCGAATAGAATCTCCGCGAGAGCCGTACCGCCCTGCTCGCCGGGATACCACATTTCGATGAGCCCGCGGACATGATCGATCCAGGTAGAGACATCGACGTTGCCGCCCGAAGTGAGCGCAACGATGGTGTTCTTATTCACTGCAGAAAGTTCCCGAATGAGTTCATCCTGGCCAAAGGGCAGCGAGAAGGGACGATCCGCCCCTTCACCCTCGCTCTCATTGTTGAAGCCGGCGGCGATAATCACCACGTCCGCTCTTGCCGCCAGTTCCTTCGCAGCATCAGAAACGAGCTTATGCTGATCGACGATCGCAACGCGCAAACGTCCACCTACGATCGAATGGACGAATTCCTCGCCAACAATTTTGTGCGGTCCCGCGGATAGCTCCAGAACGGCGCCCTCTTGAAAAGCCTTGGCAAGTTTCCAATTGTCGAAAATCAGCTTGTCATCAATATAGAGGCGATAGCCCCCATCCTCTCCCGAGCCCTGCGCAACGATTTCGTAGGGGCCAGCCTGTGGGGCAACGAAATAGCCGGTCCAGCGTTTCGAGGAAGGCTTCGGTTGGGAATTGAAAAATGTCGCCATGGATTGAATGTCAAGCGCGAGGTCTCCCCAGGCTGTGCCGGGATCGTTGAGGTGGGGGACCACTTGCGTGGACGCCGGCGCGCCAGAGAGGTCGGCATTCCGGAAAAACTCGAATTTCAGGCCGCGCTGGCCATTTTGCGGCTCGGTCGTAAACTCGGTGGCGGCCGCCGCCCTCTCCATGCTGGGCAGCCCTGCTTCGTAGAACACATTGGCGGACGGGCCAAGGAAGCTGCCGATTCCCTGCAGGGCGCTGACGGACGCGAAGGGAACCACGCGAGCGCTGCCTCCTCCGACCGGTTCGCCAGGATAGGCATCGGGCCCAACCACGAGCACGGTCTTGGTATTCTGCTTGTCGAGCGGGAGCAGATTGCCTTCATTCTTCAGGAGGACCATGCCCTCGCGCGCCGCCTGGAGCGCCAATTGCTGGTTCGGCTGGTTGTACGTCGAAATAGAGAGATCCGTCTGCGGACGATCGAGCCAGCCAAAGCGAATGGCGGTTTGCAGGATGTGGCGAACTTTCTCGTCGATGGTCGCCTGAGTGAGGCGGCCATCGGCAACCGCCGGCAAGAGGCTCTGGCGATTCATGAACGCTCCGGTAGGCATTTCAAGGTCGAGCCCGTTGTTGGCCGCGGCAACGCCATCGTAGGTGGCCATCCAGTCCGACATCATGATGCCATCGAAGCCCCATTCCTTGCGGGCGATTTGCATGTTGAAGTAACCATTCTGCGTGGCGTGCTGGCCGTTGATGAGGTTGTATGAATCCATGATGGCGCCAACATGCGCCTGCTTTACCGCCGCTTCGAACGAGGGGAGATAGATTTCGCGAAGGGCGCGTTCATCGATCACGGAGTCGGAACCGTGCCGCAGGTATTCGGAGTTGTTGCCCAGGAAGTGTTTAATGGTCGCTGAAACGCCCTGTGACTGCATGCCTTTGATGTAGCCGACCGCGATCGAGGCCGTGAGGAATGGATCTTCACCAAAATATTCAAAGTTACGGCCATTCAGCGGCGAGCGGCAGATGTTCACCCCGGGGCCCAGCATGAAATGGAGGCCGCGGGCCCGCGCGTCTCTGCCGATAGCTGCGCCGATTTTTTCGGCCAGTTCGGCATCCCACGACGCCGCGAGGCCGACGCCGATCGCATAGGTGGTGGAAGGAAATCGTTCATTGCTGCGCACACCAATGGGGCCATCGGACATCTGGAAAGGCGGCAGGCCAACAGCGGGGACGGCCCGAACCGCGAACCCAGTTCCGCCAATGTAATCGATCTTCTCTTCGAGCGACATTTTGTCGAGGTAGGTGTCCGCCCGCTTCGCCACGTCCGCATTCGTCGCTGCGGGCGCCTGGGCAAAGGCCGTCACGCCAACGAGTAAAAGTACCGCCAGAATCAGCGCTTTACGCATATCCGGTATCCTTTCCGATCCTTATTCTCTTATTGGAGCGAAGTCGATCCCCTGCAAGTGAAACTCTATTACTGATAGAGTCCCGGCGCAAACTCGTGCAGATATACTTGCCAGTTCTGCCGGGTATGGGGCCGGCGGCCGGCTGACTCCTGGTAGTGTGTGGTGAGAGGCAAAGGATTTACAATGTGTACAGGCGCGAGGGAAGACGCTACTGCCGGTGAATCTTGCCGTCGGCCGTCAAGCGCTCCAAATAGCGCCGCGCGGTAGCGGCTTCCGGGCCATCACTGTGGTTCTTGATTAGTTCTCGCAGAACCTTCGCTGAGTCCTCGTACCGCCCCACGGCCACGAGTGACTTTGCAACCAGCAAATCGATCTGCGGCACCTGTCCATTAGACTCCGCCTGCGCCTGCTGCGAGACCTTCAGGGCATCGTCAAACCGTTCGCTGTGATAATACGCCTCCGCCAATGACCAATGCGTCTGCCTGTCGCTGGCCGGGTTCAGTTGCACGGACTTCTCGAGTGGTGGAATAGCCTCTGCGTATTTCTCCTGGTTGCACAGCACCATCCCCAATGCCGCTAGAGCGCGCGCGCTGTTTGGTTCCATCTGCGTGGCTTTTTCCAGAACACTTTGCGCCTTTGTCCACTCGTGCTTTTTCAGATCCAACACACCCAGCACATAAAGCACGTCCGGATTATTTGGAGCGAGCTTCATAGCCTGGTCCAGGGCCTTCTCCGCCGCATCCAAATTGTCGTCCCTCAGGGCCTGGATGCCCTTGTCCAGGGCTTCCTTGGCCTTGGGAGCGAGTATCGGATTCCCCGCTGCCCCAGGCGTAAAATTCGGAGATGTCCCCCGCTGCAGACTTATCTCCACCTCAAACGTCATCTCTGTGGTAACCAACACGTCTTTCTGTCCTGACTTGTATCCAGTTGCATCCACAATGACCGTAAAATTGCCTAGATTGTGCAACATGAAAAACATCCGCCCGTTTGTTGCCGTTCCTCGGTCGTATGGCCTCCCGTCCTTATAAAGATTCACGGTCGCGAGCGTGGAGATGATCTCTCCGGAACTATTGTGTACGGTCACGTCGATTTCCGCGCGGAAACCGCGAATTTCCATCTCCCCACCTGCGTTGGCCTGGCACCAGGCCGCAAGTGGGCACAAAAAGTTACACAGCAGGACCGGCAGCAGGAATGCCCCTGCTCGCAGCAGCACGCGTTGGTTTGGCTGGTGCATAAGCGCCATGAAAAACAGCCCGAAGCCTAGCCCCCCGAATCTGGGGAGTCAAGGGGGAACGACCTGTATCCCCGGACCTAATCAACGATGACCCTTCCGGTTCTACGGCACCTACTGATGCAGTGCGGGCGGCGCGTCAGAGATTTTCTTAAGTAGAGCATCGTCTGCTTTCTTGTGGAGTGCGCGGGATTTGGCGAATTCTTCCTGAGATGCGGCCGTGTTCCCCATTACCCGATATAAGTTCCCCAGCCGGAAGTGCATGTCGGGCTGCTGCGGATCGAGTTTCACGGCCTGTTGGAACGCCGCGAGAGCGTCTTCGTACTGCTTCTGGTCCACATAAATTGCACCGATATCAGCATAGGCAATGCGAAGGTCGTTTTTCTGCTGCACCGCCTTCTTTAGCAAGGCGAGCGCTTTCTCCGGGTTATTCAGCTTTAATTCGATATCGCCTAAATAGGCCAACGCCTGGGCGTTCCCAGGATCAATCCCTAGCTCTGCCTCAAACTCCGCCTTGGCCTGGTCATATTGATGTGCCTTCCAATACAGATAGCCCAAGCCGAAATGCACCCCCGGCTCCCGCGGAGCTGCCTTCACCGCGGCCTGGAACTCCGCAATCGCGTCCGCGGACCTTTCCAGACCATCAAGGGCTTCACCCATCAGCATATGGGCCGCTGCCGAATCCGGGTTTTGCAGCAGAATTTGCTGGAACTCCTTCAAGGCGCAATCATTGTCCTTCACCCACAAGCAACTCTGCGCCAGCACCTGATGTAACTCCAAATTGTTGGGATCCGCTTGCGCAGCCACCTTCAGATACCTGGCAGCCTCCGCGAATCGCATTGTACCGTAGAAGCTGAGTCCCAGCAGCGTGCGCGCTTGCATGCTGTGGGAGTCGGCCGCCAATGCCGCACGAAGCGGAGGGATCGCTTCCGGGAAACGCCCCTGTTTGAACTCTGCCAGCCCTAGATTGAGTTGGATGCCCGGCAGATTCGGATTCAGCGCCAGCGCTTTCTTGTAGGCCGAAGCGGCTTCCTGGTAATTTTCTTGCTTGGAGAGAACCACCCCCCAACTGGCAAATGCCGCCGCGTCACGAGGGTTGTGGCTTGTAATGGCCTTCCACGCTTGGGCTGCTTCTGAAAGCCTTCCCTGGCGTTCCAGGGCTTGTGCGTCGGAAGGAGTGGGAGTCTGCGCGCTGAGCAGCGTAGCGGAGAGGAGTGCGGCGAGGAGACAACCTGTCTTCCAATTGGTCATGGGTACCAGATCCAAGTTTGCCAGTGACGCTTTGCGGAATCTCGAGGCAACACGAACAAGCAGTCTCTGACGGTATCCAGTGTATCGCCTTCTGGCCGATTCGTTCTCGCACTCAGCCCAAAATCCGAAGTTGAAGAGAGATTCCTCCACTCCGGGACGGCCAAAGACGCCGTCCCTCCGGTCGGAATGACAAATTTTGGATGGTGGATGATGAAAGAAAATTCAACTTCGGCGAAATTGGGTTTTCCCCACGGCAATCGATTGAAACAAAACAAGATGCGCATACGTGCATTTGGTCCCCGCTCCGGGACGGCTAAACAGGCTGCGGAAAAAGGCCTGAAACCATTTCCTCAGGGGCTTCCGCCAGAAAGCGGCGGACCCGCCTGCGGCGGGCGAAAGCCCGATGATAGCCAAGCACTTAATGCCGGAGCCCCCGACCGGGTCGGGACAGGCGCCGCTCCGACCCCCTAAACTGCGGAGTTTTTCCACAGGCTGTAAATCCGCTGGCCTTCAGGTATCACCCAGGAGCTCAAGAACGTACCCGCTGATCAGATAGTCAAGGTGAAAGAACCCCCGAGGTAGCCGGGGACGACCCCCGGTTCATCCAGAAAAAAAGAACCGGCCAGCAGTCTCGCTAAGGAGGCTGCCGGCCGGGCTGAGTTACATTTTGCCGTACTAACTAACCCTTGGACTGCTCATTAGAACTTGAGCTTGAGGCCGAATTGGAAGACCCGAGGGTCCCAAACGCCGTTGACGGCGCCGAAGCCAGAACCGTTGAACTGACTGTTGACGCCCTTGAACTCCGTGTGATTGAGCGTGTTGTACGATTCAATGCGGAATTCGATACCGCTCCCCCTGCTTTCGCTGATCACGAAGTTCTTCAAAAGGCAGATGTTCCAGTTGTCGCGACCCGGCTGACGTACCTGTTGAGGGGGGGCATCACCCCAGACACCCAGCGCGGGAGTACTGAAATTGCCAGTGAACCACTGACCATAAGTTTTAGGATAGGAGACGGAGCCTGTGAGGTCTGGCGCGTTCGTGCCGTGGTCCACGGCGTTGCCGCCCTGCGGGCCGGCCAAAGTGAGGAAAACCGGTAGACCCGTTTCCATGGTACCAATTGCGGAAAGTTCCCAGCCACCGGCAACCGTTTTCAAGGCGTGGTTGTCCGAGTGCCGGAAAAGTGGGATATCATAGACGAGGTTGACCATCGCGATAAAGGTGCGATCGAGGTTCGAAGGCCCCGTATTGTAATTGAGATTGTAGGGGTTGGGGGACTCGTTGGTATCATCGCCACCGGTCGACGGGTCAATGGAGCGCGACCAGGTGAATGCGCCTTGGAAGGTCAAATCCTGCTTCAGACGCGAGCGGAGTTGGATCTGCAATCCGTTATAGTGTGAGTTAATGTCATTTTGGAACATGTTGATGTCGTCAAAGCCGGTATACGGAACCGCCTGAAGATAGGGAAGGGTGTCCGTATGCCCCGTAAGGGCCGCCAGGTCGCTCTCGGGCGGAAGGTTCAACTCCGCTGAGGTGGTCTGATGGCGGTTCTGGTTGCCAACATAGGCTATCGAGAGTACGGACTCGCGCCCTAATTGTTGTTGAATACCGACGCTGTACTGGTAGCTCGTAGGGTTCTTGTAATCGTTCGACATAAGACCTTCATTAATGCTGGGCACCGGGATGGGTGATACCGGGGCCGTGCCCGTGGCCAAGTTAAGGCCGGGGTTCGAAAACGCTACGTTTCCGAGGCTTATGTTATCGCTGAAGGGCTCATTGCCGCCGCTGTCGTACATGTCGTTGCCCTGCACGCGCTCGAACATTATGCCGAAGCCGCCGCGCACGATGGTCTTGCCCGTGCCGGTGAGATCGTAGGCGAAGCCGAGACGCGGACCCCAATTGTTCCAGTGGTTTTGGACAAAACCGGCGGGAATGCCATTCTCGCCGATGATGCCAATACCGTTGAGATAAAATATACTGCCCAACTTGGCGAGGATGGGATTGGGGCTGGCGCCGAAAGCCGCGGCCGGGGTGCCGACGCAGGGCGCGGCGCAGGGTGGCGCGATGGTGCCCGTCGCGGTTAGGACCGCCGCGTTGGCGGTAGTATACAGGTTGGGGTAAAAGTTGGCATCACGGTGATTTGATTCCGTGGCATGCGGGATGCCGTCCCAGCGCAGGCCCAGATTCAGAGTCAAGCGGCGAGTCGCACGCCAGTTGTCCAGAATATAGGCAGCCGTCGAAATGTTCGGCCAATGACCGCTGTCTTGCAGCGCCAGTTGGCTGTAGCCGCTGTCCATACCCAGCAGGAAGTCGGCAAAAGAGTTGCCTGTCCATTGGCCATTGAAGGAAGCTGCGGCTTGCGTGTTGCCGAAGAGTTGCTGGACTTTTGCGTACCGCGCCCAGCTAAAGCCCATCTTGAGCTGGTGTGTGCCTTTGGTCCAGGAGAGGTCATCACGGAGCTGATTGTCAGCAGCAATATTGGTCCAGGGCACCTCGGAGACGTCGTAATTTGCGATGCCGCTTAGGCTGATGCCGGGAATCCGGTTAAGGGTGTTTTCGTTTGGCAGCCCGACAGCCGTCTGGAGGTATCCCGGAACGCTGAAGCCCGAAGGCTGCGCGTATATGCCCACCGGCGTAAAGAGGATGCTGTTGCCGCCGTAGTTGTAGGCAATCTCGTTCATCAGATTGGGACTAATGGTGTGCATGAGGTGAATGGTGCCGCTCTTCGAGGGGTTGTTGAAAACGGTGCCTATCGAGGGCACGTTATCGTCGGACCACAGCGTAGTGCTTGTGGTCTGGGACACGGCGTCCTGGGCCCAATGGCCAAAGATTGACACCTTATCGTTGAAGTGGTGGTCGATTCGGACGAGTTCTTCCTTCACGTTGGTGGGGAGGTTCGCGCCGCCGAAGAATGCGGGGGCGCCGCCGGAGGTGGTGTTGTTTGCAGGGAAAATGCCCGCCTTCAGCAGGAGTTGTGCATTGGGATCCAAATAATTCGACAGCGCGTAGGGGCCGGTGGTGGGGAACGCCGCGCCCGGTGTCAGATTATGAGCATTGATATCCGTCGCCAAGGCGGCCAGATTTGGTGGTACGCCCGCGGCGCCAGGGGCGGCAAGAGCGGCGAGTGCCGCAGTTGTTAGCGTGGGGACATTTGCTGCGAGCCCTCCTCCACCTTGGTACGTGGCTGTGTCCGGAACCGTCTGAGTGATGGAGCCTCCTTGAATCAGTTTGCGCCATTCCATGTTGTAGAAGAAGAAGGTCTTGGTCTTGCTGGGATTGTAGAGATGCCCGAAGGTAACGGGCCCGCCGACGTTGAAGCCGAAGGTGTTAAACCTGAGTTCGGGTGTTTTCTGACCGGCGGCGTTGGCACTGTAGCTGTTCGCGTCGAAGGCATTGTTGCGTATGAACTCCCAGGCACTGGCATGGAGCGTCTGGGTTCCCGATTTGAAAACCAGGGCCACGGTTCCGGCCGAAGACAAGCCGTACTCCGGGCTGTAGTTTGAGGTCATGACGTTGAACTCCGCGACCGCGTCCAGGGAGGGCATGAGTTGGATTTTGCCCCCGCTGCCCCGGTCGTCCGATTCCGCGCCGTCCATTAGATAGATGTTGTGACCCAGCCGCAAACCATTGTAACTCACGCTGTTATCGCCGCTGGTTGAGCTCGGCGCTTGGTCGTCGGTCATATTGTTGGAAGCTCCCGGGACCAGGGTGGCCAGGGTGTAAATGCTACGGCCGTTGGTGGCAAGCTGCAACACCTGTGTCCCGTTAATCACGTTGCTGATTTCACCCGTGTCGGTTTGCACAGCGATGGGGTTGGCTTCCACGGAAACAGATTGCGCCGTGGTGCCAAGTTGCAATTGGAAGTCAACGCGCGTGCGATCGTTTTCGTACAGCACGAGCCCTAGGCGTTCTGCTACCTTGAATCCGGTAACCGAGGCTTTCACATTGTAGTGGCCGATGGGAATATCGGGAGCCACGAATTGCCCGGCATCATTCGATGTGAGGACAGTGGCACGGCCAGTTTCGACCTGGGTAATCGTTATTGTGACGTTGGGAACCACCGCACCCGACGGGTCGGTGATTGTGCCAATGATGGTGGCGTTCTGTGCATAAGCCAGGAACGGCAGGCTAAGCATGGCCAGGATCAGGATCGCCAAGTACTTTAGATTTAATGATTTAAAATAAAAAAGACGACCAAAAACACACGAAATGGTACTTCGGTTCATTTTTCACCCCTCTTGCCGACTGGCAAGACATTCTAGACATCACCCTAAGACTCACCGTTAAGGCTAACGGTTGATTCTTATTTATTACGTTGTCGAATCCATGTCAAGCAAATTTTTGCTGAAACCGCAAAGAAACTGCCATACAAAATCGTTTTGCTGAGCCCTGCCCGGGCCCCCAGAGACGTGCCAAAGGGGCCTATTCACCGGCCAGGCCAGCAACCTGAACTCCTTACCGGAAGCGATCCCGGACCAGTGGGCTGGGGCCGTTCCGGCGTAAATTAGGAGTGATCACGTAACGAATGAACCTCTTGGGATTGCAGGGGTGAGCTGAGCAGGCGCAAGGACGCCATTTTGCAACTGTGAGAAGATGATCATGCGATGTGCGCCGCGGCCGTGGCAGCCAAAGGAGGCAGGTTCCGTGCTGGATCGTGCAAGGCGTCGTGAAGCGCCTGTTGGGGCAACGAGCCGCCGAAAGTTGCTTTCGCTTCTTGGCGGCACTTTCGCATCATATTGTTTTTCGCCCACGCGCGGCATTCGTGCAGCGAATACCGCTGCGGCGGCGCAGATTAAATTTGCCCTGAACAGCATGCCCTTCCGCGTGGAATCCGACGAAACTCCAAAGTTTCCCCACGCTCCTGCAACCATGGCTGGCGGCGTCGCTGTCTTTGACTACAACAAAGATGGGCGCCCCGATATTTTTTTTGCCAATGGCGCCAATATCGAAACGCTGAAAAAAGACGCCGCAAAATTTTCCAACCGCCTTTTTCAAAATGATGGAAATGGCGTCTTCACGGATGTCACAAAGGAAGCCGGTCTGACCGGCGCCGGCTATGACATGGGCGTGGCCGTCGGCGATTACGACAACGATGGATTCCCGGACATTTTCATCGCCGGGGTGCGCGGCAACTCGCTCTATCACAACAATGGCGACGGCACCTTCACGAATGTGACCGCGAAAGCCGGACTCGATCGCTGGAACGATCCAAAGTACGGTCCCCTCTGGGCCAATGCTGCCGTCTGGGTGGATGTGAATAACGATGGCCTGCTGGATTTGTTCGTGGTGAATTACCTGCAGTGGAACCTGAAAACAGAGCATCTGTGCGGCCCCTCGACAGGTTACGACTATTGCAGTCCAAAATTTTATGAGGGCCAGCCCAACCAGTTGTTCCTGAACCGCGGCGACGGAACCTTTGAAGACGCCTCCGAAAAGTGGGGGATTCGGGATTTGGTGGGCAAGGGCATGGGAGTGGGAATGGCGGATTACGATCTCGACGGCCGGCCTGATTTGTTCATCACCAACGATACGTCCTACAACTTTCTGCTCCACAACACGGGGAAAAAATTCGAAGAAGTCGCTTTTTCGCAGGGCGTCGCCTTAGTGGAGGACGGCGAATTTATTTCCGGCATGGGCCTCGATTTTCGCGATTACAACAATGATGGTTACCCGGACATAGTATTCGCCGCCTTGAATAACCAGACATTCCCCATCTATCGGAACAAGGCCGGCAAGGGATTCGAGGAAGTTACCTATGCCAGTGGGATGCGGCAGCTCAGCCGCTCCATGGCGGGCTATGGCCCCGGCTTTTATGACTTTGATAACGATGGTTGGAAAGACCTGTTCATCGCAAGGGGGCATGTGGAGTTCGTTCCGAAGCCCGGTATGGATATCGAGCAACCCAACACGGTATTTCGCAATCTGGGTGCAAGCGGCCAATGGCAGGCCCTGACCGCTGAAGCTGGCTTGGACGCGGCTCCCCCAGCCCGGCATCGAGGTCTGGCGTTTGGAGATTTTGACGGAGACGGCCGCGTGGATGTTGTGGTCACGGCGCTCGGCAAAGATGCGGAGATTTGGATGAATCGAACGGAGGGCGCAGGGCACTGGCTGGATGTTGCGCTGGAGGGCACCAAGAGCAATCGTGACGGAATTGGAGCTGTGGTGAAGGTGGTGACCTCAGCAGGCGCGCAGTACAACCACATGACCACCAGTGTCGGCTATGCTTCTTCCAGCCACGGCCCGGTGCACTTTGGTCTTGGCAATGACACGAACGCTAAACTCGTGGAAATCCGCTGGCCTTCCGGAACGGTCCAAGCGCTGCAGGATGTAGCGGGCGATCGCGTGCTCAAGGTGAAAGAATTGGCTGGGAAATAAAAACGCTTCCAGCCACCCTTTCCATTCGCCATCCATCGATTGCACCTCTGTAGAGCCCATCTTTTGCGGGTTATCCGCGCTGCATGCCGGCCGGAATGCCGGTACACCTGCGCTTACAGGCGGCCGAGGAGCAGCCGGTCAATGCGGCGACTGACGTCACGCAGATAGGCCTCGTCGCCGCCCGCGAGCTCCGCGATGGCGCTTCCGGAGTAGCCTATTTCGGCGAAAGCCTGGCGCACCGCGGGCCAGTCCACGTCGCCTTCGCCTAAGTTTACCCAGGCGTAACCATTTTCCTTGCGCTTGAAGTCTTTGAGGTGGACGTTGACGATGTCCTTGCCGAGCGTGCGGATCCAGTCTTGCGGATATCCGTAGAGGAGCACGTTGCCAACGTCGAACCAGGCCTTGATCCACGGACTCTGGAACTCGGCGATGTACTTGGCCATTTCGAGGGGGCTCAGCAGGAACTTGTTCCAAACTTCCTCGAGGGCAATCATGATTTTCAGTTCCTCAGCGAGGGGAATCAGCTTGCGGATCTCCTTCTGAGAACGCGTCCAAGCGTCGCGGTAGGACGTGGCCGGATTCACCACGGCTGGGACGAGCAGCACCGCGCCCGAACCCCAGAGCTTGGCATTGTGGAGCGAGGTCCGCATTCCCGCCAGGCTTTTTTCCACCACCTCCGGGTCGTCTGACGACAGCGGGTACTTCCAGTGATCCATGTTCATCACGGAGTCGATGCGGATATTCGCAGCGGCGGCGGCGTTCTTGATCTCCTCGGCCGTATGTTCGTCGGGCGTGGTAGGTGCCTGCACCACGTCAAAGCCAACGTCACGCGCCATCTTGAAGCGATCGGAGTAGCTGAGGCTGGGGGGCAGCATGTCAAAGACCAAGCCCTTCTTAATCGAAAGTGCTGCGGGGAATGGCGTGAGCTTAGCTGCGCCGGACGCTGAGCCGCCGGGAGCAGCCACGAGAGATCCAGCGACCCCGCCGCCAAGGCCGGACGCCCAGGCCGCTGTGACTGAAGACTTCAGAAAGTTACGGCGTGATACCTTGCTCATCTGCACACCTCAAGGGAGGCTTAGTGGCAGGCGCCGTTTCGTCCGTGACTTCTCAAAGCAAGGAAACCACGGCCGAATCCAGTCGAGAAGAAAACTGAACCCAGCGTCGCAACCTCAGCCCAGTTTGTTCAAGTCAATCCTTGGATCCCACACCTCGGTGGACTTCATCAGTTCATCCCAGGTGACTTCGCGTCCAGTGTAGGCAGCCGAGCGCGCCATCATGCAGGAAAGGGCAGATTCCGCGCCCTTGGCAGCCTGATTATGGAAATTACCGGTCGTGATGCTTTCAACGAAGGCCTTCTTCTTTTCCGAGTCGGCGAATTCGAGGTTGGAGCTGAAGTTCCCGGTAGCTGAAAAACCTTTGGAATCGGGCGAATCCTTCGCAACGGAACCCGGCGACTGCCAAGGATCGTCACCCCAGATGCCAAGCGGCCCGGTATAGGGAGATTGCGAGGTACCCTTGGTGCCGAAAAAGCGTTCGGTGACGTCCCACCAGCCCTTTGCAAACTGCGTGGAGCTGAAGGTGACATCAACTCCATCGGGATACTGGAAGAGGACATTGTAGTTGCCGTAGACGTCTCCGTCGGTCGGACGGCCCAAGCGCCCACCCGTTGCGGAAGCTTTCAGAGGGTGAGCCTTAAGGATCCAATTGCAAATGTCGATCACGTGAATGTTCTGTTCCACGATGATGTCCCCGGAAAGCGTGCGGTCATAGACCCAGTTGCGGAGGCGACGCTCGACGGGTGAAGCTTTGGGCCAGGCCGGCCGGTCGAGGTAGCCGGCGAGGTAATGGGCTTCGCCACAGACAATGTTGCCGAGCGCTCCGTTATGGATACGCCGGACCAGTTCCACAAAGGGCGGGCAATCACGGATCTGGAACCCTACATCAAGGCTCAACTTTCCTTCGGCACGTTTGCCGACTTCGATCACCCTTAACGCGCCGGGCACATCGACCGCCACCGGCTTCTCGAGATAAACGTGCTTGCCGGCGGCGACGACAGCCTCCAAATGCTGGGGATGATAATAGGGCGGCGTGGCGATTACGACGGCATCCAATTCCTTGGAGGTTGCGATCTGCTGGTAGGCGCTGGGGCCAACGAAGAGTTGCGACGAGTCCACGGCGGGATACCCTTTGGCTTGCTGGATCTGATCGAAGTGCGCACGGGCCGTGTCGAGTTGGTCTTGAAATAAGTCAGCCAATGCGACGACGCGAACACCACCCGTGTCGATGAGATTCGCTGCGTCCTCGGTGCCCCGACCGCCGCAACCAAGCAGGCCCACGCGGACGGCGGGGTTGGCGGCCGTGCCGCGTAGGAAGGACGGTCTGATGAACATGACGCCCGCGCTTGCCGCCGCTGCCCCCAGAAATTTTCGACGGCCAATCTTGTCTGAGGAGTCCACTTGGTGCTTGCAATCGTTTGACATGTTGCCTCCTGCCGCTGGGTGCATGCGTTCGATGCGCTTCCGAACATCCCGCTTGCCTTGCCGGGGAACTGGGATGCCGCCATAACTACCCGATCAGCTTTTCCAGATAATCCTTCGCGCTGCGAACATCTGCCACTTGTTGCGGACCAGAAATTTCACGTTCGATGGTGACCGCGCCGCGATAGTCCAGTTCCTTCAAACGAGCGATGATGCGGGGAAAATCTACCTTGCCCTTGCCTATGGGAACCTCCTCGCCGAGATCCCTCGGGTTCGTGGGCCAGAGACCGTCCTTGGCGTGAATTCCCTGCACATAGGGGCCGAGGAGTTCGAGGGCGTCGACGGGATTTGCTTTGCCATAAAGAATGAGATTGGCGACATCGAAGTTTACGCCCTGGTTGTCGGTCCCAACGTCCTGAATCGCACGCACCAGGGTGATAGGAGTCTCCTGCCCGGTCTCGTAACGGAGATTTTGGCCATTGCGTTTGCAGTAGGCGGCCACCTCGCGAATTGCCGTCACAGTCTCCTTGTATAACTGGTCGTTGGGGTTTTCCGGGATAAATCCGCAGTGCGTCTGTACGGCGGGGATGCCACACTGCTTGGCGAAGTCCGAAGCCTTCTTGATGTGCATGAGGCGGGCTGCGCGCGTCTCTGGGGGAACCAAGCCGATGGTCAGAGGCCCCTGGTAAAAGTCCCACACTTCTTTTCCGGGTCCGCCGACGACAAGAGAAGTCGCCTCGATGCCGTATTTCTCGAGGGCCAGCCGCAGGCGCCCGACTTGCTCCGGCTCGAAATCGTCCACAAACACTTGGCATGTTGGAAGGCCAAGATCGTGGACCTTTGCCAGAGCGGCATCAGGATCCTTGCCGATGCCGATGATTAAGCCGAGCCGCAGGGGCTTCCTGCCGTCGTTGGAGGCTATGGTCTGTGATGCGAGTCTGGGGTTTAGGCCGAACGAAAGAGCGCCGGGAGTGGCGCCATCCAGCACGACGGCACGCCCGGGGCCAAGGCTGCCTGCCAGTGCCGCTGCGGAAGTTTGAAGAAAGGCTCGACGGTTCTGTTTGTTCATGATGACGATCCGTAAGAGCAGCCTTTTCTCGTGGCGAGGCCTCCGTCTGCACCTGGCCAGGAATTACAGCGTCCTGCTCCGAAAGGAAAGTTATCACTAACAGTGGATTAGAGAAATCAGTTTCACAGGGCGTGGAGGGGAACTTATTTTCTGACGCGCGGGGAGAGTTAGCTGTCAGAGTGACTACCCCAGTGCATACGGCGCTTGGGAAGGAAAAATTCCGACTCTCTTCGGAGGGAAATTTCAGGCTCCGAACGCGCGTATACGAAAATATTTACGTGAACAGCAGCCCGCCAGTTCGGCGCGCGTCAACGAGTTTGAGACCAGTGTTCATGGAATTTAGTGAGTTTTTTCATTTAAGTTGAGCGGTTTGTTGATCCAGACCTCGGTTGGAACCGCTGCTGGTTTGGGGGCCTGGTGGACGAAGCGTTCGGGATGGACGCGATAGGCGGCATCGAGAACGGTTTGGCGCCGTTCGAGGAGGAGCGCGGTTTGCTTGTAGTGCACCATGGCCGGGGTGAGCAAGCCCAACCCGGAGCGACGGTGTTCCTCGTTGTACCAGCGGAAAAATCCCTGCGAAAAAGCGGGGAAGGTCGCTGATAGCCAAGTTTCTCAAACATTGTCGAGGCAAACTTTACCGGAGCAATCCGAGAGGACATTTAGATGTCAGTTTTTGTTTTAGCACAAGATAAGACGCCGTGTAGGGTATCGAACGCTATCGCTAGAAGTTATCTCATAAACAC
>DLMH01000002.1 GCA_002478115.1 Candidatus Acidiferrum typicum | reverse complement strand
TGCGTATCGTGCAGGCGACGAAGGCTAGTAGATTGGGCAAGGTGCGAGCCTTGCAACACCTGCTGACCCACTCGTACAGCGGCAAGGTTCTCGCCGTTCGACGAGTGACGGAAAACAATGGCAAAAAAACCCCTGGGGTGGACCAAGAAATCTGGGACACACCAGAAAAGAAGACACGGGCCGTACATGAACTCAAGCGTAGAGGCTATCAACTTCAGTCTCTTCGACGGGTTTACATCCCGAAATCGGACGGCAAAACGATGCGCCCACTCGGAATTCCCACTATGAAAGATCGACCCCAACAGGCATGGCATTTGCTGGCACTCGACCCCGTGGTGGAAACCACTGCTGACAACAACTCCTAATGGGTTTCGCCAGCAGCGGTCCTGCGCTGACGCGATAGAACAGTGTTTCAAGACACTGTCCAAACCAAATCCGCAGGGGATTCTAGAGGGCGACATCAAGTCCTGTTTCGACCGAATTTCGCATGATTGGCTTCTGGCTCACGTCCCCATGGATCAAGCCATTCTCCAAAAGTGGCTGAAATCCGGGTATATGGAAAAACACGTCCTTCACGAAACCACGGATGGGACCCCACAAGGCGGAAATATCTCACCCGCGCTTTCCAATTGCGCGTTGGATGGACTGGAGCGCGTCCGCAATCTCGATGGCCAGCGACAGAATCAGTTCGGTTTCCATCGGTCGGCCAGCAATGCGGTGCTTCAGCGTCAGCCCGTCCAAAAACTCCATGGCTATGAAGGGCTGTCCATCTTGCTGCCCGATCTCATAGATAGTGCAAATGTTGGGATGATTCAGTGCAGAGGCGGCCTGCGCCTCCCGCTGGAAGCGGGCCAACGCTTGGGGGGTCTTTGGCTACTTCATCGGGCAGAAACTTCAGCGCGACGAATCGGTGTAGAGTTACGTCCTCGGCCTTATAGACCACACCCATGCCGCCGCCGCCCAGCTTCTCGACGATGCGGTAGTGCGAGATGGTCTGGTCGATCACTAAAGAGAATCCCCAACTTTCCAGTCGCTTCATCTTACGGAGGGGGCATTCGCGAGTCAACGACAGGCAGCTGCGGCACGGTCCCGTCGGACTCAGAAACACACATCGCCCCATGCCCTTCCTACTTTGTTGACCCGGCGGAACAGTCTTCCTCGATCAATAGCCGCTGCGGCCACCCAATCGTTCAACTCGCTTCTCACCCAATCGGGAACCGGAACCGTTCGAACCTGGCCTCCCTTGCCGACCAGATCAACAATTGCCCAATGCTCTTCGCGCTGCTGGAGATGATCCAATTTCAAGGCCACAGCTTCATGCCTCCTCAACCCACACGCGAGTAGCAATGCGAGCAAGGCTCGGTCACATTTTCCTTTGAGTCGCTGACGATCGGGGGCTTGCCAAAGCGCGTGGCCTTATTCTGCCGTCGAGGCGAATGCCCAACTTCTTCACCCCTTTGACGCGACGAATACCGGCAGCCAAATCGGCGCTGAGAAGACGGCAGTCCGCAGCTTCGTATGCGAGGCGACGCACGGCGCCAAGACGTAGGTTGATTGTGCCCGGGGCGAGTTGACGGGATTCGAGATGAGAGCGATACCGCAAGACCACGATCCTGTTGAACGCCAAGCGCGGTTCAGAGCAATACCAGTCAACGAACTCATCTGGCATGACGATAACCTCGCTTTGCGTCTGCTGAGTTGAGGCTGTTCAACACCGCGGCCTTGGCGTGTTCCAGGTCGGGCAAACGTAGGATGGATTTGGTGCTACTGTGTCTCCTTCTGGAACTTGGTTTCTGCTTCATGACCGATGGCCTCCCTGCCACCGGTCAATGATCAGAGTGGTGCGGCGACTGTAAGGTCAGAGTCGCCCATCATCGGGGAAATGACCGCGATCGATTCTCAGGAATTGACTTCTTGTTCCTGATCGGGGCGACCTCCGCAGATTGCTTTTTCTAATCCCGCGATTGAAGTGGCGAAGCGAAGGAATATAATTGCGGTCGCACAGATGGTCCTCAGCGCTGGCACAAAATTCGGTCCTTACCAAATCGAATCACCGTTAGGTGAGGGCGGGATGGGCGAGGTGTACCGTGCACGGGACGTCCGCCTTGATCGAGCGGTAGCGATCAAAGTTCTTGCTTCGCATCTTTCCTCGTCGCCCGAACTCAAACAGCGCATGGAGCGCGAAGCCAGGGCAATCTCTGCTCTGAACCACCCTCACATCTGCCATCTCTACGATATCGGCTCACAGGACGGAACCGACTATCTGGTAATGGAGTTTCTCGAAGGCGAGACGCTGGCGGAAAGATTGCGCAAAGGGCCATTACCGCTCCCTGAAGTCCTGAAAATTGCGATTGCCATTGCGGAGGCGCTTACCTTGGCGCATCGGCAAGGCATTGTCCACCGCGATCTTAAACCGGGCAACATCATGCTCACGCGGGCAGGCGCCAAGCTGATGGATTTCGGTTTGGCGAAAGCCACGAGCCCAAGCCTGGGCGTCTCAGGATCCAGCGCACCTCTGTTGTCCGCAGCCCGCACGATGAGCGAGGCCAGCCCAATGTCTCCGCTGACGACGGCAGGAGCAATCATCGGCACCATCCAATACATGGCCCCGGAACAACTCGAGGGCAAAGAGGCCGACGCTCGGTCGGATCTGTTTGCGCTGGGCGCGATTCTTTACGAAATGGTGACGGGCAACCGGCCTTTCGCGGGCCGCAGCCAGATCAGCGTTGCCAGTGCCATCCTTGAGAAAGAACCTGAGCCAATTACCGCGACTCATCCCCTCACGCCACCTGTGTTCGAGCAAGTCGTGGCAACCTGCCTGGCCAAGAATCCTGACGACCGGTTCCAGAGTGCGCATGACCTGAGTCTCCAACTGAAGTGGATTGCGGGAGGCAAAACCCCAACTGTCAAGCCCGCAGAGTACAGAAGAACAAAACGGGAGGGCGTCCTCGCGGCCGTGGCAGGCACACTGGCACTCCTCCTTATCGCATCCGTGATCCTGTGGCGCACCAGCCGCCCTACTAAACAGACCGCATATTTTTCTGCACCGCTCGCGTTCTCGGCTCGAGACGTGGCAGTCTCGCCCAATGGCCACACTGTCGCCGTTGTTGGCCGGGATTCCGAACGAAAAAACCTTTTGTGGATCTACGAGCCCGGCGCTCCGCAGGCGAAGGCAATTCCCAACACTGAGGGAGCCAATTTTCCGTTCTGGTCTCCCGATGGCAAGTCACTTGGATTTTTTGCAGACGGGAAATTAAAGAGGCTGGATCTATCAGGTGGGCCGGTGCAAACCCTCTGCGAGGCCCCGACCGGCCGCGGTGGCGCGTGGAACAAAGACGGAGTCATCGTGTTTACTCCGAGCGGACAGTTGGGATTTGGCTTGTATCGAATCGCCGCTTCCGGAGGTACGGCCACACAAATCACATTTCCAGATAGGGAACACGCGGAAGACAGCCACCGCTGGCCTGCTTTTCTGCCTGACGGAAATCACTTTCTATATTTGGCTATGGACCTTTCTGGCCGGAGGACTCTCTCTTCCATTTATGTGGGCGCCCTGAATTCGAGCGAGAAGCGCCTGATTACACAAGCGAGAGCGAACGCCGCTTATGCCGCACCTGGTTATTTGCTCTTTTACCGCGATCAAACTCTTTTTGCGCAACGGTTCGACGCGAAGAAGCTCGAACTGAGTGGAGAACCCAGTCCTGTTCTCACTGACATTCTGTACTTACCGCGAATTCAGAGGGCCGTATTCGCGAGTTCCGCGAGCGACGTGCTGGTCACTCAGAGATCATCCGGCGACACGGGAGCGTCGCAACTGCTTTGGTTTGACCGCAAGGGGCAGCAAGTTGGAGTCGCAACGAAGCCGGGCGTTTACGGCAACATCTCTCTGTCGCCGAACGGGAAGTTCGTTGCCGCAGATGCCATGGATCCTGCCACTACGAATACCGATCTCTGGACCTACGATCTTGAAAACGAGAGCGCCAAGCGGCTGACGTTCGATCCCGCCATCGATTCCACGCCTCTTTGGAGTCCGGACGCGACCAAGCTGGTGTTTACTTCGGACCGCGCCCAGAAATTCAACTTGTACGTGAAAAATGCGGACGGGTCACAAGAGGAGCAGCTAATCCCGCAGGATGGCCCCGATCGCTATCCAACCGACTGGTCGCGGGACGGGAAATACCTGATCTATCAGCGCGGCACCGACTTGTGGTACGTGACCTTTCCGGGACTCACGGCCACTCTTTTTCTGAAAGCGACCTCTGCCCCTAATGTGGCCCGCTTTTCACCGGACGGCAGGTGGGTCTCCTATGCTTCGAATGAAAGCGGACGATGGGAGATTTATGTAACTTCCTTTCCTGCAGCGCATGGAAAGTGGCAAGTGTCGAATGCGGGAGGGGAACAGCCCAAATGGCGAAGCGATGGGAGAGAGTTGTTCTACCTCGCGCCGGATGGCAAGATCATGGCCGTGCCCGTTACGACCGGCGCCAATTTCGATGCGGGAGCTCCGGTGGCGCTCTTCCAGGCGAATCCCCGCGAAATGGTCGCCACCTCCGAACGGTTCGCCTATGATGTAAGCAAAGACGGTCAGCGGTTCTTGATCAACACGCAGCTGAAATCGGCATTGACCCCAATGTCCGTAGTGATGGATTGGACTGCCAGCCTGAACAAATAGACAGCGCTCTCGAACCCAGACGGGAGCCCTTGCGTGCTGTCGGATACATGGCAAGCTCAGTATTTTCTTTCTTCGTCCTTCGAAGGATAGGTCTGATGTGTTATTGATCAGGGGGTTTTTACTCGAGGAAGCAATGATGCGAATTTCGGGGATTCCCGTATGTACTACAGTGATTGTGCTGTGGCTTTGTTTCAGAATGTTTGGCCACCTTCTGATTCAGACCGTCTCGTTTGCCCATACCGCCATCGTGCTTGCTGTCTCCAATGGAGCCAAACCGGTCGTAGTCTCTCGCGTGAAGTTCGATGACAACTACTATCCGCACTGGAGCGCGTGGGACGCAGCCACCAACCGCATCGTGATTACGCCTGGCGGTTCCGGAAGCTCGCGCCTTTACCTGCTAAAATTCGATCCTCAAAGCGGCGCTCTCAGAGTGGATGAGAGTTTCCGCGACACGGACGGCAACTCCGGTTTCAACTTCGAAAATCGCGAGTGGCCGCACGGATGGAAAGGATCAGGCTTGCCGCACGGAGCAGTTTTTTCGCGCTAACATTAGTGGCCGAAGTTAGCAGTCTCCTTCATCGGGGGCGACCGTGATGCTGGCGACTGGCCAATTGTCGAGTTGTCGGCCAACCTTACCTTGGGATTACTTCACGTTTGCCCGTCAGATCGGCATAGGGGCGGC
>DLMH01000147.1 GCA_002478115.1 Candidatus Acidiferrum typicum | reverse complement strand
TCATCTCCTCCAACGCCGTTTCTCGACCGCTAACTTCCGAGGACGCGCCCATACGGGAGTTAAAGAGTTCGGTTCAGGAATTTGCTTTCAAAGAGTTGCGACCCCCATCTGTCACGGAAGCCTGATAAACCACCGTGCTAGTTTAGGGACGAGAGCCTGCGAAATCGAAAAAGGGAGAAGACGACCTGGAGGGGCGGTGCGGAGCAGGGCAACCTGCGACGGAGTAAGGAGTTAGCGGGACGGCCGTGAAGACATGTGTAAAACAGCAGTTTGGCACCAGGGAATCTACCTTGCAAATCACGGCAGCATGCTTGAAAATTAAGTAAGGTTTTCTTTTCGCATGGCGGAGAGGGGGCCCGCCCCGAAAACGCTCATTCGCGGGAGGCACGGAAATGTTGTTTGACGTACATCCCATCTTCCGCCGACTCGCCCGGCCAGTAGCGCTCACGCTAGCGCTGCTCTCGCTCGCGTTCCTCCTACAGGTAACGCCACACTTCCATGCCAATGGCCAGGACGAAGCCGCCTGCCGCCTCTGCCAGGTTGCCCATCTGGGCGTCACCCCGGCAGTGGCGCTTATCTCGTTCAGCACTCCAATCTTTTCCTTCGGTGAAGTTGTAGTTTGTTCGGAGGTCAGCTTCGCGAAGCCGCCTTCCGCGCATTCTTCTTCCCGCGCCCCGCCTTTTTCCTTCGCGTCGTAAATCCCAATCAGGGTAGTGCCTCGTCGCGCGGCTCCATTTAGCCGCGCACCCGCTGTTTTTACAGCGGTCTCTTTCAACACAAGCACGTCACGCTGACGTTTCCATGAGGAATCGGAGGAAAAATGCGATACGGTTTTCGAGTAGCTGTTCTTTTTGCCGTCCAAGCGATTTTTGTTGCCGCGGCGGTATTCGCGCAGACGGGTAACTCTGGATCCATAGAAGGGATAGTTCTAGATCCTTCGGGGAAGACCGTGGCCAACGCCACGGTGGAAATCACCAATGTGGTCAGCGGTTATTCGCGCACCATGAACACGGCTAAAGACGGCTCTTTCCGTTTCACCAACGTGCCGTTTAATCCGTATCACCTGAGCGTGAACGCCAGTGGATTTGCGCCGGCTTCGCAGGACGTTGAAGTGCGCTCCTTCGTGTCCACGAAGGTGGATATCTCACTGACAATCGGGACCACCAGCACCACGGTAATCGTGGAGTCGAGCGGCGCGGACCTGCTGGAAACCGACTCGACCTTTCACACGGATCTCAGCCGTGAATTGTTCGAGAACGTGCCCCTCGAGAGTTCGACCTCTTCGGTCAGTTCGCTGGTGACGCTGACGACCCCAGGGGTTGCGGCCGACTCGAACGGACTGTTCCACGGTCTGGGCGACCATGCGGAAAACTCCTTCTCCGTGGACGGGCAGCCCATTACGGATCAGCAGAGCAAAGTGTTTTCCAACCAGATTCCGTCGGAATCGATTCAGTCGCTGGAAGTGATCTCCGGCGCACCGCCAGCGGAATTTGGTGACAAAACGAGCCTGGTCATCAAAGTGACGACGCGTTCCGGTTTGGGAGTCGATCAGCCGCACGGCAGCGTGACCACGTCATACGGCAGCTTCGGTACACCGAGCTTCTCCGCGGATCTCGCCTATGGCGGCAAGAACTGGGGGAATTTTATCGCGCTCAGCGGACTGCAGTCCGGCCGCTTCCTCGATCCCCCGGAACACACGGTTATGCACGACAAAGGGAACGAAGAGAACTTTTTCGACCGCGTGGACTATAAACTTTCCGACGCAAATACGTTCCAATTGAACCTGGGCTATACGCGTTCATGGTTCCAGACCCCTAATTCCTTCGACGCGCAGTATGCCACGGCGTGGAACGGCCTGGTGGTGGACAACGCAGGGCTGGGCCCCAACGGCGAATTGGTTGGCCCCGCGGATCAACGTTCCAAGATCGGAACCTTCAACGTGGCTCCAACCTTCGTCCACCTGATCGGCACGGAGGCCGTGTTTACCATCGGCGCCTTCGTGCGACAGGACCAATACCACTACTACCCGAGCGCGGATCCTTTTGCGGATTTTTCTCCCGATCTCCAGGGCGAAAGTATCGGCCAGGCTCGCCGGCTGACCAACGCCGGGCTACGGTCTGATCTTTCTTACGTGAAGGGCATTCACAACATCAAGGCGGGCATCACCTACGAACACACCTTTCTCACGGAAAACGATTCGCTGGGAATCGTGGACCCCACGTTCCTGGCGTCTTTAGCGGCCGCGACTGGCGATCCGTGCCAGGCGTGCACGACGCTGGCTCCCTATGACCTGACCGCGGGCGGAAAATATTACTTTTTCCGCGGGCACACCGACGTGAAGGAACTTGCGCTTTATGTGCAGGACACCATTACGAAGGGCAACTTTTCGTTCAACCTGGGAATTCGCGGCGATTTCTACAACGGACTGTCGGTCACGAAGCAGGCGGAGCCGCGCCTGGGAATTGCATACAACATCAAGCCGACGAATACGGTGCTGCGACTTTCCTACGCGCGGATACTTGAGACACCCTTTAACGAAAACCTGGTTCTGGCCAGCGAAGGTTGCAACGACCCCGTGGTCAATGCCCTCATGTCGTCGCTGCAAGGATATCCTTGCCTCAATGCTCCGTTGACTCCGGGTTTTCGGAACGAGTTTCACGCTGGATTCCAGCAAGCCTCCGGCAAATACCTGATGCTCGAAGGGGAATACATGTGGAAGTACACGCACAACGCGTATGACTTCAGCATTCTGGGCAATACGCCGATCACGTTCCCGATTGAATGGCACAACTCCAAGATTCCTGGTTATATGCTCCGAGCCAGCGTGCCGAACTTCCACGGACTTTCCGCCTATTTCGTGGCCTCCAGCGTGGCGGCTCGGTTCTTCCAGCCGCAAGTCACAGGTATAGGAGCAACGCCCGCGGGGCAAGGCGGAACGGGAGTCTTCCGCATCGACCACGACGAACTTTTCAACCAAACAAGCCACCTGCAATACCAGCCGTGGAAGCGCGGGCCTTGGGTGGGCGTCAATTGGAGGTATGACAGCGGCCTGGTGGCGGGCCCGGTTCCCTGTTTTGGTGGGAATTGCGCGGGCGACCAGGGTACTCCGGGCTTCGTCAACGTTTCGGGGCTAACGCCCGATCAGCAATTTCAGGCAGGTCTGTTCTGCGGCAGCGTGGTGGCGGCCCCGCCGAGCGCCAGCAATCCGCTGGGAGTTCCCATTAGCGCGAACGGCTTGTGCTCTGCATCCCAGTATGGATCAACACTCCTCCAGATACGGAAGCCTGGCACCGAAGACGACGACAAGAATCCGCCGCGCGTCGCTTCGCGTAACTTGTTCGACATTGCCGTCGGCGAAGACAATCTATTCGGCGGCGACCGCCGCAAGTGGAGTTTGCGGTTCACCGTGATCAACCTCGCCAATAAGTATGCGCTGTACAACTTCCTCTCCACGTTCAGCGGCACGCACTATGTGACACCGCGAACCGAGACTATCGAGCTCGGCTTTCACTTCTAATATCTTTCGCGTCTGAGAGGCAGGCACGGGTGAGTAGTACGACGCTTCCTCCGGCCTGCCCCGTTGGACGGACAGCACAATGCTTGCGCAGGGCATCATGATGCTGAAGCTGGACATTGCGACGATGATGGCGCTCGCTCGAAAAAGAGGAGGGCGGTGCATTTCAACTATCTACGTCAACTCTACGGTCCCTTTGCTATGGGAATGCGCAAGTGGACACCAGTGGAGCGCTGTCCCAGCGAGCATCCGAAAAGGAACTTGGTGTCCAGATTGTGCGGGCGTACGGCCGGGTACGCTCGAACAGATGAAAGAGATTGCCGAATCTCGCGGCGGTGACTGCCTTTCCGTGCACTATGGAAATACTGCCACAAAGTTACAGTGGCGCTGCTCAAATGGTCACGAATGGAGCGCTACGCCTCTTCAGGTCAAAAAAGGGCACTGGTGCCCTTTCTGGGCCCGCGTCGCTCCCTTGACCTTGCCTCTTTTGCAGCGAATCGCGGTCCAGAAAGGTGGTTGCTGTCTGTCCCTTGCTTATGTGAACTCGTCACATCCCGTCCGATGGAAATGCGCCGCCGGCCATGAGTGGCTGGCGAGGGCGCACTCGATCCGAGCTGGAAACTGGTGCCCGGTCTGTGCTCACAACCAGAGATTGAGATTAGAAGAAATGCATCAGATCGCGAAAGAACGTGGTGGGAGGTGTCTATCGACCAGTTACAAAAACGCGAGCACGCCTCTCTTGTGGGTTTGCAGACATGGACATCAGTGGAAAGCATGTGCAGCTAATGTGCAGGGTGGACTCCGAAGGAAGGGGAGCTGGTGTAGGGAGTGTTACAACGGGCGGCGAAGATTTCATGAAAGACTGAGCATAACAGCAATGAGAGAGTTGGCGATCGCTCGTGGTGGCACGTGCTTGTCCCCGGAATATCTTGGTAGCAAATTCAAATTGACCTGGAAATGTGAGTTTGGACATCGCTGGCAAGCGGCGCCATCCTATATCGTCCAGGGCACTTGGTGTCCAGTATGTGCCCGCAACCAGCGGCTTAGTTTGCCGCTTTTTCAGGAGCTTGCGGCGAACAGAGGCGGAATATGTTTGTCTGAGACATATGTAAATGAGCGCACAGTTCTCCGGTGGCGATGCGCAGAAGGACATGAATGGGAGGCCATGCCAGACAAAATAAAGCGGGGGTCGTGGTGTCCGACTTGCGCCCATATCGGTAGAAGAAGCGAGTGGATGATTCAGCGAGCCGCTAGCCCGAATGAGGTTTACAAAGCTACGACGCCCGTGAAAGCACGACGAGTTCCAATTCGGGACCGCCGACTACCGGTTGCATTGAAAGTCGCGAGCTAGCCTCGGCCAGCACTACCGACAGGACCCCTTTTTGAGGAATCGTCGACGGAATATCAAAAGAGTTCTGGGCAGGGGCCGAACAAAGCACAGTCAATAAAGCTGACGAGCACAAGAATTAGCCTGAAGCCGTGTCCACGAAAATGAGCGGCAGAAAAAAGCCACTTTGGAAGCGAGCAAGAACCGGAACCCTGGGACCGACCTGTTTCAGCGACCGGGGACGATGAAGAATATCAGAACTCCAAGCGCGCTTGAAACGCGATCATGCGTGGCGTGCTGTCACCGCCCAACCCGACGCCGAGTAAGCCGGTCGGCGGGGAAGTCGTGTACGTCAGCGCTCCAAACCCGGTCTGGGTAGAAGGTTTGCCCGGAATCCCAGCAAGGACCATGCTCGGAAGCCCGAAATTCGGATGGTTGAAGACATTGAAGAACTGAGTGTCGAACCGTAGCTTCACACGCTCGGTTAAGGGAAACCATTTCGTTAGATAAAAATCGCTCCAGGCAAAATCGGGACCGCGAAGCGCGTTGCGGCCAAGATTGCCGAATTGACACGTCTCCGGACTGTCGCCGCCGTAGCACGCACCCGTGCTTGGATCCACGGTGGAGACGAACGCATTTGGGTTTAGCCATTGCACAGTGCCCGGTTGGGTGACGCCGGGAATCGGTTTGTGCTCATAGAGGGGGACTCCGGGAATCATGCTGGCGAATTGCGGCCCACTGCCGTTCACGATGCCATTGCCATTAGCAGAGTACGGCGTGCTCAGAACCGAGAATGGAATTCCGCTGTGCCAAAACACGGTTCCCGACACTTGCCAGCCATTCAGCGCGTAGGCCAGAGAGCGGCTTTTGAACTTGAGCGGAAGTTGATAGACGTATTGCGCGTTGAGATTGTGGCGGATGTCGTAGTCACAGGGACCATAATCGCGCGCTAAGTCTCCGGGGAGCGGGGACAGGATTCCTCCCGCCGAGAACTGCAGGAATCCGCCATTGGAAACAGTGTCAATGCAACGGCTCCAGGTGTAGTTCAGCTGTCCCATGAATCCGTGGCCGAGGCGCTTCATTGCGGTGATTTGCAGCCCATTGTAATGACTGTTCGCACCTGTCGAAAATTGCGTGACTGCGCCGAATCGGGGATCCGTAGGTTGCGCATAGGGAAAAGGCGCAAAGCAACCCTCACAGACCGTTTGATAGCCGTTCACTTGTGTGAGATACGGCTGGTTGACGGCACGGGTGCCGACATATTGCGCGTGAATGCTTGCTGTCGATCCGAACTGATGTTCCAGGCCAAGACTCCACTCCATGAAGTAGGGTGCGTGGAGTTTTCCATCTGGCACCGCCGTGATAGCGACTGGGGGAAGACAGGTCGTAGGGTTCGACTGACCAGACGCGCAGGAAAGCTGGCCCTGCGCAAATCCGGAACTGAACGTTTGATTCGCGGTCACGGTTGCGTCGACCGCACTGTCAGGCACTCCCGGCGCAATGGCTGTGCCACCCACACTTCCGAGAAGCCCGCCCTGGAAAGTTTTAACATAGGGCGGATTGACGCCAACCACATCGGCGATGGCGCCGGGCAATATGTCGCTGAAGATCCCGAAGCCGGCACGCAGCACGGACTTCGGTTCAAACTGCCACGCGATGGCTGTTCTGGGTTGCAGTATCGCGAGGGGCGTCGAGGAAAACACGGTGCCGAGACCGGTTTGAATGGCGGCGTTCAAAGGCTGATTCACATCGTGCGAGATGGAACCGAAAGAGCCGCTCAGACGAGCGATATGCTGATGCGGATTTAATGGATTGGAATTCAAAGTATCGCGCATCCCGAAGGTCCAGGTCAGTTTCTTCGTCACCTTCCAAGTGTCCTGTGCGTAGAGATCGAGATTGAGGAAGTTGAACGGCTCGTTCGCCGAGGTGGGAAAAGTCTTTCCCGCGGTAGATGCAACCCCATAGATGTATTGCGGCAGAGTAGTGTAAGTCACCATCGGGACCGAACCCTCGCCGAAATCATAATCGTTCAGGCGAAAAATCCTGGTATTGGTTCCGAAGCGGAGTTCGTGCGCGCCATGGCTCCAAGCAAGGTTATCGTTGATAAAGAAGCGGGTGGCGCGTCTTCCCTGGACCCAGGTGTTGTCGAGCCCACCCACAGTGGTGAAAGGCGCATTCGCGCCGCTGCCTTGCAAAACGATGGGAAACGCGGCGAGTGTCTTCTGAAAATCACTGGGGCCAAACAGGCTGCCATACCAGGAAAACGCCGGATTGAAATAGTTGACAAGATTCTGCGAAAAGACGTGCGTATATCCCGCTGCAAAAGAGTAAAGAGGTTGAGGAGAAAGAGCGTTGAACAAGGGGTTGATGGGATCGGTATAGGCGGCCTGGAGTCCGTCGTCCGTCTGAAAGCGGAACCAGGTCGTGTTCTTCTCATTGATGTTGTAATCGATTCGTGCCGTCTGAACCTGTTCGTGATCATCGCTCGAATGGGAGATGCTCTGGCGATTGGCACAGCCGTTTCCATCATTGGGAGTTGCAGGCGCAATTCCACCAACATCGAATGGACAGCCAAGTACCGTGAGAGGCGTTCCGTTGGTATTTCCGTAGAGCGAATACATCTTCTGATAGAACGGCACCGACTTGGGCGATGGCTGATATACCTTCCCGGTGATGGAGTCGGTTCCACCCAGAGGGAGTTGTTGCAAGACGTAATTCTGGAACGCCAGAGTGGGGACGGTAGTGGCCGTGACGATTGGTAATGCGATGCGAACCCACTCGCTATCGAAGAAGAAAAACAGCTTATCGTGGACGACCGGGCCGCCGGCACTCCCGCCGAAGTGATTCACGGTGGAGCGTGGTTTGTGATTTCCTGGCGTGGCGTTCGTGAAATAGTCGGCCGCGCTGAACTTCGAGCCACTCCATAGCTCATACAGATTTCCGTGAAACTGGTTCGAGCCGGACTTTGTGACGTAGTTGACCTGAGATGCGCCGTACCGTCCCTGGTCGACAGCATAGGAGAGAGTATTGACCGTTACCTCCGAAATCGAATTCAATCCGAGGACCAGGTTCGTCGAGAGCCCGCTGTTCAGGTTCGTCAGCGGATCATTCGTTTCTAAGCCATCGACGATATAGCCGTTGGAGAGGGCGGGCAGTCCATTGAACTCGACGTTGCCGTAGCCATTCGTGCCGCCGACGAAGTCATTCCCACTTCCTGCCGTATTGATGAGAGCCCCTGCCGCAAACTGCAGGGGGTAGGTTAAATCCCCGCCGGGATTGGGAAGGTCCTCCAAGGCAGGGGTGTTGAGCGTGGTTGATGTGTTCGCATCCTCGGGGTTGAGAATCGCCGCTTCGCTATTTACCTCGACTGTCTCCATTGCACGAGCGATCTTGATCGTGAAATTGACGGTTTGCTTCTGGCCCAGGCCAGAAGACACAGAGTCATTCTCTTGCGGCTCGAAGCCCTGCGCTTCTACTTTGACGGAGTAAGTGCCTGGCTTGAGTTGTGGAAAGTTGAACCTGCCCGATTCATCGGTCCTCGCGGATCGCTTCAAACCAGTCTCTTTGTTGGTGACCGTCACCGCGGCGCCGGGCACTCCCGCTCCGCTCGCGTCGCTCACCTGTCCAACGATTGCGCTGGTGGTTTCTCCCTGGGGAAATGCGGGTTCGGAAAAGAGGAAATGAAGCGATCCAACAAATAGAAGTATGGATAGTACCGTGCGCGGCATGACTCTAAACCCAGCTCCAATCGCTTGGACCATTCGTGCTGTTAACCATACTTAATACAATGTATTAATGCAAGTGAATACGACGAAAGAAACGTTGTTGAGATTTTTCAGCGGTTTCACTGGGAAATGGCCGTCATGTCTCTACGACACACCGTGTGGATCGTGTTGTGTTTACCGGAGATTCGGCGGGTTCCAATCCGTGATTGTGGTCCTTGCGGCGCACTTGGAAGTCATCCTGCCAGTTGAGGGGGCTCACTCGGCAATTGGCTGCCAGGTCTGCGAAACGGTCCAGAAGGCCCGTTCGAGGACGCAACGCCGCATCTGAATAGATTCCAGATAGCCGACCACTCGCCCAGAATCGCCGGATCGGCTCCACACGGATGCGAGTTGCCTATTGGGAATCGTCACAATAAGATGTGACGTGGGCAGAGAATTCGTAGCCGAACGCGAGATACAGAATAGGGACGATCCGCTGACAATCAGGCTAACGATGAGGCCCGACTCCAAATCGCTGACGACCTTCTTCCGCAACCAGGGCGTCTACTTGTTCATCGCTTTCGTGATTGGCGCCATTTTCTGGGCCATGGGCGAGCCCATACATCCTTTCACAGTCATCTTGTACTCGCTGTGCATCGGCAATTTCCTTTCGCCTCCCATGCAATGGCTGCACGCGCTGTATGAAAGGCCGGCTCCTTATGACTGGCTGATCTTCCTGGTCTTGCTGAGCGTCGTGATGCTGCCCGTTTACGCGCTGACGAGCGTAATTGTCTGGTGGTTCGCTCCGTCTGGTCCGCAATCGCTTGGACACCTGATCGCCACCGGCTGGAAGATGCCATTCCTGATCACTATCGTCTACGGCGTCGTGAATTTTCTCTACAGCAGGACCAGGGCGCACCTCGAGCGCCGCAATGTCGAGCTGCAGAGCATGGTCCAGGCGGGCGCCGCTCGGCTGGAAGTCCAGGACGAGGAATTGCAGCGCGCGCGGGAGATCCAGGAGTCGCTGCTCCCCAAAGTAATTCCTCAGCTGCCGGGATTCGAGGTGGCCAGCGCCTGGCAGCCTGCACGCGCGGTCGGCGGAGATTACTTTGATGTGTTGAAGCTCGGCGAAAACCGGCTGGCCATCTGCATCGCCGACGTCTCCGGCAAGGGCGTTCCCGCCGCACTGCTCATGGCCAACGTGCAGGCGAGCCTGCGCGCATCCGTTCGCGATCTGGATAGCCCTGCGCGCGTGTGCAGCATCATCAACGGCATGCTCTGCGAAAGCATCGCGGCCGGTAAATTCGTGACCTTCTTCTGCGGCGTTTTGGACGCCGCCTCGAACACCTTTCGCTACTGCAATGCCGGCCATCCGTATCCCATTCTGGTTTCCTCCGGCGCCGTGCGCACGCTGG
>DLMH01000089.1 GCA_002478115.1 Candidatus Acidiferrum typicum | reverse complement strand
ACCGGTCAGATGCCGCTCATTCTCTTCAAACTGAAGCGAGTCCTCTATTGGGGCGACGCGGACCAGCGCATGGACTTCACGACGATGGACGACACGGCCGCATTCACGGCGAGCGCGGCTCTTGATCCGTTCACCCCTCGCTTTCTACGAATTGCTGGCGATCAACTCAGCGCCCGGGAACTGACGGCGGTCGTAAGCGAGGTGACCGGAAAGGAGTTCCGCCTGTTCCGCGCCGGAGGTCTGGGAATGCTCGGCACGCTTATCAAGGTCGCGCGCACGGTCGCTCCAGGAAAGAAGGAACTTTACCCGGCATGGCAGGGCATGCAGTACATGCGTAACATGTTCGACGGCCGGGCAAAGCTAGAGCTGCTCGACAACGATCGCTATCCCAGTATTCGTTGGACGACTGCGCGGGATGTGCTCTCAGCGCGTCAAGTTAGTTAGCCTGCGCGCCCGACCCACGGAATGACCGTTCCAAGTGGATTGTCCGCAACTCGGGAGTTGGCCCCAAACGCCGTTCGAGAAGATCGAAGCGCGATCGGCTTTCCGTAACACTTCATTTCCTCCAACGGGACTTTTGGATAGTGTCGTAGAACTGGCATCCACGTGACGAGCGAGCGCACCCAACTTGCAGAATGACTTCCGATTACGCAATACGGGTGGATCACCTGTGAGGTCGTCCGAGTCCCCTTAACGTCGGCGATGAACCCTCCGGCGCTCCGACGCTGACGCGCCTGCAACGGTTCCCGACGTCTCGCGTGCAACGCGAACTCATTTGCGTTAGAACGTGACCAGGGCTGCGCTTACTGCGGGCAGTTCGATGACCGTAGTTCCGTTCTCTCCGGTTAGCATCTCTTCCCGCGTGGCCGACCACTCACCGCTTGCGCCCACAGGTGCTCCGCCGAAGGTAATGTCCGTTGTATCGTCCACTCGCGGTGCAAGCATACGAAGCGCACTCACGCGTTGTGCGCGGCTTCCCGCGTCGATCGTAAGGCGAACGCCACGATCCAGGTTTTTATTGAAAGCCGCTACTTTGAATGCTCCTGTAACGCTGCGGAGGGCATAAGCCGTGAGCAGCGGCGCCCGTTCCAACTGTTCGAACTTGGCCTCCACAAGCTGCCCCGCTCCAGCCTGCGAAAAGAGCAACATGCCGTAATAGATCGGCCGCGCCAGGAATCCATTTGCACGGGTTCCGGCAATCGGGGTATACCAGCCATAGCCACCGCCGTGAAAGTTGATCCCCATGCCACCCGCTGACGCAAGCTGATACATGAGGTCCGCACCCCACAGCGCTGAGGCAAAGGTATCGCTGACACCCGGCTTGCCTCCTTGGTAGCAGGAGTTCGTTTCCGCCAGCCGGAAGGGCAAGCCAGACTCGTTCATCACTTCCTTCATTCCTTCGAACTCGGCCTGCAGCGCGGGATTCGGCCGGAGCAGCCGTTCAATCGTCATGGAAGGATCCGTGGGCGGACCCTCCGCATAGTAGTGCTGCGAAAGGAAGACCGCCTCATGCTTGAATTGTTTGGCAAAAGGCACCAGCCACTCATTGTTGTACGCCGTGTCTGGTCCGGCGAATGGTGCATGCGGGACGCGAGCCCGGATTGCCTGGTAAAAGCCCTGCCATTCGCCGGCAAATTGCCCGAAATCATAATTCGCTTTGCGAATCCCGTTCCGATAGAAGAGGTCGGGCTCGTTGCACAGTTGGAATGCAATCAGCTTCGAACCGGCCACGTCCATTACGTAAGCCGCCTCCTCTGCGGCGTCCTCTTCTGTGCCGGTTCCCATGTTCAAACCATAAATCAGCTTCCAGCCACAGGCATCCAAGAACTCCCGCAAATTGTGGATGGCAAGGGGCGTAATACTCACCGGCGCGGGCGCTTTCTGTCCTGTATCCGGACCGGCGGTCAATCCAAATGCAATGGGATTGGCCTTGTCGCCCGTGCGCATGCTCTCAACATTCGGCATGTTCGCTGGCTTTTCCGGATTCGGAGTCCAATAGCAGTACTCGCTGGTGTTGCCTCCAATCCGCAAAACGCCTGACGTCCCTAGCCTTCGGATAAACCCGGCCAGCTCCGCATTCTCACCGGAGAAGAAATTCGGATTCCCGAGCTGTGCCGACTCATAGCTGAGCCCGGAGAAGTCGTCACCGATCTTGTTGCCGAGGCGGTCTGGGCGAATAATCAGCCGAACCGAAGCGGCTGGGTTGGTCCCGGCTAAGGCGAGTGGATGCCGAACAGCAGCTGCAGTGGCCGCGGCAGAGAAGCGAATAAAATCTCGGCGGTTCATTCCAGTGAATTCCACCACAGTTTGCGTTTGGACGCAAACAACAATCCATGGCTCACAGAGATTCGTCAGCTCGGCACTAGCATGGCCGTAAGTATCCCGCTCGATGGATCGAAACTAAATCGCTCTTGGAGCGGGACGGGTAGCGCAAAAGGCGGCTGACGCGCTGCTTTTCGATCAGCCCTTGCTGCGGTCGGTGAAACGGAAGAACAGCGACTGCTTCGCGACAGGTGCCGCTAGTTGGTTAAGCGCCGCCATCTGGGACTGGGAGAGTGGCGTAAAATCGCGGGCGATCTGTACGTTCTCCTCAAGCTGCGCAATATTGTCGCATCCGATGATCACGGTGCTGACCGGGTGCGAAAGAGTGAAATGCATCGCCTGGCCCATGTTCATGACCCCTGAACGCGTGGCAATCGCCGATCCCTCCCACGAATGCTGTTGCTGTTCGAGCGGAGGCGGAGTCCATGTTGAAAGAAGTCTACCGCGCGCGGGCACCTTCATGCCAATGATGCCCATTTGCTTCTCCACAGCCAGCGGCAGCAATTGATCGGTGAAACTATGTATGTGCGTATCGGCTGCGTTCAGCGCCATCAGGATGGTGTCGAACGGGTGACGGTTCACCGCGTCTATCAATGCTTCAGGCCGGTAGTGGCCGGTGACGCCCAGAAAGCGCACCACCTTCTGTTCTTGCATCTGGAGCAGCGCTTCCATTGCTCCGCCCTTGCCAAAAATCGCATTCACGTCCTCGGGCAAACCAATGTCGTGCAACTGCCACAGGTCCACATGATCGGTATTCAGGAGGGTGAGCGATCTTTCGATCATGCGCAGCGAACCGTCGCGCGTGCGTTCTTTTGTCTTGGTCGCAAGAAAAGCATCCTGGCGCCGCGTCTTCATCACGCGGCCCACGTACTGCTCGCTCCAGCGCTCAGGACCACCGTAGATCGAGGATGTATCGATGTAGTTCACGCCCAGGTCGAGGGCACGTTCAATAATTGGCACCGCGATGTCGAAGTTGTCCGCCTTCTCGAGCGCAGCCTGGCCCCCCAGGCTGAAGATCCCCACCTTGTAACCCGTCTTGCCCAGGTTGCGGGTTGGCATGGCGGCCTGCGTATTGGAATTAGCGGGGAGAGGCAGAAACGTGGCGGTAGAAGGATATGCCAGCACGGCGCCGTTGGTTAGAAGCGCTGCGGCAACGGCACCGCCTGTCTTGAGAAAGTTACGACGGTCAGAGAAGTTGGGTGGTTGCTTCACGGTGTTATTCCTCAGAGTGAACACGACCTTAAAATGCGCACCTTATATTACCACAGCGTGCTCACACGACTGGCCGAGTAATGGACCCGCACCTTTCGCCCATGAAAACTCTCAGGGACTCAGGCGCCTTAGGTCTAGTACGAACTTGTCCGGTTTGGTGACTTACTCTTAATGGCCGTACCAATCAGTCCCGGATACTAGCGACTTCGGCGAACGATTGTCAATGAATGGCCACCCTTCTCGTTCCGCCATTGTACGCTTCAAGGCATCGGTTGTTATGCACCTCAAATGCGAGCAGCACTGTTGACGAGACAGTAGTTTGCTCCTAGGATGCCCTTTGTATGGTTCATCCAATTCCTTAGGCAATGATATGAACTACGGTCTAGCAATCAAGGAATCAGCAGCTTTGGATTTCGTATCGCTCGGTGGGCTCGTTCATCGGCTAGATCCAGGCATCATCCCCTTTCGTAAAGCACAGGAATGCGAGATTCACGTCAGCGGAGGCGAATTCAACGTTGCCGCCAACCTAGCCGACTGCTTCGGTCTGCGAACCGGGATCGTCAGCGCGATGGTGAAATACCCGATCGGCGATCTCGTGGTTGAGCGTGTGCGAGCCATGGGCGTCACACCCTTCTACAAGATGTTCCAACACAACGGCGTGACCGGGCCCAATATTGCGACCGTCTACAGCGATCGCGCCTATGGGTTGAGGGCGCCGATCGTTTTTTATAACCGGGCGAATGAAGCCGCGGCGCTACTGAAGCCGGGCGACTTCGACTGGACAGCTATATTCGGCGGAGGAGTGCGATGGTTTCACAGCGGCGGAATCTTCGCTGCTCTTTCTGAGTCCACGCCGGAATTGATCATTGAAGGCATGCGTGCAGCAAGAAACTCAGGCGCAGTTGTTTCGTTCGATCTGAATTTCCGCGAGAAGCTCTGGAATCTGTCCGGTGGCCAAGAAAGGGCGCGGCAGGTCGTTGATCGAATCGTCAAGAACGTCGATGTCCTCGTTGGCAACGAAGAGGACCTGCAGAAAGGTCTAGGCGTAAAGGGTCCCGATGCGACTGGGACATCGAAGCTTGATCCAACCGCCTTTCTCTCAACTATCGAAAAGGTGTTAGAGCGCTACCCGCATATCAAAATCATTGTTACCACGCTGCGCGAAGTCCATTCGACCAATCGTCACAGCTGGGGCGCGGTGGCCTGGATCAACGGCAAGAGTTTTGTGTCCCCCCAATGTCAACTTGACGTGTACGACAGGATTGGCGGAGGTGATGGGTTTGCGTCTGGCTTCTTCTACGGAGTTCTCGCAGGGGAGCCTGCGGAAGAAGCTGTGAAACTCGGCTGGGCGCATGGAGCGCTGCTCACGACGTTTCCAGGCGACACGACGATGGCCACATTGGACCAAGTTCGGGCGTTTGCACATGGCGGATCGGCCCGCGTACAACGCTGAGCACAACGGAACGGAAGAATGCGTGGAACTGTGGAAGTCACAGATGATGTATGACATCTCCGGCTGGAGGAAAAGAGATGGCCTATAAAGTCGGCGTGGTTGGCTTGGGTGTAATGGGCGCAAACTTGGCGCTGAATATGGAGCGAAATGGATTTGCTGTCGTTGGATATGACTTGGATCTGACGAAAGCGCAGGCGTTCCTTCAAGGACCGGCGCGTGGCAGGAGAATCACTGGCGCTGATTCTCCCGCGTTGTTTATGCAGTTGCTCGAAAAGCCGCGCCGGGTACTAATCATGGTGCCGGCGGGTGCTCCCGTGGATAGCGCAATTACGCAGCTGAAACCTCATCTCGAGCCGGAAGACATCCTGATGGATGGGGGAAATTCGTACTTCCTGGACACTGAACGGCGCAGTAAGGAACTAGAGCAATCCGGATTTCTCTTCATGGGCGTTGGGGTTTCTGGTGGCGAGGAAGGTGCGCTCTGGGGACCCGCCATCATGCCGGGCGGACAACGAGAAGCATGGGACGCCGTGGCTCCAATTCTTCGTGCTATCGCAGCGCGGGCCGAGGATGGACAAGCTTGCGTCGAGTATTTGGGACCGCGCGGGGCTGGACATTACGTGAAAATGGTCCACAACGGGATTGAGTATGGCGATATGCAGTTAATCGCTGAAGCATACGACCTGCTGCACCGGGGGATGGGGCTACCCAATGACGAATTACATGACATTTTCAAGGAGTGGAATGAGAAAGAGCTTAAATCATATCTTATTGAAATTACGGCAAACATTTTTGCGAAGAAAGATGAACCTACCGCCAGGCCTTTGGTTGATGTGATCTTGGATGAAGCGCAACAGAAGGGCACAGGAAAATGGGCCAGTCAGAACGCACTTGATGTTGCTGCACCTATCCCGACGATCGACTCAGCCGTAGAAAGTCGTCTTTTATCTGCCTTGAAGGAAGAGCGGGTTATTGCAAGCAAGATTTTGCGTGGACCCATATGCTCGTATACGGGCGATAAGCATAAGCTGATCAAAGCAATTGAGCGGTCCTTGTACGCGAGTAAGGTCACTTCGTATGCCCAAGGCATGGCGCTGTTGCGTATTGCTTCGATCGAGTACCGCTACGATCTCAAACCCGGCAACATTGCGAGAATCTGGCGAGCTGGTTGCATCATTCGGGCATCCTTACTGAATGAAATCAGTGAAGCGTACGAACGCGAACCTCAACTGGTCAACCTGCTGTTAGATGAAGCTTTCCGCGAAGCAATCGAGAGTCGCCAGGAGGATTGGCGTTTTGCGATTCAGACGGCTGTGGGCCTCGGAATCCCTGTCTTGGCAATGGCCTCTTCGCTTGCCTATTACGATGCGTACCGCAGCGAATTTCTTCCAGCGAACCTCACACAGGCACAACGCGATTATTTCGGAGCGCATACCTTCCGTCGAATCGATAGAGAGGGTGTCTTCCACGCAGAGTGGACATCGACAAAAAGGAGTGGCAGCGGAGACGGAGATCGCCAAGAATGCGCGCCCCGATCGTCCGGAGCTTCGCGTCGTACCAGTGTCTCTTAGGAAAGGTTTTTTCAAGCACAAGACGGAGGAGAGCATGCACCGGCGAGACTTCATTCGATTGAAGGCAGGATCAGCAATCGCGGCCAGCACCGAGTATCCGGAGTTTGCAACCCTACGGACTAACCGCCTTTTCTCACGAGGG
>DLMH01000159.1 GCA_002478115.1 Candidatus Acidiferrum typicum | reverse complement strand
GCCAACCGGCTCGAAGATTACGTTCTTTCCCGTAAGAATATTTTGATTTGCGGTGGCACCGGCTCCGGCAAGACCACGACCCTGAACATCCTTGGCAAATTCATTCCGGAAGACGAGCGCATTCTCTTGATCGAAGATACGGCGGAGATCCGGTTGGGACACGCGAACTTGGTTCGCTTTGAAGCAAGGCATCCGCAGAACGGCTTGCCGGGTATCGCCATCCGCGAACTGCTCAAAGCATCTCTCCGTCACAGGCCGGACCGTATTTTGTTGGGCGAGATTCGTGGCGGCGAGGCGTTCGATCTTCTGCAACTTCTCAATACGGGTCACGCGGGGACACTGTCCACCATTCACGCCAACTCTGCCAGACAAGGTCTCGCCCGCTTCACGAGCTGTGTCCTGCAAAGCGGCGTCGAGTTGCCGTACCGCGCCATCAAGAGCAACATCGGCGACTCCCTCCATGTCGTGATTCAGATTGAGCGTCGGCCGGGGCGCCGCTATATCTCCGAGGTCCTCGAAATCAACAATTACGACCCTGACGCCGATCTCTTCGACTACCGCGCAATCTACCAAAGACAGGAGGCTCACGCATGACCCAGGGAGACAAAGAGAACAACAAGAACATCTCCACCACCGAATATGTCCTCACGAACTTTCAACGGTCAGACCGTCTCGCTGTCCTGGTGCGCAACCGTAGCCGGGGCGAAACGGTTCAACGCATCACAACTTCTGCCAAGATCGCCGAGCCTTCCTTTCAGGATTGGCTTCGCTACAAGAATGAGAAAGAATCCTCCGACATCTACATCGGAATGAACTCCTTAAAACCCGAAGCTCGCACACGGACCAAGGAGGACATCGAAACCATTCGGCACCTTTATATGGACATCGACCACGATGGCCCGGCAGCTCTCGGCAAGATTCAACAGTCGAATCTCGTGCCTCCCCGGAACTACACGATCACCACGTCGCCGGATAAGTTTCAGGTGGTCTGGCGGCTCGAGAATATCTCACAAGATCAAGCGGAGTCTCTGCAGCGGGCCATGGTGCGTAAGTTCGGGGGCGATCCCGCGGCAACCGACTCGACCCGCGTATTGCGCCTTCCGGGCTTCCTGAACCGGAAATACGAAGTGGAGTTTCTCGTGCAGGCGGTAAAGCATACGGACCGTGTCTATCATCCCCAGGACTTCCGGCTCCGAACCGAGCTCATCGAAACCGACTTCAGGCCGCACCGCCAGACGCCGACATTACCCTCGACTGGGCCACGGCAGATGAGTCAGTCGGAACATGACTGGGCCTATGCGAAACGCGCCCTCGCCAGGGGTGACGATCCCGAGGAAATCATCCGGAGGATCGCTGATTTTCGGAGCACTCACAAAAGCGATCCCGTTTACTATGCACGGCTCACCGTCACGAAGGCACAAGCCGAACTGCAGGGTGAGAGCGGACGCGGGAGCACGATGGACCAAGAACCGGTCAAATCGGGCGAACGAACCCAGAGTGACTTGAACCCGATTACATAAGGCTAAATGCCTTGAGCCATATCGAGGATTAGTCCTCGGTGGTGAATGATCAATTTTCCCCGGTGTTGGTTGATCCACCAGAGAGAGGAGTGATTCAGACTGCAGCCTCTTGCAACTGGGACCTCGGCCCTTTTTGCAGGCCGGATTGAAAGCAAGGCGGCAAGTCACGGTTGAAGCCGCGGCGGTGCTTTGGATATGCTTCTTTCATGCTCAAACACGACGCCAGAACTAAGGGCCAAAAAGAGAGGCAAGTGTATGGCTCGTCGTTCTGGACAATCATCTCAACCTGTAATTCACCGGGGATGGTGGACTGTCAGGTATCGGATAGATGTTCCGGGGCAGGAGAAGCGTATGCAAAGGCGTGAACGCATCTGCCCCATATCCGGTCCCGGCTTGCTTACCAGACCACAAATCAAAAGGAGGGCAAAGGAAATCGTTGCCGCAAGCGGGGCCGATACCGTCGAGCATTTCGAGAAATGCGAAGCCTTCGGTCTCGGCACTACATTCCGTCAGCAAGCGGCATGGTGGATCATTCACATTCAAACGAAAAAGCGTAGCCCCATTGTTCCCGCAACAGCAGCCGGATACCGAAGCTACCTGAAGAAATGGCTAAATCCTTTTGTCGGGGACCTGCCACTGGCTTCAATCGACAACAGGACCGCCAAAGACGTTGTTGCCAAGCTCAGCGAATCACATCTGGCGCCGAAGACAATCGTCGAGATTTTCGGCGTGTTGAAGGAAGTTGTGGCGTCGGCAATCAACGGCGATGGGAAGCAGATGTTTCCGCGACAGTGGAACCACGAGTACATTGACCTGCCGGTGGTCGATCCGAAAAAGCAACACAGACCGACGCTGAATTCTAAGCAGGTCACCGACGTAATCGCTGGATCCGCAGGCCGATACCAGGCACTGTATGCTTTGCTCGCGGGCACTGGCCTCCGAATCGGGGAGGCACTTGCGACAAAACTCGATCCGTACTCAGAGGGCCACACCACTATTTCATCCGACTGCAAGACAATCCACGTTCGCAAGAGCGTCTGGAACGGCCGTGAACAAAAGCCTAAAACGGAGAACGCCATACGCTCCGTCGATATTCCGGAGGCTCTCGCGGCATTCCTGAAAGCATTCGCCCGAGATCGGACATCCGGCTTTCTGTTTCAGACCGACAGCGGCCTACCGCTCGGACAAAGCAACATCCTCAGAGACTCGCTCCATCATTTGGGAGTCGAGGGCTTCCATTGTTTCCGCCGATTCCGCACGTCTGTACTTCGCAGAAATCGTGTGCCCTGGGACTTGGAAAAGTTCTGGATAGGCCATGCGAGTAAGGACATTACGGACAAATACGCGGAACAGCTCAAAGAAGACGTCGAGTACCGGCGCGAATGGGCTGAGAGGGTCGGACTCGGTTTTGTTGTGCCCCGCGTGCCCTTTGTGCCCCAATTAACGGTCGTCTCGCTTGAACAGAACGCGGCGTAATTTGCTACAATTAGAGGAGATAGCCAATTCCGTTCCCCGGTAGCTCAATGGTAGAGCATTCGGCTGTTAACCGAAGGGTTGCTAGTTCGAATCTAGCCCGGGGAGCCATTCTAGCGTTTTTCCCACTGACACTACTGACACTTTGAACCCTAGTGCCCTCTCAGTCGCCTCCAGACCCGGAGGGCAAACAGCACCCCCAGGGCCAGGAATGCGATTACGCTCATGAATCAAACTCCTCTTCATCAGGGTCCGGCAGGAGCTTCTCTTCCGGGGATGCCCAGGGGTCGTGAATTCTTACCTTAATCGGCTTCCGGCCAGCCCGTAGGACAGCCTCAGCCTTTTCCTGGTAGTCCATGTCGCAGGCCGCGTGTAGTCGCATTACCGTCCATGTTCGTACTAAAACTCACTTGTCCGGGACCGACATCTCAGGCAAATGCGCTTATCGTCCAAGTGAATTGATTCGGAGTACGCCGTGATCCGCCCGCAATCGACGGTAAGCGCCAATAAGCTTCCGCCTTCTCATAAACCAGTTGGCAGAAAGCGCGCGCTCGAATAGTATTCCACTCTATCATGCCAATTAATCGCCGCGAATTCCTGAAGGCTGGTGCGCTGGGCGCGGGTGCGGCATATGTTCCGCCACACAATTTCGACAAATACGAT
>DLMH01000199.1 GCA_002478115.1 Candidatus Acidiferrum typicum | reverse complement strand
GCCGAGCATGACATATCCAGCGAACGCAGTAGGTTCGTGGGAACTATGCCTTGAAAATGCCGCCCTGAAGAGGCGGAACGGAACTTACGCTAGCGGAGAACGCTGCTTCTCCATTTCACGCTGAACCAAGGCAGGCCAGATTCTAGAGACAACACTCAACTCAACCTTTATTCTCTCATCTGATTATTGAACTGCTCTGCTGTCCCCACAAAAAACTCCTCGTACTTTCTTTTGCCTCGGGCCCCAGACTCCTCGCCGTTTATCCTGCCCCAAATGAGTTCATCCGGTCCCGAAGCTGGGATTACGCGCTCACTTTGAGCAGAATAGTAATAGTAGTGATCCTTGGCCCACCCGTACTGCTCAGCCGACGAGGTTTGCAGTACCCCATCGGCGGGGATCCTAAGAACGTACTCGCCGCCTTCCATCGGTAAAGGCGCAGCACCCTGCACCTCGAACTCGACTCGTACCCAACCTGTATATCCTTCAGGAATTAGAAACCGAGATGAGCGCAGACTGTTATTCCGCGCGCCGAGTCCCAACCAGAGTCCAACGGAAATCAACAGTGCGAGGCCAAGGGAGCCTACGATGATTCTCGTGGGCCGGCTCGCGGCGGTTGGAAAAATCCAACTTGGCGCGGCGCCTTCTGTTTGCCGGAAGCTGACAATTGCAGAGTACACGGTGGCGAGGGTAAGAAGAGCGATAGCTAGGTAGGGCAGTATCATCTGCTCTGAGAGTATGGGCTCGCATGCGAAACGAGGCTGGCAGAAAGAACACTATGGTTGTTGACTTTGGTCCGGACAAGTTTCGCGATTGCGGGACCGTAGAAAGACCAGATCAGAAGGGAAGCGACCAACGCGACCCTGGCCGCAACATAGGGCCTGAAAAGGCTGATGAACGCGGCAATCATGAGGCACAACGATCCCAGCAAAGATACGAACTCCAATGGATTAAAAGGAACTCCATACAACGTCATCGCTAGTAGAGTGTAGACATTGAATCCAGTGATCATAGCCGCGACGAAATAGAGGCAAAAGGGAAGCATGCTGAGAATGATACAGGGAACAGTTTCCTGCGCAGGTCACTAGCTGGTTCGCTCCGGCCCTCCTTTTCCCGACCGGCGCCTAGGGCTGCACCCCAATCTCAAAGTTCAGGGTTGAGAGAGACAGCCGATACTGGTACTGAGCGTTCACATAGCCGATGGCGGCATCGGTCTGCTGCAACTGTGCCTGACTGAGTTCGACGATTGAGCCCAAGCTAAGCTGATAACGGCCCTGGGCGAGAGTCAATCCCAAGTCGGCTTCCTTGGCGAGTTCCTCTTCCACGCCGACGCGCTGAAATGCCGTATTCGTCGATAGCCACGCCGTGCGAACATCGCGCACCACCTGGTCGCGCAGATCCCGGGTGTTCTCGGCCGCAGCTTTTGCCCGGTAATTTGCTTCCGAAGCTTCCGCAGTGAAAAGGAAGCCATTAAAGATTGGAACGTTCATATTGACGCCGATGGCACCGTACCAGCTGGAAATGAAGTAATTGGAAAAGCAGCCGCCAAAGCAGTCGGGACGCACCGGAGTCACTCCCGCTATACCAAGAGCGCTGATGGTAGGCAAGAGCTGTTCGCGCTGAGCGCGACGGAACTTTTCCGCCGCCTGTTGACCATAGGTGAGTGCTTGCAGATCGGGACGTTGCTGCATGGCGGTATTGATGAGCACGTCCACATCCGGAGGCGGTGGCGGAAGTTGCGTGTCCTCTTCGGTCAATTCGTAGGTGATCTGCTTGTCGAAGCCAAGGATCGCCGTGAGCGCGGCGATTGTCGAATTTACATTATTCTCTGCATCGAGTTGCAGCAGCTTGGCTTGGGAAAGATTCACCTGGGCAAAGGCCAGATCCAGGCTTGATTTCAGCTTGTTCTTCGTCAGTTCGTCGATTTGATGCTCTACTGACCCTCGTGTCGTCACAGTTTGTTGCGCAACCTTGAGCAGAGCCTGGGCCTGCAGGGCGTTGTAAAAAGCCTGGTCGGTGGCGAGAACGATATCTTCGGTGGTGGCCAGCGCATTGGCGTTTTGCGCCTTTTCCTGGAGCTTTGCAGAGGACATCAGGTTAACGGTACGCCCAAAGTCGGTGATGAGCTGGACGAGCGTGACTCCGCCGCCTGCATGCTCAAGCAAACGCGGTGCATTGAGGGCCCCCGCGCCGATGCGGCTGCCTTCATTGGCGTCGACTGCGGTGACGGCGCCATTAAAAGTGGGAAGTTCCGCCGCTCTGGTCTCGCGATAGATCTGATGTTGCGCCAGCGCAAGCAGACGCCCCACACTGATGCGAGGATTGTTCTTGAGGGCCAACTGCTCTGCCTGGGCGCGGGTTAAACGCATAACGCCGCCTGGCGTCGCCGCGGCTGGCGACACCTGAGGATCAACGGAGGAACGCCCCTGCAACCCAGCCCCGTGAGGAAAGGTGGCGACCAGTGTGGCCTCCGGGGCCAGTACACGCGGCAGCGGGTTTTGCGGCTGCGGGGCGGAAGGTAAGTTTTCGACTGACCCGGACTTGTCGGGGGTTTGTGCGAAGCCAGACTGGGTCAGAACCGCCCACACAATCGACAGTAATGTACAAAGTAGGAAAGTATTAGCCCTCGTCATCGGGTTGCCTCTCACTTCATGAGGTGCCGCGTGGGTCGCTGAGCGCTTCCAGGAAGCGGGGTGTTTCTGTTTCATTGCGCCGGCTCCGGCGTCGAGTTCGCCGCGTTCTGCGCTCCGCGTTTGCCATAAACCAACAGATAAGCGGCTGGCACGATGAAGATTGTTAATACCACTGAAGAGGTCAAACCTCCGATGATGGCCTTGGCCATTGGGGCGTATTGTTCCGCGCCAGTCCCCATTTTCAGCGCCATCGGAATCATCCCGATAATCGTCGCCAGAGAGGTCATCAAAATGGGCCGCAGGCGCACGCGGCACGCGGTGATGACCGCATCCGCCGGCGACAGACCTTGCTTTTCCAGATTGTGAGCAAAATCAACGATGAGAATGCTGTTCGAGTCCGCGATACCGACCAGCATCAGAACCCCCATCAGCGACATAACGTTCAATGTGCTATGGGTGAGCGGCAGAATGATCAGCACGCCGATGAACCCCATAGGAATTGCCAGCATAATCAGGAAAGGATCGATGAATGACTTGAACTGCGCGGTCAGGATCAGGAACAGCAAGAGAAAAGAAATCAGGAACCCGAAGGCAAAGCTCTTAAAGGAGGCCTCCATGCCCTGGACCATCCCGCGCAGATTCACGCGCACGTTGGAAGGAATCTTCTCCTTCGCGAGAATATCGCGAATCGAACTGGTCACGCGTCCCAGGTCCTCCCCGTTGGGGGTGACGAAGATATCAACGGCACGCTGAATCTGATAGTGGTCCACTTCCGTCGGCGTCAGGACCTGTTTCACGTCGACAACATTCTTGAGAACCGTAGTCGGCCTACTTCGTCCAGCACACGCCCACGAAGAGCGGCCGCTTCCGGGCTGCGGCGGGGGCGGACCGGCGGGGCCGCAGCTCATTTCCGCTCCGTTGCCAGGGTCGCGCAGTGGAATCTGTCCCAGGTCGGCCATGTTGTGAATGGCGGCGCTGCCATGCTCGAAGTACTGCACCGTGAGGTAATAGTCGTTGCCGCTACTGCGATCGACCCAATAGTTGGGGGCGATCATGTAGTTGGAATTGAGCGCGGTGATCACATTATCCACCACGTCTTTTTGCGTCAGGCCCAACTCGCCCGCGTGTACGCGATTCACGTCGAGCCGGAGAGCCGGATAGTTCATATCTTGCGGAATGAAGACTTGACCGACGCCATGCACCTCACGAAAGCGAGTAGCTAGGTTTTGCGCGATGCCATAGATCTGGTCCAGATCAGGGCTGCTGACCTGCACGTCAATGGGAGCCGGAGCACCCGAATTCAAAATGGCGTCGACCATCGAACCACTGGAAAAGAATGTGCGAATATCGGGAAACTGGCTTGCCATTGCCTTCTGCACCCGGTCCATATACTCAAAACTGCTGAGCCGGTGCGGTTCGTTTAGCGCCACTTGGACGGTTGCGGTGTAGGGACCAGAATTAGTGGTGTAAAGCGAGGAAAAGTCCGGGACTACCCCAATGTTGGAGACGATCCGCTTGAAATCCTTTGGTTCTACCTCATGCCGGATCAAATCCTCCACCTTCGCGACGTATTCGTTCGCTATCTCAATGCGCGTACCGGTGGGGACCTTAACGTTGATCGTAAACTGCCCGGCGTCCGTCTTGGGAAAAAACGCCAGCCCAAGCAGCGGATAAATCGCCAAGCTTGCCAGGAACGCGCCGCTCAAAATTGCAACTGTAAGCCCGGGACGCGCCACCGCCCGCCTCACCCAGTGTTCGTAATAATCTAGGACCTTGTTAAACATCCGGTTGAAGCGGGCATTGAAGCGCTCCATCCAGGAGTGACCGGTTGCGGATGTGGGTTCAATATCATACTCATTTTCCTTGCCGGCATGCCTTTCGCCGTGCGGAACCGCCTTCAGGTAGCGCGAGCAGAACAAAGGAATCACCGTCATCGCCACCACAAACGAAGCCAGCAGCGACAAACAAAAAGCCAGAGCCAATGCCGAAAAGAGAAACTTGGCGACGCCATAGAGAAAAACGACGGGAAAGAAATCGACCACATCCACCAGGGTTGCGGCCAACACTGCCAGGTTTACTTCCGCCCCGCCGACTTCGGCGGCCACCATGGGGACGGCTCCCATTTCCAAATGCCGGTAGATGTTCTCGAGTGAAATCACTGAATTGTCGATCACGCGCGAGAAAGCTAGCGCCATTCCGCCCAGGATCATCGTGTTCACCGTCCCACCCATCAGAGCCAGCACCACGAGTGCGGCCAGCGCCGACAACGGAATCGAAAGCAGCACGGCCGAAGTGGCGCGAAAGCTGCCCAGGAAGATCAGGATCATCAGGCTGGTGAGAATCAGGCCCAGAAAGCCCTCGTGCAATACGGTGTTGATCGCCTCCTTCACGTATACCGATTGATCAAAGACGATGCTGGTCTTCATCTGCGGAGGAATGTCGTACAGGTGCTTGATGAGCTGGCGGACACCATCCACCAGCGCGATGGTGTTGGTATCGCCGCCCTGCTTCATGATGGGAATGTAGGCGGATCTTTGGCCATCAATTCGCACAATGTTGGACTGAATCCCGTGAGCGTCCTCCGCTTTGCCTACGTCGTTCACCGTTACCCAGGAGTTGCCCTTGACTTTGAGCGGAACCTCCCCCAACTGCTTCATGTTGTCAACCAGGCTGTTGGAGTAAACGAAGTAATCGTACGGTCCCATCTTTACGTCGCCCGCTGGCAGAATTAGGTTGGAATCGTTGACCGCACCTACCACGTCCATCACACTCAATTGACGGGACTGCAATTTGTAGGGATCGACGTAGACCATGATTTGGCGGTAGATTCCGCCGAACACGCCAGGGATTTCGGCGCCCGGCACGACCGCGATCTGATTGCGAATCTGGAACTGGGCGTAGTCGTGAAGCTGAGTTTCGTCGAGTCCCTCGCCTTTAACGGTAACCAGCGCCACGGGCAGGCTGGAGGCATCGAACTTGAGGACCACGGGAGGCAGCGTCCCCGGTGGCAGACGCTTCAAGTCGGCGAGAGCTAAGTTGGACAGCTCGCTTACGTCGGCGTCGGCGCTGGTTCCCGGCTGGAAGTAGACGCGGATGATGCTGACGCCCAACATGGACCGCGATTCCATGTGGTCCACGCCGGAAGCGAGAGTAAAGAATCGCTCCAGGGGATCGGTGATATCGGTTTCAATATCCTCCGGCGGCATGCCCGTGTAAAACGTGGCTACGACCACCTCGGGCAAGTTAATCGGTGGGAATAAATCGACTGGCATCCGCGCCAGACTGGTCACGCCGATGACCAGAAGTGTCAGGCAGATCACGATGATGAAGTAAGGATTACGAATCGAAAACCCTGGCATAAAGTTTGTCCTGTTGCATTCGTGGTCGGGTCAGGCGTCCACGATCTACACTGTTTACTGTGTGCTCTCCTCCTGGTACTGCATTACGCTCACCGCCTGGGGATGAACCTTTTCGCCGGGCTTCAAACCACTGCGATCGCTCATGACGACCTGCTCTCCTTCGCTCAATCCGGACGTGATTTCGGCATCGCTCGCCGTCTGCAATCCGACTTGCACGGCTCGGTCCTCCAGCTCCCCATCCCGGTTCACTACAAAAACGGTTGTTTTGTCGCCTTCGTGATTCAAGGCCTGGACCGGCACCGTCGGAACATCATTTTTTCGGTCGAGTAGAAGCTCTGCGTTCGCATAGAGACCCGGCAGCAAGACTCGCTGCGGGTTAGGAACATCTACCTCCGTGTGCATGGTGCGAGTGTCTTCCCTGACATCCACGGAGAACCGCGCCACCTTTCCCGGGAAAGTGTGGTTGAGCGACGGGACAAGAACATCCACATGGTCGCCAATACGGATGTATCGTACGTAAGACTCCGGAACCGGAATCACGAGCCGGAAGAGATCGTCCTCGGACAGCCGGACGATTGGCATCGCCTGCGTGCTCGAACTTGTACCGGCCTGCACCAGCGTGCCCAAATTTGCGTAGCGCTCAGTAATGACTCCAGGAAACGGCGCCGTGATTCTGGAATAGTCGAACAGGCTCTGATCGTGAGACAGTTTCGCCTTAGCTACGGACATTTGGCTCTGGGCCGCCTCCAGAGCTGCCTGTCCGGCATCCACCTGTGACGATGCCGCCAGGTCTTTCCCCTGCGCGTCGTCCACTTCTTGCTGCGCCACAATTCCGGGTTGGCTCTCAAAGACTCCATTCAAGCGCGTGTATTGCAGGTGAAGCGCCTTGTACTGCGCTTGATACCGGTACAACTCATGTTGAGCGCGACTGACCTGATCGGCCGCATTCTTTATTTCCGCCTGGTCTTCCTGAAGCTGCGCCTCCAGTTCCGGAATTTCCAGGATTGCCATCAATTGGCCAGCCTTCACGTGGGTTCCGTAATCGACAAGCAGCTTATTCACGTAGCCGGATTCCTTCGCATAAACGTCAATCTCCTGGAAGGGCACCAGTTCGGAAGACAAAGTGATTTGTCGGCCGAGTGATTTCTTCACCACCTTCGTCACACCCACGGTGGCCGTCGGTCCACTGGCTTGAACCGGTTCGTTACCTTTCTCTGAACAGGAGGACAAAATAGCTAGCGCGACCACAATCGCCGCGACAGCACAGGAAAGCAACGTTCTTGGCCCGCGAGCACAGATCTTACTGGACCGATTGCAATCTTGATTCATCGAGTTTACCTTGCCGGCATTCCCTGGCCGCTTTCTACCTGAGCGTGTTCATTACTTCGCGCAGCTTTGCTACCGAAAAATCCCGTGATCGGCAAAGATTAATTACCTTCTGCTCCGCTTGCCTCAGTCCTTCGGCAACTCTGGGAATCTTGCCCGCGATCTTTGTCGGAACGGTGAGGACACCATGCCTGTCCCCATGCAACAAGTCACCAGGCCGCACTTCCATTCCACCCACTTTGACAACCGTTGCGATTTCGAAGATGTGGGCGTATGCATGAGAAACAGCTACACTTCCCGCGAAGAGCTGAAAACCCATAGCCCGCACCGCAGGCAGTTCTCGAACCGCGCCATTCGTCAAGTATCCGATGCAACCCAGGGCCTTCAGAATGGCAGCATGCATATCGCCCACGAAAGCGCCGCGGCCGGGCGGCGTGTCCATGTCTTCCAGCACCAGGATGCGGGGCGCGGGAATCTCGAGGATGCTGTTCCAGAAGTCGACGCGGTCACGGAAGCTTCCGCCCACAATGGGCGGTTCCCCGCTTCGAAGGCGGCCCGTGACTGCATATCCCACCATGGGAGGAGCATCTTTGAACATGCAGCGCACTTTGGCATCGGCAAATCCTGTATTGCGGAGACGGGCGTCAAACGTTTCAATCGCATTTGAGATCATGCACGTGTCAAACTGGCGAAGAGCGTCAAGCTCTTCTTCGGTCAACAAAGGCGCGACGCGCATTGTCGTTTTCCTTTCGGAAGTCAAAAAGTAGTGGTCTACCGAACCGCACTTCGGCCGCTATCCTTTCAAAACCCCATGCCGCCGGCAGCAATAAGAACGACGCTACAAAACGATACCGGGCTGCTGATCGGATAAAGAACTTTCTGGGAGCCCCCCTGCGGACCTGACTCCATCGATGGCATTCGCCAAAGCACGGCGGATGCGATCAGTAAGGCTCCGATGACGTTCGCGTTAGCTGAGAAAGAATTTTAGAGGGATTCCGACGCGGGAGGGGGACGATTGTAGAGACTTTCTTCAAAGAAGAGAGTTGGCACCGGAGGCCCGGCGGGTGCAATTGTCGGATGAAAAGTCGGACACGGCAACATATCGAAGCTGAGCATAGGAGGCACCCAGTTGGCAGCATTTTTTGTCAGCCGCTGCCTTTTCGTATCCGGAGACGTGTTCGTTTGAAGGGTCCTAACCCCGTGGGTGGAAGCGTCCCAAGGGGAGTAATAGCGCGTCGCCAAACTCGCGGTTAG
>DLMH01000048.1 GCA_002478115.1 Candidatus Acidiferrum typicum | reverse complement strand
ACAAAATCACGTTGCTACAACAGACGAATCCGGCGCAGTGCCAATGTTCAAAAGTGCACACCCAGCGGGTGGCCCGGACGATAAAGGGAGGCTACCCTATCCTTGCCCTTTTGTTGCGTCCTAGTTAAGTTTAATAGTGGTACCTTCCCACCATGGACCTCAAGTCCATCACAAAGACTGCACCAAACGCCAACACCGAGCGCCGGGCATCCGGCTGAGGAACAGGGCGCTTCATAAAATATGGTATTGACATCATATGGATTGGATGACATAAAATGAATGTACGCTGGGCCGTTGAGATCGGCGACGAATTTGAACCGGAGTTCGATCGTTTGCCCGAGGACGTGCGTACGGAAATTCTGGCCTTGGCGCTCCTCCTGGAGCAGTTCGGGCCGCAACTGGGGCGTCCGCGAGCCGACACCTTGCACGGCTCACGCCACGCAAACATGAAGGAGTTGCGGTTTAGCGCAGCGGATGGGGAATGGCGCGTTGCGTTTGCCTTCGATCCGAAACGCAGGGCCATCCTGCTGGTGGCGGGAGACAAGTCGGGCGGCAGCGAGAAAAGGTTTTATCGAGAGTTGATCCGGAAAGCCGATGACCGCTTCGATGCCCATCTTAGCCGGCTGAGGAAGGAAAGGAAGTAGAGCATGACCGTTGATGTTCGGGAAAAGATCGCCAAGTTGAATAGCGCACAGCGCAAGAAGGTGGCGGCGCGCGCCGTCGAGCTGATTGCGGAAGAAATGAGCTTGCGGCAGCTCCGCAAAGCGCGGAAGCTGACGCAGGCGCGCGTGGCGAAGGTTTTGGGGGTCACGCAGGACAGCGTTTCGCGGCTGGAAAAGCGGAGCGATCTGCTGCTCTCGACGCTGCGGAAAACAGTGAAGGCGATGGGTGGGGAAGTGCGGATTGTGGCGGAATTTCCCGACCGGCGACCGGTGCTGTTATTCGACCTGTCGAGTTCTGGTCCGGCGAAGCGGTCGATTCGCCGGCGGCGCAGAGCGGAAAAGTAGAGGGGAGCGGAACTTTCCTCGGAGACGTCCCCGGTCTTAAATCAGCCAAATGGGTGTTACGCTAATTAGGACCAGGGAAGTTAGCCTGTGAAACCGGAGGGCGACATGAGGCGGTTAAGTTGTGCTCTGCTTGTCTCCTTGACGCTCGTTGCCTTGATGTTTGCCAAAGAACGTGAATGGCAAACCGCCGCGGTGTTAAAACTCATTGCAAACGGAACCGAAACGGAAGCGGTGGTGGTGCCTCTGCCCGGTGGCGGCGCAGCAGGAGAAAGTACGACGAGTTCTGGAAAGCACTTGCGGGGTGTCTATTGGATCAAGACCGAGAAGTTTACATATGTCATTCCGAATTACTGTAAGTCGAACGCAGTGGGCATCCAGTGGTGGCTCTATCTGACTGTGGGCGGCCAAACAAAAATCTCTCAGGATTCCGCAAGAACGCTTCGCATTGTCGATGACGATGGCAAGGAGCGGAAAGTACACATCATCGAGAGAATTGCGAATGAACCTCCGAAGCCACAGTAAGCTCCAGAAAAGGGGACCGACGGGACAATTCCAACCTCTGCAGGGAACGTCCCGTGTGTCCCCGGTTTTCTAAAGAGGAAGCCAGCGTAAAGCGGCCCCACCCTTTCGCAAACGGCGTGAAAGGATGGGCCACCCAAAGTCTTTTTCGGAATCTAGGGCTGCGCCACCCGCGGGACTGGTGCGCATTGATGTGGTGGATTGAATGAGGCACGGCAACCCCAAGACCCAGGTTCCCAAACCGAACCTGGGGCACCCTCCGTGATTGATCGGTTCGAGGAAACGGAAACATCGGGAGATTCGCTCTACAGGGAGTGCTTCAAGAAAAAGAGTTGAGAACCCGGGCCACTCTTCATTGCACCGGTGAACCTGTTGAACTCTGAATTTGACTTTATTGAATCGTTCTCTACTAAAAAATGGTCCGTCTTCGTGGTTTCTTTGGCGACGAATGGTGAACAATCTGGGTGCCGGGAGGAAGCTCAGATCGCAATGGCACACGTGCATCTTTATGCCTGCAGATACGCTCTATGGCCTCGACTCCAAATAATCCGTGGTATGTCGGGTCGTTAACGGGCAGAGAACCCACCAACCGTTGTAAGGCCGGTCGAACGTCGTTGGTCTTAGTTGCATTAAACATTTCCCATGCCAGCCAGTCTGCGGCTTGTAGTGGGGTAGCTTGTTGCTTTTTTATAAAGACTGGACATGGAAGTTGGTCTCTTTCCATTGCATCCATAAAATCCCCTTTGTGTTTTGTTCCGTCTTCAAAAAAGACCAGCAATTTGTCTTCCGGCTGAGCAAAATTTCTCTTCCATTCGTTCAAACTCTTGGCGACTGTTCTTCCGGCTAATGCATAGGGTGTACCTACGGTTTCCTCAAAAGCCCACTTTTTGTTTATTTATTTATAGTCCTTCATCAACACAATATGAGAAATCGATTTCACCGTTCGTACCTTGATAGTATTAACAAGTCTTCGTAAGATGGCATCCTTTTTGTGTTGAGGCCACACTTTGTTTTTTTTCAAAATCAGTCATATGAAAGGATTCCATACCTTCTCGATCTAAAATGTCCTGCCACTCTCGTTCAAAGAAGAACCAGTCGTGCTCGCTGGCAATAAATCCGGCCACAACAACAGCTTCTTGATCATCTGGGTGGCCGCTGTCATCAAAATATGCTCTGTATTCCGTCATAATCGCAATCCAAGTAGATACCGAATCATGATTCAGTAGCACGCCCCAACACAAATGGGTGGCCCGGGTGATGCGTGTAGTTTGGTGTTGACATGGGAATCGAGGAGAGTATATCAGTTCAGCAAGTCTCGCAGAAGTAGGGAGACGCGGAGGGTGCCCCAGGTTCGGTTTGAGAACCTGGGTCTTGGGTTGGCTTTTCTGGCTTTGGGGTTTGCGATGCCTTCTGGGTTGAAGCGGTACTACGGCAAGGCCGATCTGCATTTTATTACATTCAGTTGTTACCGGCGGTTGCCTCTGTTGAAGACGGAGCGTGCCCGCGACCTGTTTGTGCAGGAGTTGGGAAGAGTCCGCGACGAGATGGGATTTCGTCTGGTCGGTTACGTGGTGATGCCGGAGCATGTGCACCTGCTGATCAGCGAGCCGAAACAGGGAACACCGTCCAGTGTGCTGCACAAATTGAAACTGCAGGTTTCGAGGAAGATGCGCAGGGGAAGTGGGTATCGCAGTGCGGCACAGTCACGCTTACAGTTCGAGGAGGGCAGCGAGCAGCCGCGAGCATTCTGGCAAGCGCGTTTTTATGATTTCAATGTTTACAGCAGAGGGAAGATGAAGGAGAAGTTGAATTACATGCACGCAAACCCGGTGATTCGGAAGCTGGTGAAACATCCCAGTGAGTGGGCGTGGAGCAGTTGGTCGTTTTATGCGAGAGAGGAGGAGGGCCCGGTGCGCATTGACGTGGTGGATTGATTGAGACACGGCAACGCCAAGACCCAGGTTCCCAAAGCGAACCTGGGGCACCCTCCGTGGTTGATCGGTTCGAGGAAACGGGAACTTGGAGAGGTTCCGGTATACAACGAGTGCTTCAAGAAGATTGTTGAGAATCCGGGCCGCACGCCATTGACGTCCCGGATTGAATGAGAAACGGCCACCCCAAGACCCAGGTTCCCAAAGCGAACCTGGGGCACCCTCCGCACCGGTCTAATGATCGGCCACTACACATCTATGCGCGTCATTCCGAGTCTAGTGAGGAACCCCTCTTCGATCGATCCAGGAGAGATTCCTGACTCCGCAGACTCCGTTCGGAATGACAGCATAGGGAGGAAAGGCTGAGGAAAGGTGTGGAAAAGGGAAATTTGGATGTAATGGGGTGTTGACATTTTCGCAGGGTCTGCTATCCTCAGTAGGTTCGATGGTAGCCACTCTGCTGGACAGGGAGGCAGAACAAACGCTCTTTGACAACCGATACGATGTGCCAGAATCTGTTCGACCCCATTCGGGTTTTCGAGCACGAATGGGTTGAGTGAAATCGAGCGACTAACAATTTTGCTTGGCAGGCTGGTCCGGGTTTAGGCCCGGGCTATTTTTTTGCGCCAAGCGACAGGCTTCAAACGAGAGTTTGATCCTGGCTCAGAACGAACGCTGGCGGCGTGCTTAACACATGCAAGTCGAGTGCACAGTTTCCCTGCCGCAAGGCAGGGGGATGGGTGCACGGCGCACGGGTGAGTAACACGTGGGCAATCTGCCCTCCGATGGGGAATAACCCCGCGAAAGCGGGGCTAATTCCGCATAATATTCCCTGGACCTCGGTCTGGGGATTCAAAGCCGTAAGGCGTCGGAGGAGGAGCCCGCGCCCGATTAGCTAGTTGGTGAGGTAACGGCTCACCAAGGCAATGATCGGTAGCTGGTCTGAGAGGATGGCCAGCCACACTGGAACTGAGACACGGTCCAGACTCCTACGGGAGGCAGCAGTGGGGAATCTTGCGCAATGGGCGAAAGCCTGACGCAGCAACGCCGCGTGGGGGATGAAGGCCTTCGGGTTGTAAACCCCTTTCAGTGGGAACGAAATTGACGGTACCCACAGAAGAAGCCCCGGCCAACTACGTGCCAGCAGCCGCGGTGATACGTAGGGGGCGAGCGTTGTCCGGATTTATTGGGCGTAAAGAGCTCGTAGGCGGCTTGGTAAGTCGGGTGTGAAACCTCCAGGCTCAACCTGGAGACGCCACTCGATACTGCCCTGGCTAGAGTCCGGTAGGGGATCACGGAATTCCTGGTGTAGCGGTGAAATGCGCAGATATCAGGAGGAACACCAGTGGCGAAGGCGGTGATCTGGGCCGGTACTGACGCTGAGGAGCGAAAGCGTGGGGAGCGAACAGGATTAGATACCCTGGTAGTCCACGCCGTAAACGTTGGGCACTAGGTGTGGGGCCTTATCGACGGGTTCCGTGCCGCAGCTAACGCATTAAGTGCCCCGCCTGGGGAGTACGGCCGCAAGGTTAAAACTCAAATGAATTGACGGGGGCCCGCACAAGCG
>DLMH01000208.1 GCA_002478115.1 Candidatus Acidiferrum typicum | reverse complement strand
GGTATTTATGAGATGGCTTCTAGCCTCAAATCCTGTAGTCTCGCCTTGACTCCGTGGAAGGGCGGCGCGTAGCATGGCTAACAAACGCCCACGAGACCAAAGAGGAATCGTACACAGCTCCTCGCTCAGCTCTTCTCGCATACCTATGGCCTCCTTTCTTCCGAAGACGCTTCTGCCCACGGAACCTCCTCCCCGGTGGTTCTGGATTACCTCCCTCTCCCTTCTGCTCCTCGGGATCGTCTTCTTCGCCTTGTCCTTGGTTGTGGCCGACCGGCAATCCCGGCTGTTTCTCGCCGTCATTCCGTTCATTCTCGTCTGCACTCTCGCGCTGCATGCCTACTACCTGCTTCATGCCGGCAGGGAGCGCTATGTTGCCGAAGCCTCCCTGCGGCAGAGCCAGGAACTCCTCCAAGAAGTCACGGACCATGTCCAAGAAGTGGTTTGGATGCTAAGAACGGACACCAACGAACTCATCTTGGTCAACAATGCCTACGAGGCCGTCACCGGGCACTCCCTTCGAGAGATCCGCGAGAATCCTTCTTCCTACAAAGACTTGGTCCACCCGGAGGATCGCGCCCGCTTCCTCGCGAAGCTCGCAGAGGCCCGCAGCACCGGAAAGTTCGATGAAGAGTTCCGCATCGTGCGGGCGGACGGAGTTTCCCGCTGGATCTGGAGTAAGGGGACGGCGGCCGGTCGCGTCGGCGAAGTCCCTCCGCGCCTTGTCGGCATCGCACAGGATATTACCGAGCGCAAGCAGGCGCAGCTGGACATTGCCAAGCACCTCGCGGCGGCCGAGGCGGCCCGCGGCGAAGCCGAGGCGTTGCGGCTCTCGACCCTTACGCTCACGAAGAACCTGAGCATGGACACGGTGCTCGATACGCTCCTCGCCTGCCTACTCGAAGTCGTCCCTTACGAGGCCGCGAGCGTCATCTTGACCGAAGGCGACTGCCTCTATGTGGCCCGCACATCGGCGAAGACCGTGCAAATGCTCGAGGGCCAGCGGAATACGTTCCTCGAACGCGTTCGGGTGGCGCGGAAGAGCGTCTTCGTTCCGGACACGTCCGAAGAGCCGGATTGGGAGGATGCGGGCGTCCTCCAAGGTGTGCGCTCCTGGATCTGTGTGCCGCTCATCGCCTCAACTCAGCGTCCGTCGTCGGAACGGGTCTTGGGCCTGCTCTCGGTCGGCCATTCCCGTCCCTGTACCTTTACGACGGAACACTTCCGCGTGGCTCAGTCGCTCGCGATCTCCGCCGCCGTCGCCATCCAAAACGCGCGGCTGTACGAGCGCGCGGAAATCTACGCCGCCGAACTCGAAGCCTTGATCGGGAAACAGGGCCAATGGCAGGCGCGAAAGGCGAAAGGCGACGCCTGATGCTTCTACTGCTCTCGTAAATCAGGGGAAGTTCTTCGCGGAATCCGCAGACTTCCCGTTCAATGCTTCGCTTCCCCGTCCCCCTCCACCATCCCGAGTACCGTGATTCCCGCGCCGGCATTGACCCAGTTCAGCGCCGTCTCCATGTCCAGGTCAAATTCCGCCATGATCGTCCGAACCGAATGGCGCATCAACTCCTTGGTCCGTTCCCAGATGGCGTCCTCTTTTTTCGCGCGCGCAATGTCCGCTTGCGCCTCTCCCTCGGTGTCGAAGACGCCTACGGTCTCTTCGTCCGAGTCGATCGCCACGAACTTGTCGCCATCCCGCTCGATCCGGTATTCGAGTTTCGCTTCAGGAGCCGTCATAGGTTTACCCTCCCGCCAAGAGCATACCAAAAAGCGGGTAGTCTAGAACTTCGCCCAGTCCCAACCGCGCCTGATTGCGGTCAAATCGAGTGAAGAATCTACGGCCCAGCCTCTGACTGCCGAAGGTTAGTCCGCCAGCCATCGAATCGCGTCCGCAGCCCGGGAAAACGACCCACTTTCCTATTGGATGGATCTGCGTCTCCTTGACCGTTTGCCCTGCGCTCTCCAACCTGCCGCTCCGCAATACGCATGTCCCGCTAAAACCGCGCGCTTACCGCCGTCTCTAGCAGTTCTCGCGCCACAAAAAAGCCATGTCACTCAAGCGTGCGGCCCGTTCCGCCTGGACGTGCCTATCGCTTCGCTTGGTTCCCCCGTTTCGGTCCCTGCTCCCGCTGCGCTTTGTGAAGGGAGCAAAGCTCCCCGAAACAGGAGAACCCTCATGAATACCGCGCAAGCCAAACCAATACCGACGACGCAGTCCGTCCACGAACACTTCAAAGATACGGTGCTGCTGGGCGATTGCGTCCAAATCATGCGGAGCATCGCCCCAGGCTGTGCCGATTTCGTACTCACCGATCCGCCCTATCTCGTGCGCTACTGCGACCGCAGCGGCCGGCGAATCGCCAACGACGCCGACGCATCCTGGCTGGTGCCCGCGTTTGCGGAAATCTTCCGCGTCCTCCGCCGCGATTCCTTTTGCGTCAGCTTCTACAGTTGGTCGCACGCCGACAAGTTCATCGCAGCGTGGCGTGCGGCCGGGTTTCATCTCGGCGGCCACCTGACATTCACCAAGCCGTATGCCTCGAAAGAGCGCTTCTTGCGCTACCACCATGAGAACGCCTACCTGCTCACCAAGGGCAATCCCGCGCTACCCGCTGTGCGCATTCCGGATGTGCTCGCGTGGAACTATTCCGGCAACCGGTTGCACCCAACGCAAAAGCCGTTGGGTATTCTCACGCCGATCATCAAGTCCTTCTCGCAGCCGGAGGATGTGGTCATGGACCCGTTTTGTGGCTCGGGATCGACATTGCTGGCGGCGAAGCTGGCGGGCCGGCGCTTCCTCGGAATCGAACTCGACGCGCATTATTGCAGCGTGGCTCGGGACCCCCTGTGCTGACGGGTACTCGCAACGAGTGTTCACTCGCCTTCCTTGCGCGCATTTCGCAAGCACCTGAATTGTGACCCGTTTGTCCCGCCGTGATCCTGCTCCATATGCCGATTCCTCTTGAGACCACTAGACCGCCTTTTTCACCCGCTTTCTTCCTGGGCGTTCCTTCGCGCTAATTCCTGCGCCCTGAGGCTTCACCCTTTCTCCGCTGCCTACCTCCCACTTCGCGATACCGTGCTGAATCGCTGCCACTCGCAAAGAGGCCCACTCGCATGCCTTCGGACCGCATGGCGAAGGCGTCATCTGCTTTTCCTCCGCTATTCCAGCAGCCGTTGCTCACGTGGTCCCCTTTCCCACAACCGACGCTTCCCGCGTTTCCTAGGCCGTCCATTTTTCTGCCACTCCTTTTCCTGGTCACTGCTTCGGGCTAATTCCTGCGTCCGGCGGCTTCGCGTCTTCTGCTTTCTCGGTTCCGCCCTCTGCTTCTTTTGGGTCCCTCCCAGAATGCAGCCGCTCGCCTTGGAAGCAGAAGCCCTCGCTTTTTTGTGCCCCAGGAAAATGGGGCAGAAAATGGAGAATCAAACTTTATGTCCTACTTAAACGCGGTAACTCTCGTCGGGTTTGTTGGTGCCGACCCGGAGCAACGCCAAGCGCGGAATGGCGGTGCGAAATTCACCGTTCTTTCCGTCGCCACCCAGCGCTCCTGGAAGACCACCGAGGACGAATGGGCCTTCAAGACCGAGTGGCATCGGGTGGTGGTATTTCGTCCGCGGTTGGCCGAGCATGTGGCCACGGCGATCAAGAAAGGCTCGCATATCCTCGTCGAAGGCGAACTCGTCAGCTCGACCTACGAGCGGCCGAACGGCAAGGGCAAGAAGTCGGCGACGACCAAGATCACTTCGTGGTCCATCCGCGCCGACGTCGTGCGCAAGCTCGATCGCAGCGAACCCCAGCCGGAAGCGGCTGCTTCCGCTGCTGCGGGGCAAGCGCCCGAAGGGTCGGACGAGATTCCGTACTAGCTGCGGCCGTCTAAAGGGCCTCCCGGCTTCGCCGGGGGCCCTTTTTTTTGTTCTTTGTGGCGCTGTGTTGGCCGGGATCCCGGCCAAACTCCGAAATCGCAACACACGCGGCACCTTCCTACTCACGATGTGCACCCGCAGGATGCGGTTCGCGGCGTTCCCGCGAAAGGCCCATACGGCAGAGCCTGTCCCCCGTTCTGTCACCGTACTCCCGAACGCCTGGAGACCGGTCATGAACGAGAGCCCCAACTGCCGCTGCCCCCTTTGCCTGATTGAGGAAAAACTTCGCGCGGAGCTTCGCGACCCCGAGAACCACGAAAGCCACCGCATCGTTCTCCGCTCGGGTCCGCATCTCGCGGCCTTCCCGACCGTCGGCGATCTCCTGTTGCACCTCCAGTCACTGAATGGAAATTCGGCCTCGGACCCACTTCTCTTCGAACTGCTTGAGGCGCGGACGCACTTTCCCGGCAGCGTTGCCGACAGCGTCTTCGTTCTCTTGTTTCTCCCCGTGCTGCACTCTACCGTCCGCCGCGTGCGCCAACGCTATTCCGCTCTCTCCCGAGAAGACACCGCGCAGCAAGCCCTCGGCGCGCTGCTCGAATACCTCGCTTCCGCGCGTCTGGCGGAACGTCATAGTTATCTCGCGTGGGCCATTGCCCGGAGGGTGCGCCGCTCCACCTTCGAGTGGGCGGCCAGGGAAGCCAAGTCTCCGCTCGAAGCGCCCCGGTCCGAGGATCCTCGGGAAACCAACTCCTCGGAATCCGCTGCAGACTCCTTCGAGCGTGCCGCCTTGCTGCGGCATTTTTTCGGCCGCGCGGTCGCAGCCGGAACAGTCACCCCCGGCGAACTCGATCTCCTCATCTCCTTCAAGCTCGAAGGCGGAGCCGAAAACGGTGCGTTCTCGAATGCCGAGCGTCAGCGGCTCAAGCGGCTTCTCGGCAAGCTCCGAAAACTGGCGAGCGGAGGCCACCGAACGCGTCCGTGAAGTCCCCCTCCCCCATTGTTGTCGTTCCCCCCGACCCTTCTTTTTCGGAAACGTGTCGCAGGCGCTGCGAAATATATTTTCGCTCTTGCGCGACACGTTTTTCCCTCCTTCCGCTGATTAGGTATAGAGAGGGAGTTCACACGGAACTTCCGGCACCAACGGCAAAACGTTTGTGAGTCTTTGCCGCTAGTGCTTTCCTTCGGAACGGCCAGGCCCGCTAGCCGGGCTCCCCGGCGGGATCGCTCGCGGCATCTGCGGAAGCCGGAGGAGCGGGGAAACCGCGTCGGGAATCTGCGCTCTTCCCTCGGGACCGTGTGAACTCCCCTCGGGATCGTGTACTTCGAAAATCTAATTGTGAGGTTCCATGAAAACCACCCGCAATCGTTTTTTTTCAAATGTCGTCCACGGCGTGACGGCCTTGGCGATCGGCCTCCTGCTTGCCTCTCCTGCGTTCGCCCAAGGAACTTCGCCGTGGGAAAACGCCGTCAGCGTGCTCCAAACAGCCTTCACCAGCACCATCGCGCGCGGCCTCTCGCTCGTTGCAATCGTCGTGGCCGGCCTCACCTTCGCCTTCGGTGAAGGCGGCTCGAAACGCGTTCTTGCCGGCGTGCTCTTCGGCGTCGGCATGGCCATCGCAGCGGTTAATTTCCTGTCCTGGCTTTTCCCCGGCAGCTAAATCGCCCACGTCCCCGAGGGAGAGGCACATGCCAGAAGGCAGACGAATCAACAGAGTGCATCGGTCGCTGTCGCGGCCACTGACGATCCTCGGGGCCGAGCGAAAACTCTTTTTCTTTGCCATGTGTCTTGGCGCGGCCACCTTCAACCTGCTCAACAGCTTGTTCGGTGGGTTGCTGATGTTTTTGCTGCTCTACTTCATGGCCCGCTGGGCCACGCAGACCGATCCGCAGATTCTGCGATTTTTGCTGACGGCCGCAAGACTCCGTGCGCAATACGACCCGATGAAGTTCACCCCGGTTGCAGTCCGAAGGGATGGCCATGCTCAGGCTTAGCCGAATCTTCAAAAACTACAACGAGACCGGCTCCCTCTCCGAGCAGGTCAATCTCTATGGCTTCGTCGGTCCCCATATCTTTCTTACGAAGACCGGCGAAGTCGGCGTCATCCTCGAAGTGCGCGGCGTCGATTACGAGTGTCTCGACACCGCTTCGCTTGACGCTTTCACGAAACGTCTCGAATCCGCTTTGAAACTGTTCGACGAAAACTACCGCGTCTACCAATACCTCTTCAAGCGCAACAACGAGACCATCCCCTACAAGCTCTATGGCAACCCAATCGTAGACACCGCGATTAAGAATCGCATCGCGTATCTCGGGAGCAAGGCCGACACGCTCTTCTCCTTGTCGGTCTATTACGTCGTGCTGTACCAGGGTTTTCAGACTGTGCATAAGCTCGGAACTGCGCTTACGGAGTTTCCGAAGAACCCGAAAAAGGCCCTCGCCGATCTGCAAGCGCATTTTTCTTCCCAGAAGCAGGTTGTCGCCCTTGGACAACACGTTACTAATGCCGAGGCCGTGCTGCTACAGAAGGCTCGCAGCTTTATCCTCCAGGTCAGCGACTTCCTCTCTGTACGGATGCTCGACAAGCAAGAGGCCTTCCGCGTTCTCAAGAGAACGCTCAACTTCGATCCCGTCAAGCTCGAGCTCGCCAAGCTCAAGTACGACACTTTTCTCGATTACTACCTCCCCGAATCTCCCATTGAATGTCATCGCGGACATCTTCGCGTAGACGATTACTACGTCAAAGTTTTGACCCTCAAGGAACCTTCCGCCCAGAGCTTTCCGCTCATCTTCAAGCGCCTGCTTGAAGTCGAAGCGAACTATTACGTCGTGACGGAGTGGAAAAAGGAAGATTCCGGTAAGATGCGCCGGATCATCCAGGCCAAGCGCCGCCATTTTCACAACACCAAGCGTTCCTTCACAAGCCAGGTCAGTCTCAACGACGCTCCCACACAAGATGTGCTCCTCGATGATTCCAAGGAGTCCCAGGTACGGGAACTCGGTGAAGGCATCAAGGAGATCGAGCTGCACGGCAACTTTTTCGGCCAGTTTTCCCTAACCGTCGTGATTTACGACCTCGACATGGCCAAGGTGGACCGGGCATGCGCCGACTTCTATAAGGTGTTCAGTGTCCACGACGCCCAGCTCTATGAAGAAAAATACAACCTTCTGAACGCCTTCCTCGCCGCGGTTCCCGGCAACCACGCTCACAACTTGCGTTCTCTTTATTTGCTCAACACCAACTACGCCGATTTCTCGTTTCTCTTCACCCTTCACTGTGGCCAACCTCGCAATTCCCATCTCCGGCAGGAGTATCTCGCGGTCCTGGAGACCAACCACCATACCCCCTACTTCCTAAATCTTCATTACCGCGATGTCGCCCACACCATGATTCTCGGGCGGACTGGCGCCGGCAAAAGTTTCCTTTTGAATTTCCTCATCACCAATCTCCAGAAATACGATCCGCACACTTTCATCTTTGATCTCGGTGGGAGCTTTGAAAGCCTCACGCAGCTGTTTGCCGGCTCCTATAATCGCGTGGGCCTTCAGTCCGAGGATTTCAAGATCAACCCATTTTCGTTGCCGCCGACGAAGGAAAATCTCGATTTCCTCGCTCTGTTCCTGAAAGTCCTCATTCAGGGGCAGCGGGCGGGCGAGCTCGACCCTGCCACCGAACGCGACCTTTTTCATCAGGTGGAAAACCTCTACGAGGTGGACCCGGCGCTGCGCACGCTGGGCGTGCTAGCGAACACACTAGGACATGACATGGCGAGCCGCCTCTCGAAATGGACCCGCGGCGGCCAGTTCGGATTTCTCTTCGACAACGCCGAGGATACGATTTCGTTTTCCCGCTTCCAGTGCTTCGACTTCCAGCGCATGAGCCAGTACCCGGAACTTCTCGAACCGCTGCTCTTTTACATCCTGCATCGCGCCAACGCGGTAATTGCCGACCGACAGATTAGCTCCGCTTTCAAAGCCTTCTTCATCGACGAGGCGTGGGTATTTTTGAAGAATCCTGCCATCCAGCGATACGTCGTCGAGGCTCTCAAGACCTGGCGCAAGCACAACGCTGCCATGATCCTCTCAACGCAATCCCTCGACGAACTCAAGCGCTCGGACATCCTCGACGTAATCATCGAGAGCTGCGCGACCAAAATCTTCCTCGCGAACCCCGACATGGACCGCGATCTCTACTGTCGCCAGTTCCATTTAAATGAAACCGAAGTCGAACTTATCTCCGGCCTCATCCCCAAACAGCAATTCCTGATTAAGACGCCGGAGCTAGCGAAGGTCGCCAATCTCAATGTCGATGCCAAGAGTTATTGGCTCTACACGAACGACCCCTACGACAACAAGAAACGGAAAGAGGCGTTCGAGGTCCACGGATTCGAAAAGGGCCTCGAAATCCTAGCGGGAGCGCAGCCGTGATTGTTCATTGCTCGCTTCAATCCTGGATGTCGGGGAGCGATCCCCTTTACGCGTTTCTGCCCCTCGCGCTCGCGGGACTTACCACTGCAGTCATTCTCGGCGTGCACCGCTTTGTCGAGACCTTTTCTGACCACGGCCAAAGTTTCCAGCAACACCAATCCATCTCAAAAGGAGCAAATCAGTGAAACAAATCTCTCACCGTCAGTCGCATAGCTTTTTCTTTCAGCTGTTTGCTGTTCTCGCTGTGGGCGCAGCCGTCTTCCACGCTTCGGCCACCCACGCGGCGACGGAAGCGGCCGCGCGTGTCGTGAAGTATTCGAAAGAGGACATTGTTCCCGTCCACGCCAAACTACGATTTTCGACGCTCATCGTTCTACCGGAGGACGAGGAGATTCTCGATTTCACCACCGGCGACAAGGAATTCTGGGTCATCAATGGCGCGCACAACCTCTGCTACGTCCATCCAGCGCAGGCTGGCATCCGCAGCAATTTGAACCTCATTACCGCCAACGGCCACGTCTATTCGTTCTTGCTGACCGAAATTAGCAACCAACCGAATGCCGAACCCGACCTCAAACTCTTCGTGGAGCCCAAGGAGGGCTCTGGCATCGCGGCGAATACCGGGTTGCGTGGCTATGTCAGTGCGGGCGAAGCCCAGGCGTACAAGAAGGAACTCGAAACCCTCCGCTCCCAGACCGCGGAGCAGATACACGCCGCGCAGGCCCAGTCTGCCGACCAGATCAACCATTTCCGCTCAACCTACGCAACGAAACTCCAGTTTGACTATCCCCTCGACCCGAAAGCGGGCCGCGAGCCATTCCTGGTTTCCGCCATCTACCACGACGACTCGTTTACCTACATCAAGTGCGGCGCGCGGGAAAAGCCCGCTCTCTATGAAATCAAGGATGGCAAACCGAACCTGATCTCCTTCCAATTCGAGAACGGCGTCTACATCGCACCCAAGATCATCGATAGCGGTTACCTCGCCATCGGCAAAAAGAAGCTGCCGTTTGCCCGGCGCGCGGCGGGGAACTGAGGGGCGGAGAATGAATCAACCGACACAACCCGCTGAGATTCAGGAAAAAGCGGCGAAGCCGCAAGGCCTTCTGCCGAAGAACGTCCAGTCTTGGCTTCTCATCGGACTGGCATTTCTCATGGTCGCCATCATGTGGCTGACCGGCGGCAAGAAGCCTCAGACTCCCGCTAAAGCAGCGTCCTCCGCCGCGCCTGTGCAGGCACCTCTCGAAGTCAACGAATCCAAAATCGCCGAGATGCAGAACCGCATACAGGATTTGCAGCGCCAGCAGCTTCTTGCCCAGACCGCGCTCGCGCAGCAGACCCGCTCACTCGGAGTTGCCGCGCATGACGCGGCGGAGCCTCAACAACCTGGCGTCGTTGGTAGCGGTGAGCAGCGCCCGGAAGAAGACCCGATCCAGGCGGAACGGAAGCGCCGCGCCTACATCTCATTATTCTCCTCAAACGTCGCTCTGAGTTACCGGAAAACTCCGGCGAACACGACGGCCCCGGTAGGCGAAACTCCGATTGCCGCCCCGGCTCCGCCCCCTTTAGCTCCAGACGCATTACAGATCCCCCAACTCTTGAAAGAGATGCAGACCAATTCGATTTCCCCCGCGCCAGTCCGCAACGATTCCGCGGAAGCAACACATGACCGAAAGGAGGAAGTCAAAAATCCTGCCGCCGTGTCGGCCACCTCCGCCAATGCGGCGGCAGGAAAAACCCACGTACTGTTTGAAGGAACCATCCTCGAAACCGTTCTCATCAACCGCCTCGATGGGGGATTTGCCGGCCCCGTCGAGTGTCTGCTCTCCACCGATGTTTATTCCAACGACCGCCAGCACCTGCTCATTCCGGCGGGCTCAAAGTTGCTGGGTGAAACCAAGAAGGTGGATACCTTCGGCCAGGCACGTCTCGCCGTTTTATTCCATCGCGTGCTCATGCCCGACGGATATTCCGTCAGCCTTGACCAGTTCAAGGGCCTCAACCAAATCGGCGATACCGGTCTCCGAGACCAAGTCAACAACCACTACCTCCGCATCTTCGGTGTTTCGCTTGCGGTTGGCGCGCTTGGGGCCGTCAGTGAAGCGGGGACCGGAGGGGCACTCAACGCAACTAGCGGCGATCTCATGCGCCAGGGTTTCGCGGCGAGCACAGCGCAGTCTTCGGCACAAATCCTCGACAAGTTCCTGAACATCATGCCCACCGTGACCATTCGCGAAGGGCACCGCGTCAAAGTCTATCTTGCGGGCGATCTCGCATTGCCCGATTACCTCAACCACAAAATGCCTTCCGATCTTTGAAGGCGAGAAAGAAAGGGTGAAAGTCCGATGAAACAAAGAGTTCTCCTATTTATCCTCGTCATCGGGTTGTGCGTCGGTACCGCCTCCGCACAGCTCGGCAGCGGGATCGTGTACGACCCCACCAACTACCAAAACGCGCTGCTTCGCTACCAACAGCTGCAGCAGCACCTTCTCCAGTTGCAGAAAAGCTACGCGAAAATCACGTCCCAACTCGAGCTGGCAACGCAAATGGCCACCTTCATACGAAACATGCCTGCTCGTTACCGTGCTCTGTTTTCGCAATGGCGGAAGGTAACTTCCCTCAACAGCTTCGGGAACACCGTCTCGTGGATTAACGGCATCAACACCGGCGTGCTGCCCAACATCAGCACTGGGTACCAACGGTCCACAACCCAACTGCTCCCGTACAGCCCGGATCATCTCTCGGGGATGGATCCTTTTGAGCTGGAGCGTGTGCAATCTCAATACGCCACCGTCCAACTCGTGGACGGCGCGAACATCAACGCAATGGCCACCATCGGCTCCATCCGGGGCAGCGCCCAGGATGTCCAGACACAGATCGGCAATCTCGAACAGGACTCGTTCTCCAGCGACTCTGGTCTGAATAGCGAAGTCTCCGTTCTGAACAAGATCAACGCGGCGGGAGTGCTGACACTCCGCACCGTCCAGGACTCGAACAAACTCCTCGCGTCTCTTCTCGAAATGCAAACCATCCTTGCCAAGCAGCAACGCGAGTCCACGACCAACAGCATCAATGCCGACATTCAGCGCCAAGCCGGCCTCGCCACCAACATGACGCAGATGACCGGCACACTCACCAATTCACTTCAAACCTTCCGCATGCCGTAAGGCGTGCGGAGATAGGCGCCCGGGCGTCGAAGGAGCTGACGGCAGTGCAAACCGACTATCTGCAGTACATCTTCCAAGCCATCAACACCTTGCTCACCCAGAACCTCGGTTTCTTCGACACCATGGGCCAGAATATGTTTCGTTCGTTCGCCACGATCCTCATCGCTTGGTTCGGAATCAAATCCGCGCTCTCCGCCGCCAGCGGCCGTTATGCATTCCAGTTCGATCATTTCGCGAGCCTGCTGCTGACCATTAGCTTCGGCTTTGCCATGGTCAACTACTACAGCACGCCCATTCCCGGTGTCGGCGTCAGCTTCCACAATCTCGTTACGAATGAAGCGCAATTCCTGTCGGGCCAGATTGACCAGGCCCAACTCCAGAATGTGGTGGCGCAAGTTGCGGATTTCGAGTCGCGCATGGATTCACCCACGTGGGGAGATATCTTCGGAACGGCTATCTACGTTGTTGTGACGATCCTCCTCGCCGCGGCCCAGGCCGTGGCGATTGTGGTCATCGCCTATGGATTCATTGCTACTGCAGTCTGTGTGCTGGTGGGGCCGATCTTCATTCCATTTTTCATCGTGCCCAAGATGGAGTGGCTCTTCTGGGGCTGGTTCCGTTGCTTCATCCAATACGCCTTCTATCAGGTCATCGCCGCAGCCGTGGTTTATATCATTGGAAACCTCATACTCGGTGCGTTGCGCCTCCCACCTGCGGGCACCCTCTCCACCGTCCAGCTCATCGCCTGGTTCCCGGTTCTCTTCATTACGTTTCTCGCCTCGATCTACACGCTCCTGAAGGTGCCCGCTTTGACCAACCACATCTTCAGCGGTACGGCGGGCGGATCTTCCGCCGGAATTCTGGAAAGGGTCTTCGGATGAACAACGACACGAGTTTCTATGATGCCAAACGTCTCTATCTCGAATCGTGCGGTGATCCCATGGTGACGAATACCTATCTCAAGATTGCGCTTGCGCTCTTGTCCATTGTTTGTGTGGCTCTGGCCCTCATCGATCTCAGGACCATTCGCACGTTCCAGAACTTCCGCCCACTGGTGATCCGCATCGACGAACTCGGCCGCGCCGAAGCCATCAACTACCACAACCTCGAGTACAAGCCCCAGGACGCCGAAGCGAAGTATTTTCTTTCGCAGTTCTGCACCCTCTATTACCGCCGCAACCGCTACACCATTCAGGATGACTTTTCGAAGTCGCTCTACTTTCTCGACGGCAAGCTCGCTAACGGCATTCTCGACGCCTACCGCAAGGACGACATCATCAAGAAATTCATCACGAATACCGCCGCTCCCGAAATCGATGTCGACGTGAAGAAAGTTGCGCTGGAGGAGATGCAAACGCCTCCGTTTCGCGCGCGTGTGGATTTCTACATGGTCTACTATTCACCCGCCGACCATAGCGAGTTGAAGCGCGATCTGTACACCGCGAATTTTGTGTTCCTTTTCAAATCCCACGTCCCCAACGAACTCATCCCGATCAATCCCTTGGGACTGAGCGTTACGTACTTCCGGGAAGACCAGGCGTTCAAATGAGAATCCGAGTCCAGAAACAAACCCAAGAGGTCGCGGGCGGGCGCCTCGCATACTCGGCCCAACCTCCGCGCGCCACTTCTGTCTTTCCCCTTCGACTTTCGCCCGCTTTTACGCCACAGCCCTTTCTCTTGGACCCTGCCACCGGAACAACCGGCGCGCTTCTGGAGGGCCTCCGTTGCTTTCCGGCTTTCCGCCCGCTCCCCCTGAGTTTCATGGAGAAGCCGCATCGCGATTCTCGCCCACCGCAAGAGGAAAGAAATGATCGCTAACGCCCTGCTATTCACCATCGTCATCTTACTGGGCTACGGATTTTGGCTGCTCGACCAGTTGAAATTCATGGCTCGTTACAAGGCCGTTCTTTTTCACGCCTATGGGAACACCATTCTCATTTTCGTGGCCGTCCTTTCGATGAACTTATTTGGCGCCGCGCTCGCCATTGGTCGGCGCTTCTTCCTCAAGAACACCGGGCGTAAGCTCTCGCACCTCGACAAACAGTTCAATGTCACCCATGCGGACCTGCCCGTTCCAATGAACGAAGAGGACTTCAACTAGTGTCGCGCGACGCCTTTTCCCACGACCCGCAGGACACGCGCGACACGTCGCCGCGCCGCTCGGTGCGCCAGCGCACATCCACGCCGCCCGATACGCGAAACGACAGGAACGACGGGCCGGAATCCCTTGCGCGATCCGAGGGTAGCGAGCTCCGCGAACAACATCCCACCCGTGACGAACGCAACGACTCCCCGCGCACCTATTACGTCCGTGACCGCGCGTATCGCCTTCGCGATTCCGAGATGCAATCCCTGAAGGAAATCGGAAGGTTCCGCGTGATTCCTGTGTCGGACCTCGCGAAGTATGCCTATGGCGGTAATCGCGAACGAATGGAGAAGGACATCCGGGGCCTCGCACGGCAGTCCCTACTCACCGACAAAACCGTCGAAATCTCGCAGAAAAAGACCCTCCGAGTCGTCACGCTCACAAAGGCCGGACATCGTCTTCTCAAGAGGACAAACCAATTCCCCGACGACCAGCCCATCTACCACGGTTTGGTCAAACCGCGCGAAGTCAAACACGATGCCGATCTTTATCGCCTCTATCAGAAAGAGGCCGCTCGCATTGTACGTGCTGGAGGCAGGCCACTCCGCATCATTCTCGACTACGAACTCAAGCGCAGCCTGAATCGCGATCTCGCGCTGCTTGGCCCCGAAAAAGACGACCCGGATCGCAAGAATGAGATCGCCGCAAGGCACGGCCTTCAGCTCGTCAATGGAAAGATTCCCGTCCCCGATATGCGCGTCGAATATGAGACCGCCGAGCTTGATGTCCGCCACGTAGACCTCGAACTGGCAACACGCGAATACCGCCCCAGGGCTTTGGCGGAAAAGGCCGCCGCGGGTTTCTCCATGTACAGCCGCCCGGAAGACGCTTCGCGTCTGCGCCGCATTCTGGATGAACGCGAACTCACCGCAGGAATCCTTTCGCTATGAACATCGCGCCCGCCCATCTCGACGCCCTAAAAGCCCTCGGTTACTGCGAAGCGGAAACCCGCTTTCTCTACATCGTCGCCACCCACTCCGGTTACTTCACCGCCCGCCAGTTCCTCGCGTTCACCGGCGCCCATTGGGGCAAACGGACCACGACCTTCTGGAGCAAGCTCGAAACCAAACGACATGCTCGCATGGAGTGCTTTCCCAAGAGCGGCGTGGTTTATCACCTCTTCGCGCGGCGGCTCTATCGCCAGATCGAAAAGGAAAACCTTCGCAACCGTCGCGAGCACGAGTTCGACTTCATCAAACGCCGCATCGCCATCCTCGATTTCGTTCTTCTCAACCAGGGGTATCAGTACCTCGAAACCGAGCCCGAAAAAGTACGTTTCTTCTGCGGGACTTTGAACATCCAGAAGCACTATCTTCCGGCCAGACTCTACGTAGGTAGCAAGACCCCCAGCACCTCCGTCCGGTACTTCGTGGATAAGTTTCCGATGTTCTTCGTTCCTCCCTCACCCGTGGTGACGTTTACCTACATCCATGAAGGTGCTGCGGCATTTGCCGACTTCATTCGCCATCTGGAACACTATCTGCCTCTCTTTCGTCAGCTATCCGAGTTCCGGCTTGTCTACGCTTCCCGCACGGATTCTCACTTCCAGAAAGCCACGGAAATCTTTCAGTCGCTCGTGAAACTTCCACTCGAATCGGATATCGCGGGCGACCTGCTACGGTACTTCCGCGTGCGCAAGGCGTGGGATGAAAAACAATACGCGGCGGTGACAGACGCAGATCTCATCTTCCGCAACCACGCGCGGGCCAGGTTTACCGGCGAAAGATTCGAAGGGCTCTATCGCGGCTGGAAAAACGGCCGAGTCAGTGAAATCGGCGTTCGCCAGGAGGTAGGAACGAATGACGGGACGCACACCGTCGGCTTTGACACATTTCTGCTGCAACGGATCGCACCTGTCGTGGATTCAGGGAGTACCTAGTGAAGAAGGTAAGAATTACGCTCTGCACTTTTGGAATTGACACTTCTTCACCCGCACGAGATCCGAAGTCCTTGGAAACCGGAGCAATACGAAACCGAGGAAAGCGAAAGTCACCGTGGAAAAAAAAGTCAAATCGGGCGGGAGCGACCCCACTTTTTCGGCTTTCAGCCGCCCAAAAAGTTCGTGGGGTCGCTCCCGCCCTCCGGCACGGTAATCCGTGCCGGCCTTTTTTTCCACGGTGACGGGGAGTTCGGAAGAAAGACAGATCACAGAGGAGGAGCAATATGCCGATCGTTAAGAAAGCACCAGGAATCATGACTCGGGAAGTAAAACTCGAAGAGCCGGTCAACGAACTACTCGAAGACTACGCTCGGTTCATCGAGAGCAACGCCGACCACGTCGTCAATGCCGTGCTCAAGAAAGTGCTCTGGCGGGATCAGGACTACCGCAAATGGCGTGAAACGCGCCGCACGGCTCAGTCTGGCCCCGACAAAGCCCAACCCACCGAAGCGCGAGGGAGGGCTTGATGCAGAGAGCACTCGAATCGCGCGCCTTCATCTCTGCTCTCCTCGCTATGGCCATCGGAGCCTTCCTGTTTTACGCGCATCCGTTCCCTGAGCAGCAGATCTTTTTGCGTGTCATTGCCATGCGCGCTCCGCAGGCCTTCCTGAGCTTCAAATACCTCTATTACACGCTCTTGTTCACCACACCCTACTTGGTCTGTTTGACGCTGCTCTCTGGGCTCTATATCTTCACGCTCAAGGCTCGCCAGCACATCTCGCCCGGTCGTCTCCCGGAGTATCCCGATCCCAGTGAGAGAGACGACCTCTTTCTTGTTGTCGGTGAAGTGCACAACCCGCGCAAGCCGGTGCCTGCTAAGGCTCCCTATTGGCTCACGATTCCCGAGCGCGGTTTGTTCACCGGAATCGCCATCCTGGGTGCTATTGGCTCGGGAAAAAGTTCATGCGCAATGTATCCCTTCGCCGAGCAAATTCTGGCCTACAAAGCCAACGACAAAGAGAAGCGCATCGGTGGCTTAACCCTCGAAGTCAAAGGGGACTTTTGCCGCAAGGTAAAAGAGATTCTCACCCGGCACGGTCGAGCCGAGGATTACATCGAAATCGGCCTCGATTCCGAGTACTGCTACAACCCTCTTCACAGCGACCTGGACGCTTACGCCCTGGCGTACAACATCGCCTCGCTCCTGAACAACCTTTTTGGCCGTGGTAAGGAACCTTTCTGGCAACAGGCGTACACCAATCTCGTCAAGTTCATCATCCTTCTTCATAAGGCCGCCTACGACTACGTCACTTTCTTTGATGTCTACCAATGCGCAATTTCTCCGCCGCTGCTTGAAGCTCGGATCACGGAGGCCGAGGACATCATCCTCGGAGACCACTATGTGGCGGTTGCGCCTCAGGTCTATGGTGAGCGTACCGTCGATCTCGCGGGCCTCGGTTTCGTGCATGACGAGAAGGAAGATCGCTTCCTCGCACCCGCTACGTCCGAATTGCGGGACATATTAAGGGGGCGCGGCATTCCGTTTGAGGCCCGCACAGTCCATGACCCGTCCCGCGCCAATCCCGAAAAGCTAGCGCAGTTGGAAGCCGTTCAGCGATGGTTCAATGATGATTGGAAACGGATCGAGCCCAAGCTCCGCACCTCTATTGTCGAGGGTGTGTCCGTCTTCCTTTCGCTCTTCGATGACAACACCAAAGTGAAAAGGGTCTTCTGCCCGAAGAAGGAGTGCTACGACCCCCAGAAAAATGCCAACAACCAGTTCGGCAAGCCCCTGCCTTCGTTTAGTTGGCTCATTGAGCGGGGGGTCGTCGCCGCTCTGAATTTCCCCATTGGCATGAACGCCGGCCTCGCAAAGGCTTTGGGTGTGATGATGAAGCTCGATTTCGAGCGTGCTGTCCTCAACCGCGTCCCCGAAATGGAGGCCCATCCCGAACGCTATTTCCGCCAAGTGCTGTTCCTCTGCGATGAGTACCAGCACTTCGCCACCGTGGGTGAGAGCGACCCGACCGGCGACGAGAAATTTTTCAGCCTCTCCCGACAGCCGAAGTGTATTCCGATTGTCGCGACGCAGAGTATCAGCTCACTGAAATCCACGCTGCCTGCTGATAGCTGGAGAACGCTCCTCCAGACCTTCCGCACGAAGATTTTTCTTACGTTGTCGGATGATTTCTCCGCGAGCACGGCAAGCCATCTCTGTGGACGCGAAGACCAACTCAAAGTTGCCTACAGTCTGTCCGAAAGCGGGCACGACACCAAAGTCAGTTGGCTCACGGGCAAGGCCCTCTCCCACAAAGCCAACATCATCGCCTCCAAGAGCTACAACACGCAGAGCGACTACCGCTTCGACATGAAGACCTTTATGGAGCTGCGCAACACACAGTCCATCACCGTCGCCTATGACGGGCTCAACCCGATTCCCCCCATGTATTGCTACCTGAAGCCGTATTACAACGACCTGAACGAGTCGTATTTCGTCCAACTCGCTAAAGGAAAACTCTAATGAACGGATTCGAGATGATCCTGCCTTTCTTGAAGCCCATCGAGCACCTCATTCTCGACGACTCCATCAGCGAGGTGATGGTGAACGGTCCCGACCGCGTGTTCATCGAAAAACAGGGCTTCCTTCAACAAGTGCAGGGCGTGTCCATCGGCGAGCGATCCCTCATGGTCGCCGTGAAGAATATCGCCCGCCGTCTTGGCGATGACATTTCCGAATCGAAGCCCATTCTCGACTCACGGTTGCCTGATGGCAGCCGCGTCGCCGCGGTTATCCCGCCATGCAGTCTTGCGGGCGTGACCCTCACGATTCGCAAGTTCAACACCCGCCACTTCGAGATGGACGATCTGATTCGCGAAGGGACTCTGGACCGCGCCCTCGCGAACCACCTCGAAGACTATGTGCTCGCACGCAAGAACATCCTTATTAGTGGCGGTACAGGCACTGGAAAATCGACACTTTTGTCGATCCTCGGAAAGTTCATTCCACCAGACGAACGCATCCTCGTCATCGAAGATACGGCCGAGATTCAATTGCCGCAGCAAAATCTCGTGCGGTTTGAAGCACGCCGCGAACAGAACGGCCTTCCGGCAGTGACCATTCGCGATCTCCTCAAAGCGTCTCTCCGCCACCGTCCGGACCGTATCGTGCTTGGCGAAATTCGCGGCGGCGAAGCCTTCGATCTTCTGCAACTCCTAAACACGGGACATTCAGGCACGTTATCTACCATTCATGCGAACTCCGCGCAACAAGGCCTCACGCGGTTCACGAGCTGCGTCCTGCAAAGCGGGGTCGAATTGCCGTACCGCGCGATTAAGACTAACATCGCCGATTCGCTCAACGTCGTGATCCATGTCGAGCGCCGACCAGGACGCAGATACATTTCCGAAGTCCTGCTCATCAATCGATACGACCCGGATGCAGATCTGTTCGACTACGGCGCGGTGTTCTTGGCGAAGCAGGATCACCCATGAGCGCCGACCGCACATTCACACCGCGATCTCTCAATGCTTCGGAGTATGTCCGTGAGCTTTTTGACCCAGCGGACAACGCGGCGATCCTCGTTCGAAATCGCTCCACGGGCCACACGGTTCAAACCATCGCCGAGGCTGAAGCGATAGCGAGCCCTGGCTTTCAATCTTGGTTGGCGAATCAGAGCGCTGCCGGTTCCGACATATACGTGGGAATGAATCCGATTAAGGATGGCGCGTACAGTCGGACCAAGGAAAATATAAAGAATATACGCCACGTCTATCTCGACCTCGACAAAAAAGGCGACGACGCTCTCGAAGCGATACGGAATTCACCTGATGTCCCAGCTCCAAACTTTGTCCTCGATACCTCTCCAGGCAAGCACCAGGTCGTGTGGAAAATCAGTGGATTCAGTCAGGATGAGGCAGAGTCTCTCCTTCATAGCCTCGCAAATAAGTTCGGCGGCGACCTGGCAGCAACCGATTCGACGCGCGTGCTGCGCTTGCCGGGATTCGCCAATCGAAAACTTCCCGAGGAATTCATCGTCCAAGCGCGCCAGGAAAGCGACGCCGTCTACACAATGCGCGACTTCACCATTGACGAAGACTCGCCCGAAGCCCCTCGACACTTTGGCGAGTACCAACAACGCGAGCGGACGGTGCCCAGTGCCCACAAGAGCCAATCTGAACGCGACTGGGCTTACGCGAAACGCGCCCTCGCCCGCGGCGACGATCCCGAAGTCGTTATCCAGCGCATCGCAGACTACCGTGCGGATGACAAGGACAATCCGAATTACTACGCTCGCCGGACGGTGACGAAAGCCCTGGCAGAAATCGGATCTCAGGCATCCGCCTCCGCCCCTACGCACCACCCAACAGAAGAACTCAATCGGGAGCCTGGCCACTAGCTTCACAAGGCTGCATCTCGCAAGACAATGAATCGCCTATCGGGAATGGAACCAAATAGACCATTGATGCCGGACAGCATGACTGCTACAGTCGCGCAAGCGACGCCAGCAAAGCGGAAACGAGGCAAGTCCTTGTCACGCAGAACTGGTCAAAGCGGTCATATCGAAGCATCAGGGAGATGGTTTGTCGTGCGATTCTGGAAGGACATCGAGGGTCAGGAGAAACGGGCTCTAGTTCGTGAGCGCATTTGTCCCATCTCAGGCCCCGGCTACATGAATCGTAGCGAACGAGAAAGGAGAGCGAAGGAAATCATCGCTGAGTCGCGCGTGGACACTGCGGAGCACTTCAACCGCACGGTCAAACAGCAATTCGGCGTCACCTTCAAAGAACAGTCAAAAATCTGGCTACAGCAATCACAGTCGCGGAAGCGCAAGCCCATCCGCGCAACAACGGTTCCAACCATACAAGCGGCTTTGGACAAGTGGATTTTGCCCGAGCTAGGACATCTGCCCTTGTCGGAGACAGCGAAGTACCCGCCGATGAAATCGCTTGTGGCAAAGCTAAACGCAGCTGGACTCTCGGCCCAAACCGTCAACGCGTATTTTCGCATGGCGAAAGCCGTTGTCGAGTCGGCGGAGGATGCCGAAGGTAATCCGCTCTACGACCGGAAATGGGACGCCGAAAAGCTTGACTTGCCGGTCGTCGAAACCTCCAAACAACGCAGACCATCCATTACCGCCGATGTCATGGCGGAATTCGCTCAGACCAAAAAGCCAAAGTACCGCATGGTATTTATCCTCGCTGCGGCGTCCGGATGTCGGATCGGTGAAATCCTTGGGCTCGAAATCAAAGACGTGCTTGATGACTTCACCACAATTCGTGTCGTGCAGCAGGCCAAAGGCACGAAACTGACAATGGACCTCAAAACAATCAACTCTCAACGCTTTGTCGACATTTGTCCAGAAGTGGCCGCCCTTCTCAAAGAGTTTCTTGGCGGCCGCACTTCCGGTTTGGTTTTTTTAAGCCGCAGGGGCACACCGCTCAATCCGTCAAATCTGCGAAGGCGCGTCATTCACCCGCTGCTCGAAAAGAAAGGTCTTCCACTTGGTGGGAACCATATCTTTAGGCGCTTCCGACTGACGTGGCTTCGCGAAAATTCAGTACCGGGGGATATCGAGCGGTTTTGGTTTGGACACGCGAACCAAAGCGTTGGCGACGATTACTCAATGCTTAGAAAGAACGTCAAGTTACGCAAGGAAATAGCGGACCGAATCGGCGTCGGTTTCAAGCTGCCGGAGTCGATTTTGGCCCCAGTTGTACCGAATGTACCGAAAATGGCAGTAAAAACAGAGGAAGAAGTTCTAGCCTAAGTACTTCTGTTTGTGAGAGATTAGGGAGAGAGCGCCCGTAGCTCAGTTGGATAGAGCGTCTGCCTTCTAAGCAGAGGGTCGGGAGTTCGAATCTCCCCGGGCGCGCCATTCTTCTGTTTTCACCCGTTGGAAGATCAGATCAAATGGCTTTCCGTGATGCCTGCTCCGATTGCGGGGCAGAGGCGTCCTATCTGGACTTCGCTTCGGGATTTGCGCTCCAAGGATTGGCAGCGCCGTCGATTAACAGCAGATACCGGTAAGAATGATGCCTCGCTGGCTGGACTAACAACTCGACCTGGTCACACGCACGCCGACTTTTCTGAGGATGTCCTCCATCAGGCACCATTTTGTAAAGCCAGATTGCAACAGGTTCGCGCCGACGAACGCTGTGAACCAATACCAGTTGTGATTCACCCACGTCCCCAGCGCCAGCGACGCCAGCACAAATGTTCCTGCGATGATGCGGATGTATCGCTCCATTGTCATTTGCCACCTCGCTCACTCATGTAATAAAGGACCGGCACTGCCATGCGCGAAAGGAATGTTGACGCAACCTCGCCCGCCATCAGCGAAATTGCCAGGCCCTGAAAGATCGGATCGAACAGGATGACTCCCGCGCCCACCACAACCGCTGCCGCCGTTAGTAGCATCGGACGGAAACGCACCGCGCCGGCATCTACCACAGCTTCTTCCAGCGGCATACCTTGTTCCCGCCGCAGCTTGATGAAGTCCACGAGGATGATCGAGTTCCTTACAATGATTCCTGCGCCCGCGATGAATCCAATCATGGATGTCGCCGTGAAGAACGCGCCCATCGCAGCATGCGCGGGCAGAATGCCCACGAGTGTCAACGGGATCGGCGCCATGATCACGAGCGGCGTCTTGAAGGACTTAAACCACCCGACTACCAGCACGTAGATCAAGACAAGCACTGCGGCGAATGCCAATCCCAGATCGCGGAAAACTTCATAAGTGATGTGCCACTCGCCATCCCACTTCACGGCAAACTTTTTCGCGTCGGGAGGCTGAATGGCTGTGAATTGCTCGATCCCGTAGCCTTCGGGAAGTTTTAGTGCATCGATCTTTTTTCCTAGCGTGCCAATTGCGTACACCGGACTCTCTTCGGCTCCGGCCACATCGGCTGTCACGTAAATCACTTCGCGTTGATTTTTTCGGTAGATGTTCTTGTCGATCGTGCCTTCCTGCACCTTCGCCAGTTCGCCGAGCGGTACCATCGTCCCGTCTGGAGCATTTAGGTACAGACCGCGCAGCGCGTCCGCGCTCGAGCGGCTCGCGCGAGACAGTTGCACGCGGATCGGCACATCCTCGCGTTCACTGGGCTGGTGCATCAGCCCAACTTGTGATCCGCCCACGGCCATCGCCACCGATTGGGATACCTCCGCCGGCGAAATCCCGCGCAGGGCCGCCTTATCCTGCTGCACTTGAAAATCGAGCTTCTTCTGGTCCGCCACGACGTACCAGTCGACGTCCACGACTCCTGGTGTCTCATCGAAAATCTTGCGGATCTGCCGCGCCACTTCGATTTGTCGCGGATAATCTGGCCCATACACTTCCGCCACCAACGTGGAAACAACCGGAGGACCCGGCGGAACTTCCGCCACCTTCACGCGTGCATTCCATTTTTTGGCGATCTCCTGGATGGGCCCACGCATCTCCTTCGCGAGTTCATGGCTCTGGCGCTTGCGTTCCTCCACCGACCGCAGATTCACCTGAATGTCACCCTGGTTAGCGCCGCGCCGCAAATAGTAGTGCCTCACCAACCCGTTGAAGTTGTATGGCCCTGATATCCCGGTATACGTCTGGTAGTTCAATACCTCTGGCTGTGTGTGCAAGTACGCGCCGATCTCCTGCTCCACGGCGAGAGTGCGTTCGAGCGGCGTACCCTCCGGCATATCCACAATCACTTGGAATTCGCTCTTGTTATCAAACGGCAGCATCTTCACGCGCACGGCTTTGAATGCCACGAGTGAGCAGGCCAGCAGCAGGAGCACGACCACCGTTGCCAGAAACGCCAACCGTTTCCGAGCGTTCTGAACCAGCCCGGACATCAGTCTGCGATAGAGCTTCGTCGTCCTGCCTTCCGTTTCACCTTCGGCATGTTTTCCGGTATGTCCGCGCAACAATCTGAGCGCAGCCCACGGCGAAACGACAAATGCAACCATCAACGAAAACAACATGGCTGCGGAGGCGCCCACTGGAATTGGCCGCATGTACGGGCCCATGAGACCGCGCACAAACGCCATCGGTAGAATCGCGGCAATCACCGCAAAGGTCGCCAAGATCGTTGGATTGCCAACCTCGTCCACCGCTTCGACCGCAACATCGCTCCACGATCTGCCCTGACTCTCAGGCAGGCGAAAATGCCGCACGATGTTTTCGACCACGACGATTGCGTCGTCCACAAGAATGCCGATGGAAAAGATCAACGCGAAGAGTGTTACCCGGTTTAGCGTGTAGCCGTAGGCATAGAAAATGAACAACGTGAGGGCGAGAGTGACCGGAATTGCCAGCAGCACGACGCCCGACTCCCGCCAACCCAACGCAAGCCCAACCAGGAGTGTCACCGAAATCGTGGCAAGGAAGAGATGTTTCAGCAGTTCATCCGATTTGTGCTTTGCGGTCTGGCCGTAATTTCGCGTGACGGTGACCTGCACGTCGTTCGGCAATACATAGCCGCGCAGGGAATCCATCTTTGCCAGCACATCTTGTGAAACGTTTGTTGCGTTGGCTCCCTTGCGCTTTGCAACTGCCAGCGTCACTGCTGGAAATGTCCCTCCTGTCCCGTTTGCAGCTCCGCCCGTTCCGAAATAGACGTAGTCCGCGGGTTCTTCTGGCCCGTCTGTTACTGTGGCCACATCCCCCAGATACACCGGACGGCCACTCTGGACCGCTACCACGATCTTTCGAGCTTCCTCTTCGCTTCGCAGAAAACTTCCTGCTTCCACGGCGAATTCCTGGTTTCCTTCAGAAAACGATCCTGCCTGCAGGCGCTGATTGCTCGTTTGGAGTGCCCGCGCAATCGCTAACGCGCTCACGTGATAGGCCGCCAGCTTCTGCGGATCCATCGCGATCTTCAGTTCGCGCTTCTGTCCTCCGAGCAGCGTGGTCTCCGCTACATTTGCCACCTGCTTGACGCTTTGTTGCGCTTCCGCTGCGATTCGCCTCAGCGCAGCCCCGTCGTAGTTCTGTCCCCAGAACGTCATTGCCAATACGGGAACATCGTCAATCGAGCGGGCTTTGATCAGAGGTTGGCTCGCGCCCTGCGGGATTCGGTCGAAATTCGAGTACATCTTGTTGTAGGTGCGGACGATCGCGTCTTCTTCTTTGATCCCCACGTAGAAACGCACAATCACCAGCGCGCCACCCGGCTGGCTGGTGGAGTAGAGATATTCGACGCCAGGGATTTCCTGCAGCAGGCGCTCCATCGGAATCGTCACGCGCTGCTCGACTTCTTGCGCCGATGCGCCCGGCATGTTCACAAACACATCCAGCATTGGAACGACGATTTGTGGCTCTTCCTCACGAGGCGTTTGCCAGATGCTGAAAAGCCCCAGGAACAATGCAGCAACAATCACCAGTGGCGTCAGCGGTGAATCGATAAAGCCATGCGCGATTTTTCCTGCCAGCCCTCGCTTCACGAATGCTTCCCCCCGCCTATCGGCGCGACGCCACTCTTCTTTCCATCTAATTCCTGGCTGCCCGGGTTCAGGACCACCGCGTCGCCATCGGTCAGTCCTGACAGCACTTCAACCTGGTTCCCGAGTGGCTTTCCAAGGGTGACGACGCGCCAGTGCACCAGTCCTCCGTCGTCGACAACATAGATACCGCGCAGTTGGCCGCGATTCACAAGCGCGGTGACTGGAACCATCAAAGCCCGCCTTTCTCCTCGCGGGAAAAATGCTCGCCCAAACATCCCGGACTGCACTCCCGCTTCCTTCGGCAGGTCGATGCGCGCCTTCAATGTGTGCGAGGCCGGATCGGCTCCCGCTTCAATCTCTGCCACCTTGCCGGTCAAGGACTTGTCTGCCAGGGCATCCAATTCCACGCGTGCAATAGCGTTCTTCTTTACGATAGTCAGTGCTTCGGCCGGCAGCGTGGCTTCCAGTTGGTAACGTGATGTGTCCCCCACAATAAACAGCGGAATCCCCGGTGAAACGAGTGAGCCAGGTTCCACGGTGCGTCGAATCACCCGGCCATCGAAAGGCGCAACGACCCGCGCATAACTCGCCACATCCTGTGCCGCCCGCGCTTCTGATTCCGCTTGTGATGCGCCCGCTTCCGCCTGGCGTAAACCCGCCATCGCCTGCTCCAGGTTCGCTTGCGCGGCCTGCTGCTTCGCCGTAATTTCGTCAAATTCCTGGGGGCTGACCGACTTCTGTTCTTTCAGGTAAGAGTAGCGATCGTAAGTTTTCTTCATGACATCGGCTTGTGCTTGCGCTGCAGCCAATGCCTTCGTTGCCTGCGCCACTCCGGCAGTGGCTCCCTGTGCGCCCGCCTGCGCAGCGCTCTGACGCGACACCAGTTCTCGCTCATCCAATTGAGCCAGTACTTGTCCGCGCTTCACGGTGTCGCCTTCCCGCACCGCGACCTGGAGCACTGTACCGATCGCTCTTGCCGCCACTTGCGCTGTGGAAACGGCAATTACACTGCCTGGCGCTTCCAATTCGTCCGCGACGTTCTGCAACTGCATCTTTTGCACGTGCAGACCCTGCGCGACTTCTACCTTTTGCGAGGTAGTGTCATTTCCTCCGCCACAGCTGGCAGCAAACACTGCAGCGGCGATCAGAACCAAACGCATTTGTTGCCACATCGTCTTTCTCACCCTCTCCGTCAAGCTCATGGCTTACTTGCTCCTGTAATCAGCTCCGACTCCGGCGTCAGCAGACCCGCTGCTCGCTCCAGTTGCGCCCGAGCCACTTGCCAATCCTGCAGCGCCGCCAGATATCCTGTCGTCGCATCGAGTTGCGCCGTCTGCGCACGCAACAGCTCCGTAACGGTCGTCAGTCCTGCTTCGTACCTGTTTTGCACAATCCGCAAACTCTCTTTGGCCTGCTCGGCCGCATCGCGCGCCGACGCCGCTCTCTGGGCTGCGGCATTCCCGTCCAGATACGCCTTGCGCACTTCCATCTGCACACCGGAACGGAACCACTCCACGTTATGTTTCGCCTTGTTTGCGTTCGCAGTGGCTTCTGCGACACGGGCCTTCTGGGCACCGCCCGTGAAAACGTTGAAGTCGAGCCTTGCACCGGCCGTCCAGTTCGTCCCTGAAGGGCCACCGAGCGTCATCGCGTCGCGCTCTGCACTTCCAAATAGGCCGATCTTTGGCCCGAATTCCGCTTTGGCCGCTTTTCTTTCCTCACTCATAGCGTTTTCCTGCAACTGCGCCGCCCTCAGTGCAGGCCTTTGCTCAAGAGCTATGTGAATCCATTCCTCAATGGTTTTTGCCGGCATCCCCGGCTCGGCCAAAGTTGCTGCGGGTTCCGCGGGTGTGTCGAGTGGCATTCCCATCTCCCGCGCCAGTTGCATCTCCGCCAGCGCCAGGTCGTTCCGTGCGCGGATTTGACGGTCCTTCATCTGCGACACAAAAACCTTCGCGCTCAGCAGGTCCGAATCCACCAACAGTCCCGCCTTGTGCATTGTTTCCATGCGCTGCGCACTCGATTCCGCTGTCTCCAGCGCTTCGTCCGCGGCCCTTGCGTTTTCCTTCAGGACCAACACTCCGTAGTAGGTCCTTACGATCTCCAGGATCAAATCTTGCCGCGCCTGTTCCGTCTCGAAATCCGCTGCGGTCACCAGGCGTTTCGCGCTGCGCTGGTGAAACTTGGTCTGCCCCGAATCGAACAGCCTCCACTGGCCATCGATGCGTGTCTGAAAGTTGTCCAGCGGAGTCGGTGTGTTCAGGCTGTTCAACGCAAAATCGGCAGTCGAAAACTGCCGCTGCGTCAACTTGGTTCCGAACACATATACGGGGTTATTTCCGCGCACGAAGTCCTGGTGAAAATCGAATCGCGGAAACCATGCTGCCTGCGCCTGCTTCAGCCTTGCCCTCGTCGCCTCGGCCTCGTCGACGTTCGTTTGAAACGCCGGATTCTGTTGCAGCGCCATACGCACCGCCTGTTCCAACGTGAGCGGTTGAGTCGCGGCCTTTTCTTGCGCATGCGCCAGTGACGCTAGTGCAAAAAACAGAATCACTGCGCTAACTTGCTTTCGGACCGAGATTGCACCCCATCCTTGATTCATCGCATGCCTCAAGCGGAGACCCGCTCCGGACTGGGCACTGACTGGAGCCAACTCGACGGTTCTTCGTGAATCTCGTACACCGTTTCAAGTGCCGCATTTTCTTTCAGCATCGCGCCAACGGAGCAGTACTTTTCTTCGGATAGCTGGATGGCCTGTTCCACTGCCGTCTTGTCCAGCCCAAATCCCGTCAGCACGTGCCGCAGACGGATCGCCGTGAACACCTGTGGTGGCCGCTCGGCCTGATCCGCTTCCACATGCACCTCATACGCGGTCACTTTTTGGTGGTGCTTCTGTCGCAGCATGGTGACCACATCGAAGGCGGTACAACCCGCTAGCGCGATGGCAACAAGTTCAATTGGTTTTGCGCCCGTCGCTCCAGCGGCGTCGTCCAGAACGATATGGTGGCCACTGCCGGTTTCCGCAATGAACTGCCTTTGCGATTTCAACGCCTGCGTAAGACTTACTTTTGCCGTGATCATTTCCAACTCCTCTTACCGGTGCTGCAATGGAACAAATGCAATCGCGGGATATTTGTTACAGGTAAAATCTCAGCAAGGGAGATGCGGGAGCGCAACGAAGCCAAGTCTCTTCTAAGTGCTGTGCTTGCATTTGGTTATAGCCGATCACCGAGGAAAGAGGCGTTGGTGTGCTATCGTGTGGGGCAATGCGAAAAGAGATCGAACAAGCTGTGGCGCTCCTGGAGAAGAATGATCCTCGGGCCCTCGAACAGGCTTTGGAGTTGCTGCAGGGAACAGTCTTCTCCTTCAGCATGAAGGTTTGCGGGCAGCGCGAAGACGCCGAGGACACCATGCAGGAAGTCCTCTTGAAAGCTCTCCCGTACCTCCCGAAATTTGAAAGCCCCCGAGCACTTCTCGTCTGGTTCTACAAAGTCGCCAAGAATCGCTGCTTGATGAGCCGCCGCAGGAGCAAATTTGCGCCCAAGCAAGCTATGTCCTTAGACGAGCTCATGCCCGATCGTCACGAACTTTCGCGGCTCGCCAAGGCAGGTCCCGTCAATCCGGAGACTCTGGCTATTCGCAGTCAGCAGGCCAGGCGCCTGCGCGAGGTAATTCAGGAACTGCCACCGCAGTACCGCATCATTCTCGTGTTGCGGGATATGGAAGGGCTTACTGACGAAGAAGCAGGAGACATCACGGGACTTCGCCCCGGAAACGTTCGCGTGCGTCTCCATCGAGCACGTCTCTTTGTCCGCCAAAAATTGGCCCGACTGAATCACCACCCCGGTGCTCCAAAGAAAGCCGCTCTCCGGCCTCGCCCGGCCACGGCAACCTCCGAAAAACGTCCCGCCTCCTGCAAAGCTCTCTTCGCCCAACTCTCCAACTACCTCGACGAGCAACTCGATGATTCGCTCTGCGAAAAGCTGCAGCAGCATCTCGATGGCTGCGAACCCTGCAAAGCCTTTCTTGCCAGCCTCGAATCCACCATCGAGCTACTTCGCCAAGCTCCGGCGGAGTCCTTTAACAAAGTGGCGGGAGCTAAACTTCGCCGTGAACTCCTCGCACAGATCCATGGTCTATCCTAGCGCACGGGTGGTCCGAGGATGGCACGCGCTCGGAAGATGTCCACCGCGGGAAGCGTCCAGATTAGGTGTCTCGCGCTGCATTCCCTTTGGTTGCCAGCAGTCCGCCGAACTTCCCTTTCCTACTTCTTCTTGTTCTTATTCTTACGATATTCTTTCCCCATGGCCATCATCCGGTCCATGGTCGGCTGCAGTTGCTGCGGATCGCGAACGCAATTCAAGAACATGGAAAGCCCTCCGGTTTCTGCCGGCATGCCTCCGACAAACCGGTAGTCCGCGGGCAACGGTGGTCCACCGGGCTGGCCTGCCGCGGGAACGACCTCGGGCAGTTGCACGGCATACATACTGCCACCAGCGAGAGCCTGGTGCGGATATTGCATGAGCCAAATACAGTTTCCTGAATCCAGCATGTAGTTGGCGGAGACTACAGCCCATTGACCGCCGTCGTGCGCGGCAGGTCGCTGGCAATCCCACAGCAGCGCCTGGGGAACGTAAGCGGCAGGCTCTGAAAATCCGTACTCATCGAGCAGCACCTGCTTCAGGCCGCGCTGGCGCACGAAACTCCCGACTTCGGGAAGAGCCTGGTTCCAGTCGAGGTTCGAGTCGTTGACCAAGGTGTAGCCCGGCCGTCCCATGCTGAGAATGTTCAGGTAAGGGAAATAGTTCGGGTAGGCGCGTATGGCCGTAACGATGGAAGCCAGCACGAGCGCAATTGTCAGCCAGTTCCCCATGCGTGCCGCTTGCGGGTTCGAGACCCGCAGCAGGTTCAGCATGCGCGGGAGGGGCGCGAGCAGCAAGACAATCAGAGCCAGCGCAACCGAGAAATGCCGGATGCTGATGTCCAGCCGGTTCAGCATGCAGGCCGCGACGAAAACCACCAGGGAAACCCAGACGCTACGCCACTCCAGGTCCTTGCCGGCAGGGGTCGCCGATTGCGCGCGTAATCGGCTCTTCACGAGCAAGGCCGCAGCGATGGCAAGCAGGAGAAGCAAAAGGAACGTCAACTGCGATTTCAAAAGGAAGAGCGCGGGAAAATAGAACCACACTCCGTGCGGGTAAGGATGGCCGAGGATGAAAGTGGGCCGGCTCGAAGCACTTAGGGCAAACCCGGCCAGGCCACGCAGGTAGATCCACACCGGCATGAGCAGTCGCCGCAGGGCCGGCGAAGCGGGAAAATGCGGGATGACCTGGAACGAATCTGTTGGTTCGTTCCAGGAGAGGACGAAATACACGATGTAAACGAACAATGCAGACCAGAGAGTTCCTGCTGCAATATTGCGCCACGCCCGCCGGCGCCAGCGGCGCAGTTCGGTCTTCTCAACCGGTTGCTCCGGCAAAGGCTTGAATCGCAAGCTCAGTGCAAAGCCAACAAAAACGAAGAACAACAGTCCCGACGAAAACTTAGAGAGCAAAGCCCCGGCCAGCGCCAAGCCAAACTTCACAACTGTTCCTCGCGTGGGAGAACGCCACATATTCGGCAGTTGCCAAACCGTCAGCACCGAGAACAGTGTGACTGCGATGTCAGTAATCACCAGCGGGCCATATGCGATAAAGGCCGGCATGGTCACGAACGCAGAGAGACACAGCAATCCTCCCCAGGGACTGCCCAGCCGCGAGCCATAAATATAAAGAGCGAGTCCGAGTAACAAGGTCATCAACAACATGGGCGCTCGCGCCCAAAGCACCGTCGAGTAAGGATCATTCCACCGCATGAGGAACCAGTGTCCGAAGACCCACTCCCCCAAATACTGGTAGAACATTTTGCTGCTAATCGTCCAGGAGATGTGGGAGTAGTCGGCATGCGCTCCTCGCAGAACCAGCGGCAACGCGGCCACCGCTTTCGCCAACGGAGGATGCTCTTCGTTCAATCGCATATCTAATTTCTGGAGGTAGCTCACCCCAGCGCCGATGTGCGCGATTTCATCGAAGGTCACGGATTCACGCCTCGCTGCCCCGCCCGCTAGCAGCGCCATCAGGGCAAGAAGCAGTACTGCGGCGAAGGTGAAGAAGAATCGTCCAGGTGTTTTCAATTGCGTTGACCTCGTGCGATGAAATGGAGAGACCTCGTCCATTCCCGTGCTTCTGGCTCTCAAAGCGAGCCTGACCTTATTGATGGTTACCCGGAAGCCTATACCGTGGATACGGCTGCAAGGCCAAAAAAGTTTCCACTGGTCGTGCTGTTTGGGGGGCCATCGACATGCAATCTGACGCGGGACAGCCGAAGCGGAACAAGACGGTTAAAGAGTCTAAGTGACGGGCTCGGGATGAAGTGCGCGTGCAGGGCGAGGAGTCTTGCGTTGCGGGGCGAATTTATGGAGCAGGTGATCGAGTTCCTCGGGATGTATGGGTTTGGCGAGGTAGCCATCCATGCCCGCGGCGAGGCAGCGCTCGCGGTCTCCTTTTATGGCATGCGCCGTCAGCGCGATGACGGGCAGGTGCGCTCCGGAGGAGTGTTCTATCTGGCGGAGTGCGGCGGTGGCTTCGAACCCGTCCATCTCCGGCATTTGCACATCCATCAACACGAGGTCAAAGCTTTCCTTCTCGATGGCCTCGAGCGCTTCGCGTCCGTTGGCCGCCAGGACGATGTGGTGCCCCCTCTTTTCGAGCAGCCGCACCGCCAAGCGCTGGTTCACCGCATTATCTTCGGCAAGCAACACGCGCAAAACGCTCGCCGGCTCGCGCGCGTCTTCCGGAGGGCGTGGCGCTATCGCGCGCCTCGCTTTCTCTGGTTCTCTGGCCACCAGCGCCTTGGCAATGGCCTCGCGCAGTTCCGCTTGCCGGATGGGCTTCATCAAGTACGCGGCCGCTCCCAATTCCAGGCAGCGCTGTGCATCGCCTGGGCGGCCTGTCGAAGTGAGCATGATGATGGTGGCCGCGGACAAGCTCGGATTCTCCTGAATTCGTTGGAGCAAAGTAAAGCCGTCCATCACCGGCATGTGCATGTCCGTCAGAACCAATTCGTAGGGTTGCCCGGCTTCCTGGGCAAGGGACAGTTCCACTAAGGCCTCTTCTCCGCCCTCCACCGAGACCGGGTTCATTCCCCAGCGCTGCAGCATTGCTGTCAGAATGCGCCGGTTCGTGCGGTTGTCGTCCACCACCAGGAACTTCATGCCGCGCACGATCTCCGGTGAAACGCCAGCCGCCTGGGTCGCTTTCGCATCGGCCTTGCCCAATCGTAGTGTGAAGTGGAACTGCGCGCCCTGGCCCATCTCGCTCTCCACCCAAATCTTTCCGCCCATCATTTCCACCAAACGCGTCGAGATGGTCAGTCCCAGGCCGGTGCCGCCGAACTTCCGGGTCGTGGTTGCGTCCGCCTGCGAAAATGGCTCGAAGATCAATTTCTGTTTCTCTGGAGGAATCCCGACCCCCGTGTCCGCGACCGTGAAGCGCAGCAGGCATTCCTTCCCTTCAAAGGTCTCGATCTGAACTCGCACGGCCACTTCTCCGCGTTCGGTAAACTTGATGGCGTTGCCCACAAGATTCAGCAGCACCTGGCGCAATCGGGTGGAATCCCCCCGCACCTGTTCCGGCACGTCGGGGGCCACGTCGCAAAGAAGCTCCAGCCCTTTTTCATCCGCCCGGACTGCGACCGTCTTCAGCGCCGACTCCAGAGAATCGCGCAGGTCGAAATCGCTCACCTCCAGATCGATCTTCCCTGCCTCAATCTTTGAGAAGTCGAGAATGTCGTTGATCACCGTGAGCAGCGTGTCCGCCGAAAGCTTCACCGTGTCGAGATACTCCTGCTGCTCGGGAGTCAGTTCCGTATCGAGCGCCAGGTCCGTCATGCCCACAATCCCGTTCAAAGGGGTACGAATCTCATGACTCATGTTCGCCAGAAACTCGCTCTTCGCCCGGTTCGCCGCTTCCGCCGCCTCCCGCGCCTTCTGCGGCCCCTCCACGCTCGTTACCGATCCCACAGGGCGCTGGCGGCGCAGTGCGGCCAACGCCTGACTCGCAGTCGAGGAGCCTGGACGCGGATAAACACGTCCCGAGCGTGGCCTTTCCGAAGGCTGCATGCTGACGTCTCCCCCCTGGCCTACAGCTTCGGCCCGCGCCACAAGCTGTCAAGTTACAGAACAAGTGCAAGCTAGGAGCCAGAATCGCTTCGGGGAAGCTTGGAACTTACTGATAGAAAGGACGTTGCCGTGACTCAGCAACCCCATTTTGCCACTATGCTGGATGTTGTTCCGTTGCGCCCAAGGTGTCACACCCTGAAACGCCAGTTTTTTCCTGCGTCAAGCCACCGTAGTCAGGTGGCGGGCGGCAGATCCTTTCGGATTGCTTTGCGGTTCAGGGGGCACGCACCTTGGAAATCACAAGGGTTCCGCACCCAAAGGCGCTCTTGGAAGTTAAGCCCGGATCACCCGTCCACTCAGGGATGCCCCTAACACATTGAGGATGCGCCATCCGCAAGCTTCTCTGTTGTCATTTGGAGCAACTGGGTAAAGTAAGTCCATTTCAGACAAGAAGAGTAGTCCTAAAATGGAGGTGTTTACCAAAGTTAGACTTCTCTCAGAATAGCCCAAGCGGCGATTCGGCCAGGCATTGATGAGAAAAAACCGCAGCCTCGGCATTCTCTTTCCCCCAACACTCTTCTTGGCTGGGACCTACCTCCTCTACGAATCGACTGGCCGCTCTGAGTGGTACACGGACATTTACCTTATGGCTGGTGCGACTATCTCGGCGGTCGGCCTGGTGACAGTGCGTTGGGCAATCCAGCGGCAGTTTTCTATCAGGCGGCTGCAGCAGCATGTCAGAAGACACCAGTAAATCGAGCCCGGAAAGAAATACGAAGGGAAAGGAGGAAAATTGAACTGCCCAGAAAACAACTGAAGGCGTGTTCCAGACAAATGATCGCGGCAGGATACGGTAAGAAGAATCGAAGTTTCGAGCGACTGAGCTATGGCCTATGAAGCAGACTGACACGCGAAACATCGAAGATTTCAGCGAGCCGGAGAACGAGACTCGCGAAATTGGGTCACGTCGTATTGAGCGGCGCGAATGGTGGCTGTGGTCGACAGCCATAGCGATCACCCTGCTACTGACATCTGGGATTGCTTCTTTTCTGCCCGTCCTCCTGCATTCCCACGATGACTGGGTGGCCGACCTCACCATGCGTCAAGCTGTGTGGGGATTGCTGGGCATGGTACTGCTGTTTGACCTATACACCATATACCAGCAACTGCAAATCCATCGAATACGTCGGCAGTTGGAAGCGAGAGAAAAGCTTTTCCGTCTGATTACCGAAAATGCCGCCGACATGATTGCGGTGGTGGACACGGAAGGCAAGCGAATCTACAACAGTCTCTCCTATCAGAAAGTCCTGGGGTATTCACCCGCCGAGCTTCAGCGATCATCGGCGTTTGAGCAAATTCACCCTGACGACCGCGAGCGGGTGGCAGCCGCTGGGGCGGAGGCCCGGCGTACTGGCGAGGGCAAAACTCTCGAGTACCGAATCCGACACAAGGACGGCACGTGGCGGGTCCTGGAATCCACGTCCAGTGTGATCCGCTCGGGCAAGGGCGAGCCCGCCATGCTGGTCATCGTCAATCGCGACGTCACGGGGCGCAAGCAAGCCGAGGATGCGCTCCGAGCTGAGCACGATCTGTTGCGCGCGTTGATTGATAATATGCCCGACCTCATTTACGTGAAGGATGCTGGGAGCGGGTTCGTTTTGGCAAACCGCGCA
>DLMH01000105.1:1216-10755 GCA_002478115.1 Candidatus Acidiferrum typicum | reverse complement strand
TGTCGGTTGCGTCCGCAGTAGGCAGGCTGAAGCTACGCGCTTCAGCATCTCGCGTGAGCTCCTCGCGCTCCGAAGCGTATCTCTTGAAGATGCTAATAGTTTCCAGCTGGTGTTCGATCGCTGCGAGAACTGCGGTGCTTCTTTTCTCGGCTTCTTTGTCGTCCATAGCCCCAGCGAAGTGGCTTTCCCCTTTGGCTGCTGGCGCGCCAGCGTAGCTACATTGAATGCGAACAAGCAGTCCCAAAAGCCGAATTCGCAAGAAATCTTTCCACGAGTCTCAGACCAGCGGCATCGCTAAGCTTAGTGCCTTCTAGTGGCGTGTTATCTCGTGGATGAAGTCGACCTCTTTTTGACTGTACGGTTGTCCGTTAGCGCGGAGAATGTCGTGGTGCCAAACCTCAGGTTGGCGATCTATGTACGGGTGTTTCCAAGAGTCCCATGGATAGTAGGTCTGCGTTTTCCCAGCGACCAAGCCCCAATTGATGGCCGCCACTCTGTGTTGCTTAGCGATGGGCAACGATCCCTGAAACGTGCTGCCGGCGCCTCGAGCCATGTATTCGGTGCAGAGAATTGGGCGGTGGTACTGCTTGAGCCACACGATGCGATTTTCGAAACGGTTGGGCGTGGCGTAGTTGTGAAATGAGATTACGTCTGAGAGTTCGATCTGGATTTTTTCCATCCGGTCTAGCTTGTCTGCCGAAGACCAATCTCCTTCCCAGAGACCGCTCGTCAAGGGTTGCGTGGGTTGGGCCGCACGTACCCATTCGAAAACTTTCGGAAGCAATGCAAGAACAAGGTCTACTTTATTCTTAGGCTCTTTCTTTTCGTAACTGCCGGAGTTCGTGTTGCTGGGCTCGTTCCAGACATCCCAGCCGAGAATCCGCTTGTCTTCCGCGAAAGCCTCCACCACGCCTTTGGCGTAGGCTTCGAGGCGAGGATATTGCGCAGGATCCTGAAGCGCCTTCGCACCCGGGCTTTGCACCCAACCGGAATTGTGCACGCCGGCCCGAGGCTCGCGTTGCTTTCCCAACTCAGGGTTCGGGTCCCAGCAGGAATCGAAGAGCACGAAAAGTATTTTGATATGGTGCTTGTCGGCAATTGCGAGGAACGTGTCGATGCGCTTCTTGAAGCCTCGCGGATCCTGCTGCCAGAGCAGATCGTGCAGAAAAACGCGCATGGCATTTAGTCCGATCGTTTCGGCCCAGCCCAGTTCCAGGTCGATGCGTTTTGGGTCGAAGGTGTCCGCTTGCCACATTTCGAGTTGGTTGATCGCCGTGGCGGGAATATAGTTGCTCCCGACGAGCCAGGGCTGACTGGCATACCACTCGTTCGCGCTTTGTTCGGACCAACGAACGGTGCGAGGTTTCGACTGAGTCCCGGCAAGAAATGGAATGCTCAGGATCAGAATCAACGCGCTACAGCTTGCGAGCAGCTGTCGCGCCGCCGGGCGGCCGGCGGGGAAGGCAGCCCTCACCGGTCGCGGAATTGCATCGAGTTCGGGTTTCAGAGTTGCCATTCTATTCTCGAGGCAAATTGGATTGCCAACGAATTGTTCGTCCCTCGAACCTTATGTAATCGATGAAGTCACTGAACTTCGCAGCCGCGGCGCGCAAGTGAGTTGCGAGAGACGAACTTCGCCTCCACGAGTTTCCGCAACTTGGTTGACTTCTCCGTGAGAGTCCTGTCCGGGCTTAGAAACCGCAAACGAGTAGCTCTGGTATGGTCAGGCAGCGGGACCGGAGATACGACCAGCAGATCGGGGACTGTCACCGAAGGTGAAAGGCTCGAGAATTATAAGCCGTGGTCAAACTCGAGAACGAAGCGCTTGGGCACTGAGAGAGTAATGCGCGTCGATTCAATAATATCTCTTGTTTTGTTTCTGGCCGGCTTGGCCGCGAGCCCTGCTCCTTCCCAAGACGCCGCTGGTCCCGGATCGCATCCCACAATCATATCCGTATCTTTCGCTGAACACCCTGACAGTACTGATGTGGAAGTCACGTTCAGTAAGCTCGTGCAAGCCGACGTGAGCACGCTCGAGCATCCAGACGGCCTCGTATTCGATTTGCCCGAATGTGAGCTGGCTCATCCGGGTCAACGCCTGGTAGTGAATCGCGGGTCTGTCTTTGCGGTGAGGACTGCCGTATTCCGTTCAGCGCCACCTATCGCAATTGCTGGGGCGAGTATTGTGACGCAAAGCGTGTGTGAGCCAAGGAACTATGCAAGCGAAGCCGACTGATATACATGCCTTTCGATGGGGATGGACGGCGTTCATGCTTCTGACGACGTCGGTTCCTTATTTGATTTTCTGGTTCCAGACACCAGCAGATCATCGCTACTCCTGGATTCTCCCGCCATATCCTGAGGATTCGTTCGGCTACATGGCATGGTCACAGCAGGCCGCACACGGAAGCCTACTGTTTCGAATGAAATACACGGGGTTACCGCAATCGTCCTTTTTGTTCCAACCATTTTTCCTGGTCTGTGGATGGATTAGCAGGTTGTTCGGATGCGATATCGGGATCGTTCATTGGGCGCTCAAGGCGGTGGGCGTCGTGTTATTTTTTGTCGCTTTCTACAAGTACACCGACTGGCTTGAACTCAGCCGATTTCGATCCATTGTTGCTTCGGTCCTCGTGGGTATCTCCTCGGGAGTCGGCGGGCTTTTTGCTTTCTTTGGTCTTGTGGATCGATGGCGAATTGTTCCAGCTGACTTGGGTATGCCGGAGATGAGCACCTATTGGTCTCTCTTGTGGAACCCTCTGTTCCCATGTTCCTTGACCTTGATCATGCTCATTATTTACTGGTTGGATCGGGGGACACGCAACGCTCGCAAAATCAATTTCTGGCTCGGCGGTTTTGCGACAGGCGTTCTAGCCTTGATACACCCATACGCATTACCTATGCTGTTTGCGTACGCCGTGATCCTCACTTTAGCGCGACGCGGACCCAATGCACTGGGATTTCTGTTTCGGTTCTTTCTAGCTTCGTTTCCCTTCGTCCTTTACGTGGCACTGGTATCGACATTGCAGCCCCTCGTGTCGCGACACAGTGCTAGGGGTGAAATGAAGAGCCCCGGTCTCCTCGACTATTTGCTCGGATTCGGACTTCCATTGCTGATTTGCGCTGCAGGTCTGACGGTGAAACCGGGCCAGTGGCTGAAACGCTATTGGCAACTCGTCTTATGGTTTCTTCTGTGTCTGGGATTCGCTTTCCTTCCATTCTGGTTTCAAAGAAAACTCATCTTTGGTGCGCACATTCCTTTATGCATCCTGGCGGCGATTTCTCTCGATTTAATTCTAACTAGGGTTTCATGGCTCAGGAGCCGCAATTGGGCTTCTGTGAGTGCTGCGATTTTCCTCTCTCCATTGCTGATCGCAACTCCGGTGTATCAGTTGCTTAACGCGAGCAGGGAAGTCAGACGCAACGCCGGCGGTTCGTATTACATCAGCAACGAAATGCTGGAGGGCCTGAAGTTTCTAGAAGATCACAGCAGACCCAACCAGATTGTATTTGCCACCTACGCAACCAGCCGCTTGATTCCAGCGTTTTCCGGGAATACGGTCCTATGGGGTCATTGGGCGATGTCGGTGGATCTCGAAGAGAGGCGGAAGTGGAATGCACAGCTTTTTGACGACAACCCGAATTGGCAAGACCCGCAGAGATCGGACGACTTTTGGAGAACGGGCATACAGTATATTTTCGCCGACGGGGACCTCAGAAACTCCATCGAGCAAAATCCAAACATGTGGCGGGTGATCCTCAGCGACGCGGACAAAGTGTTTGCAAATAATTCTGTAGTGATCTACAAGCATCGTACTGGGCAGTCTTGAGCTTGCGTGGTGGGCCGTTGCGCAGTCTCCGCTACTGGGTCCTGCCCATGCCAGAACCTTCCGCCTCGCGGGGTGTGAATTCGAGGACCGCAATTCCGTCGGGCGTTCCCAACAAACGCTCGTTGTGCGTCGCTGAAGCGCGGGACTCGATAAAATGTAGCGTTTCATAGGAAGGCGCAAACCCGAGGGCCAGAAAGCGTTCCCGCCGCCGCACCGGTGCTTGCAGGAACCTCGAGACGATCTGGATCGCCTCGTCATTGAGCGCGCGTGGCAGCCCCAACACCGGCACACTGAGTTTGTAATAGGTGAGCGGCGCAAACATCGCGTCGTCCTTTACTGCCGCGCCCACGGGCATGGGCCTGTGGTCAGCCTCCGGCAGATCGCTGCAGATCAGCACGGGAGCGTTGTCGGCAGAGGCGTTCCTCTCGGCGAGTTCCAGGGCGTATTTCCAGGTGTATCCGTGGTGCTGCGAGGCTGGGGACGTGAAGGTCGGGTAAGCCATACTCGCAACCACGGCTACGCAGAATGTCAATCGCAGAGCGCGGGAATCAATTCGACTGACGAGCCAAGCCCAGCAGAGCGCCACTCCTGGAAGCGCGACCAGCCGGTAACGGTACACAAAAATGTGGATCGATGTCTCGACGCTCACGCCATAAAGAATCAGAATCGGAATGAGGCCCAAGGATGCGCAAAACAAAATACGCCAGCCCTCCAAACGGTTTTGTACATCGACCTTTCGGGTGGCAGCGGCAACCAGAACGGAGCCGCCGAAGATATACGCCAACCAGCCTGGAGCGAGCGTCCAGCCTAGTTCCGACAACCCCGGGGCTTCGTCGAAAACGTGGGTGCCGCCGGTGTGGAACATGTACTGCAGACCGGGAATCACCGGCAGGAACACTAAAGCAAATACAGCGAGCGCCACGCCACCCTGATGCCGAAACACCTTGCGGTCGCCAATTTTGATCGCGACAAAGCAAATGGCGAGAGCCGGGAGGATGACGATCATTAGGAAATGGAAGTAGACGATGCATGCTGCCAAGAGGCCCAACAGAGCTGCGAGCCAGTTTGAATTGTTCTGCCTTAGGCGAACCAGGGTCAGAATCGACGCGTTGATTGCCAGCGCTCCAAACGCATAAGGCCGAACATCAATCGCCGCAAAAATGACCAGGGGATGAACGCTGAAAATGACGGCAGCTATGATGGCGACATCCCGGTCGAACAGTTCCCGGGCGGCGCGATACAGCAGGTAGACGGCGCCCAGCATAGCGAGAATGGAAAGAACTCTGAGCGCGACCTCGCCTGTCCCCGTAGCTTTGGTCCAAAGCCAAAGAATGTATGAATAAGCGGGGACGTTGGGCCATCCCTGGCGAGACAGTATCTCCGAGAAGCCTCCTTTGATCAGGAAGTACGAGACGGTCTCATCCAGCCACAGCGGTGCTCGGATGGCAATGAACCAGAGAGAAATGGATACAGCAAAGGTCAGGGCGTAAATCGCGTACAGCAGGCGGTCCTGTATGAAGGGAAGGCCCGCAGGCTGCGCCTCGGTTCTTCCGGGTGCTTCGACTTGAGCCACTGTGTCGGACATTTACATTCGTATGGCGTAGAAGCGCAACTGAAGTGCCAAGAATCAAGGCGGGGCGTATGCCGTGCACCTTCAGTATGTTAGACGCCGATATTAATATGTTCCTTCTCGCACCCTGCGCGCTTTCGCCCAACGATGGGGTTAGCGTGCCCGGCAGACCGGGCGGCATGCGACCCCTAGATCTCTGATCGTTGAACCAGAACCGCCGCGTTGTTGTGCCACGGTCTTACCGTACTGCTATGGCGGATCGTGCTGGGACCAAACACGTCCGTCACCAGCGCGTTGATACCATCAATAGTGAAGTAGGCGACGTCGTCGCCTGTTAGGTAACGGTCAGACGCGGCACAAAGCCAATGAATAGGACTGGCGGAGATTACCCAATCCTTGAAGAGCAAGCTCCCGTTCGGTGCCATAGCTTGATCGATCGCACGCAAAAGCGACCGACGGATATCAGAGCGCACATGGTGCATGACGTCCGAGAGGACGACGAGGTCGAAAGACGCTGGTTCACGGCGCGCCACCTCTGCGACGGTTTCCTGGCGAAAGACCACGGAAGAAGCAGGCCCACGGTAAAGCCGCCCGACGTTTGGGGTGATATCGATGGCCGCCACCGAGGCCGTTGGATAGGTGCGGGCGATTCGCTCCGTCATGGCGCCTTCGCCACAGCCAACCTCCAGGATTTTTTGCGCCTGAGGCACCCACGCGCTCATGAGCTCGGCGAGCGCGTCGAGGTTGATGAAAATTCGCCGATAGGCCTCCGCCACGCCGCGCTCGTATGGGCCGAGCAAGCGCCTGATTAGCGGGCCGGGGGGCATAATGGATTGACCTTGCAGTGATTCGAATTAACGCGCTCTGACTTTATCACGAGAGCAACTCCTCCCTAGTTTTCTAAAACCTCTGCGCTTTGAGTCGCGATCGGACGCGCTGCACAATCCGTGAATCCCTCACGTACCTGTGCCATCCCGAAGGGCCGAGTGCGAGCAACTTCAGAAAAACCTGTGACGGGCTCACAGGTTCTCCGCGGGACGCAGCCGAGAGGGCAGAGTTCACCGCGATCGACGCCATTCCAGCCCGCTCCACCTTTGCACGCAGATTTCCTGTCACCGGCAAATTTTGCAGGTGCCGGGCGAGGACCGTGGTCAACTGCGTCTCCCATTCTTCCGGCAGCGCCTTGCGAGCTGCAGTTTGCGACGCGGGGTGGACGCGGAAGGCACTCAAGGTTTCGGCGATGAAACGCACTGGGCCGAGCGCTCCCAGTCGCAACCAAAGATCCCAATCCGCTGAAAACCAGAGCCCTTCATCCAATCCACCGGAACCAATCGCAGCGTTTCGTCGAAACACCGGCGAGGGTATCGCAATGAAGTTCTGAATGAGCAGTCGCTCGATAAATCGCTCCTGCGGCACATCGCCTTCCGGAAGCGGGCAGGTCCACGGTCCAAGTTCTCGTCCGTCGGGGCCTACGAAAATCGCGTTGTGAAGAACGAGCGCGTCTTCTGCGCTTTCCATCTCGCCCCGAAGTCGCTCGATCCTGCCCGGAAGCCAGAGGTCATCCTGATGAAGAAAGCAGGCCCAATCACCCGTAGCTTCCCGCAAGCCGATATTGCTGACGGCCACCCAGTTTCCGATTCTGCGGGGAGTAAGTAGTCGAATCGGAAGAACTTTGGCAAAGTCGCGCACAATATCGAGCGTGCGATCTGAGGAGCCGTCATCGACAATTACCAACTCTATCCCGTCATGTTGCCCCCGCACACTTTCGAGCGCAGCGGCGATGAATCGCTCGCCGTTGTAGACAGGCATGACAACTGAGAGGAATGGATGCATTTTGTATCCCTATCGTTAACGGTCCTGCATCGCATCAGGTGCACGTGGAGCCATTATCTTTTTGCAACCGAGCATGATCGCAGCGCCCGCCGCGACCAAAAAATAGGACACCGCTATAAGGATTCGATTGGCCAAGGCCCACTGTGCCGCCACCGCCAGTGGCGTTCCGAAGACTTTGAGAGCAGTCACGGCGGCCAACTCGTTCACGCCAAGTCCACCCGGAGTCAACCCAATGACAGACACAATGATGACAAATGGTATCGCCGCTGCCATTTGCCAGAGAGAAATATGCACACGGATCGCTTCCGCAGTCTGAATCTGCATCAGCACCACCACGCAAAAGCGACCCATAGAAAGCATCACGAGACGACGTGCCAAGCTGGCATTCAAGACGCCTGAATGCTGCAGTTCCCAGAAACTTCGCAAGATCCGGTTACGGGGTGCTGCGGTTCTGGCGTTGTAGGAAGCGGCAAGCCACCGGATCAGCCGGATCGAGGGACTGACTGCCAGCAGTGCCAGCGCGGTCATGGCAAGGGCAGACCAGGTCCACATCATCGCACCGCCGCTATAGAACCATGTTGCCCATGATGCCACCGCCAGAAAGGCGACGGTCAAGAGGTCAAAGCCCTGCTCCAACAAAGTGCCAGCCGTCCCGCGTTTCAAGGGCCTGCCCTGGACGTAAGTTCCCAATGTCCGGGCAGTCGCCATGGCAATTTGTACGGGAAGGAGCATTCCCAGCGCCAGCCCCGCGCTGGTCAGGGTGAACGATGTGGTCCTTGACGGTACAGAATCAGAGGAGCGGCGCCAGGCGGCGTCAATGCTCCGCCACTTTTCGCTGGAAAAATAAACCAGCAGAACATTCAGCGCGACCAGTTTAGCGAACGCGATCAGGCTGACGTTTCGCAGTTGTTGCGCCGTCACGCGAAGATCGATGTTGCTGACTTTTATCAGCCAGGCGATCAGGACAATGCCCAGCGCGGCCGATGCGACTGCCAGGAGAGCGCGCCGCAGAGTCACTAGCGCCGCCTGAGACCGAGAATGCTCAGGAAAAAGCTGCTGAAGGTGATCTCAGCACCCAGAGTTAGAGAGAAGACTGAGGGCATGACGATGCGCAGCATCTGCTCAGGTTGCAACGCGCCAAAGCTGCCCTGAGCCCAATGGGAAACAGCCCAGATGGATCCGCCCATGCCAACGACCATCAGCAAGCCGCCTAGAAGCAAGCCCGTTTCCAAAGTGATCCAGCGAAAGAGGCGATTCAGGCGGGGGTCCTCGGGCAGCAAGCCTTCCGTGATGGCGAAAACCTTGGTGAAGATTGCGAACGAAATAAGTTGAAAACCGAGCAGCACGGAAACGAATGCATACAAAAGCGTATGCACGTCAAAGCCAATACCGTGGAACACGCGTGGCCCGGGCAGTAATAGCGCGCACCCAGTCAGCCCCAAAATAATCATGAGGCTTCCGGGGTAAAGGAAGACCCAGCGCGGGCTATACATCAAAAGAAAACGAAGATGCCGCCAGCCATCGCGCCAGGTGCGCAGGTGCGGCGGATGGTTGCGACCGTCCGGAGATAGTGTCGTGGGAACTTCGCTGACCTTCATCCGCAGCAGACTGCCTTTGACGACCATCTCGCTGGCGAATTCCATGCCCGTCGAACGTATGTCCATGCGCAGGAAGCTGTCCTTGCGAAAGGCACGCATGCCGCAGTGGAAGTCTTTGCAAGTTGAACCGAAAAACAATCTTCCGATGCCGGTGAGCACAGGGTTTCCCAGGTAACGATGCAGGAAGGGCATTGCCTGCTCGGCGATGCCTCCGCTGAAACGATTGCCCATCACCAAGTCTGATCCAGCACGCAATGGTTCCACGAAACGGGGAATGTGGGCGAAATCATAACTGTCGTCAGAGTCTGCCATGAGCACGTATTTCCCGCGGGCGGCGAGGATGCCGCCCTTTAGCGCGTTGCCATAGCCTTTCTCTGCTACGTTAACTACTTTTGCGCCTTCAGCTTGCGCGATCTCGACCGAACCATCGGTTGAGCCATTATCGGCCACGATCACTTCGCCCGATATGCCCGCCTTCTGAAGAGTAGCAATCGCCTTGCGCACGCACACACCAACAGTCTCCCGCTCATTCAGGCAAGGCATAACGACAGACAACTCAACCCGTTCTTGCGTAGCTGCAAGCGCGTCCAATTTCTGGTCGAGAACGGCCGCGGAGGTTTTAGTCTCGAGACTCATCGCCGAGCTTATATAGTCGAATGGATGTTAATTCAATTTGGAGGCTATCAACGGTGGCCATTGCAGGTCCAT
>DLMH01000105.1:603-1070 GCA_002478115.1 Candidatus Acidiferrum typicum | reverse complement strand
TCTGTATGATACAGGTCACCGGTGAGTTCCCATCCTTTTGAACGATTGACTGGCAATCTGCGCCAGAAACCGATACTGCTGGGCGCACTGCTCGTGCTTGCCACTCTGCTGTTGTATGGCCCGGTCGTGCATCATCAGTTTCTGGTGTTTGACGACGACCCCTATGTCACCAAGAACATTCATGTCAGCACGGGTTTGAATCGCGGCAATGTGGTTTGGGCTTTTACCAGTTTCCACGAGGCCAACTGGCATCCGCTCACCTGGATTTCCCACATGGCGGATTGTCAACTGTTTGGCCTGCATTCCGGACCTCCTCACTTCGTCGATGTCGCGCTGCATGCAGCCAACGTTTTGCTCTTGTTCTTGCTGCTGCAAAGGGTCACCGGCGCCGTCTGGCGCAGTTTCTTCGTGGCCGCACTCTTCGCCGTGCACCCGTTGAACGTGGAAACGGTCGCCTGGGTGGCGCA
>DLMH01000105.1:0-528 GCA_002478115.1 Candidatus Acidiferrum typicum | reverse complement strand
AGAAAAAGTCTGCTCAGCACGCTTTTTTCCTTACTGACGATTGCTGCCTATGGCGGGTACGCTCGGCGCCCCGAGTGGAAGAAGTACCTGGTCGTCGTAGCTATCTTTTCGCTGGCGCTGATGTCTAAGCCCATGGCAGTAAGCCTCCCGTTTGCCTTGCTTCTTCTCGACTACTGGCCGCTAGAACGGTACGAGGTTCTCCCATTTCGACGTAAGTGGTTGCGGTTGTCGGTGGAGAAGCTGCCACTATTCTTGATGAGTGCAGCGAGTTCCGCCGTGACCATGGCCGCACAGCGTTCTGGCGGCGCTGTAGCAGATGCATCTGCGTTGCCTCTCACCGTGCGTGTGGGAAATGCCATCGTGTCCTACGTGGCATACATTGGGAAGACAGTTTGCCCCGTCAACTTGTCTGTCTTTTATCCACACCCCGAGCACTCGTTGCCATGGTCGGACGTAATCGCAGCGGCGATCATCCTGGTGGCAATCACGATGGCGGTATTGTATTTTCACCGCACTCGCTACTTGGCG
>DLMH01000150.1 GCA_002478115.1 Candidatus Acidiferrum typicum | reverse complement strand
TCAGTTCAAGGGTTCACTCCAGTCTCCCGAAAACAAAAAGAGGCCCTGTCCGACGGCAGAGCCTTCATCGTTCCGTCAATCCAATTTCTCCGCGCCCAATCGCTTCTATAATTTCAAACCCAGCACGCGCACCAGTTTTTCTTCCAACCGTTTCAATTCCAGTTCCCGCGCGTGTTCTTCCCGGGTCCGGTCGTTCAGAGCATCCTTCAACAACCGCAGATTCTGCCGCAACTCCATCTGCCCAAGCGCCAGCCGGCTCAGTGACTTCAGCGCTTCCTTCTGTGCCTCATCCAATTCCCGCGGCTGCCGGTCAATCACGCACAGCGTCCCCAGGGCAAAGCCTTCCTCATTGATGAGCGGCGCGCCAGCATAGAAACGGATGTGCTGCTCGTCCAGCACCATCGGATTGTCGCGAAACCTCGCATCGTTCCGCGTGTCCGGCACGATGAACAGGTCCTGCTGCTGGATGGCGTACGCGCAAAACGATGTTTCGCGCGGCGTCTCGCGAATCTCCACGCCCACCTTCGACTTGAACCACTGCCGGTGATCATCCACCAGCGACAGCATCGCGATGGGCGTCTTGCAAACATAAGCCGCCAGGACCACCAGGTCGTCAAAAGTTTGTTCGGGTTCCGTATCGAGAATCGCGTAGCGGTCGAGTGCGGCCACGCGAGCCAACTCAACGCTTGGAGAGGGTGCGCTCATTTCCGGCTCCGGGAGCCTGCCATTGGGACGGGCAGGTTTGCGCGGGGAATCATACTCCAGAGCATACGGTCTGCCCAGCGTTTCATCCGGTGCCATCTGAATCCCTTGGAGATTCTCGCGCTTCAATGTCATGCTCTAATGGTTCTTAGACGGCTCCTGGATTTAATGGGATGCATCTTCGGAGGGATTCATGAAGCGTTTGCAGATCGTCGCCGGTATCGCTTTGATTGCTCTTGGCTTGGCCCTGGGCACCACTGCCTGGCCTCAGAAGCCGTCGCCCGGCATCGGCGACCGCGAGCGGGAACGCCGCAGCTTCGCTATCAACCTGGTCCGCGCCATCCAGAAGGCCCAGCTCGATTTCAAATCCAAGCATGCGATTTACGCCAATTGGGACTCCCTCATCGGCAACAGCTACTTCACCTCAACCGGCACCAAATGGGCCTCCCCGGACTTCCCCACGGTCGGCCAGGCACTCTACGGCAGCGGCCCGGAAATCGTCCCCGGCTGGAGGTTGCGCCTGAATGTCTCCCATAGCGGCAGCGCCTACGACTTGTTGCTCGAGGATGTCAACGATCCCAAATGCGGCTACGCGGCCCTGACCGACGAGCGCGGCACAATTCGCCAAGCCAAGTCCCTCGAGTGCCCGATCCAGTAAAGGTGGACTCGCGGCCACCGGACTACTGTTGTACAGGCGGGCGGCGCAAACGTTGCGTCCTAAAAAGAATTTAGGTGCCGCACCATTCGGGGTTTGGTTTTTCAAAGGGTGCGTGCCCTTCGCGCCCGCCGCTTTCTGGAGGGCGGGTTTAGAGTCGCCGTCTTTTGCTCGTATCCTCTTGGTTCCTTGGAGATCACATGGAGAACGTGAACGACCGAAGTTGGATCGCCCTATTGAGCCTGGTTATGCTGTTGGTCGCTATGGCAACCACCTGGTTCCGGTTGCGTCACCTACCCTCAATGCGACCATGGTTGGTGCGTCATGTGATCGGGAATTTTGTCCTGGCCATTGGACTCATCGCAGCTTGGAGTTACGACCTTGCCCTTTTCTATTATGTCGCGATCGTGGTGGGTGTCTTTGTCATGTGGATGTGGGGAACTTGGAAGCTTCGTGACGCTGTCCAGAAGCACAAGTAAGCAACATCGACGAGCCGCTCCTGGCATCTTGTTGGAGGACTACGAGCGTCTATGAAGCGGATGGCCTGGGTTCGGTCACATCAATGACGAACGGCTCGGGAACAATCGCGAACAGGTACACTTACGATTCCTTTGGAAAGCTGGATGCATCTACCCGCACGCTCACGATTCCCTTCCACTATACGGGTCACAACTTCGTCACTGAAACCGGGCTCTGCTACTACCGCGCCAGATACTACGACCCAACTGCCGAGTGGCGTTTAGCGGCACACACGGCCCGGCGAAATGCGGTTGCTCCCCAGTCGAGCGTGAGCGCCGGGGCAGCGGGAGCAGAGCGGCGCTAACGCGCCAGGTGGGGGATAGACGCATCACCCCATGTTTGGACGCGGAGTGCGGCGGTGTATAATCAGGGCATGGGTAGGCATGTGATTCACATTTCGGAGAAAGAAGCCGCCGCAACCGATGTTGCGACGCTCCTGGCCCAAGTGCGCGCGGGCGCGGAGATTATCATTGAAAAGGACAAACGGCCAGTTGCCGTGCTGCATCCCGCAGAATCGGTCCGGCGCACTATTTCCGAATGCGTCTCGTTGCTCCCCGAAGACTCAATCAATACCATTGATGCTGACTTCTCCAAGGACGTTGAAGCAGCTGTCGCGAGCCATCGCGAACCTCTTGACCCGCCCGCATGGGACTGATCCTCGACTCAAGCGTTTTGATTGCAGCCGAACGGCAAGGCAAAAACGCTCGGCAAGTCTTGAGCGCCATCGCCCAAGAGGTCGGCGAAACCGAAGTCGGTAACACGGTGGTGACGTTGATCGAACTGGCGCACGGAGCCGCCCGCGCTGATTCTCCTGAGCGAAAATCAAAGCGCGAGAAATTCATCGAAGAATTGCTGACTGCGATGCCCGTTTACCCGGTCAGCGCGTCAATGGCCCTGCGCGCCGGTCAACTTGACGGACAGAGTCAATCCCGTGGGGTAAAAGTCCCTCTTGCTGACTTATTGATCGGCGTGGCCGCACTCGAACTTGGTTATGGCGTAGCTACGGCGAATCTTCGACACTTCCGGCAGGTGAGCGGGCTGTCGGTCATCCAGCTCTGACGACAAAAACAAGGACAATCCCCGTATTGGCGTTGCCGGGCGCCAACCTTAGATGGACAGTGCGCGCAAAAGTTGGAGGGAATTTCCAATCAATCCGCGGAAGAAGCGCGTACCGGCTCTTCCTCCGGTTGCATCTCACGCAGGGGCAGAACCGAGAAGTATTTGTACCGGCAGGGTTCGCAACGCAACGCCGGCACGCCGAGTAGCCGCCAGACGATGCCCAGCGCGCCATGCACATGCTCCGGCGAGATGTGCTGCAATTCGAGGTTGCCGCAGACCGGGCAGTGTGCGTGAAACGTATCGCTCAGCGCCATCAGCCGCGCATAAAATCTCGTGTGGCAGGCCCGGCAACGCCACGGGAAGACACCAATTGCGCTTAACGCATAGTCCGCAACCGACCGGCGCCGCGAACGTCGAGCACCATGCTCTTTGCAGATGGGGCAGGTCATCGAGGGTCTGGGCTGTCCTCCGCCTTTGCGCTCAGAATAGGGCAATGTCCCCCCACCAGGCAAGCTAAACAACGTACTGTTTTCAAAGGTACAATAGGTCCATAAGCTCTAGAGGCTCACGATGGCTAATTACACCGACGCTCATGCCAAGGCGGGTATCGCCGCCGCTCTGCCCAAGCTGGAAGTCTGGCCCAACCAGTATCCGGGATACGTCATCACCACGCGCTTCCCCGAATACTCCTCCGTGTGCCCGAAGACCGGCCTGCCTGACTATGGCGCCATCACCATTCAGTACCAGCCCCGCAAATCCTGCATCGAGCTGAAGTCCCTGAAAATGTACCTGCTCGCTTACCGCAACCTCGGCATCTTTTACGAAAACGCCGTCAACAAAATGCTTCACGATTTGGTGGATGCCATGCACCCCGAATGGTGTGTCGTCAAAGGCGAGTTCACGCCCCGTGGCGGCCTCAGCACCTCCGTCTTTGCCCGCTGGCCCCGGCGCCCGGCCTCCCGCTCGCCCCGGCGTAAGCCACCCGGCAATTCACGCTGAGCCCGATGGACTTGTCACAAAACAAATTGCATAATCCTTATGTTACCGCTTCATGTCCAGGACTTTCATTTCTGAGGAGGGAGAATGAGTATTTCTCCAAACGTGCCGGATCCGCAGGAGTCTTATCACTACGAAAACTTGGGTACACCCCGCTGGATTATCGTACTGTTTGCCGTGCTGCTCGTTGCGCTGGGTCTGCTTGCCTACGCCGGTTATTCCGTGCAGACACGCCTGCAGCAGGAGTTCGCCAAATCCGAAGAGCAGAACAAAATTCTCACCGCACAACTCGACCAGGCCAACGCGCGCCTCGCTGATCTCAAGGGACAGATGGATGTCACCTCCCAGAAGATTGGCCTGACCCAGGCGGAACTCGCCGACGCCAGGAGCCGCGCCGAATCCATCCGCAAGCAGCAGACCGCTTCCGATCAGCGCCTCTCCCAGGAGATCTCCGCGGCGCAGAAAGAAAGTGAAGCCAAAATCGGCGCCGTCGCCACCGATGTCACCGGCGCCAAGAAAGACATTGAGGCCACCAAAAGCGACCTCGAGGCCACCAAGTCCAAGCTCGATCGGTCCATGGGCGACATGAACGTCATGAGCGGCCTCATCGCCCGCAATCACGACGACTTGGAAGAACTGCGGCGCCGCGGCGACCGCAACTATTACGAATTCACATTGCAGAAGGCCAAGACCCCGCAGCGCGTTGGCCCCGTCCAAATGTCCCTGAATAAGACCGACCCGAAAAAGTCCAAGTACACCATGACCGTCCTCGCCGATGACAAGACCATCGAAAAGAAGGACAAGACCTCCGGCGAGCCCGTGCAGTTCTACGTCAAGGGCAGCGCCAGGATTTCTCCCTACGAAATCGTCGTCTTCGACGTCGGCAAGAATCAGATCACGGGCTACCTGGCTACACCAAAGGACACCGGCGCTGGCGCCCCAGCGGCTCCCGCTCCTGCTCCCGCGAAGCCCTGACCTTCCCCCGTAGGGGCGCAGGACCGCTGCGCCCCTTTAGCCCAGGCCGCAAACGCAGTTTCCTCTTCTGATCACCGGCATTCCGGCAAATCTCGGCCTCTGCCGTCTGCTTTGTTCTCCCCCTGTTCCCTCTTCTGGAAACTCTCCCGGGAACAGGGCTTTCGTCTTTTCCAGCCTGACGCTACGATTCCCTTAGCCTCGATTTTTCCGCTGCGGAGGGCCTATTCCTATGCGCACTCATCGCGCTCGCTCCCTTTCTCTCTCTTTGCTCGTTTCCTCGCTACTTTTCGCTGCCTGTTGTTTCGCGCAGGCTCCGCTGGAGCCCGCTCAACTCCCCGCGCGAACCACTTTTTATCTTATTTGGCGCGGCACTCCCTCCGGAGATGTTCGCAAGGGCAATGCTCTTCTGAGCCTCTGGGATGATCCCGATTCCGCGCCGATGCGCTCCGCGATTGTCGAGTCCCTCCTGAGCGGCTCGCAAAAACAGAAGGACAATCCCAAGCTCTCCCCCGAAGAGCTCGCCCAGTATGCTTCACTGCTCGATAATCCCTTCGTCCTGGGCTACCTGCCGCGCCCGGACTCTGCCGCACCGGCCAAGCCCGCCAAGCCCGATTCCACGAAAATCGCACCCGCGTGGAATGGCCTTTTTTTTGTCTATGATCGTTCCGGCAAAGAAGAACTCCTCACCAAATCCATTCTGCGCCTGCGCGCCGCCGACGCCCAAATCCCGAAACTCACGCCGCTGACCGTCGCCGGTGTCTCCGCTTTGAAAATTGATCGCAAGTCTGGCGTGAACTACTGGGCCGAAACCGGCAAGTTCGCCGTCAGCGCCAGTGAGCTCTCCGTGTTCGAGGAAATTCTGAATCGCCTTGCTGGCAAGGGCGACTCCTCTTCCCTCGCACAATCCGCGGCCTACCAGGAAGCCAAGCCTCTGCTCGCCACGGGCCTCTTTGAATTCTTTCTCCGTGTCCCCCAGCTCAAGGAGTTCGCTCCCGGCACAGACACTTCCGCGCCGCAAGTGCGCGCCATGTTCAACGCCCTCAAACTCGATTCCATCCACGTCCTCGCCGGCCATCTCTCCTTCGAAGGCCCCAGGACCCGCTTACAGGGCGCCATTCTCGGCGACACAACTGCCGGCGAGCTTTTTGATATATGGCCCGAAGGACAAGCGAATCCCGCTTTTCTCTCCTTCTTGACGGCGGACACTGTCTCTATCAGTGATGCGCAAATCAATTTCCTGGGTATTTACGAAACCCTGAAGCGCGCGCTTTCCCAGGCCGGCCCGGACGCCGCGAAATCCGTTGCTCCTGTGGAATTAATGATCCAGACGCGCCTCGGCATGCCCCTGACCGACGCCCTGGCCCTTACCACGGGCGAAATGGCTTCCATCCAGACCAGCCCCACCCTCGATGACTCCAAGCAAGTCTATCTCTTTGGCATTCGCAACAAACCCGAAGCCCTGAAATTACTCCGCACCATTTTCAGCGATCAGATTACTTCCGAGCGCAACGAGGGCTCCGCCACGTATATGAAGATTTCCTTGCGCGGCGGTCAAAGCTCCGCCGGTTTGGCTCAGTGGAACTTCTACTATCTCGCCATGACGCCCGACTTCTTGCTGGGCGCCTCCAAGAGTGACACCCTTCGCGCTGCCCTCGCGCAGCAGGCCGCCAATACTCCGGCTTCTATTCCCCAGAATTTTCTCGCCGCCCGCAAACAGTTCCCCAAAAAACTTAACGGATTCTCCTTTTTCGATTTGCAAAAGCTGGATTGGCCCGCGCTGCGAGAAAAATGGGTCGCCGAAGCCAACAAATCCGCCAAAACAAAGACCGCGAACAATTCCCAAGTTCTCCCCAAACAGGCGAATTGGCTGGACTCGGTTAATCCCGCCGTGTTTTCCCGCCATCTCCATTCCGTGATCGGCGCATCCTGGAAAGACGACAAGGGAGTTCACTTTGACGACTGGCTGGACTAGCCCCACCGGCCTGGCACTCAGCCCCGCACGATCCCCCGTGGGGGCGCAGAACTGCTGCGCCCCAGTTACTGTGGTCTCAAACGGGGCGATTGTTTTTTCTCAACGTCATCCACGCGAATCTCGCTCCATGCAAAGTTTCTTGCTCTGCTCCTTCTCCCTGATTTTCTGAAGACTTCAATCACTTCTTGGCGGGTCTTGCTTCCTGTAGAAGCTGCTCACTCGAATTCCTTCATTGTCTTGGCCATCTCACGCAAACGCTCATCTACCCGCGCGAACACCGTGTCCTTCTCAAATCCGCCATCCCCATTGCGCTGGCCGGCGCGAATCCCGGTCAGCAGCTCGACTCCCTGCTCCACGCGCCCGATCGGCCAGATATGGAATTTCCCGCTCTTCACTGCTTCCAGCACGTCTTCCCGCAGCATCAGGTCCTCGACGTTTGCCGCCGGAATCATCACGCCCTGCGTCCCGCTCAAGCCCTCGATCCGGCAAGTATCGAAGAATCCTTCGATCTTTTCATTGACCCCGCCGATCGCTTGAATATCTCCGCGCTGGTTCATCGAACCCGTCACTGCAATGTCCTGCCGCATCGGAAGCTCGGAGAGCGCCGAAAGCAGCGCGTATATCTCCGTCGAACTCGCGCTGTCTCCATCCACGCCCGAATACGATTGCTCGAAGCAGATGCTCGCCGCCAGTGACAGCGGTTTGTCCTTCGCAAAGCAGCTTCGCAAGTACCCCGCGATAATGTGCACGCCCTTATCGTGGAATCTGCCGCTGAGATTCGCTTCGCGCTCGATATTGATGAGTCCCGCCTTGCCCAGCGCCGCGCTCGCCGTGATGCGCACCGGCTTTCCGAACGCATACCCCCCGATCTCCAGCACGCTCAGCCCATTCACCTGGCCGACGCATGTCCCCGTCAGGTCCACCAGCAGCGTGCCCTCTTCGATCATTTTCCGTATGCGCGTCTCGATCAGGTTGTGGCGCTCCATCTTCGAGGCAATCGCCGAGCGCACGTGCGCCGCGCGCACCACATTTTCCCCCGCCGCTGCCGCCGTATAGTGCGCCTCCCGCGCCAGGTCGGCAATATCCACAAACCGCGCCGTCACTTTGTTCCGGCGCCCCGCCTTTCGCACGCCATACTCGAGAATCGCCGCAAACGCCCCGCGATCGAACGGGAACAGGTTTTCCTTTTCGCTCAGCGCCCGTAATCGCCCGGCGTACTCTTCAATCACGCTATCGCTCAGCGGCATTTCCTCGTCAAACTCCACGCGCACCTTGAAAATTTTGCGGAAGTCCTCTTCATATTCGTACAACAATTCGTAGAGATCGCGATCCCCGATCAGGATCACTTTTACGTTGAGTTCCACGGGCTCCGGCTTCAGCGCCGTGGTCGCAAATGGATAGAACACTTCCAACGGCTGAATCTCCAGCCGCGTGTGGTTCATCGTGCGCTTTAACGCCCGCCAGACTCCCGGCTCGGACAAAGCCTCAATCGAATACATGATCAGGAATCCGCCATCGGCGCGCAGCAGCGATCCGCCGCGCAGGTCCATGAAGTCGCTGCTCCAGCCGCCGCGCGCATCGTAGGCCCGCTGGATCGTGCCAAACAGGTTTGCATAGGTCGGTGTGGTCTCGAAAATCACCTGAGAATCGCTCTCGCTGTTGTGCGACAGAATCACGTTTACGCCATACACGCGGAACGGATCCCTCTCCGGCCCCGGCATCTTCTGCAGCACTTCCGGCTGATCCCCCGTCTGATCCTCTTCCCCCTCGCGCTCTTTAAACGGCCCCAGATTATCCAGCAGGTGATGCCGGACCTCTTCGAGATACTCGGAAACTCCCGCGCCGGGATATTTCTCCTTTAACTCCTCGATCACCCCGTCCACCAGCACCGACGCCGCTTCCTGCTCCAGGTAACTCAGCTCGCTCGCCAGTTCCCGCGAAAGCGTCAGCGTCTTCCGGTACACCACCGTGAATTCCTGCCGGAATTGCTCGTACTTCCGCTCAATCTCTTCCGCCACTCCGCTTTCCAGTTTTCCCTCGTGCACCAGCTTGGAGATATCCTCGATGGGCACCATCTGCCCTTCCAGCACCGGAAAAATCTCCGGCAGCGCCACGGCGCCCACTTGCATGTGCCCGAGCGCAAACTGTTCGCGGGCGATCCGCCGCGTGAAGTCGTCCATCAGCTCCTTTTCGCGCACGGAAAAGCGTTCGACGATTCGCCCCTTCTGCCGCTGGAACGGTTCGCCTTCGAATACTTGCGGAATTCGCCGCCGCAGGAAGTCCACGCCCGCCTGCATGTCTTTCTTGAACACGTTAGCCGAGCCCCGCGGCAGAGAAAGCAGCCGCGGCCGGTCGGGTATCTTGAAGTTATTGACGTAACACCGGTCCAGCGAAGGTTTGGTGGCCGGGTGCAAATCTTCGATCATCTGGGCAATCGTGCCGCCGCGGCTGGTGCCCGCCAATCCGCACACGAACACGTTGTAGCCCGGCGCGGACAGCTCCACGCCCATCTTCAGCGCCCGCAGCGCGCGCTCCTGTCCAACGAATCCTTCGCGTTTCTGCGCCTGCGCCGTGGTTTCAAAGGGCACGCGCGAAAGCTCGCAACGCCACCGCAACTTGTCGGCCGTCAGTTCTGTCGGCATGGTCATCGTCTTGTCGGTCGTTACACTCATTCGAGGGCGTACTCTAGCACAGAGCGTACCACCACGCGCGGAATTTACCCCGGGCGTTACGCTTTCGGTTACGCGCTCTCCTTTTCCAATTGTTCGCGGTGCTCCATATACACCCGGAACACCCCCAGCGCCGCCGCCATGATGGTCGGTCCGATTACCAAACCCAGCAAGCCGAAAACGTCCAGCCCGCCCAGAATACTGATAAACAGCAGCAGATCGTTCAACCGCGATCGATTGCGCATCAGCAGCGGCCGCACCAGGTTATCCAGCACTCCCGCGACGCCGCCGCAGATCGCCACTAAGAGCAGCGCCTTGCCCCAATGGCCGTTGATTCCCAGCCACAGCGCCGCCGGCACCCAAATCAGCGCCGAACCCACCATCGGCACAATCGAAAAAAGGGCGATCACCACACCCATGAACACGGGTGTCCCCAGCCCCGTCAACGCAAACGCTGTTCCCCCCAGGACCCCCTGAATCGCCGCAATCAACAGGGCCACGGCGACGCTCGCAAAAATCAGGTCATGCGATTCCCGCAGCATGTCTTTTTGAATCTCCGCGTCGAACGGGATCAGGTGCCGCAGCGCGTGGACGATCTGTTCGCCATCGCGGAACATGAAAAACAGCGCGAACAGCAAAATGAAGAGGTCCAGAAAGAATGAAAACAGATTCCTCAACCACGAACCTACGCTGGCTGCCAGGTACGACCCGACCTTTTCCGCTCCCTGCCGGAGTGGCCCAATGACGTCCATACCGCGCCATGCCTCCGGCAGGCGGTGCCTTATCCAATCCGTCAAATGCGTTGGCATCCCAACCGAACCAGAGCTGATCGCTGCCTGCACCTGTGCCGAAGCGACGACGGCTTCTCGTGCCGCGTACAACAGCACCAGCAAAACCGGCACAATCAAAAGTACCGTCACACCCACTGTGCAGTACACTGCCGCCCGCGTCGGCGAAGTCTTTCGCAATAGCTTCTCGTACACGGGATAAAAGAAAATCGCCAGGACCGCCGACCACGCCAGCGGCTTCACAAATGGCGCCACGATCTGGAACACCAGGAAACCCAGCAGCAGCAGCGCCCCATAGGAGAGCACCGTGGTTAACCGGTCACTCGTTGTTGTGTTTCGCTTGGCTTGTGTCATCTGCGTTATATAATCCACCCGGTTCGCTTGGAGACGGGCCTCAGGGGGCCCTCAGCTTGCCAGGTCGTCTGCGCGAGGATTTCAAGACGCTATGCCATTTCGCAAAATCCCATTCACGCTCGCGCAGGCTCGCCTCCTTGCTGTACTTGCTTTAATCAATTTTGTCAACTTCGCAGACCGCCAGGTGCTGAATCCCCTGCTTCCCTTGCTTCGTCAGCATTTTGGCGTCAGCGACACGTGGCTCGGTTCCCTCCCGATGGTACTTCTTGTCGTTCTGGCGATCGCCAGTATTCCCTCCGGCTACCTGGCCGATCGCTTCAATGAGCCGAAAATCATTGCTGCGGGCGTACTCTTCTGGAGTCTCGCCGCTATCAGCAGCGGCCTCGCTCCCACCTTTTTCTTCCTCTTCGTCGCCCGCGGATTTGTCGGTATCGGCGAAGCCGCCTATGCCCCTGCCGCGCAGTCCCTGATTTCCGATTCCTTCTCCCGCCGCAACCGCGCTATGGCGCAATCCGTCTTTGCCTCCGGCATGATTCTTGGCGGCGTCTCCGGTCTGGCGCTCGGTGGCATCATGGGAGCACGTCACGGCTGGCAGCACGCCTTCATCATCGTGGGTGTCCTTGGAATCCTCCCAGGGCTATCCGCCCTCAAACTTAAGGAACCTCCTCGGCGTCCTCGCTCGGAAGCCGTCAGCCCTAAAGAGCTTCTTCGCGTACCCGCTTTCGTGGCCATGATCGCAGCGGGCATTTGCATCACGTTCTCCGGCGTTTCTTTCGTCGTTTGGGGCATTGATTACGCCATGAACTACAAGAACTTCAGCCTCAAGGAAGCCGCTCTCTCCCTGGCCATCATCGCCCTGCTTTCTTCCGTGTTGGGAGCGCTCTCGGGAGGATACTTTGCGGACCGTCTCCAGAGGCGGTTGAAGTACGGCCGAATCCTAGTCATCGCCTGTGCCTTCCTCGTCGCTACGCCATTCCTCCTGCTGGCCATCCAGTCGGACGAAAAATGGATCGTTCTTTCGGGCTTCTTCGTCGCCATGTATTTCATGTCGTGGTATCACGGACCGACAACTGCGGTGCTCCACGATCTGACACCACAGCGCGCCCATGCGACTGCCATTGGTGTCTACATGTTCGCCACGCAGCTCCTCGGCGCGCTCGGACCATTGCTGATCGGGCGCATCTCGGACATCAGCGACCTGCAGATCGGCTTGCAGGCCGCCACGGCTGTCATGGTCTTTGGCGCCTTGCTCCTGTTGCTGGTAATCCATTTCGTGCGCCGCGATGGCCTGCACCATCCGCGCCTGGCCGCCTTCCGCGCCGAAGACAAAGCCGCACACTAAACAGCCTTCGCTCTTGTGGCACAGTCACTCCTGAGTGTGCTCTTGGGTTTCTCTTGCTCCTGTAGTGGCCGATCCCGCGTTGCGGGATCGGTTCTTGGGTTTGTCCGTGTAGGGGTCCAGCACGCTGCACCCCATTTCGCCACAATCTTCGCCAATGTGGAGTGCGGCGGCTTGCCGCCGCTTTTACAATTGCCTGCCCCACAACAAACCGCAATTCCTCCCCCGCTCCGCCTCCGCCCATTAGCCCACATTTCTCACAGCTT
>DLMH01000037.1 GCA_002478115.1 Candidatus Acidiferrum typicum | reverse complement strand
CCTTTTAACCGGACACTACTGGCTAATGTCTATTCATAACATCTGCAGCCGTCCCGCGGAGGGCCATTTATTCAGATGGCACCCCGGAATTGCCTGCAGGCGGCGCTGAACTGGCGAAAGGCCATTGTCGCATTACATTGGACCAAACGAGAAATGCGGAAATGCCGAGAACAATTTCCAACAAGCCCCACTTGCGCGCGGCACCGGTCTGCCAGAAGAGCCACCCCCAACCGAGCATGGTAAGCACGGCCGGCAGCGGGTAGAGCCACATCTTGAACGGCAATTTTTCCGAACCGAAGCGGCGGCGCAGCAGCATAACGCCAACCGCTTGCCCGATGAACTGGACGATCAAGCGCATGGCCAGGATGCCGGTTATGGCCGTTTCCAAATTCAGCACGATGCTGAAGGTGAAGGCCAGAGCCCCGAGCGCCAGCAGCGAGATGTGAGGGAAATGTTTCGTTGGATGCAGCCGGGCGAAAACAGGGAAGAAGTTGCCGTCGAGAGCCGCGGAGTAGGGCACGCGGGAATAACCGAGGAGAAGCGAGAAGACGGAAGCCATGGCGATCCACAAGACCATCCAGGTGACGATATGGGCGGCGCCCGAGCCGTAGAGTTTTTCGACGAAGAGGCTGGCGATGAAGGGGGAATTCTGCGCCTCGCGCCAGGGGATAACGCCGAGCAGGCTGGTTTGCAGGGCGAGATACAAAACTGTGATGCCGAGGATCGAGAGAAAAATGCCGCGCGGAATGTTTTTTTGCGGATCCCGGATTTCGCCGCCAAGGTGGCAGATATTGTAGTAGCCCCAATAGCTGTAAACCGTGTTGACCATGGCGGCGCCAAGTCCCGCAAACCACAGCGAATTGAGATGAAATGCGCCGGGAGGAAAATCGAAGGCGAGCCTGGGATTGAAATTACGGATGCCGCCCCAGATGAGCCAGAGCATGGTGCCGACAACGCCGACCCAGAGCAGTACGGAAATTTTGCCAATGGTCTGAATGCGCCGGTAAAGAAGCACAACCAACAAGATGACGAGGCCGCCGGAAATGGCTTTTGCCTCCCACTTCGTCAGTGCGTGAAGATAGCCCACGTAGCGGGCAAAACCGATGGAGGCGGAAGCGACGGAAAGCGGAGCGGCCACAAGGACCTGCCACACAAACAAAAAGGACATCAGGCGGCCCCAGCGCGCGGGCCCGTAGGCCTCACGCAAAAAGACATAGGTGCCGCCCGCCTTGGGCATGGCCGCGCCAAGTTCCGACCAGACAAAACCGTCCAGCGTGGCGAGCAGAGCGCCGGCGAGCCAGGCCACCAAGGCCTGCGGCCCGCCCATGGCCTTGATCACCAGGGAGCTGACGACGAAGGGGCCGATCCCGACGATCTCAATCATGTTGAGAGCGACAGCCTCTTTCAAGCCGAGGCCGCGCTCCAAAGCGGGTTGTGGGGTGGTGGGGTTCAAGTGTCCTGCCGGAATCGCCGTGCGCTGCGAGAATAACAAATACGCGGGTGAGGCCCAACGGGTGTTGCGAAGTTTGTGCAAGGTGATCCGGCAATCAGCAATAGGCGTGGGTTGCAGCCTTCATGTTGCACGGTTCTTCAGGATTGAGCGTTTGCGCGCGCGGTGCGGGCAGCGCCGATGCCGGTGATTGACGGAATTCCATCCGGGGATTCAGGTGATCTACATGTCCGGCTACGCGGAAGGATTACCGGAGACACAAATTCCAGCGGCGGCCGCCTTTCTGCAGAAGCCATTTCGTTTTGCAACTCTGCTGGAACAGCTTAAACTCATCCAGCGGAAGAGCTGAAGGCCCGAGCGGCTTCCGCACGGACAAATGGTGCGCTGGCCTGCGGCATTACTCCTTTTCGTGACGGGTGTATCTCCCTGTGCGGGCGTGCCGCCACCAGGCTCTGGCGGACTTTCCCCGCCGCCCCTTACGGCGAGCATCCTTGACCACATCTATTCAGGGTGCCCGGACCTGGCGATACCCGAAGCGCGGCAACTTCAACAGCAGCAACCCAATTAGCCGCTTGGATATTTATTGGAAGCGGAGTCGCTGTGGTGGGGCATCTGGTGCACGTCGGCAGACTACAGGTATGGCATGACGATGGCGGGTCACCGGGAGAAACAGGCTGCCGACCAGCCCTATCTCAATCTGGCGACAAAAGCGTACGTGCTTGCCGACGCGCAATTGAAACAGCACGAAACCGGTGAGATGAACTTGTATGCCGCGATGGCGGATTCGCTGCAGGCGCGGCTCTACGGTCTGCGCTGGGAGAATCGTGCCACGGCGCGGGCCGGAGTACGGGCGCGCGAACATTATGAGCGCGCGCTGGCGCTCGATCCATCTTTGGCGGATGCGTACCTGGGATTGGGGCTGTACAACTATTACGTAGACACGCTCTCGAAGATGGCGCGCATTCTGCGATTCATGATGGGCATACCGGGCGGGTCGAAAGAAGAAGGGATACGCCAACTTCACCTGGCCATGCATTATGGCCAGTTGACGCCGCCGGTGGCGCGATTCTATCTGGCGATCAACCTGCACAACTACGACCAGCGGTATGAGGAGGCACTGCAGGTGCTGCGGCCGCTGGTGGAGGAGTATCCGCAGAATCCGTTGTTCCAACTGGCCATCGGCGATCTGTATGCGAAACTCGGCAGGAAGCCACAGGCGCTGGAAGCTTACCAGGCGGCGGCCGCGTCTCCCAACATGGCGGAGCCGGCTTGCCACAGGAAGATCCAAACCCTGGCGCAGGCGTCGCTGGCGGCGCTACGCGGCACGGCCTTGCCGGGGCACTGAAGGACTTTCTTCCAGCGCCGGGCTGCGCAATAATAGGAAAGGGTAGATTTGTGCTCCGGCACCGCGTCCTTCCTGGATCCCGGGGGCGGGTCAACGCGGGTGGCTGTTTTTGCATCTCAACCCAATCAGACGCGCCATAATGATATTTCTTCCCGTCTTTGGGCGGGGAGTTGGCGCACACAATTGTCTTCGGGTGGAGGAGAGTCCATGAGGCAGTCTTGGAAAGCACTTGGCGTCGCGCTATTGGCGCTGGGTTTGGAGGCCGGGTGCAACGATTACAACACCTCCATACAATACCCCACGGGGGCATCGATTGTGACTCTTGCGCCCTCGGGAGTGGTCTTCGGCAGCGTCGGCTTCACACTGACAGTCATTGGCGCGAGTTCAAACGGGTTCCAAACCAACACCGTGGTGGAATGGAACGGGCAAAAGCTGGTTTCCACCTATGTTGATACCGAGACCATGACGGCGACCATCCCCGCCAACCTGGTTGCGAAGGTTGGCACTGCATACGTGAATACGTATACGCCGCAATCGGGCACGGGCATGAATGGACTATCGAACTCGATTGCATTTTTGATTTACGGGACACCCAATCCTGTTCCGGTGGTCACGTCGGTGACGCCGAATACGGCGCCGGCTTGCGGCAGCAGTTGTGGGAACGCTTCGGTGAAGATCACAATTGCAGGATCTGATTTTCTGTCCACATCCACAAACGGTGCAAGCATAGTCACTTTCCGTGGTGCGGCCACGAGCGAGGTCGACACGGCGATCAATATCACCAGCATCACGCCGACACAGATCGAGGCGGTGATTCCTGGGAGTTACTTGACGGCGGCGGATCCGGCCTCCGCGGGAGTGACCTGCGTGAATCCGTATGTCGCTGGGCAGCCGACCGCACCATGTATTAACGTGATCAACCCGCCGAGCGGGGTGTGCCTGGTAGGCTGTCCTGTTCTGGGCGGGGGACCAAGCCTGACGCCACAGACGTTTACGATCACGGGTGGTGCGGCGGCCGCGGCGGTGGCGGAGGAAACGCCAGCGCTGAGTCAGGATGGGCGCTACGTGGCATTCTCCGCGCAAGAAAACGAAACGACACAAATCATGTTGCGGGATACCTGCCTGGCAGCGCCAAACGGGTGCACGCCGAGCACAAAAATGATTTCCGTTGCCGCGGATAACACGCCAGGCAACGCCGACAGCCACACGCCGGTGATCAGCGCTGACGGGCGGTACATCGCGTTCAGTTCGGCGGCGACGAATCTTCTGGAAGGTGCGCCCGCGGGGCGCCAAGTGTATCTGCGCGACACCTGCGCGGGAGCGAGTGCTTCCTGCAAGGCGGCGACGTCGCTGGTCTCAACGGATCCAGGAGGCGCGCTGAACGGCACAGAGAGCATATTCCCTTCGATCAGTTCTTCGGGACGCTACATCGTATTTCTGGCGGTGACACCGAGCCAGGAAGCGGCCAAGGGAAGATTGCCGGCATCCGCAGCGGCTTCACCCAACAGCGGTTTGCGCCAGGTGTTCCTGCGGGATACTTGCCTGGGTGCGACGAGTTGCACGCCAAAGACGACGCGCATTTCCCTCTCGCCCGGAGATACGCCCGCAAACTCGAACAAGCCGGTGGGTCCGGCGCTGAGTGGCCTGGCCAAACAAGTCGCGCTGGCGGATCGCAAGAGCGCGACGGTGTTTACTCCCACGGTGCCTGTGAACGATCAGGTATTTCTGGCGGTGACGCAGGATCCCAAGCAATAAGAAGAGTGGGGCGCGACGGCACGCCTGTTGCGCCCTATGCGGTTGCATCCTCCCCGCTGTCCTGAGCCAGTAAACCCTTTCCCAAGTGACGGTAGGCAGGCTTTTATCGTGCAATCCGAAGTTGAAGAGGGATTCTTCCGCTCCGGGACGGCCGAAAGAGCCGTCCCTCCGGTCGGAATGACAAATATGGGGTGCGGGATGATGTGGAAGAATTCGACTTCGGCGAAGTTGAATTTTCTCGCGCCAATCGATTGAAACAAAATAAGATGCGCTCGGCCGCGATTGGCCGACTTCGGATTTCAGGTTTAATTGAAGCGCACCTTGATGTCGGGGCGCTTTTCGAGATGCACGGATTCGATGAAACGCACCTGGCGTTCATCGAGGGTGAGAATCATGGAAGATGTGCGCACGCCTTCACCGAAGAAGCGCACGCCCTTGAGCAGATTTCCGTCGGTGACGCCAGAGCAGGCGAAGATGATCTTCTTGCCGGGAGCCAGATCTTCGGTGGCGTAGATGCGCTTCGGATCTTTTACACCCATGCGCGCGAGTCGTTCGTGATGCTCGGGTTTGCTGACGACGAGGCGGGCGAGAATCTGGCCATTGAGGCAGCGAAGGGCCGCGGCCGTGAGCACGCCTTCGGGAGCGCCACCCGTGCCCATGACCATGTGCACGCCGGTGCCGACAACAGCGGCGGAAATTCCGGCGGATAAGTCGCCGTCACCGATGAGCCGAATGCGTGCGCCAGCGGCGCGGATTTCCTCGATCAGTTTTTCGTGGCGCGGGCGATCGAGAACGATGACCACAAGATCTTCGACGTCGCGGACAAGGCGCTTGGCGACGGCACGGAGGTTGTCGACGACGGGCGCATCGAGATCCACGGCGCCTTTGCAGGCGGGGCCCACAACAATTTTCTCCATGTACAAATCAGGAGCATGCAGCAAGCCGCCTTTTTCGCTGGCGGCAAGAACGACGATGGCGTTGGGCGCTCCAGTGGCGCAGAGATTAGTGCCCTCGAGCGGGTCCACGGCGATATCAACCACGGGGAAAAGGGCTTTGGGGGCATGGGTGGCGAGGCCGACCTTTTCGCCGATGTAGAGCATGGGCGCTTTGTCGCGCTCGCCTTCGCCGATGACGATGGTGCCGTCCATCTGCACCTGATCCATGGTCTTACGCATGGCTTCGACAGCCACCTCATCGGCTTTGTGGCCGTCCCCAAAGCCCATGGTGCGGGCAGCGGCGATAGCGGCATTCTCCACGACGCGCAGAAATTCCAGGCTGAGTTGTTCTTCCATGCAGGGCGCCCTCCGAGACGGCTTATGTTAGGCCAAAGCCATGCTTATGGTCGAGAGGGAGCCGTGGGGGAAGGGCGAATCGGTCATCGTTTACGCAATCGCGAACGAGGAAGAGCAGGATTTCCGGGTTAGGGAGCGGCGGCAGAGAGCGGCTGGATCGTGACGTTGAGCAGATTCGGATCGGTGAACTCGGTCTGATCGCCGGCGCGTTTTCCGGCGACCGGGAGCAGGCGTGCAGAAAGCGGCTTGTTCCATTTGACGGAGAGAGAAGCCACATCACCGATGATGCGGGCGAGCGTGTCCACACTCGTGTCGCCAGGAAGGGGAATCGTGTCGAGGCCGGTGCCGCAGACGGCGGAGTAGCTGAGCAGCGCATCGAGAGAAATCAGGCCGTTGTTCCAGCGCTCGGCAAGACGTGGGTCCTCCAGGATTGGAAGCATCAGGCCGGAGTATCCGGCTTTGCGCGCGCCAATGTCCTTAAATGTCGAAGTGATGGTGGCGACAGCAGTGAGCGTGCCGCTGGCGCCGAAGGGTTGGTGAGAAAGCGCTTCAATGGCAGCGCCGATGGAGGCGTCCTTTGCAGGGGCGGGAGAGAGATCGAGGCCCAGGTAGGTCCAACCCTGCTCACGATCGGCGCGGCTGGCGAGTTCCTCGACACCGAAGGATTGCTGAATGAAGAGGTCGAGCAAGCGGCGCCTGGCCGCGGGGATATCCGGAGCATTCTGGAAGGCCATGGCGACGGTGTTGGCCGATTCCAGGCCCACGGTGAACTGGTGGCCGCTGCCGGTGTGATAGGCCGCTGGGAAGAAAGGCGAGTAAGGAGGGACGCTGGCGAGGGCGGCGAAGCGGAAATTGCCTTCGCTGCGCGGCGTCGTGTCCGCGAGTTTTTTGATGACGCGGGCGGCGGCTTTGACGGCGGGCCAGTTGACGCTGTTGTCCTTGGTCACAAAAACAGTGCCGCTGATGGATTTTGTGTTCTGCAGAATTTCCGCGAGCAGATCGGCTTGCGCGTCGCCGTCCTCGCCGGAGAGATATGCCGGGCCAATAGAAAGAATGAAGTGGTCCTGCTGGGCAAGGCCGTCGAGGTCTTTGAAGAACTGTATGGCCTCATTGTGAGGAAGGGCCATCGTGTATTCGGGGAAGGGCTGCGTGGCGATGCGAAGGGTTTCGACGGTGTAGCCGCGGGACTCGAAAACGGTTTGCGCGTATTTGAGGAAGTGCACCGCTTCGGAGATTTGAATCTGGTAACGGCCGCGGTCGAGGTTGACGAAAGCAGTGATGGCGCGGACTTTGGGCTTTGGACTGCTTTCAGGCTTTTGTTGCGCGGTGGAAGAAAGCGCGCAGAAAGAAAGAAGCAGCATGCAGGAAATTATAAAGCGAAGATTGCGGTAGCGGAGCGACATAAGTTTCACACAAAGGCAGAAATGCCGGTGATTTTCTCCCCGATGATGAGCTTGTGGATGTCGTTGGTGCCTTCGTAGGTGTAGACGCTTTCGAGGTTGTTCATGTGGCGCATGACGCAGTAATCGTCCACGATGCCGTTGGCGCCAAGGATGTCGCGGGCTTTGCGCGCGGTTTCCAGAGCGATGGCGACATTGTTCATCTTCAGCATGGAGATGTGCGCAGCATCGGCTTTGTCCTGATCCTTCAGGCGGCCAACATGCAGAGCGAGCAACTGGCCCTTGGTGATTTCGGTAATCATCCAGGCGAGTTTTTCCTGGACAAGTTGGTGTGAAGCGATGGGCTTGTTGGCAAACTGCTTACGCGTCTTGGCGTATTGCAACGCGGTGTCATAGCAGGCCATGGCGGCGCCCAGCGCGCCCCAGCCAATGCCATAGCGCGCCTGGTTGAGGCAGCTCAGCGGGCCGCGCAGCCCCGTGACGCCAGGGAGAAGATTCGCTTCGGGGATTTCGCAATCGGAAAGCGAGAGGCCGGACGTGACGGAAGCGCGCAACGACCATTTGCCGTGGACATCCCACGCCTTGAAACCCGGCGCGTCCTTCTCTACGAGGAAACCGCGCACTTTTTCGTCCTCGCATTTGGCCCAGACGACGGACACGTCGGCGAAGGAGCCGTTGGTAATCCACATCTTTTCGCCGTTGAGGATGTACTTGCCGCCTTTCTTGACGGCGCGCGTAAGCATCCCGCCGGGATTCGAGCCGAATTGCGGCTCGGTGAGGCCAAAGCAGCCGATGGCTTTGCCTTCCTGGAGCAGCGGGAGCCATTTGTTTTTCTGAGCGTCGCTGCCGTAGGAGTGGATCGGGTACATCACCAGGCCGGTTTGGACGGAGACGAAACTGCGCAAGCCGGAATCACCGCGCTCGAGCTCCTGGTTCATCAGGCCGTAGGAAACGTTGGACATTTCCGCACAGCCGTAGCCCTGTAGATTCGCGCCGAAAAAACCGAGTTCGCCCAGTTGCGGCACAAGTTGCATCGGGAAAGTGGCTTCTCGGCTGTGTTTTTCGATGATGGGAAGAATCTCGTTATCAACGAATTGGCGGGCGGTGTGGCGAACAAGTTTTTCTTCGTCGTTGAGCAGGGAATCAAAATCGATGAAGTCGACACCAGGAAATGGAGGCATGAGAGGCTCCGAAGAGCCAGAGTAACAAAGGGCAAAGGGTGCGGCAAGGAAGGGAGGGGGTCGGGTGGCGAGGCGGTTTCCGACCTCTTGGAGATTTGGACCTGGCACTTCGCGGCTAGGTCAGGGTTTGGCGGTTGCGGTGCCGCCCGCTTCATGGATGGGCATCACAGTTTCCTGTCACACGTTGGGTGTAGCATGGCAGCCGTTTTTCCGTTCGGAGGTGACACATGTACCGCAGAGAATTGTTCCGTGGCGCGGCATTAGTGGGAGCTGGATTGGCCTTTCCTCGCGCAGCAGACTCGGCTACCGGCGAAGAAACTTCCGAGGCCCACAGCAGAATCAAGAAGGCCGCTGCGGCTGCGCTGGCCATGGAACGCCGTGACTGGGAACAGGGCATCCTGGCCCAGGCTTTCCTGGAGGCCGGTGATGACGAGAACGTCATTCTGCTCACCAAGGCCGCGATTGTGCAGCGTGTCCCCGATGGACGATTGGCCGTGGTGATCGAGGGAGGGACGACCGATCCGGCGATGGGCGGCGAGGCCTACTGGCGCGCGGGGCAGGTGACGGGTGACGCGGAAATCCAGGAAGCGGTACGCGGGCTGCTCGAGTGGATCCTGCACAAGGCGCCGCGCGCGGCGGACGGAACGTTGTATCACGTCTTCAAGGATCCGCAAGTATGGTCCGACGGGTTCAACGGCGCTCCGCCATTTCTTGCCGCCACGGGGCACTATGACGAGGCTTTGCGCCAGATTGACGGTTTCCGCAGGCGGCTCTGGGACTCCAAGAAGAAACTGCTGGCGCACATTTGGGATGACGGCGAGAAAGCGGACAACCGAAAAGAGTATTGGGGCGGCGGCAATGGCTGGGCGGCTGCGGGACTGGCGCGCGTGATTCGAGCGTTGCCCGCGGAGCGAAAGGAGGAGCGGCAGAGGCTGGCGGCGTTTGTCACGGAACTGATTGACGGATGCTTGAGCTATGAGCGAGCGGATGGGCTCTTCCACGATGTCGTGGACCGTCCCGACACTTTCGTGGAAGCGAACCTTGCGCAGATGTTGGCTTTCGCGATTTACACAGGCACCCTCGGCGGATGGCTGCCCGAACGATACCTGGAAGCGGCGGACAGGATGCGAAATGCAGCGCGCGGCAAGATGGACCCCTTCGGCTACGTGCAGAGCGTTTGCGGCGCACCCAACTTCGACCGCCAGGGCACTTCAACGGAAGCGCAAGCCTTCGCGATCATGATGGAAGCTGCAGGGAGCAAGCTGGGGTAGCTAAGTCAGTTGAAATACTTGATGAACACCTGAACCGGAGACTGAGCTGCTAGCAAGCGACGAACCATGCCCTTGCCAGTGGCGAGAGCAAACAGATGGTAGCGTGGCGAAGGTTAGCCTGAAATCCGAAGTTGAAGAGGGATTCCTCCGGTCCGGAACGGCCAAAACCGCCGCCCTCCGGTCGGAATGACACATTTTGGGTGGGCATGAACAGGGAGAATCCAACTTCGGTGAAGTTGGGTTGCTCCACGATAGTCGGTTGAAACAAAACCAGGTGCGCTCGCCTGTAATTGGTCAACTTCGGATTCCAGGGTTAGTGAATGTCGATGGTGGTGACGCTGAGAGCAGGAAGCGTGAGGGTAAGCGAGGCGCCGCTGGCGGGCATGGTGCCTGCGGAGACGGGGGCGACGGGACTCTGGCCTTGGGCGGTGGCGGCGGTCATCTGGTAGAGATGCGCGGTGCCGGAAAGCGACTGGCCGGTGATGGCGGTAACCTGAGCGGAAGTGGAGCGGTTGATGGCCACAAAGACGACGCGGCCGGGAGTGGTGGTGTCCGTGCTGGCGTAGACCACGACGTTCTGAATGTTGCTGGATGTGGCTTGCACAGAGGTGTCGCCGAAGCTGGAATTTGCGCCATCGAAATCGCGGAAGGCGCGGAAGCCCGCAAGGGTATAGGTCTCGGTGTCGCTCAAGGGCCAGAGATTGGCGGCGAAAAGTCCCTGAGCGCCTAAGATGCCGAGGTTATCGGCTTGTGCGATGGTGCCGGCGATGTGCTGGTTGCCACCATTGTTGTATTCGGTGATGGAAATTTTCATGCCGGGATTCTCGGCGGCGATGCGGGATTGCAGGCGGCCGAGGATGTAGATGGGTCCGCCGAGCACGTCCGTAGTGATCCAGGAATTTTCAGTGTAGGTGGTGTCCCAGAGGCTGCGCGGGCTCTGGACGACGGCTTGTACCTGCGCGTCTGTAAGCGTGGGACCGGTGAGATTGGTGACGCGGTTGCCGCTGCCGTTGGTGGCTTCGGAATACCAGTGGAAATCATAGACATCCACGAGAGGCTTGCCATAGGTGGTGGAAGCTATCTTGATCGCAGGGAGATATTTGTCGGGGAACCAGTTGTTGCCGGAGGGAGTGGCGCTGAGTTCGCCACCGGAGAGCTGACGCACGGTGTTCGCCAAGTTTCTCCCGCCCTGTGAGAGAGTGGGCGAAGAACAGGTACACTGGAGGGGAACGGAAAGGAACCAGGAGACGTGGCGAAACGGGGAACGGCGCAGGCGCGGGGGAAGGTGAATCCGGCGATTTTGATTTTTGATGTGGATGGCGTGCTGGTGGATGTGCGGGAATCCTACTGGCGATCGGGGCTGCAGACGATGCAGCATCTGACGGGGGAAAAGCCTACTTGGGCGGAGTTTTACGAGTGGAAGCAAAAGCCGGGGAACAACGATGACTGGCGCTTGGTGTCGCGCTGGGCGACGGCGCTGGGCGTGCCAACGACCTATGAGCAGGCGCGCGCGGCGTTCCAGCCATTTTACTGGGGAAGCGACGGGCAGCCGGGAAATGTGTTGAAGGAAAAGCTGGTGGTGACGCCGCGCTTGATCGAGAAATGGGCCAAGGGGCGGGAACTGAACCTGTTCACGGGGCGCACGCGACAGGAATTCACGTATACTTTCGAGCGCTGGGCGGCGGCGAAGTGCTTCCGCACGGTGGTGACGATGGACGACGCCGAGAAGAAACCCGATCCGGAGGGATTGCTGATGATTCTGGCGGGCCGCGATCCGGGCAGCGCGCTCTACCTCGGCGACAACATTGATGATGCGCTGGCGGCGAAGGCGGCGGGCGTGCCCTTCATGGGAATATTGCCGAAGGCGGCTTTTGATTACCGGCAGCGCGCAAAGGAGTTTCGCAAGCGGGGCGCGCTGGCGCTGCTGGAACGCGCGCGGGACCTGGATCGCTGGCTAGCGTGACGGCGCCAGGCAGCCCCAGGGCGCCCAGTTGAATCCTATCTGGTGAACTTCCCCGCGAAGAATGCGGGAACTCTAGCGGGCATTTGGGGGAAAAAGGAATTGGGGCACGTTCGCCCTTAGGACATCAAGAATGAAAAAAACGATCTACATGGCTGCTTTCGGATTGAGCTTCATGGTTGCGCAGAATCTGCACGCTCAGGCGCCCCCGGGACCCATTCAGCCTGATCCCTCCGCGGTTTCCTCCACGGCGCCGCCTGCGTCGCCCGTAAAACGGATTGAACCCAGGAAGAGCATTCTGGGAACGTGGAAGCTGAATAGCGACGAAAGCGATGATCCGCGGCAAAAAAGCGCACAACGCTCAGCGGGAAATTCGACTGGCAATCCTGGTGGAAATAGTGGCCCGCGAATGGGCTGGCCCGGCGGCGGAATGGGTGGGGGCGGGATGGGCGGTGGACACCACGGGAATAACGGATCGCAAAATGGGACTTCGGATGATCGCCAACGCTACAACCAGTTGCTGGACCCATCGATTCGCCTGGAGCTGGCGCGGAAGAATGAGAAAGATCCCATCGTCGAGATGATGGGGGATCAGGGCCGGAAGACGATTTTCTATACCGACGGGCACAAACCAGACGCACCAGCGGGTGTCGGCACGGAAGTAGTGGAAGCAAAGTGGGATGGCGCGAAACTGGTGAGCGATTCCACGCTGCCAAAGAATGGCTCGTTGAAGCGCACCTACGAGGTATCGCCGGACGGAATGCAGTTGTGGGAAGAAGTTGAGATGGTGAGCGGTAAGGACAAATATCCCTCCAAATTCCGCTTTGTTTATGACGCCGTAGCCCCGGGCGACAATTACTAGGAACAGGGAATTTCAGGCGGGCAATTTCTGCAAGGCCGGCTCGAGGTCGGCGAGGAGATCGTCCGTGGATTCGAGGCCGATGCTGAGGCGGACGATGCGGTGATCGTACGGCGGACGGCCGGGGATGCGGCCGATGTCGTAGGCGACGGCGAGACTCGTGACGCCGGCCCAGCTATAGCCCACCTTGAAGAGCTTCAGCGCGTCGATGAAGGCGAAAACCTGCTCCTGTGACGGGCCAGGCTTCAACACAATCGAAAAAACACCGGAAGAACCGAGGAAATCGCGCTTCCAGAATTCGTGGCCGGGGCAGGAAGGAAGCGCTGGGTGCAGCACGCTTTCGACTTCGCGGCGAGCCGCAAGCCACTTGGCGACGGTCAGCGCGGAGGCTTCGATGGCGGAGAGCCGGACGGCGAGGGTTTGCAGGCCGCGCAACGCGAGGCTGCAATCGTCAGGAGAAACCGCGCAACCGATATTTTGCTGCGCGGCGCCCAGGCGCTGGTAGAGCGCAGCGTCGCGCACGCTGACGGACCCGAGAAGCAGATCACTGTGGCCGCCGATGTATTTGGTGAGCGCCTGCATGGTGATGTCCACGCCGTGGGCAAAGGCGTCGAAGAGCACGCCGGCGGACCAGGTGTTGTCCAGAACCACAAGAACATTGCGCGCATGAGCGGCGGCAACGATGGCGGGGAGGTCCTGCACTTCCATGGTGATGGAGCCGGGGCTCTCCGTCCAGATGAGGCGCGTGTTTTCCTGAATCAGTGCGGCGATGCCTGCGCCGATGGTGGGCTCGTAAAAAGTGGACGTGACGCCGAAGCGCGCAAGCAGGTGCGTGGTGAGCTTGCGGTTGGGAAAATAGACGCTGGTAGGGATAAGGATGTGATCGCCGGTGTGCAGCAGCGCCAGATTGATGAGCGAGATGGCCGCCTGGCCGCCAGGGGTAAGAATGGTGTGAGTGCCGGATTCGAGTTCACAAACGCGCGCGGCGAGTTCAAGAACCGTGGGCGTGCCGTAAAGGCCGTAGGTGTAGCCGACGCGATACTGGTCCCAGGTATCGCGGACGGCGGCAGCGGAGGGAAACACCGTGGTGGAACCACGATAGACGGGCGTGGTGAGGGAGCGGTAGCCCTCAGGGATTTTCGCGTCGGAATGGATGAGTTTGGTTTTCCAGCTTTTGGTCATGGAGCGATCCCGCCGCAACTCAAGCGGGCCCGCTCCAGTATAGCGGGAATTTTCCGGTTGTGACCGGCGCCACGGCTTGCAACTAGAGCGTCGCGGAAAGTTGATCCAGGATCATGTTCCAGGCTGAGGTGGTGCTGGCGATGTAGTCCGGCAGGATACCCTCATGGGTGAGAGTGAGCTCGCAGCCAGATTCGAGCGCGCGAATTTCAATCGTCACTTTCGTGCTTTCCTCGGAGTACTTCGGGACTTTCAAGGTGAAGACCAAGCGTCGAGGGCGATCAATTTCAAGATACTCGCCGATGTGCTCGACGTCGGTGCCTTCCCTGCGCTCGACAATCAGGTATGAACCTCCAACGCGAGCGTCGATCTTGACGTTGCCCATCTTGCCGGTCGGAGTAGCGAAGAGCCACTTGCCCGCGGTGTTTAGGTCAAGCCATGCGTCGAACACGCGTTCAGCAGCGGCAGTGAACCTTCGAGATACCTGCACGATCGCCTTTTGCGGCTGAGGTTTCATCGGGACTTATCCTTTCGCTTATTGGATTTTGGAGTTGCGGCGTCCTCGGCTTGCAGCAGAGCGTCGAGCGCATCGAGGCGGCTCATCCAGAGGAAGCGTTGCGCCGCAATCCACGCGGCTGCACTGGTGAGGGGATCAGGGTTAAAGGAAAGGAAATGATCCCGGCCAGCCCGGCGGCGGCGGATGAGGCGCGCCCGCTCGAGGACACGAATATGCTTGGAAACGGCGTTGAGAGACATGGAATAGGGGCGCGCAAGTTCGGTGACGCGTGCTTCGCCATGGGAAAGGCGTTCGAGGATGGATCGCCGAGTGGGATTGGCGAGAGCAAGCCAGGTGAATTGGGAGAGAGAAGAGGCGCGCGGCATATTCAACCTTAAGGTTGAATATAGTCGGTGACTTCTCCCGTGTCAAGCCATTGCGCCAGATCCTGTGCGGTGCAACTTGCATCACGCTGGCGGCAGGGCAGTTTCCGATTTCCCGATTTATCGTCCACTGAGCAAGCAGGTTCTGGACGTCGCCAACGCAACTGGACAGGTTTTGACCGCTCCACTCCGCAAGGGAATCAGCGGCCAAGGAAGGCGCGGAGGCGGGCATAGCCGGCGCGACTCACGGGGAGCTGCACGCCGTTCCTCAGTACGGCCACGTGACTGTCTTTGCCGTAGGGTTCAACCTTCGCGACGCGTTCGAGGTTGACGATGTAGGAGCGGTGGATGCGGAGAAAGCGCGAGGGATCGAGAGCCGCTTCGAGGCTGGAAATGGGTTGCTGTTTCAGATGCTTCTTGCCTTCCGTGGAGAGCGCGACGTAATCGTCCTGCGCCTCAGCGAAGTCCAGTTTGGACACAGGAATGATGAAAACCTGCGCGCCGTCGCGCACGGGAATGCGTTCGAGGTATTGCGCGGGCGGGCGCGCCGTTGCGGCAAGCTCGGCGGCGGGAACGGCAGCGGATGGCGACTTGCTGTCCAGACGCTCTTTCGCGCGTTCCAGAGCCGCTTCGAAGCGCTCCGCGCCAAAGGGTTTCAGGAGATAGTCCACGGCGTGGACCTCAAAGGCGCGGATGGCATAACTGTCGTAGGCGGTAACGAAAATGATGGCATTGCCGGTGCCGATCAGCTCGAGCACCTCGAATCCATCGAGCTTGGGCATCTGAATGTCGAGGAAGATCAGATCGGGCTTCGTTTCCGTCACTATTTTGACCGCCTCGAAACCGTTGGCGCACTCTCCGACAACCTCGATTTCCGGGTGCGAAGAAAGCAATTCGCGGATGACCTGACGCGCCAATTCTTCGTCGTCAACGATGACCGCGCGGATTTTCGTATCCTTCCGGGAGTTCACGTTGCGCGTCCCTCTCTTTCCGCCGGGAGCGTGAGCGACACGGAAAAGCGATCTCCCTCAGTCCTTACGTTGAAACTCGCGCGATCACCGTAGCGGGCCTCAAGCCGCTGGCGCACATTTAGGAGCCCCATGCCATTCTTTTGCCGCCGGGGCGGGGCTTCAGGATCGAATGAGTTTTCAACGATGATGGACAGAGCGCCATTCTGGCATCGCGCGTCGAGCCGGACCCACCCACCCTCAACGAGATTGGCAATGCCGTTGGTAAACGCGTTTTCGACCAGCGGCTGCAACAGCAGCGGCGGGACATCCATGGCGAGCGCTTCCTTGGCGATATTTTCTTCCATACGGAAGCGCGCGCCAAAGCGGATTTTTTCAACAGCGAGAAATGCGTGAATCAGCGACATTTCTTCCTCGAGAGGAATCGTGGATTTTTCTCCGAGGCCCAGAGTGCGCCGCAGAAAATCACCCAGCAAAACACACATTTCGCGCGCTTTTGCCGCGTCGGAGGTTGTTAGCGCGCTGATGGAATTCAGGCTGTTGAAGAGAAAATGCGGATTCACTTGCGCCTTCAGGGCGCGGAGTTCCGCGTCGCGCGCAAAAACGCGCGCTTCCATGGCCCGCGCTTCCGCCTCCTGAGAGGCTTCGACCGCGAGGAGAACGTAGTAAAAGCTGACGGAAAAAAGATAGAGAATCACGCCCGTGCCGAGAAGAATGGGGATCGTTCGAGACAGCCGGCCCGTGAGCCCTGGATATAAGGACATCCCGGTGAAGACGTAGGCGAGAAGCTCCGCGCACAAAATCCAAAGGCCACTTGCCACCAGCGCGGCCGCCACATGGACCTCCAGGAGCTTTCCGATGGTCGCACGGCTGGAGGGGATGGCGCGGCAGGAATACCAGGCGGAGAGGCAAACGAAAGCGTAGAGGAGGCAAAGCGGGAGGGACATGGAAATTGCCTCGCGCCTGCTCAATCCTCCCGTGGCAGCCATGAGATAGGCCAGCAATGCCGCGAGGGGAATCCATGCGAGGAGGTAGAGCGCAAGGCGGCTCAGGCGGCTGAGAATAGGGTGCATGTGGGCATCAGTTCTTGATTACGACGCTTCCAAAAACAGCTCCGCCTTTGACGACCAAACGTTTGGCGCCGGGGCCCAGCGGCTGTCCGTGAACAGTCCGGTCTGCATATTCACCAAAGACCGCCGCGCCGCGACTGACAACAATCCAAGTGTTGGGGACGCGGATTTCAACGGCGCCGAAGACCGCGTCGAGATGGATTACGGCCTCGTCACCCTCGATTTCAGCCTCAGTGAGATCAATCTTGAGCTCGCCGAAAACCGCTGCGAGTTTTCCACCCCTGAAATTCTTCGATGTGATACGCCGATGGGTAGCGCTGAAGATGACGTCCGCGTGCATATCCGCGGCGTCGGACGCAAATCCCCGCTCGACACCGATGGTCAAGGGCCTTACCCACTTTGACCCCCAGGAAGAGCTGCCTCCAAGTGAGCGCGAGAGGATCCAGAGTCCCCAAAGGATGATGGCCAAAGGCCAAAACATGCTCCAGCGTATGTGAAGATATCCAAGATTACTCAGCAGGAGCACAACGCCCGCGAGCGTCAGGAATGAGCCCCAAAACCTGCCAGGGCCGCTACAGAAAATAATTCCTTCGACCCCAAAGAAAATCAGGATCGCCGGCCAGAAAAACTGAAAAATGTGGTGGGCTGAAACGATCCCCATCTGGTCCAGCATGAAGATCGTTCCAATCGCGATGATAGCAAGCCCCCAGGAAAGACCTGAGGGGAATCGACGGAACTCATTGGCCATGATTTTGTCCTCCCCGGGAAGATGACAGCGCAGGCTGACTTTCTTCACGCTTCGTCACGAGCAGGAGCGCCAGACCCATGCTTATGAGGAGCAACGGCCAAAATGTCGCCAACTCTTGCACCCCCGGTGAATCCAGTTGCGCGACGAGCATACTCCAAACACTCTCCACAATCGTTGAGGCTATCCAGATATTGCCCGGCTGAACGTGGCCGTAGCCGAGTGCTCCCAATTGAAGCACGAGCCCGACCAGGATCAGAAGCCCTGCTCCTCCCATTATAAATACGCGCCCCGAGACGGATTGGGCAGAGGGCGACTGGCGATTCGCGTTGGTCATGCTTTCATCTCCCGCCATGTGTGTTTCACCTTCCATGGCGTGAGATTAGGCGGGAAAAGGCCAGGTGTCGCGCCCTTTTCGGCGAATGGCGGTGGAGTACCGGCGAGTGGGGGATTACCTATCGGTCGGGAAGAGTTGGAGCAAAAGAATCGCTGCTCGCAAACCCGCGGGTTGATCCTGTCCCCATCGCCGTAGCGGGGCACTCCCTATGCTGCTTGCAAGATTGCCTGGGTCCTATTTGACGATCGAGTCCAGAGGAATGTTCTAACCAGGAATCAGCCCATTCCCCGCGGGCGGGTAGTGGGCTGTTTTGAATTTCCTAGGTGCTCCCGAAAGCATGTGAGACTATCGAACCAGAGCAGTAGGAGCGGCAGCGTGAAATACCGAACTGCTATGTGGGCGAGTGTGGGCTTTCTCGTAGCGGGCTGCTGGGCACTTTATGCCTTCGCAACCACACCTCCAGCGATGACCTCTGCCGACCCGATTGTGACTCTCGTCCGGTTAACTTGCCCAATTACGCTTCTTAGTTTTTATCCGCTTCGTCTTTATTGGGTTCTTCTTGCGAATGCCGCTACGTATGCGTTGGTCGGTCTGATCGTGGAGACCCTGCGGCAAAGACTGAATCAGGCAAAATAATTCAAAACAGCCCACTACCGAATTTCAAACTGTACCACTACCCGCGGGCGGGTTTCGTTGACGGGAAGTTGGGGCGAATGTTATAAAGGATGGTTCCGTGAGGCGGCGCGCAGGTCACCGTATGCTCCTACCGGTCTTGGGCACGGAGCGGCTGCCTATCTAAAAGCATAGGCGATACAACTCAATGACAGACTTAGTTCGCCAAATAGGGGAACTGTTCCTTCGGGCTGTGCCTGTAGCCCTGATCGTCCTCATTTTCTATTTCATCCTGCGATCCGTATTCTTCCAACCCCTTTTAAAAGTAATGGCTGAGCGCGACGCGCGAACGTTGGGCGCGCAGAAAGCCGCCGAGGCGGCGCAAGCGGCCGCGGCAGAGAAGGTGAAGCAGTACGAGGAAGCACTGAAGCAGGCGCGCGCCAAGGTGTACGCCGAACAGGAAGCCGACCGGAAAAAGCTGCTGGAGGAGCGCGCGGGATTTTTGAAAGAGGCGCGGACAAAAGCCACCGGGGAAGTGAACGTGGCGAAGGAAAGCGTGGCCGGTGAATTGGCGGCGGCAAAGAAAGAGATCGAAGCAAGCGTGGCGCAACTGGCCGTGGAGATCGCGCGGCGGGTGTTGCCGGCGCCGCCTGCACCGGGGAGCCCGGCGAGAGAGGCACGATGAACCGCAGGGGATTGACGCGAGCGTTGCTGACGGCGGTTGTGCTGCTGTCGAGCAGCGTGCTGGCGCGAGCTGCGGAAGAGGGTGGCAGCCCGGCGGATCAGCCAATCGGAACGGTCTTCAAGTGGATTCACTTCGTGATTCTGGCGGGCCTGGCCTACTGGGTGTTCGCGAAGCTGCTGCCGCCGATGTTCCGGCGCAATGCGGACAACATCGGCGCAGCGATAGCCAAAGCGACGGCTGCAAAAGCGGAAGCCGAGAAGCAACTGCAGAACGCCGCAGCGAAGCTGGCCAATCTGGAAAAGGAAATCGCCGAATTTCGCGCCATCGCCCAGCGGGAAGCCAGCGCGGAGATTGCACGCCTGCGCCTGATCACGAAGGGCGACGTGGAGAAGATCGGCACGGCGGCCAAGGCGGAGATTGAAGCGGCAGAGCGCGCGGCACGCGTGGAATTGAAGGCGCTGGCGGCAAAGCTGGCGGTGGATGGAGCCGAATCGCTGGTAGCCAGGCAGATGACACCGAGCGTGCAGGAAGCCCTGATCAGCCAGTTTGTACAGAGCCTGCAGGGGAGGCCGAATTGAGATCGGCGAGCCTGCAATACGCGAACGCGCTGGCGGATATCGCGCTGGAGCAGGGCGCGGCGGAACCCGTGTTGAAGCAACTCTCGGAGTTTGGCGCCGCCTTTGCCGAATCGGCGGAATTGCGGACGTTTCTGTCCACTCCGGGGGTAGCGCGCGAAGCGAAGCACGGCGTGATCGAAAAACTGGCGGCGCGGATGGGCGCGAGCAAGATCATCCGGAACTTCCTGTTCGTGATGGTGGACAACCAGCGCACGCCGCTGCTGCCGGACATTTTGGAAGCCTTCCAGGAAGTCATCCGGCGGAGGCAAGGCGTGGCCGAGGCGGAAGTTTCTTCAGCGGTGAACTTGAGCGACGCGCAGAAAACGCAATTGCTGCAGACGCTGGAACGCTTGACGGGCAAAAAGATTCAGGCGAAGTATGCGCTGGAACCGGAGTTGCTCGGCGGCGCGGTGGTGCGCATCGGCGACACGATTTACGACGGGTCGCTGCGCAGCCGGTTGAACGAATTGCGCGCGCGATTGACGGCGGAGTAGACATTCGGGAACGGAGCAGGCATGGCGAACATCAAGGCAGACGAAATCAGCAAGATCCTGCGAGAGCAGATTGCGAACTACGAGCAGACCGTGTCCGTGGACGAAGTCGGCGCGATTATCAGCGTGGGCGACGGGATCGCGCGGATTCACGGTTTGGAAAAGGCGATGTCCGGCGAGATGCTGGCGTTTCCGCACAACATCTTCGGACTGGCGCTGAACCTCGAAGAGGAGGATGTGGGCGCGGTGCTGCTGGGCGAATCCTCGGAACTCAAGGAAGGCGACGTGGTGCGCCGCACGAACACGATTATGTCCGTGCCGGTGGGCGAGGAATTGATCGGCCGTGTGGTGAATCCGCTGGGTGAGCCGATTGACGACAAAGGACCCATCACCACGAAGCTGCGCATCCCGCTGGAACGCATCGCGCCGGGCGTGCTGGACCGCCAACCGGTGCGCGAACCGCTGCAGACGGGCATCAAGGCAATCGACTCCATGATCCCGATCGGCCGGGGACAGCGCGAGCTGATCATCGGCGACCGGCAGACGGGAAAGACCGCGATCATTCTGGACACCATCATCAACCAGAAGGGCAGCGACATGATTTGCATCTACTGCGCGATCGGGCAGAAACGCTCGACGATTGCGCAGGTGGTGAAGGTGCTCACCGATGCGGGCGCGATGGACTACACGATTGTGGTGGCGTCCTCCGCTTCGGAGCCGGCTTCGCTGCTATACATCGCGCCGTACGCGGCTTGCGCGATGGGCGAATACTTCCGCGATAACAAAAAACACGCGGTCACCTTCTATGACGATCTTTCGAAGCACGCGCAGGCTTACCGCGAGATTTCGTTGCTGCTGCGGCGGCCGCCGGGACGCGAAGCGTTTCCGGGCGACGTGTTCTACCTGCACTCGCGGCTGCTGGAACGCGCGGCGAAATTGAACGACAAACTTGGCGGGGGCTCGCTGACGTCGCTGCCGGTGATTGAGACGCAGGCGGGCGACGTTTCGGCTTACATTCCCACGAACGTGATCTCCATTACCGACGGGCAGATTTATCTGGAGTCGGACCTCTTCAACGCAGGCATACGTCCCGCAATCAACGTGGGTATTTCGGTGAGCCGCGTCGGCGGCAACGCGCAGATCAAGGCGATGCGGCAGGTGGCCGGAACGCTGCGGCTGGATATGGCGCAGTTCCGCGACCTGGCGGCGTTCGCCCAGTTCGGCACGGAGCAGTTGGACAAAGTGACGCGGGCGCAGTTGGCGCGCGGGCAGCGGCTGACGGAAGTCTTGAAGCAGGATCAGTACGTGCCGCTGTCGGCGGAGAAGCAGGTGCTGGCGATTTACGTGGCCACGACCGGTGCACTGGATACGATTCCCGTGAACGAAGTGTGCCGGTTCGAACGGGAGTTCCTGCAATTCGCGGAAACCAATTACGCCGGCGTGCTAAAGGAGATTGCCACAAAAAAGGTGCTCGACGACGGCATCAAAGCGGACATCAAGCCGGCGATCGATGCGTTCAAGGAACGCTTCACGGCGGCGATTGCGGCGGGAGCGAACTGAACGGACCGGCGATAAGACATGGCCACACTACTCGATTTCCGGCGACGCATCCGCTCGGTGAAAAACACGCAGCAGATTACGCGCGCGATGAAGTTCGTGGCGGCGGCGCGGCTGCGCAGGGCGCAGGAAGCGGCGCTGGCGGCGCGGCCGTTCGCCAAGGAACTGGCGCGCGTGCTGCGGTCTACGATGGCGCGGATCGAGTCGCCGCAGCACCCTTTGCTGGCTAAGCGCCCGGAAGAGCGCATCCTGGCGCTGGTGCTTGCCGGCGAGCGGGGTTTGGCGGGCGCGTTCAACACCAACATCCTGAAGACGGCGATCGAATTCTTTCGCAGCAAAAAGGGCAAGAAGATCGTCACCATCCCCATTGGAAAGAAGGGGCGCGACACGCTGCGCAAGGCCGGATTTGAATTCGCCGGGGAATACGTAAACGTGCTGGCGCGCGTGGATTTTGGAATTGCCCGGGAAATTGCCAACCTCGTGACGGAACTGTACGCGAAGGAATCAGTGGATGCCGTGTATGTGGTGTTCAGCGAATTCAAGAATGTGCTGGCGCCGCACCTGGCGGTGGAGAAACTCCTCCCGGTGGAGGCGATCGAGAGGGGCGAAGAGACGCAAGCCGAAGCTGAATGCACGCAGATCGATTACATCTACGAACAGCCGGAAGGCGAAATTTTGAGCCGGCTTCTGCCGAGGTACGTGGAAACACAGGTTTTGCGTTCCATGCTGGAATCCTCTGCCGCGGAGCATGCGGCGCGCATGACGGCAATGGACGCGGCGACGCAGAATGCCAGCGACGTGATTGATGCCCTGACGCTGCACATGAACAAAGTGCGGCAAGCAGCGATCACGAAAGAGATCATCGAAATTGTGAGCGGGGCAGTCGGAACAGCCTAGCCACGGGCGAGTTAGCGGAATTAGAGGAGCCGAAGATGGCGGAGCAATACGCAGCGGTGGGACGTGTGGTGCAGGTCATCGGGCCTGTGTTGGACATCCAGTATGAGGCCGGGCACCTGCCGGCAATTTACAACGCGGTGCGCATTACCAGCGAGGGCTTCAACATTCCCGAGCCGCTGGACGTGACCGCGGAAGTGCAACAGCACTTGGGCGAAGGGCGCGTGCGCGCGGTGGCGATGGAGCCGACCGAGGGCATGGTGCGCGGCATGAAGGCGTACGACACCGGGAAACCAATCGAAGTTCCCGTGGGGCGCGCCACGCTGGGACGAGTGCTGAACGTGCTGGGCAAGCCGGTGGACAATTTGGGCCCGGTCAAAGCGGACACGTTTTATCCCATTCACCGGCCGGCACCGACGCTCGAAGACCAGTCCACGGCGCTCGAAATGTTCGAGACCGGAATCAAGGTGGTGGACCTGATCCAGCCGTTCTTGAAGGGCGGCAAGATCGGATTGTTTGGCGGCGCAGGCGTCGGCAAAACCGTTCTGATTCAAGAGCTGATTCACAACGTGGCCATGAAGCACGGCGGCGTATCGGTATTTGCCGGCGTGGGCGAACGGACGCGCGAAGGAAACGACCTATACCTGGAATTCCAGGAGTCCGGCGTGGTGGTGCCGGGCAATCCGGATAAGTCGCGCGCGGCGCTTATTTACGGGCAGATGACAGAACCCCCGGGAGCGCGCCTGCGGGTGGGCCTGACAGGATTAACGGTGGCGGAATATTTCCGCGACCAGGAACACCTGGACGTGCTGCTCTTCATCGACAACATTTTCCGCTTTGTGCAAGCGGGCTCGGAAGTCTCCGCACTGCTGGGCCGCATGCCTTCCGCGGTGGGATACCAACCCAACCTGAATACGGAAATCGGCGAATTGCAGGAGCGCATTACTTCCACGAAGACGGGCTCGATCACCTCGGTGCAGGCGATCTATGTGCCTGCGGACGATTATACCGATCCGGCGCCGGCAGCGACCTTCACGCACTTGGATGCAACGACCAACTTGAGCCGGCAGATTGTGGAGCGCGGCATTTATCCCGCGGTCGATCCATTGGCCAGCAGTTCGCGCATTCTCGATCCGCGCATTGTCGGGCAAGAGCATTACGGCGTGGCGCGTTCGGTGAAGTCAGTTCTGCAGCGCTACAAGGATTTGCAGGACATCATCGCGATTCTGGGTATCGAAGAACTTTCCGACGAGGACAAGCTCTCCGTGGCGCGCGCCAGGCGCATCGAGAAATTCCTCTCGCAGCCCATGTTCGTGGCCGCGCAGTTTACCGGGCTCGAAGGGAAGTACGTCAAGATCGAAGACACCGTACGCAGCTTCAAGGAGATCGTCGAAGGCAAGTATGACGATATTCCGGAACAGGCGTTCTACATGGTCGGCACGATCGAAGAAGTGCTGGAGAAGGCCGAGAAGATGAAAGCGGGCGTTTAAGAAAGAAGAAGATGCTCCCTGATGCGATAGAACTGATTGTGGTGACGCCGGAGCGGCAACTGCTGCGGGAAACGGTGCTCGAGGTGACTATACCCGGGCTGGAAGGCGAACTGGGGGTGTTGCCGGGGCATGCGCCGCTGATGACGGAGCTGGGGATTGGCGAGTTGACCTACCGCACGGCAATGTCGAGCCGGCCGACTCCGCTTTCGGTGATTCGCGGGTTCGCGGAAGTGTTGCCGGACCGCGTCACCGTGCTGGCGGAAACCGCGGAGCGCGCGGAAGAAATCGACGTCAGCCGGGCGGAAGCAGCACTGGCACGCGCGGAGAAGCGGCTGGCCTCCAACGACACGAACATTGATTGGGACCGCGCTTCGGTGGCTTTGGCGCGAGCGGTGATCCGCATCCAGATCGTGAGGAAGTACCGCGGCGCACCGGTAGCTACACCCTGAAGCAGGGGTCGGCAGAGCCTTCCCCCGGTTGTAACCTTTCACCTCGGGCGTTATCCCATGGGACGCGGAACTTGTCATGGAACCGATCACGATGCACAGCATTGCATGGTGCCCGGATTGCCGTCGCGCGAAGACTTTCCTGAAGGAGCGCGGCGTCGCCTTTGAGGAAGTAAACATCGAAGAGGATCCGGAGGGTGAAGAGATCGTGATCCGCGCGAACCACGGCAAGCGTAAAGTGCCGACGCTGAAAGTGGGCGAGCGTTATTTCGCGTGCAGCCCGTTCAATGCGCAGCAACTCGCCGACGAATTGAAGATACCCCTGAATTCCTAGCCCTCGCGCAGGATCGCGCTGGATTTTTCTGGAAGCGCGACTCTGAAGAACCAGAAGCTTGCCTTCACTGCGTTCGTGAGGCTTCCACTGTTCCAGGGAGTTGCTGGCGAACGGACTTAATTCGTCAGGCCGCGGGTCCAGACCTGCGTGACGTTGAGGGTGTCATCAAGGAGGACGATATCGGCGTCCGCTCCCACGCGCAGCGAACCCTTTTTGTATTCGATACCTAGCAGCGTGGCGGGATTCAGCGTGAGCATGCGCAAGGCATCGCCGAGGGAGGCGCCCAGGCCAACGATGTTGCGCAAGGCGCGATCCAGAGCCAGCCTGCTGCCGGCCAGTTTGCCCTCGGCATTGCGACAGACACCGCCGCTTACGGTCACCTCTAATGCTCCCAGCGCATATTTCCCGTCCGGCATGCCGGTGGCGGAAATGCCGTCGCTGATAAGGATGACGCCTCCCGCACCCTTTGCCTGAAGGAGCAGCCGCATGGCCGTTTCATCCACGTGCACGCCATCGGCGATCAACTCCGCGGTGACATCGGGTGAAGTGAGTACGGCACCGATCACGCCGGAATCGCGGTGAGAAAACGGGCGCATCGCGTTGTAGACATGGATGGCGTGGTGCGCGCCCCGAATGATGGCGGCGCGCGCCTCTTCGTAGGTTGCGTCGGTGTGGCCAATCCCCACGACCAGTCCGGATCTTCGCGCGACATCAATACAGAGCAAGGCACCGAGAAGTTCAGGCGCGATGGTGAGGATCAGGGCGTGGCCACCAGCCGCGGCAATAAACTTTTCCAGCAAATCCGCCGAAGGCAGCTTGAGCCATTCCGCGGGGTGTGCGCCGCGGCGAATGGGGCTGAGGAATGGCCCTTCGAAGTGGATGCCGAGGACTTCCGCACGGGAATCAGTCGCCTGGTGTTGCAGCGCGATGTAACGCGAGATGCCCTCGGCACTCCTGCAGATGTCCTCGGGGCGGGCCGTAACCGTGGTCGCAACGTAAGAGGTGGTGCCGTGAGCGGCGATGGTTTTGGAGACGGCCTTAAGGGCGTCTTCGGTGCCTTCCATGACGTCGTGGCCGCCGGCGCCGTGGATGTGGACGTCCAGAAAGCCGGGAGCCGCAATCCTGTCTGTGGCGTTGATCTCGTTCCCATCGGCGGGAAGCGAGATGCCGCCGCGCGGTCCGATGGCCTCGATGACACCGTCGCGAATCAGGATTCCAGCGTCGGTGATCTCCGTCGAGGGAGTGAAGGCGCGGCCAACGTGGAGAAGAGTCGTGGACATGGGCGAAGAATCATCGTAACGGAATTTGGCAGGAGTGCAAAAAGAAAACAGGCAGGAGCGAACTCCTGCCTGTTCAAAGATAAAGTTTAGATCGCGAGCTTTACTTGGCCATCTCGATGCTGGTGAGCTTCAGATTGTCACCTTCGACCGAGCCCTTCACGGTGACGTGATGGCCGGCATGAGCGGCGACCTTGTCCTGGGCATCGATGGCGTAGACCTTCTTATCGGCATCGTTGACGAAGACATAACTCGCGCCATGCTCCTTCACGCACTTGGCGGCGCAATCGGCGTGCTTTTCATTGGCGCCTTTTGCCCCGCACATGCTGTCGGAGATATAGCCGGTCCAGCTCCCGTCGGCCGCAAAAGTAAGCGCTGCCGCACAAAGAACTAGTACCAATCCTGCCAGAAATTTAGTTCTCATCTTTCCTCCCCCTCAATAGGATGTCGCTTCAAAACACTCCCGTCCGGAGGCCATTAGAGTGGCACAGCGCCGGAACGCTGTCCAGAGGCAGTTGATTGTTAGACGCGGGCCGTGCCAACAGGTCCATGCAGGTAAAGGAAAAGGGAGGATTCTCTGGATCCTCCCTTTTGGTATCGCTCTCAAGGAATTGGACTTGCGCCGAGAGTGGCAAGCCACAGTTGGTTATTGGGCGGCAGTATTGCTGGCCGCCGCAGTGGCTGCCGACTTGGGCGTGGAAAGATAGCCGGTGATCTGGCTCTTGCCGACCTCGAACACGACGATCTCATAAGGAGACATGTGCGTGCTGCCCTTGACGTAGAACTGCACGGGCTCGCCGGCGGTCTTGTCCTTCTTCTCGATGGACTTGTCATCTGCGAGCACGGTCATGGTGTACTTGGACTTTTTCGGGTCGGTCTTATTCAGGGCCATCTGTACGGGGCCAACGCGCTGCGGCGTCTTGGCCTTTGCCAACGTGAATTCAAAGTAGTTGCGATCGCCGCGGCGCCTCAGCTCTTCCACGTCGTCGTGATTCCGGGCAATCAGACCGCTCATCACGTTCATGTCGCCCATGGAGCGTTCGAGCTTGGCCTTGGTGACGTCGAGGTCACTCTTCACGCCGGTGACATCGCCATTCAACTTGGTGACATCTTCGGTGCTGGCTTTGGTGGCGAGTTGCGTGTTGACGTTTGATGCCAGGCCCGTCAGCTTCTTGTCATAAGCGGCCCCGGCAGCCTTCGACTGCTTGCGTGCGCTGATAAGCTCGTCCTGCGTGACGTTCAGCTTGTCCGTGACGACCTTGAGGTCGCTCTGCAACTGCTGACTCTGGTCCTCGGATTTGGCCAGGCGCTGGCCCAGCGCATCATTTTGCTGCTTCAAAGAAGCCTGGGTTGATTGTTCAACGGATTTGGCGTGGTTCAAAGCGCTCCAGCCTACTCCGATGCCGATCAAGGAAAGTCCGCCGAGGGCCGCGATGGCAAGACCCACCCAGCGGGGTGTGGCTGCCGTGTTCTGAATATTCGTTTCTTGAAACTCGCTCATGGACTTCATCTCCTTTTGGCGTTGCCGCCCTGCGCTGTGGAAAACGGGCACTCGCGGAGCCAAAGTGGGGCAACGGGTTATGTTACTTATAATACCATGATCGCGAAAGACTTAGAGGGAGAAAGGAAACGGGAAAGAGCGGATCTAGAATGTACTAGTACCAGTAAAGATTACCTGTGCCCTTCTGCGAACGTAAAATTTGCAGCTTTTTCACAGCGCAGAAATGGAGAGAATCCTCGAGGCCCAAAGAGAATGAAAGCCCCACAGATAGATTTCGAGCGGACGCTAAGCAATTACGAAGAAAAGAGTTAGTGGGAACTGCTCAGGCGGCTTGGGAGTCCGGGGTGAGCTTGGTGGGCCCGAAGTAGCGATCCAGGGTGGTTGTCGCGGCGTCGAGAACCAGCCGGCAATCGGGGCAAGAATGCAAATGGCGCTCGATTTCAACTTGGACGCCAGGGGAGAGTTTCCCCTCTAAATACATACAAATCAGGTGGATAGTATCTCGACAGCTCATACCCGGTATCCCTCAGGTCTCGCGATGGAGGCCATAGCTTGTGCGCTAGATAGAAGCATTTGTGCAACCAAATCGAAAGGGTTCCGTGGGATTAGCTAACTTATTGAATGTGATAGCGTTAGGAATAGGAAAACGGCGGCCATGGGAATCTGTGATTCCCTGAACCGGAAATCTTTACCGTAGGATGAACATGGATTGCACTTGGCCTGAGTCAGCGCAAGGGCGTATTCACCATCTGGCGCAGTGCAGCGATGCGGTCTTCCAGCGGGGGATGCGTGCTGAACAGCGAGGCGAGCGTGCCCCCGCCGAACATCGGTTTAACGATACACAGCGAAGAGGTGCTGGGGGAAATTGCCGACGTGGGGATGCGCCGGTTATACGCCCCTAGCTTCTCCAGGGCGCTGATGAGTCCATAGGGTTGGCCGACCATGCGCGCGCCAGTTTTGTCCGCGGCATACTCCCGGGTGCGAGACAGAAAGAGCTGCAGCAGCAGCGCGGCGAAGGGCGCGAGGAAGATCATAAGCAGGGCCGACAACCCGCCACCGCCGCGGTCATCATCGCGATTGCCGCCGTACCCGCCGAAGATCATGGCCCACCGGCCCATCTGCGCGAGATAGGTGATCGCGCCGGCGATGGTGGCCGCGATGGAACTGGTCAGGATGTCGTAATTGCGCACGTGAGAAAGCTCGTGAGCGATGACACCCTCGAGTTCGTCGTCGTTCATGATTTGCAGCAAGCCCTGCGTGACCGCAACCGAGGCGTGATTCGGATTGCGCCCCGTGGCAAAGGCATTCGGTGCCATGTCCGGAACCACATAGAGTTTCGGCACCGGAATGTTCGATTTGGCGGCGAGGCGCTCCATCACCTGGTATAAGCGCGGAAGCTGCTCGCGGGTAACCGGCTGGGCGCCGCTGGATTTCAGGGCGATCTTGTCGGAGAAGAAATAGGAGACGCCGTTCATCAGTACGGCGATGAGCAGAGCGATTTGCATGCCGCCACGCCCGCCAAGAGCGCCGCCCACTAGCACCAACAGCACACTGAGAAGAATCAGAAGAATACCAGTACGCAGCACTTTCATGTAAGTAACCTTCCTGGAGGAACCTCGCTTTGCTCGGCGGAAAAATTAGTCTAGAGCGCAGCCTGGAGAGCGTCAAGCCGCCTCGCTCTTCTGGAGAAAAGCTCATTCCCGCCGCTACTTCCTGGCTGCCGCGACCGGTGCCCTGGCGGGCACGCGTTCGAAGCGCATGGCATCCTTCTGGCCGTCGCGATCGGCGCGCACGTGATCGCCAGGGAGAATCGCGCCCTCCAGAATCCGCATCGCCAGGGGATCCTGAACGAGGCGCTGAATGGTGCGCCGCAGCGGCCGCGCGCCGTACGCCGGGTCGAAGCCTTCGTGAAGCAGCAACTCGATCGCCGGACGCGTCAACTCGAGAGTGATCTGACGTTCCGCAAGCAGCTTCTCGACGTTTTTGAGCAGCAGCACCACAATGCGTTCGAGTTGCTCCTTGCCAAGCGGATTGAAGATCACGATTTCATCAATGCGGTTGATGAATTCCGGCCGGAACGCCGCGCGCAATGCTTCCATCGCTTGCTTGCGGGCGCGCTCCGGGTCTTTGCCCGAAAGCTCAAAGACCGCGGTCGAACCGACGTTGCTGGTCATCACCAGGACGGTATTACGGAAATCGACGGTGCGGCCCTTGCCGTCGGTTAAGCGGCCGTCCTCAAGAATCTGCAACAGCACGTTGAAGACGTCCGGGTGGGCCTTTTCGATTTCGTCGAACAGGATGACGGAATAGGGGTGGCGGCGGACCTGTTCGGTGAGCTGCCCGCCCTCTTCATAGCCGACATAGCCTGGCGGCGCGCCGATAAGCCGCGAGACACTGTGCTTCTCCATGTACTCGGACATGTCAATGCGGATCATCAGCTTTTCATCGTCAAAGAGGAATTCGGCGAGCGCGCGGGCCAGCTCAGTCTTGCCGACGCCGGTCGGGCCGAGAAAGATGAACGAGCCGATGGGGCGCTTGGCGTCCGAAAGGCCAGCGCGGCTGCGGCGCACGGCATTGGCCACGCGGGAAAGGGCATCTTCCTGGCCGACCACGCGCTGGCGCAAGCGCTCTTCCATGTGCACAAGTTTCTGCGCTTCGCCCTCGAGCAATCGTCCAACGGGGATGCCTGTCCACTTGCTCACCAGCCTGGCGATATCTTCTTCGTCGACTTCTTCCTTCAGCATGCGCGTGTTTTTTTGAACCGCGTCAAAGCGGTCCTGGGCTTCCTTCAGCTCGCGTTCCGCCTGGGCGATCTTGCCGTAGCGGATTTCGGCGACCCTAGCGAGTTCACCGGCGCGCTCGAAGCGCTGCTCTTCGGCTTTGAGCTGGTCGATCTGCGCCTTCAGCTTGCGAATTTTGGCGATTTCCGCCTTCTCGGCTTGCCAACGGGCCTTGCGCGCATTGGAATCCTCGCGCAGCTTGGCCAGTTCCTTTTCGATTTGCTTGCGGCGCTCCACGGAATGCGCGTCGGTTTCCTTCAGCAGCGCCTGGCGCTCGATTTCGAGCTGCAGGATGCGGCGCTCGATTTCGTCAATTTCGGTGGGCAAGGAATCGATCTGCATGCGCAGGCTGGCTGCGGCTTCATCGATCAGGTCGATGGCCTTGTCTGGCAGGAAGCGATCGGAGATGTAGCGGTGCGACAGCGTGGCGGCGGCCAGGATGGCGGCGTCCTTGATGCGCACGCCGTGATGAACCTCGTAGCGGTCCTTGAGTCCGCGGAGAATCGCGATGGTGTCCTCCACGCTGGGTTCGGGCACAAGAACTGGCTGGAAGCGGCGTTCCAGTGCCGGATCCTTTTCGATGTACTTTTTGTACTCGTTGATGGTGGTGGCGCCGATGGCGCGCAATTCACCGCGCGCCAGTGCCGGCTTGAGCATGTTGGAGGCGTCCATGGCGCCTTCGGCCGCACCGGCGCCGACGAGCGTATGCAGCTCGTCGATGAACAGAATGATCTGTCCTTCCGCTTCGGAGATTTCCTTCAGAACCGCCTTCAGGCGATCTTCAAATTCGCCGCGATACTTCGCGCCGGCAACCATGGCCGCCAGATCCAGCGCCACCAGCCGCTTGGTTTTCAAAACGTCCGGAACATCGCCGGAAACGATGCGCTGCGCCAGGCCCTCGACGATGGCGGTCTTGCCGACGCCGGGTTCCCCAATCAACACGGGGTTGTTCTTCGTGCGGCGCGCCAGAATCTGCATGACGCGGCGAATCTCTTCATCGCGCCCAATGACGGGGTCGAGCTTGGAGCGGCGGGCCAGTTCGGTTAGGTCGCGCGCGTATTTTTCAAGTGCCGCGTACGTTGCCTCGGGATTCTGCGAGGTGACGCGCTGGCTGCCGCGCACACCGGCGAGGGCCTGCAGAATGGCCTCGTGTGACGCGCCATTCTTCTTGAGCAACTGGCCGGCCGGATCACGATCCTGGCCGGCGATGGCCAGGAAAAAGTGTTCGGTGGAAACGTACTCGTCCTTGAATTTGTCGGCTTCGTCGAAAGCGCGTTCCAGAACGTCATTGAGCGGCCGCCCCATGTTCTGCTGGGCGAAGCCCTGCACTTTAGGCAAGCGTGAGATTTCGCGTTCGATGTCCTGATTGATCAGTTCCGTGCGAATGCCCAGGCGGGCGAGCAGCGGCGGCACAACGCCGTCGGGTTGCTGAATCAGAGCGGCGAGAAGGTGGACCGGCTCGATGGATTGATTTTCGTGGCGCGCAGCGACGTCCCGCGCCGCTTGCAGCGCCTCTTGAGCTTTCACGGTCATTTTGTCAAAGCGCAGCATGATTCCTCGCTTCCCTGTCTTGCTGAAGAAAAAGGGCTGGCGCGATTGCCAGCCCCTATGCTTATCCCACGACGACTTCGCCGTTTGAACGATGCGCGCCTTAGCGGCCCGCGGCAGCAGCCAAGGCGGGCGCCTCCACATTGACCTTGATCAGCTTCGGCTTGGCTTCCTCGCGCTTGGGGATGCTCAGCGTCAGCACGCCATTCTTGTAATCGGCCTTGATCGCTTCGGCATTCACGGTGTTGGCAAGAGAGAAGCTGCGGCTGAAGGAGCCATACGACCGCTCCACACGCAGATAGTTGTTCTCGCTCACTTCCTTCTCGAATTGACGTTCACCGCGGATGGTGAGGATGTTGTTCTCGACGCGAATGTCGAGCTCTTCCGGCTTGATCTCCGGAATATCCGCCTTGACGACGAGTTCGTGCTCGGTCTCGTAGATGTCGACCGCCGGCGCCCAGGCCGTCAAGTTGGCCTCGTCCGAAGTGCGATCAAAGGCCTCGTTGACGAGGCGGTTGATCTGGTCCTGCAGGGTAGTAACCCCGCGAAAAGGTTCAAAACGGCTCAAAGTAGCTCTCATAGTAAAAGACCTCCACAGATGATCTCGAATGAATAATAAAATATGAGTGTCATAATGTCAAGTATTATCTTCATTGGTTCCAGAGTCGTTAAACCGTTTGTGTACAACATTATAGGCGGCCTCTCAATTGCCTAGCCCCCCTCTCGCATTCCTGCCAATGGTAAGCTTTACTGGATAATTGCCGTCGCACTTCCCTTGTTTTGTTATAGTTCGGACTGATGCGAGTCGACACATTTGACTACCAGTTGCCCGCCGAGTTGATCGCGCAGCGCCCCGCAGCGCTTCGGGAAGCCTCGCGGATGCTGTCGCTCGATCGTCAAAGCGGCGCGTGGGAGGACCGCGCGTTTGCGGACTTGCCAGCCTTGCTCCGTGACGATGCGCTGGTGGTGCTGAACAATGCGCGCGTCCTGCCCGCACGCTTGTTTGGAAAACGCACAGGCGTTCATGCGCAATCGCCTTCGCGCAAAACCGCGAGAGAACACCTGACGGGCACCGTGGAAGTTTTCCTCACCAGAAAAGTGGAAGTCGAGATTTGGGAAGCGCTGGTGCGTCCTGGTCGAAAAATGGGAGTGGGAGAACGAGTGCTTTTCGGCGGCGGCGAACTGGAGGCAGAAATTCTGGCGCGGGGCGAATTGGGATTGCGAACGATCCGCTTTCGGTCTCACAACGATCAAAGTGTGGAGGTGAACATCGAGCGGTTGGGACATGTGCCGCTGCCGCCGTACATTGACAGGCCGGATGAATCGTCCGATCGCGAGCGCTATCAGACAGTTTATGCGCGGAAGCCGGGAGCTGTGGCTGCGCCGACCGCAGGCCTGCACTTCACTTCAGAGGTTCTCGAGAAGATACGAAACCGCGGCTGCGAAACGTGTGAAATTACGTTGGATGTGGGGCTCGGCACATTTCAGCCGATTCACACCGAGACGCTCGAGGAACACAAGATTCATTCTGAGGCGTACGAGATCAGCACAGAAGCGGCGGATAAAATTATTCGCGCCAAGGAAGAAGGCCGGCCGGTACTGGCGGTGGGCACTACAGTTGTGCGCGCTCTGGAGGATGCGGCGGGCAAGGCGGCAGCGCAGGGCGACGCTAGGCATATTGCGGCGGGGAGAGCCGAGGCCAGCCTGTTCATCTTCCCAGGACACACGTTTCGCGTGGTGGACTGTCTGCTGACGAATTTCCACCTGCCAAAGTCGACATTGCTGGCACTGGTTTCCGCATTTGCGGGGCGTGAGGCCATCCTGGCGGCCTACCGGCATGCGGTCGCGGCACGGTACCGGTTTTACAGCTACGGCGATTGCATGTTGATTCGCTAGCGGCGGGCGGATTGCCCTGCAGTTTGCAGGAAGCGGGTGCGCAGTGCCAGCGCGAGCACGGCGAGGAGTTCACTCGCGGCAACAACGAGGGTGTGCCACTTCAGGAGTTCCTGAGTGGCGCAGAAGAGGAGGGAAGCTGAGGACGGGATCAGCTTCCCCGGTAATTCGCGGGCAAAGGTCACGTGTTTTCCCCTTACTGTGCCAAGACCAAAACGCTCGTTTTCCCCCCGAAGCGCAGTTCCAGCATTCTGCCGTCGCCATCGGAAACGATCTGGTCATCGGCCGGTTTGATGTCACGGTCTTCCCAGCGGCCTTCAGACTCCGCCACGACTTTCTTGCCTTTCTGGATGGTGAGGTGATTGCCGTCAATGAGAATGCGGTAATCGCCGGACTGAATAGTAGTCTTGCCAACGTGCATGGAATGAGTGATGGGTAGATCTTTGACCATGGGCTTGGCGAACGCGGGAACCGAAATTGCGAGGGCCGAGGCCATAACCAAACTGCGGACCAAGGAATTGTTGCTCATACGTGTCATGTCCTTTCGAGGAGCGAGTCAGCCGAAAGGTCATCCAAGGACGGGAGAGTTGACACGCAGGCAGAGGAAAAGGTAGCCTCGCGATGGAGACACGTTTTCTTCCTGGTTCACGATCCGGAATAACTGCGTGTCAATGACCCCGCGGCTGCCACCGCGGGGTGCTTTTACTTACGCTCGTTTCGTCCCGAACAGCCCGAACATCGGCCGCAACCATATAGACGAGAACCACCGGGCGAATGTTTCGTGGCCGGTCGCATTTTCTTGTTACATTCTTAACCACACGAGGAGTCACTGCCGGTGTCAAATGATGTTCACATTGCCTTGCGCTCGGCCCCCAGGCTTCATCTATACTCGTGGGCTCGGTTCGGACAGGCCGGATGCGACTCTTAGTTCTCAGCGATCTCCATGCCAATCTGACGGCCCTGGAAGCCTCCCTCGAAGCGGCGAAAGGGAGCTGGGAGCGTGTAGTTTGTCTGGGCGACGTGGTAGGCTACGGGCCGGATCCAAACGAAGTCAGCACGCGCATTCGCGAACTGGGCGCAGCCACGATTCGCGGCAATCATGACAAAGCGGTCGCGGATCTCATGTCCACGGAGGACTTCAATCCGGTAGCCAAAATGGCCGTCAATTGGACACGCGCGCAACTCTCCAACGAAAACATGGACTGGCTCGCCGCCTTGCCCCAGGGCCCGCTGGAAGCCGAAGGAGTAGTGCTGGTGCACGGCGCGTTCCAGGATGAAGATGAGTACGTGTTCACGCCGTCGCAGGCGCTGGAAGGCTTGCTGGATTCCTCCTTGCCGATCACCTTTTATGGCCACACACACCACCAGGGAGGCTTCGCCTATCAGGATTCGCAACTGGAAGTTTTGCAAGTGCACCCGCGCGAGAACGAGATGCGCTGTGCGCTGCGCGTCGAAGACCAGAAGCGCTACCTCTTGAACCCCGGATCGGTGGGGCAGCCGCGCGACTCCGATCCGCGCGCTAGTTTTGCAATCGCCGATAGGGAGCATCAGGTGGTAGAGTTCTGGCGTGTGCCCTACGACATCGAGAAGGTCCAGGAGCGTATGCGAAACGCGCGCCTGCCGGAGCCGCTGGCGCATCGCTTGAGCCTCGGTCGCTGAAGCAGGGATGGCACTCGCGTAGAATTTGAGAGAAGCAGTCGATGCGAAACGCACTGCAAGATCCCGAAAATGTGGCGAAAGAGGAGAAGCGCTCGCCGCTCACGCTGATCATTGGCGGCGTGGTCGCGCTCTCGATCGGGCTCAGCTTTTGGTTTCTGTTCCATGCGCCGTTGGGCGGACCGGCGACCTATCGGGCCACGGTAAACCTGAAGATGACGCCGGCGGAGCAGGCCTACCTCAAGAACATCCGCATCGAAAAGATCGCCCTGAGCCGGGCGGAAAACTTCATCCATCAGGAAGTGACTATTCTTTCGGGAGAAGTGGTCAACGATGGCCCGGAGAAGATTCTGTACCTATCGTTCACTGTGGAGTTCGCCGATTCCATGGATCAAATTGCGCTCCGGGAAACGCGCGGTGTGCTGAGCGCCCCGTCGGCAACGCTATCGCCGGGGGAACGCCGTCCGTTCGAGATTTCGTTTGACCACGTGCCCTCCTCCTGGAACATGCAACAACCCTATGTGCGCGCCTCCTATTTGCAACTCTCGCATAGAAAATAGTTGTTCGTTAACCACATAGTTAGATTAATATACAGGCATGGAACTCGCGGAGGAACTGCGCGCCTGCCTGAAGGATCTGTCGGCGGGCGGCTCGATCGAAATCCGGGAGAACGGCGGACGGGTCCCCTCGGCAAAGCCGCTATCCTGGGAGGTGCGGGGCGCGCCGGCGAAGCCGCTGCTGCACCTGTGGTCGGAGACCTGCAACGTGACGCGGCGCGTTCTGGCCATCACGGACCAATCGGACGGTCGCGTTCTGCTGGCGGTGGAGTGTTTCGGACGCACAAAGCCGCAGCGGCTGGAAATTATTCGGCTGGGCTACGAACGCGACGCCAAAGGACTATCTCGAGAAGAATTCTGCGAGCAACTCCGGCGCATCCTGGCGGAGCGGTTTCCCGATGAGACGGTTGAAAAACTTTCCATCGCGGCTGACTTGGAGCATTCTTTCTCTCGCGTCTATGCGCGGGGAATTTCCCGCAAAGGGATGGCGCACTATGCGTTCCTCGCCGTTCCCGACGAGGAAACGCCGGAAGCCCTTGAGAGCAGCCTGACCTACGGGTTGCTGTGGCTCGACCACACGCGGCAGAACGACAGGCGCGGCAAGCTTTCCGGGCTGCGGCTGATATTACCGAAGGGCAAAGCAGCGGCGCTTGCGGCGCGCATCCAGGCCATCGACCCGCGTGTGGCCCTGCAGATTTATGAGCGGGACGCGCAGCGGGAGACTCTGGAGCGCGTCGATCCCTGCGCGAACGGGAACATCAGCGCGTGGCTGGTGCCGCGCCGGGAGTCGCAATTGCTTCTGGACCGCGCTGCCGCGGCGCTTGCGCCGCTCCTGGCGCTCGAGCCTGAGGCCATCAGGGCGCACGCTTCGCCGCAGACGCAGGAAGTTGTTCTGCGTTTCCGCGGCTTGCCGTTTGCGCGCTGGTCGGAAGGGTGCATCACCTTTGGCATGGACGGGCACTGGCATGAACTGAACGCCCACAACGAAGTAGCGTTGAAACAGTTCGTGCTGAACCTGCAGAATTTCCGCCATCCCCTGGCGAGCGACACGCGCCACCCGCTCTATCGTGCACAGGCCGAACGATGGATGCAGACCATGGTGATGAGCGACGTCAGTCAAATCGACTTGGCCTTAGATCCTGCGCAGGTGTACGAGCAGGTGCTTGCGCAAACGGCCGGGCAGCACGGAATTTTGGATCTGCTGTGCGTCACGCGCGCGCACCGGCTGGCCATTTTGGAATTGAAGGCGGTGGAGAATCCGGACCTGCCGTTGCAGGCGGGGGATTACTGGTCAAGGATTTGCCGGCTACAGGCGCAGGGCGACCTCGCGCGCTACGGCTACTTCCCCGGAGTTGAACTACACCCCGATCCGCCGGTAATTTATCTGGTGGCGCCGGCGTTGCGGTTTCATCCCAGCACGGACGTGCTGCTGCGCTACCTCAAACCAGAAATGGAAATAATCCGCGTGGGCTTGGTGGAGAGCTGGCGGCGGGGCCTGCGGGTGGTGATGCGGCAATAAGCGGCACCGCAATGGACTGCAGCGAAGCGGTGGGAAGCGCTTGCCTTCTTGAGGCCACACGGTAAAATAAAGGCCAACTCTTCGCCCAGGAAAGCTTGCGTGAAATTCATCGTAAACATCAGGCAGGCAGACGCCGTATCTATCGTGGAAGTGAGCGGAAGGCTGACGTCATTCGAAGCCGGTGCATTTCGCGACGCCATCTTAGGGCTCCTGAAGCACGGCAAAAAAAACATTGTCCTGAATTTAAGCGGCCTGGATTATCTGGACAGCTCCGGAATCGGCGAACTAGTGCGCAACTACCTCACGGTCGTCAAGAAGGGCGGGGCGATGAAAGTGGTGGGCTTGGCCTCGAAGGTGGAAGAGATTCTGAAGATCACTCAGCTATACCAGGTCTTCCCCGAGTATCCCGATGAGGCCTCTGCGCTCGAAAGCTTCCCGGAAACCCCTCGCAGCGGGCAACCAGAAACGCCTCAGCATTAGCCTGCGCGCCTAAGACCAGCAAAACCAGGATTTGGAAACGACTGAGACATAACTCCTCAAAAAAAGTGGGCCAAAAGGAAGAGAAGCAGCTAGGGGGTTGCCCTAGCTGCTTCCCGGGGTGTGTCCTCGAAGTGGTATTACTGATTTAGATGCGTTGGGGGCGAAAAGGTTTCCTAAATCTGCGCGCGGTGTGGGGATGCCAAAGCAGGTTTGGCATGACGCGAGTAAGTCTCAATAGAACAAATACTTACGCCAACGTTCGTCGCGGTGGCCGATCAGGCGCATCAACTGCCGCGAGGTGTGCAGGGTAAACGGACGCGGACGGCGCGCCAACTTGAGTCCAGCCTCTTCCGGCGTGCGGTCACCCTTGGTGTTGTTGCAGCGGTAGCAGCACGCCACCAGGTTCTCCCAAGAGGAGCGCCCCCCACGAGAACGCGGCAGGACGTGATCCAGTGTCAGTTCGGAACTGGGAAAGACCCGGCCACAGAACTGGCAAGTGTTGCGGTCGCGCAAGAGGATATTTTTACGGGAGAGAGCGCGGCTCTGCTGCGGAATATGACGATAGGCCAAGAGGCGAATCACCGAAGGCACTTTATGGGCATGCGCTGCGGAATGGACCTCCGCACTGTGCACTTCCTCGGCCTGCGCCACTCCCTTCAGGAGCAACACCATAGCCCGGCGCACGGCAGTGACGTTGATCGGTTCGTAGGTGGCGTTCAGCACCAGCACGGGTTCCTGCATCATGGAAGCACGCCGGCCGGGGAGGAGAGGAAGGAGACGGCTGGAAGCGTTCCCCGAAGGGTTGGGCACAAGCAAGCCACCCGCTTCGAGGGAATGTCTCCCACGGGGATCGATCGCCTCTGGCCTTCTTGCGTTCATCGCGCACCCTTCAGGGTACTAAGCTCCGCTGACGGGAATAGCGGGCCGCGCGGCGCGGGCAATGGTTAGTCCCAGTACCGAACGGGCTCCGGCTTCGCGTAACGCGCGAGCACACGCATCAAGCGTCGCTCCCGTCGTCATTACATCATCTAGCAACAAGACCCGCAAATTGTCAACCCGGCCGCCCCGGCGCATGACAAAAGCGCCACGTACCGCTTCCCAGCGCTCCTCCTGGCTGAGCAAGTGCTTTTCCGGACGGGGGCGGGAGCGCATCAGGAGGATGGGGCGGTAGGGTACTTTGAGGCGGCGGGCCAGCGTGCGCGCGAAGAGGTCCACCTGGTTATAGCCGCGGTCCTTGCGGCTCTGGCTGTGCAGCGGGACCGGGACGACGACGTCGACAGGCAAGAGGCGCGGGTCGCTGCGGACCAACTCCAGAAGGCGCATGGCGAAGAAGGAGCCTAGCGGCTCGATGCGCTCGTACTTGAGGAGGACGATGGCGCGGGCTAGCGCGCCTTCATAAACGCCAAAGCTGCGCGCCAGTTGAAACCCGAATTTCCCCTCCACGCAGTCACGGCAAACCGCTTCGCCTTCACCGGGTTTAGCTGGAACCGGCAAAGGTTGGCCGCAAATGCGGCAGATTGGCGGCGCGATCTTCTGGAACGATGCCAGGCACGTTTCGCAGAGCGGTATCCGGCGGGCGTGCGTCAGGAGCACGTCACAGAGCAGGCAGCCAGCCGGGAACACCACGCTGGTCAGGGCACCGGCGAAACTCTCCAGCCAGCGCACCAGGGGAAGCCGTGATGCAGGAAGGAACATGGTGCAGCGACACCCATCCTCGCTGGGTTTATTCTACTTCAGTTAGATGCTGATTAGGTAATCGATAACGGGTGAGGGACTACAACGCGCCCTGTTCCATTTTCTCCGCGCAGGCAATGCAGTGTTTCGCCCACGGCACTGCGTCCAGACGCTTCTGTTGCAACTCCTCCTGGCAATTGGCGCAGGTACCGTACTCGTTGTTGCGGATACGTTTCAGGGCCTCGTCGATCATATTCAGGATGGTGCGGTCGGTATTGGTCTGCCCGAAGAGAAACTCCTTGGTATAGGAGTTTGCAGCCTTATCGGCGAGGTCGACGGTGGGGTCGTCGTCGGCCTGGCGGCCTTCCTCTTCGGTGCGCACGATGGTCCTCACCAGTTCGTCGCGCCGCGTCAGTAATTTCTTTTTGTAGTACTCCAAACGCTTCTTATCCATGTTGTCCTCCCCCAGATGGCTCCCGGGGGCCACCTAAAAACTACATAGTGTAGGCTGGGTTTCGAGATGTGTCAAGGCGGCGTGTCGAGCTTGTCTTAGCTCCATAATTCTGTCACCCCTTAACGGCAACGTGAAAATGTCACCCTATGAGACAGGAGACATTCACGTTGAGTCGGAAGGAACTGCAGCGAGTGAGCATCATTACTGCTTGCGTCAAAGGAGACATGGCGTGTGC
>DLMH01000040.1 GCA_002478115.1 Candidatus Acidiferrum typicum | reverse complement strand
GTGGGCGGACTCGGCCACCTTGCCGTGCAAATTGGACGGGCAGCAGGTGCGGAGGTGACCGCAATCGACATTGCCGAAGAAAAACTCTCGCTGGCGAAGTCGCTGGGCGCCGCCCGTGTGTTGAACGTATCGAACAGCGACGTGGTGAAGGAGCTGCGCGGCTCCGGCGGAGTGCACGTCGCCCTGGTCACCTCGGCGGCCAAGTCCGCATACGACATGGCGTTCTATTGCGTGCGACCCACCGGGACGCTACTGGCGGTGGGGCTGCCTGCCCGTGAAATCTCGTTTCCAGCGATTCTGATGGCGGCTGGTGAGATCCAGATCAAGGCATCTGCCGTCGGCACCCGGGAAGATCTGAGCGAGATCTTGGCGATGGGAGCAGCCGGGACCGTTCGTTGCCAGGTATCCACACGCCCCCTCGCCGACGCTGGTGAGGTTCTGGGGCAACTGAGCCGCGGCGAGATCTCAGGGCGGGTAGTGCTCCGCTTACTGAACTAGTTCTCTTCCCTTTGTCGGCACGAATCGGGGCCAACAGAAATGCTTGTTGATGTTGGTAACTATAATATGTTATTAACTATCACTTTTATGGAGTACTTGCTTGCAGAAAGGCTATCTCGGTGAATGTCAAACAGCTTTTCGATCTGACCGGACGCGTGGCCATTGTTTCGGGCGGCTCGATAGGGCTGGGACGGCAGATGGCAGAGGGTCTGGCGGAGATGGGAGCAAACCTAGTGCTCTGCGCCCGCAAGAGGGAACGCTGCGAGGAAGTGGCGGACGAATTGCATGCCCGGGGCGTGCAGGCTCTTGCGCTGGGCTGCGATGTTAGAGACCGTGTGACGATTCAAGAAGTCGTGGACGCGACGCTCGCAAAGTTCGGCCGGATCGACATTTTAGTCAACAACGCCGGAGTGTCATGGGGGGCTCCCGTAGAAGAAATGACGCTGGAACAATGGGACAACGTCCTCTCCACCAACTTGACTGGCACATTCCTTTTTTGTCAAGCAGCGGGAAAGGCCATGGTCGCGCAGCGGTCAGGCAAAATCATCAACCTCGCATCCGTGGCGGGATTGGGCGGAGCGTCGGCGGAACTGCAAGCGATCGGATACCACGCGAGCAAAGGCGGGGTGATTGCGTTCACCAAGGATCTGGCGTGTAAGTGGGCGCCGCACAACATCCAGGTGAATGCGATTGCCCCAGGATGGTTTCCCACGCATATGTCGGACTGGGTCATCCAGCACCGCAAAGATTCGCTCCTGACGAAGATCCCTTTGGGCCGCTTTGGTGGTGATCACGATTTGAAAGGTGCTGCGGTTTTTCTGGCATCGGCCGCTTCGGCCTATGTGACCGGGCATGTGCTGGTCGTCGATGGAGGCCAGTCGGCCTGGTGAGGGCGAGTTCCTATGAACCTTCCGTTGACGCCGGTGCGCTTCCTCCGTTACTCGGAACAACAGTTTCCCCGCAAGACGGCAGTAGTGTGCCGCGAACACCGGTTTACTTATGCCGAATTTGGCGATCGCGTAGGTCGTTTGGCGGGAGCGTTGCGCTGCGCCGGAGTGAGGCCCGGTGATCGCGTGGCATTTCTCAGCCTGAACTGCCATCGCCTGCTTGAAAGTTACTTCGGGGTTCTCGAAGCGCGGGGCATTTTGCTTCCCCTCAACATTCGCCTGGCAGCGCCAGAGCTTACCTACATTCTGAATGATTCCGGGGCTGAGGTGCTGTTCCTCGAAGAAGAGTTTGTGGGGCTTGTGGATTCCTTCCGCCGAGACTTGCGCACGGTGCGCTCGTTCATTCCACTGAGTGGAAAGCCGGAAGTGGCATGGGTCTGCGATCGAAACTACGAGCAGATGCTGGCTGCGGCTATTCCGTACCGCGAAGAACTGATGACGTTTGATGAGAACTCGGTGGCGGAAATGTTCTACACCAGCGGAACCAGCGCTAGCCCCAAAGGCGTGATGCTCACGCATCGCAATGTGTATCTGTATGCGATGAACATCGCGTTGCACTATCACATCGCCTACGACCACGTGGTGCTGCACACGATTCCTTTGTTTCACGCCAACGGCTGGGGAGCAGCCCACACGGTCACGATGGTTGGCGGAACGCATGTGATGCTTCCCCGCTTTGTGCCGGAAGAGGTATTCCGATTGGTGGAGCGGGAACGAGTACGCCAGCTCAGTCTGGTGCCGATTATGGCTGCGGCCTTGATCAATTCACCGGCGCGCTCCAAGTATGACCTCAGCAGCGTTGATTGGGCCACGATCGGCGGTGCGGCATCGTCTCCGACTTTGATACGCGATGCGGAGCAGACGTTCGGATTCAAATGCTTTTCGGGATACGGACTGACAGAATGCGCCCCTTCGCTTTCCACGGCCGAGTTGAAACCGGATATGCGATGCACCCACGAGGAACGGCATTTGATCCAGGCGATGACCGGCTGGGCCTTCCCTGGGTGCGAGCTTCGCGTGGTGGACGCCGAAGACAACGATGTTCCGCACGACGGCATAACGCTGGGAGAAATCATTGCCCGCAGCGACGGTGTGATGGCGGGCTACTGGCAACAGCCGGAAGCCACAGCCGAAGTCTTGCGCGGTGGATGGTTTCGCACGGGCGACATGGCAGTGATCGCCGAGAACGGATACCTCCGAATCGTCGACCGGAAGAAGGACATTATCGTGAGCGGCGGCGAAAACATTTCTTCGCTCGACGTCGAAAAGGTGCTGGCGGCGCACCCCGGAGTCTTCGAAGCTGCTGTGATCCCCGTGGCCGACCAGAAATGGGGTGAGGTGCCGAGGGCGGTGGTGGTGGCAAAGCCAGGATGCAAGCTGAGAGAAGCGGAATTGATCGAGTTCTGCCGCGCTCGTCTGGCACATTACAAGTGTCCGCAATCAATTGAATTTTGCGAGAGCTTGCCCAGGACCGCGACGGGGAAGGTTTTGAAGAGGGAGCTGCGAAAGAAATATCAGAATACCGATTGCGCACCACGCCACTGACGAACGGGAGTGCGATCTCGGAGTTCAGCAAGTTTTGCGAAAGTGTCCTATGAACAACTTTGTGAAGGTGAGTAGACACGATGGTGTTGCAGTGATCACTATCGACAATCCACCGGTGAACGCTCTCAGTCCGGGCCTGCCGGAGGCTATCGGGGCGGCGATCGATGAAATGAATGCTGACCCAGCAGTCAAAGCTGCGGTTGTAATCGGAGCAGGCCGTACTTTTGTTGCCGGAGCCGACATCAAGGAATTCGGCAAGATGACTTCCGGGGCGACGCCCCGCAGAAGCCTACTACCGTTTCTGCTTCGCATTGAAGATAGCCGCAAGCCGGTAGTGATGGCGATTCATGGTGCTGCGTTTGGGGGCGGACTGGAACTGGCCATGGCTGGGCACTATCGGGTCGCATCGCCAACAGCGCAGGTCGGCCAACCGGAAGTGAAGCTGGGAATTATTCCCGGGGCCGCGGGAACTCAGCGTCTGCCGCGTCTGGTGGGCGTTGCCAAAGCAGTGGAGATGTGTGCCGAGGGCAAGCCGGTTTCAGCCCCCGACGCTGCCGCTCTCGGACTGATCGATCGCGTGATCGACGGAGACCTACTTACCGGGGCGGTAGCTTTTGCTCGCGAGATCGCCGACATGCCCGCGCCCAAAGCGCGAGAACGCATGGGGAAGCTGGGAACCCTTGTGGAGAATGCGGCAATTCTTGCGGCGGCGCACGATGCCGCTCGCAAAAAACAAAGAGGAATGAAGGCCCCGCTGGCGGCGATTGAGGCTGTGGAAGCGGCGATCACTATGCCGTTCGAAGAAGGATGCCAGGCGGAGCAGAAACTTTTCACCGAATGTCTTTTCTCCGATCAGTCGAAAGCGCTCATTCATATTTTCTTTGGCGAGCGTGAGCTGGCGAAGATTCCCGACGTTCCAAAGGAAACTCCCGTAATCCCTGTGAACCGGGTTGCGGTTGTCGGCTCCGGAACAATGGGCGGAGGAATCGCGATGGTGTTTGCCAATGCTGGCATTCCGGTGCTGCTAAAGGACGTGGATGAGGCGGCGCTCGACCTAGGCATGGAGAAGATCAGGAAAAACTATGCCAGTTCCGTGCAGCGCGGACGTTTTAAACAGGCGTTCGTGGACGAACGTCTGCGACTGATCACGCCAGCGCTCAGTTACCATGCGTTCTCCGATGTGGACATGGTGGTGGAGGCGGTTTTCGAAGG
>DLMH01000038.1 GCA_002478115.1 Candidatus Acidiferrum typicum | reverse complement strand
AATGCTCAACCGGACACTACTGGGTAGTAGACGCCTGTGACCGCCAGCTTCTCATATTCGCTGGCATGCTCCCGCAACTGGAATGCCTTCGTTAAATACTCGCGGCACCGCACAGACTCGCCGAGATAGAGGTAGGCGGTGCCCAAAAGCGAGTAGCCGAATGCAAAATTCGGATCAAGCTCAACGGCGTGTTGAAAGTAAGGCAGGGATGCGGCCGGGCTTTTCTCGTTAAACGCCTTCAATCCAAGGCTGTAGGCTTTCAGAGCTTCGAGCGAAGACGTCGTAGCCTTTTCGAGCGGGACATCAAACTTCTGCACTGTAGCCAACGATTCGCCCAGTTCGCTACGCAGCTTCGATGCCGCCTCGCCCAGTGCGTCCAGCACCTTCTCCTTGGACGCCGCCGTCACCTGCTCCTGCGCCAGCATGTCTCCGCTCTGGCAATTCACCGCCTTCAATCCCAACACATACTCACTGCCCAGACTGCCAACCGTTCCCGCAATGTATGCCTTGCTTCCCGCTCGCTGGCAAAGCTCGCGGGTCACCGCGGGGGTTAGTTTCGTGTCCGCAGGACGGGTCATCAATTTCAAGTTCTCCGCGACTTGCTGGTCGGAGAGCACACTCAAGAAAGGCGATTGCCGCAGGGAGACGTTGAGCGCCGTATTGAGCGTGTCGTCGAATATCGCATCGCCCGTCTTGTTGTCGAAATCGGCGAGTACGATGGTGTCCTTGTCGGTGAGTTTCGGAGTTCGGTGGAAATAGAAGTAACTTCCAACGGCAAGTGCTGCAACCACAAGGGTAGCTGGAGCAACCACCCTCCACAGGATTCCTCGATGTTCTCCGACACTAACTGCTGCGCTCGTCGCTATGGGCACCCGTGCCGATTCCAAATCACGCTTTAACCGCTGTAAGTCGGTGCGGATGTCCGCCGCACTCTGGTAGCGCAGCTTACGGTCTTTCTCCAGCGCCTTGTTGGTGATTTCCTCCAGCTTCGGCGGGAGTTCTGGCTTCACTCGTGCCACAGGAACAGGTGCTCGATTCAGAATCGCCTCGTGTACTATGGCTGCGGTATTCCCCGGGAACGCCATCCGGCCCGTCGCCATCTCGTAGAGAACCGCACCAAACGAAAACAAGTCCGTTCTTGCATCCAGTTCTTCGCCCCGGGCCTGCTCCGGCGACATGTACGCCATCGTGCCCATCGTCGTGCCGGGGCTGGTCAAGAGTTCCCCCGCCGTGGCGGTCGGCATCTGCGACACACCGACACTCGGCCCGGTAGGAACCAGTTTTGCCAAACCGAAATCGAGAATCTTGGCGTGACCGCGCTTGGTCACAAAGATGTTCGCTGGCTTGATGTCACGGTGGATGATGCCTTCGGCGTGGGCGGCTTCGAGCGCATCCGCTATTTCAATTCCTAATTCCAGCACCTGTTCCGGGGCCAACGACCGACCGTCTATCAAGTGCTTCAACGTCTGCCCGTCGAGAAACTCCATCGCAATGAAGGGCTGTCCGTTGTGTTCGCCGATTTCATAGATGGTGCAGATATTTGGGTGATTCAGGGCGGAAGCAGCCTGCGCCTCACGCTCGAAGCGGCTCAGAGCTTGTGAGTCTGGCGAAAACCCGTCAGGAAGGAACTTCAAGGCCACGAAGCGGTGGAGCTTGGTGTCCTCCGCTTTATAGACGACGCCCATCCCCCCACCCCCGAGCTTTTCGGTGATGCGGTAGTGCGAGATGGTTTGGCCAATCATGGGCAGCGACTGGCGCAATGTTAGTTTTCGACGCCTCCCTAAGTCAACACAACCAGTGCGTGGAGACAGACCATGGAGTAAGGGGTTTCCATATCGCCAACTCCATTTTAAAACTACGTGCATCGTAGGGAAAGGCGTTCCATAATTTCTTGCAATTGGCAGCGGCTTCGCCTTCAGGGCGACAATCTTGACCTCCAGGGGTGCCGGAAACACGGTATCTCCGCAACTCATGGAGCCCTGGAGGAAGAGAGAGCGGAGAACCGCTTGCCGCTTTGGATCTTTCGCTCGAGCTGGCGGCCAGAGGCCATCGAAGCCGGGCTCCAAACGTTTGAAGAACGGTCACGAAAGGTTTTGCGCGGAATGAGTGAACGAATGCGCGTTGCGCTGTTGTTGGCCGTGGCGATGCTCGTCTACGGGAACACCTTGCTGAACGGCTTCACCTTTGATGACGATCCGTACATTCTGCGCAACCCGACGGTGACCAATCTTTCCGTAAAGGGACTATTCGTACCGACCAGAGCCAGTAACATTTTCCGCCCGGTCAGTTTCGCCACTTTTGCCATGAATTTGGCGGCAGGGGGTGTCCATCCGTTTGGCTACCACCTGCTCAATCTGCTGCTGCACGCCGCCGTCACCTTGCTGCTCTACGTGGTCTTGCGAAAGCTTCTCGAAGGCCTGCAGCAAGGCGCGACGGTTGCCTGGGTCGCTGCCTTGCTCTTCGCAGTGCACCCCATTCATACCGAAGATGTGGCCTCCATTGTGGGACGCTTCGAGTTGCTGGCCGTGGGATTCCTGTTGGCGGCGTGGCTCTTTCACCTGCGCGACCGGCCAATACTCGCGCTGGTCTGTTTCGTGCTGGCGCTGATGTCCAAGGAATCGGCCGTGGCCTTCGTTCCGCTGGCGCTGGCCGGCGATTATGCGTGCGGCAAGCTAAAGCCGCTTCATCGCTATGGCTGGATCGCCGGCGTGGCTGCGGTGTACATTGCCCTGCTTTGGAAAATCCAGGGAGGCCGGTTCGGACCAAGAATCGTCAATTTTCTCGACAATCCACTCGTCTGGCTTCCCGCCAAACTGCGCATTCTCAACGCCGTGCGCGTCGCCTGGAAGTATGCCGGCCTGCACGTCTACCCGGCCAAACTTTCCTGCGACTATTCCTATAATGCGATTCTTCTCTATGCGGGCGGGCGGCACCTGGTGATCCCGGCGGTCGCGGCCTTGCTTGTGCTGGCCCTGTGGTTCTGGACCCTGTGGACGAAGCGAGGCGAATGGTTCCTGGCAGGAGCCATCTATCTGAGCGGTTTTGCCGCCACGGCGAACCTGCTGGTCCCAACGGGAACGATCATGGGTGAACGGCTGGCGTACCTACCCTCCGCCGGTTTTTGCCTGCTCGCCGCCCTGCTCTGGATGCGGCTTGAGAAGCACCAACGGATACTGGCATGGGCAGTGCTCGCCATTGTTGTGGCGGCTCTGACCACGCGCACGGTGGTCCGCAACCGTGATTGGCGGGACAATTTCAGTCTCTTCTCGGCCGGCGAGCGGGCCTTCCCTGGAAGCGCAAAAATGCACTTTGGTCTTGGAGGCGAGTACATGAATCGCGGCCAGCCGGCGGCGGCCCTCGCGGAATTGCAAACCGCCCTGCGCATCTACCCGGACTATCCCGAGGCCATGGAGTTTAGCGGGATTGTCGAATCCCAATTGGGTCATGATCAGGAGGCACGCAATTTTTTTGAGAAGGGGCTGTCCATGACCCCACGGGACAACCCCGATTACGATTTCCGGGCGGTGAACCTGGCGGCGCAACTCATGAAGCTCGGAAAGAACGACGACGCCCTGAAGCTTTTGAACGAGGAGATCGCGAATTCCCCCGGGTACGCACGCGCCTGGTCCAACCGCGCGGTCATTCACTTTCAGCGTGGCGAGCTGACATCGGCCCGTGAGGACGCGCAGAATGCCTTGCGTTTGGGTCCGAACAACCCCCAGGCGCAAAACCTGCTGAACTTGCTCAGCGCGCCCGCCGCCTCCGCGCCTCAGCGGTAGCCTGTTCCTCCGCGCCCGCAGCTCAGCCTGACTACCAGGCGCTTCCGGTAGCGAGCGCGACGGCATTCCTGCCGCCGGGCGAAAACTGCTGCGAGCTTCTGGGAATGCCTCTTGAACTTTCCAGGACAGGGGAGAGAGGTTTCTCTAAAGAGTGCGCTCACCGTCTGCCCTGATTATTTCAGATATTTGCGGCCGTCTGGCTGCGGCCCGGACCAACGGATGCTTGCGGATCCACACGCAGGATTATGATCCACGACAAGTGCGGGAAGGGCAAGAAGCGATCAATCGGCCGGACCAGGGGAACCAGAAAATTCAGCAATTTGATTTGCCAAAACCCGAAGGTTTCTTTCTTGAAAATCCGCCCGTTCAACCACCAGCCCGGTGTGCCGAGGCGATTAAACTTCAGCACTTTTTCGACGGTAAAACCCGCGTTCTGGCAGGCCTGGACCAATTGTTCCTGCGTATAACGGCGATAATGGCCAAGCACCTTATCGAGCGAACCGAAAAGTTGCGGCCCATTCGGAACCAGAACAATGGCGCGGCCATTTTTGTCGAGACTCCTGCGAATGTTGGACAGCGCCTCGACATCGTTGGCAAGGTGCTCCACCACATTCATGCAAATAACCGTATCAAACTGCTCTGCCGGGTAGGTTTCCGCGGCGCTGGCGTCGGTGTAATGCACCTGCAGATACGGACGCGTCTGCTTAAGCGCCTCTAATCGGTCGAGATAGTGCGGATTGATATCGCTGGCATGATATTTGACGCGCGGAACAAGATTCGCGGTCAGATTTCCGATTCCCGCGCCAATTTCCAGCACGCGGTCTCCCACGTAAGGCCGGATCGTATCCGCCATCCATCGGGTAAATCGCGGTGCGCGATTGAGCCGTGCAAGTATTTCGCTGCCGTAAGCATCGGCGACATAAATTTTGTCGGAGATGCCATACTTGACTAAAGCTCCCAGCGCTCGCACGCCGTCTTTCCACGTAATTTTCTTTCCTTCGGCATAGCTGCGGCCGGAATAGCGAATGGGCACTTCAAAGATGCGCGCCTTGCGCTTGGCCAGCTTTACGGTAATCTCCGGTTCGATGCCGAAGCGGTCGCTTTCCCACGGAATACCCTTAAAGATGTCCGCCCGCACCATCTTGTAGCAAGTCTCGATATCCGAAAGGTTCAGGTCGGTCACGATGTTCGTCAGCAGCGTGATCAGTTGGTTTCCCAGGCTGTGTCTGAAGAACAGCACGCGGCGGAAATCGCTCGAAAGAAATCGCGATCCAAACACCGCGTCCGCGTCTTCCTGCACAAACAGCGGCACCATCTTCGCGATGTCGCCCGGGTGATATTCCAGGTCCGCATCGTGCATCACGACCAGGTCCGTATCAATGTGAGCGATCGCCGTGCGGATCGCCGCGCCCTTGCCCTGATTCTTCGCGTGCTCCAGGAAAATCCATTCAAAATTCTTCAAGCCTAACTGGTCCACATTGTCCCGAAACCGCTCGAGCGCCGCTGCCGTGCCGTCCTTCGACGCATCGTTCACCACAATCACGCGGACCCGCCCCAAGTCCGGGCAGTCCGCCAGCGCTGCCAGCCGCGTCAGGCTGGCTTCCACCAGGTACTGTTCGTCATACACCGGAACCAGGATCGAAAGACTTAATTTCCCTTGCATCGCTTATCGCTTATTCCTTACAAGTACGACGTCAACTTAATACGGGTGTTCATAAAGAATTATACGGCCATCAGGGCAGGGGATGGGGTCAGCACGCAAAACCTGCCTCAAAAGGGGTGCCCTTTTAGATCGTACTTGCCGGACATCAAATGGATTCACAACCCCGAGACATTTTTGTTTCCCAATAACTCGCTCTTCTCGAAAGCATGAGAGTATCGATTGGCACCTGCAAAGACATAGTGAGTCACTTAACGAATTCGGGTTGCTCGCCGTGGGACCAGGGATCGTAGCTTAAGCAGAAACGGATACGATCGGGAATGGCTGGGTGATCGTAGAGCAAAAAAATACGAATCGGATTCGGATCGGGATCGGAGAGATCCACGTCGCCGAGAATATTAAAGGCCTGCGCGGCGACCTGGCCGGAATCAGGCGTGAGCCCATGGGTAACCTCGAGGCCGTACTGATCCGCCTGGTGTTCCTGGTATCGGGAGAACGTGCTGCCAATAGGGCCGACGAGCATGGAGATTAGGGAAACCAACAGGAGCATGGCGGGAAGAGAGGCCCAATCATCGAGTCCGCGGATCCCCCATTGCTGGCCCCAACTTGCCAGAACCCAGCCAATCAGCCTGTAGCCGAGATAGAACGTGATGAACAGCAGCGCCGCAAAAAAGCCAAGGCCCTTCACAATATGGTGGAGCACGTAGTGGCCCATCTCGTGGCCGGCGACGAAAACGATTTGCGGCGTGGTCATCCTGGCGATGGTGGTGTCCCAGACCACGATGCGCTTGGAGGCGCCGAAACCGTTCACGTAGGCGTTCAGCTCGGTCGTTTTTTCGGCCGCTCCCATCCAGAAGATGCGCTCGCGTGGAATGTTTTGCCCGGCGCGCTGCACTATTTTTTCGAGCTCGGCCGTCAACGCGGGGTTTTTCTGCTGCAGCGGCTCGAATTTGTGGAACAGCGGATCGATCACCAGCGGCTGCAGAAAAAAGAGAGCCAAAATGATAGGAAGCGAAGCGAGCCAAAAATAAAACCACCAGCGCCGGGGCGATTTGCGAATCACGCCGTACAAAATCCAGATGAGCAGTGTGAAGATAATGACCGAGATCAGCTCGCCTTTCGACCAGTCCCAAAACCACGAGCCCCAGCCCTGTACAGACAGCCCGTAGGCACGCTGAATCCAGTTATCGTATACCCCGGTCGGAAGAGACAGCGCGTCGATGGTCAGCACCAGAAGCGGCGAGAACACGAGTACCTGGAGAAATCGCCGCGAGGATACTTTTTCGGCGGCGTCGCGGTATTTTGGCGCGAGCCTCCAGCGAAGCACCAGCAACAATACCACCAGGCCGTACACCAGATTGACGATGTACAGACGCAAGCGAACCTTGCTTAGCGCGCGCGCTTTCTTGTCCCGATCGGGCGGGAGCGTATAGGCTGTGATGCGCGGTGGTGCGGCGGGCTGGGCGGCAACGTCGGAAGCAGGTGCGGATGTGGCGCCTGCTGCGGGAGTTTGTTGGACCGCCGCAGGTGCGGAAGAGGACTGCGCATACGCGTTAAGAGAGCCAAGCGAAACAGAGGCAAGGAACAGCGCCCAAGGAAGCAAAGTGGTTTCCCTCACGAGTCTCCTTCTGGCGACAACCACATCGAAAAGCAGGCTAAGGGAATTGTTTCGCGGAGTATGCCCCAAGCATCGAGATTGCGCAAGGGCGCCACGCCAGACCGTGCGTAGCCTACCTCAGAAACGCGGAAATCGTACATGTGGCGTCCTGGTACGGCGGCAGAAGTCTGGTTACGCGACATGGCGAGTGGTTTTGAAAAAGTCAATTTTGCAGAAAGATGGCCAGCTTTGGGGGACACAAAATCAGCGGGAACAGGACCCTATTCCAAGCACAGGAAGCGTTGCATCACTTCGGATGTTGTGACAATTCTGTCACGATTCCTGGGGGACAAAACTCAACTGCTTTTCTCTCAAAACTTTGTGGCGGATGAGCCTTTGAGCCGGATTGTCTGGGCTGGATTGCAAACAAACAAGTTGTTTGGAATCAACCGCCTTTGACTGTCAATGATGTCAACTTTGGCAGTGTGGGTAGGTTTTGCGTCACACCGGCGTCACAATTTTGAGCGCCGAAATTACTTCAGCTTCGTGTATTCGGATTTCGCAGTAATGAGGATGGGAATGTCAGGGTCGGCGTCCTTCCAGAGCGTGAGGAAATCCTGATAGGCCGCCTTGGCCTTCGCGGTGTCGCCTTGCATGGCATAGGCTCTGCCGATTTGGAGATGTGCCAGTGCACCGATGGGTTCGTTGACCACAGTCCCGCGATGGTTGAGGATTTTCTCGAACTCGGCGATGGCCTCGCTACTTTGATGCTCGGCCAGATAGGCTTCTCCTCGCACAAAAACGGGGTACAAGGCGGTCCACCCGACCTTACTGCCCGTCGTCTGTCCTAGCTCATACTGTGCTGCGGCCCTCAAACTTTCGATGGCCTCAGTAGGGTTTCCCTTGTTGAGCACAAGTCTCGCGCGGAGGGTTGGCACGTAATTGAACCACACCAATGTGTCTTCCGGGAGCCTTTTGCCCAAATCATCGGTCAGCATTTGCGCTCGCCCGTCGTCCCGAGCATAGGTCAATGCGAGCGCAGCGCCATATTGCACATCGCGGCCTGCCGACCGCTCCAGCGCCGAAGTGGCACGTCGCCGTGCTTCGTCTGAGTTGCCGAACAAAGCCTCTCGCAGGCCAGCCAGCGCTGAGTACGTTGCAGCAGCTTCCATTTCTCCTGCGCGTTCGGCGGAACCCACGGCACGGTCGGAAAGCTCCCGGGCATTTCTAAGCCGTCCGGAGAAGGCGGCAGTATCGGCTTCGTTCGCCAACAAGGTATCTTCCACCCCCGGCGTGCCCGCCGACTGGGCTACCTGCTCCGCCATCCCCGCAGAATCGTTCTGCAAAAAAGCAATCTGATACAAGGGAAGACGGAAGTAAGGGTTGGTCAGTTTGCGTTCGAGAGCTTGCCCATAGGTGGCCTTCGCCTCACCGAGGCGATTCAGAGCTATGTAGTCGAACATGAGGAGGGCGTAGGAGGCGAAAAAGTCCGGTTTCAAACGGACTGCCTCTCTGCCTGCTTCAACACCTTTTTCATATTGTCCAACAGCCGGGTAGATTGCCCCCGACAAGGTAGTCTGCGGCATGTCCGAGCGCGGATAGGCTTGTATCCAAAGCTTACACGTTTGTTCGGCCTTTTCCATGTTTCCAGTGACCCCCTTATCAAAGCGAGCCGTTATGAAGTACTTTTCTGCCTCACTGGTTCGGTCGCGCAGTTCGTAGGCCTTTCGGTTGTAGTCGGATGCGATTTTGTTCTCTCCAATATCCACGTACATGAGGCCCAACCATGCGTAGGCGAGTGCAAATTCCGGGTCGAGTTCGATGGCATGCTTGAAAAACGGAATCGCTGCGGCATCCCCTTCTGTACTCTGAACCTTACGACCCGAGCTGAAGGCTTTGAGGGCTTCGAGCGACGGCGTGGTGGCTTGTTCAAGCGGAGTATCAAATTTCCGCACAGTGGTTAGTGACTCGCCCAGTTTGTTCCGAATTTCCGAAGCTGTCTTTCCCAGTGCGTCGAGTACATGGTTTTTGTCGCTCGCCTGAGCTTCCGTGCTCGCAAGCGATTCGCCGCTCATGCAGTTGACCGCTTTGAGAGTCAGGAGGTACTGCGTGCCAATCTGCGCTATCGAGCCGTCGAGGACGGCGGCGCTGCCGGTCCGCTGGCAGAGTTCCCGCGCAATCTCTGGCGTGAGTTTCGTATCCGGCTTCTGGTCCATCATCTGAAGAGTCTGCTGGACTCGCTGGTCAGAGATACTGCTCAGGAAGGGTGATTGTTCCAGTTGTACGGAAAGCCCCTGCCGCAGTGTGCCCTCAAACACCGGGTCTCCGGTCGTGTTCGTAAAGTCGGCGAGGACGATGGTGTCTTTGTCAGTCAGCGCGTGCGCCTTGCGGGAGAAAAACAACCATCCGCCTACGGCCAGTCCAATGACCAGTATTGTTGCGCCAGTGACCACCCCCCATCGAATGGTTTCCCGGGCGGCCTTTAATCCGGCTTCGGTTTCTGCGACGGTTGCACGACCCGAATCTGAATCGCGCTTCAGCCGCTGCAAATCCGCGCGAATCTCGGCGGCGCTCTGGTAGCGCAGCTTCCGGTCCTTCTCCAGCGCCTTGTTGATGATTTCTTCCAGCTTTGCGGAAAGGTCGGGATTCAGCCGCACTGGTGCAACTGGCTTGCGATTCAGAATCGCTTCCGCAATCAGGCCAGAGGTCTCTCCACGGAAAGGCTGAAGCCCGGTCACCATTTCGTAGAGCACCACACCAAAGGAGAACAAATCTGTGCGTGCATCTAGTTCTTCGCCCCGCACCTGCTCGGGCGACATGTAGGTGATGGTGCCAATCGCCGTGCCAAGTTGAGTGAGATGTTCTGACTCACTGGCTGTGGGCATCGCCGAAAGATTCAAAGCACCGCCCGCGGGTAACAGCTTCGCCAGCCCAAAATCCAAAATCTTGGCGTGACCGCGTTCGGTGACAAATATGTTAGCGGGCTTAATGTCCCGATGAATGATTCCCTTGCTGTGGGCCGCACCGAGTGCGTCCGCAATCTCAATTCCCAACTCCAGCACTTCCTCAAGCGGAAGCGGCTTGCCGGAAATGCGGTGCTTCAGCGTGGTGCCTTCCATGAATTCCATCGCAATGAAAGGCTGACCGTTGTGTTCGCCGATTTCATGGATGGTGCAAATATTGGGATGGTTCAGGGCAGAAGCAGCTTGTGCCTCACGGTCGAAGCGGCTCAGAGCTTGTGAGTCTGGTGCGAAACCGTCAGGAAAGAACTTCAAGGCAACGAAGCGGTGGAGCTTGGTGTCCTCCGCTTTATAGACAACGCCCATGCCTCCGTCCCCGAGTTTTTCCAGGATGCGATAGTGCGAGATGGTTTGGCCAATCATGGTCAGAGGCTGGCGCAATCTTAGGTTTCACCGTCAATCAAGTCAACGTGCCGGGAAGTTTGACATTCGTGCGACGAGATCCTGTCGGCGTCCTGGTGGTTCCGACACACCGGCGTCACAGTCGTGAGATGAGGTTTCGTAAGCTACTGAAAAAAGGCAAGAATTGGCGGATGAGCCTGTAAGCCGGATTCTGTGGGGCGCACCACTTTGCAGCAGCGCGCCGCGACGATCATTCCTCTAGCCCCGGCCTCGCGACCGGGATCGAGCGACCTACCCGAGGGTTCGTCAGTCCCAGCGGCTTGCGCCGATGGGAAAGGAGCCGCTGCGCTTGCGCGTAGTGCTCAGCGAGCCGGGCCAGCTCTGCCCTCCTATTTGGTCTTGCACCTCGCGGGGTTTGCCGTGCCCCCGATGTTGCCACCGGGGCGGTGGGCTCTTACCCCACCTTTTCACCCTTACCCCGCCCTCGTTGCCGAGGCCGGGGCGGTTTAAGTTTCTGCGGCACTTTCCGTCGTGACGCCTCACGGCGTCGCCTCCCGCGTATATCTCACCGCCAGCCTTCTTGCGTCGGCCCGGCCAGTTACGCGGCATCGCGCCCTCTGGTGTTCGGACTTTCCTCCTCCCCCGGATTGTCCCAGGGAAAGCGATTCTCCGCCCTTCCAAA
>DLMH01000106.1:13352-13894 GCA_002478115.1 Candidatus Acidiferrum typicum | reverse complement strand
CGATCTGTGCGGTGCGATAAAAAATCAAATTCTTCATGGTTTGTTCCTCTCGTCGCATCTGGACTTGGGGCTCCTGGACTTGGGCGAACAATTGAAATGATGCGAGCACTATAGAAACCATCAGCTTCATGCAGGAGAGCCGCATGGATGAATCCAAACGGTAAGATGTGAAAATGTGCATCTGCTTCGCTCCGTTCATGTTTAGGCCCGCCACCAGTTCTTTAGATAGGGCCTTTTGCGGCGCTCTCACGTAAGGGTCTCATTTGTTTCTGCTCTAGTTTTCAGCATCAGGGTGCATAACGAGTAAAGACAAGGTCGCTCCCTTTGGCCTTCTCGTGGCAGGGGAAGCAGCTTTTCATAAACGTCGCGTCACCAGGTTTGCCGTCCGCGAAATGACCGAACCCCCAGCCGCCCGTTGCGGCGTACTTGGTTGAGTCCTTTACCATAAATTGAATGTTCGTGGGGGCGCCGGGAACAAAAGATTGAGCCTGGCCAAAGACTTTGTTGTTTTCCTCCGACGGGACGTTCCGGTAATGCAAAGC
>DLMH01000106.1:445-13269 GCA_002478115.1 Candidatus Acidiferrum typicum | reverse complement strand
GCAATGATCGTGCCGTCCGGGAACGGAAGCTTGCCTGCGCGGAAGGCCCTGATCGCTACATCGTTACCCAAGACGGCGCCTAAACTGTTCAGGTTGCCTGCTTCATGGGCTGAGGAAATCCATTGCCAGTCGCGGTACCCGTTAGGGATGTCGGTAACGTAGGGGGCGGATTGCCCGTCCGCGTGGCCGCGGGCGGGGCCAATAAGCACGGCAAGGCCGGCCGTTGCAACTGCAACCAAGAAGAATGTGAAGCGTCTCATGATGGTTCCTCCATTTCAATATGCTTCGGTAAACGAAATCAGTATTTGCCTTAAAGCCGATGTCGATGCCTCTTCAAAGCCAGTGTGGTCTCCTTCTTAGCGGTTTGGGCGTAGCCGGGCGCAGTCATCGCCTGCGATCAGGCATCACACCAGAAGCGCGGATGCGAAACAATTGGACGATAGTATTGGCGAAACCTTCGCATCAGTCGACGCTGCAAGCGTTCGATGATCTCGGGCTGGAGTCCCCCGATTTGCCAATCGAGCCGAGGCTGCTATTGTGACCGCTCGCCAGTCTTTCCTCGTGCCTCTGTGCGGGCTATCCATCAGTTCTGACTGGTCGAGCCAGTCCTCCGTCGAAAGCCTAGCCTGCTCTGGACCGAACAATTCCGCCACCGCGCGGATGAACGCCGATAACTCGCGCTCCGCCATGTTGATCTGGTCTTCGCAAGTCGAATTGCAAAACGATTCTTCCTTGTCCATGGGACCTTCCCGTAATCAGGGTGCGTATTGGGTGAAGACAAAGTCACGAGCTTTGACAGGCTCGTGGCAGGGAAAGCAGGTTTTGAGCAGCGCCGCGTCCGCAGGTTTGCCGTCTTTGAATTGAGCAAACCCCCAGCCACCGGTCGTGGCATATTTTTTCGAGTCTTTGACCATAAACTGAAGGTTCGTGGCGGGTCCGGCCACGAAAGATTGGGAACGGCCAAAGACTTTGTTGTTTTCCTCGGACGGGACATAACTCCAGGCGAGGCGTGCGATGATTGTGCCGTCCGGGAACGGCAGCTTGCCCTCGCGGTATGCCTTGATTGCCACATCGTTGCCTAGAAGGGCGCGAAGATCGTTGAGATTACCTTCTTCGTGGGCCACAGAGATCAGCTTCCAGTCGCGGTATCCCGGAGGAATTGTGATTCCGAAAACCGGATCAGCCTCTCCATCGGAGCGTCCAGAGGCGTGAGCCATGTAGACGACCACGCCAGTTAGCGCCACAACTGCAACCAACAGGTAAGCGAATCCTTTCATACGATGTGCTCCGTTCCGAGATGCTTATTTGTCACGTGTATCTATAGCGACCCTGTAATCTTGGCCGGCGCGACAGACGCGCCGGACGAGCCGATCAGAACAGAAGCTTGGCAGATGAGCAATTGGACGATAGTATCGTCGATACCTTGGTATCGGCTCTCCTGCTAATGAGCGCTTGCCGCAAGGGTTGCAGGGTATCGCCCCAGCATAAATGAGAGGCTCTCTGGTAGAATTCCCGTCAACGGTGGGGCGTCATCCGTCAACTGTGCACAGCGAAGCATGACTTTAGGTGCACGCACTTGGCCATGAAATGGGGGTGACCGCAAATGTTGCAAGTCACACCGATCGTCTTTGTCGTCGACGACGACGTCTCCGTGCGCGAATCGCTGGAATTGCTGATCCGCTGTCAATGCTGGCAGGCGGAGACATTCGCGTCCGCCCAAGAATTCCTCGACTACCCGCGAGTTCTTGTTCCCAACTGCCTCGTACTTGATGTTTCTCTTCCGGGTCTTAACGGGCTAGGCCTCCAACGGCTCGTCGCCGCCGAACGGAGGGCTATGCCGATCATCTTCATCACGGGCCACGGCGACGTGCCCATGACGGTCCAAGCCATGAAAGCGGGAGCGGTCGAATTCTTGACGAAGCCATTCAATGATGACGTGTTGTTGACTGCCATCCGGGCAGCGCTCGAACGGAGCCGAGTTGCTCTTAGCCTGGAGGCGGAGATGCGCGTACTCCGGGACTGTTACGCGTCGCTTACCCTACGCGAACGACAGGTGATGGCGTTGGTGGTCTCCGGCCTGCTGAATAAACAGGTCGGTGGGGAGCTCGGTATCAGCGAGATCACGGTAAAGGCACACCGGGGCAAGGTGATGCAGAAGATGAAGGCCGATTCTCTTGCCGACCTGGTGAAAATGGCCGCGAGGCTCCGCCCCGCACCCGCAGCGGGTGCGGCGGCGTAACGGCCATATTTACCATCGTAATTAGTCGTGACGATGCGGAATTCGCAGACGCCGTCCTTTAAGTATTTGCAGAGTAGGTCCTGAAACCGGGCGGATAAGATGAACGGGCTGGTGAGCCGCGCCAGCATAGAAACCTGCGTTGCGGGCGACGCCTGTGGGAGAAGAACGGCATGAAGAAGACTACAGCACCGATTTCCCTTGCCGGCTCCCAGCTCGGCGAAGTACGTCATGTCTGCGCATTTTTCAATAGCGACGACGAAGAGTATCGCGTGCTGCTTCCGTTCATTAAGGACGGGTTCGAGTGTGGCGACAAGGCGGTTCACGTCGTGAATCCGGATCAACGTCACGACCATCTGCAACGGTTGGCCGCGGCAGGCGTCGATCCAACAGCCGCCGAGCAGAGTGGGCAATTAGAGGTTCGGATCAACACCGAAGCTTACATTCGAGATGGCCGTTTTGATCAGAATCGAATGCTAGCAGCGTTCGAGCAGATGGCTAGCGGCAATGCCAAGGGTGGATTCCCGCTGAGCCGCATTTGCTGTCGGATGGACTGGGCAATTGAAGATCGGTCCTACATTGACGATCTCGTTGAATTCGAATCGCGCGTGAATGATGTATGGCGTCGTCACGACGACGCGGTGATCTGCACCTATCATCTCGGCAAATTTGGAGGCGACACGGTGATCGACATCATGCGGACGCATCCAATGATCATCATCGGTGGCCTCCTGCAACGGAATCCGTTCTTCGTGCCACCCGAGGAATTCCTGCGCGAGGTCCGCCAGCGTCGGGCCATGCGGCCTTCCTCGTCCTCCACGGCTGCCTGATATGGAAGTCCAACCCGAAGTTGCTTCCGGCGAAATCAAGCACCTTCAACGGTGCATAAACGATCTTGTCAGCCTGCTTGCTCTTCCCGCCATCTGGAGTGGCGGCGATCCATCCCAGGTCCTCCATACCTTGCTCGATGCGCTCATGCGCATGCTGCGCTTGGACCTAGTCTCTGTGAGGCTGACAGATCCAGTTGGCGAGGCGCCCGTTGAGATCGTCCGGCTCGCCGAGCTGCGAGGACCGATGCCCTCGGCGCACGAGATCTGCGAAGCGCTCAGCCAGTGCTTGAAAAACGACTCGCGGAAATGGCCTCCACTGCTTCGGAACCTTATGGGCGAGGGAGACGTCTCGATCGTGCCTTTGCCACTGGGGTTACAAGGCGAACTCGGCGTAATTGTGGCAGCGGCTGAGCGGACGGATTTTCCGCGGCAGACTGAGGCACTTCTTCTGGGCGTAGCGGCGAATCAGGCATCGATCGGGCTACAAGAGGCACGGCTTCTGAGCCATCAGAAGCGAGTCGCCAGCGAACTTGATCAAAGGGTCGTGCAACGGACTGCCGAACTTGCCACCGCCAACGAAGAGCTCAAAAAGGAACTTGCTGAACGCACACTGGTAGAAGAGAGGCTCAGGCAAGAGGAGAGGGAATTGAAGCGCAGTGAGGTCCGCAAGGCAGCGATCATGGACTCGGCGCTCGACTGCATTGTGATGATCGATCACGAGGGCTGTATCACTGAGTTCAATCCGGCGGCGGAGCATACCTTCGGCCACCGTCGGGACGAAGTCTTGGGAAAGCATCTGGCGGACATCATCATTCCACCGTCTCTCCGGGAGAAGCATCGGCAGGGCTTTGCCCGCTACCTAGCCACGGGCGAGGCGCGAGTGCTTGGGAAACGCATCGAGATGACGGCAGTACGTGCTGACGGAAGCGAATTCCCCGTCGAGCTGGCAATCACACGCATTCCGTTGGAAGGGCCGCCGTCCTTCACCGGCTATCTGCGCGACATTACGGAACGCAAACACGCGGAGCAGAAATTCCGAGGGCTTCTGGAATCCGCACCCGATGCGATGGTCGTGGTGAATGGGCAGGGCAGGATCGTATTGGTCAATGCACAGATGGAAAATGTGTTTGGGTACCAGAGAGAAGAACTCCTGGGGCAGGAGATTGAGATTCTTGTGCCCGAACGCTTTCGTGGTCGACACTCTGGGCACCGCGGGGGATTTTTTGCGCAGCCTCGGGTGCGGCCGATGGGCCAGGGTCTAAGCCTTTACGGGCGGCGGAAAGACGGAACTGAGTTTCCCGTGGAGATCAGCCTCAGCCCGCTGGAGACAGAGGAAGGTACGCTTGTCTCTGGAGCAGTGAGGGACATTAGCGAACGCAAGCGGGCTGAAGACGAGTTGCGGCGCAGCGAGGCATTCCTCTCGGAAGGTCAACATCTCGGTCAAATCGGCAGCTTTTCCTGGCGCGTGGCGACAGACGAAATCACGTGGTCAGCGGAGCTCTATCGCATCTACGAGCTTGAGATTGGCGTGCCCGTGACGCTCGAACTGATCCGTAGCCGAGTCCATCCGGAAGACGTCAGTTTGATCCAGAAAATGAAGATGGTGGACCTGGCACGAGAGGACGGCCACGACTTTGAATGGCAGTACCGCTTGCTACTGCCGGACCACTCGATCAAGTACATGCATGCAGTCGCTCATGCGACCCGGGACCAGGATGGTCAGCTGGAGTACATCGCCTCGGTTCAGGATGTCACGGCGCGCAGGCTGGCGGAAGAGGCACGCGACAAGGCTCGATCGGAACTTACACATATGGCCAGGGCGATGAGCCTCGGAACGCTGACGGCGTCTATTTCCCACGAACTCAACCAGCCGCTGTCCGGCATTGTCACGAACGCAAGCACCTGTATGCGAATGCTGGCCGCCGATCCTCCAAACGTCGACGGCGCACGCGAAACTGCGCGGCGGATGATTCGCGATGGCAACCGGGCATCTGAGGTGATCACTCGATTGCGCGCACTCTTTGGCAAGAAAGAGACCACGAATGAGTCGGTCGACCTGAACGACGCTACGCGAGAGGTGCTTGCGCTGTCATCGAGCGAACTTCAGCGGAGTCGGGTGATCCTGCGGCCGGAGCTTGCCGAGGACCTCCCTGTCGTCACCGGCGATCGTGTCCAGCTGCAGCAGGTCATCCTGAACCTGATCCGGAATGCATCCGACGCGATGAGCGCGGTCGATGATCGTCCGCGGCAGTTGCTGATTAGAACTGAACGGGACGAATGCGATCATGTGCGCCTGACGGTACAGGATGCGGGAGTCGGGTTCGACCCTCAGGCTGCGGACAGGCTCTTCGAATCGTTCTACACCACCAAGAATGACGGTATGGGAATCGGATTATCCGTCAGCCGCTCTATTATCGAGAGTCACCATGGTCGTCTGTGGGCAACACTGAATAATGGTCCGGGAGCTGCGTTTTCATTCTCTATTCCTCGCGGGCCCGGGGGTGCGACGGGCGCCGAAAGTAATCGTGCCATTCGGACGCCTGACGTAACGGATGCGGCGTGAGGAATCTGCGTCCTGTTACGAGCCGTTACCGGACTTACTAAGGGATTTCGGCTTTGCAGCGTGGCGTTCCGATCTGCGGACCGTTCCTCACCTCTGATTGGCAAACCAATACCAAGGCACAATAGACAGTGCCTCCTGGAGTGGCGCATTCTCGTGTTGTGGAGCACTGCCGAGAAAAGATCAACCCGGAGAACAGTCTCGTCGTCAATGCGCTGCCCGGATTGCTAAGGACAGCACTCGCTGACGGGTATGTCGACTTCCTCACCAGCGCGAGTGCGAATATACAGGGTTCAGCGTTGCCGACGCCTGCGGCTATGGGCACGGCATGAAAAATCTATGACAGTTACGCGTTCGCTCGTGTCAGTGGTCGATGACGATGAATCTGTACGCGAGTCGCTACCTGACTTGCTAAAAGAGTTCGGTTTTGCCGTACGCGCGTTCTCGTCGCCGGAAGCGTTTCTCGCGTCCGATTGCATCGGCCAAACTAAATGCCTGATCCTCGACATCGCCATGCCGGGGATGAGCGGACCTGACCTTCAGCGGGAATTGAAGCTTAGCGGGAAGGAGATTCCGATCATCTTTATCACCGCTAGCACAGATAGGACTGTTCGCCCGCGACTACTCGAACAAGGTGCAGTAGCGTGCCTGTTCAAGCCTTTCAGTGACACGGCTCTGCTTGAGGCCGTTAATTCGGCACTTCACTCCAACTGAGCTACCCGAGGCACGCAAGCGTGAGGGTGTACCAACCGCGACTGTCTTTCCATGTCCCTCTGACCTCAAAACCGACCTGTGTGAGTAGCCTTCGAATGCCCTGGTCTGTGAACTTGTAACTATTTTCGGTGTGAATGGTTTCGCGTGGCATGAAGTGAAGATCAAGGTCCGCGTCGTCGATACTCACATCCTGCTCTTGCGTGCTCTCGAGGTGCATCTCGATCCGACATTCGATGGAATTCCAAAGCACGCGATGACGGAAGCAAGCGGCGTCAAAGTTAGCTCCTAGTTCTCTATTAAGGCGATGCAGGATGTTTAAGTTGAACGCTCCGGTGATTCCATCGTTGTCGTCATAAGCAGCCAGGAGCGTGCGGCGGTCTTTCACCATATCTGTACCGAGCAATAGCGCATCTCCGGTTTGCAACTGACTACACAAATTTCGCAGAATGAGTTGCGCTTCTTCAGGCGAGAAGTTGCCGATACTCGTGCCGATGTAGAGTGCGAGCGTGGTGCCGTCGAAGAGGTCGAGTTGGAGCGGGTGAGTTACATAATTCCGGACGATGGGCTGCATGCGCACTTCCGGCAATGCGCATGCAACGTTTTGGCACGCCAACTCAAGAGCGTCGGGGCAGACATCAACTGGCACGTAGGCGACATCGTCCGAAACGCGCAAAGCAGCTTCGAGCAGAATGCAGGTTTTGGAGGCCGTGCCGGCACCCAACTCAACGAGGCGCAACGGCAACGATCTGTCGCCGTGAGCTGCAGCAATGATCGCGTCTGCGTATCCCGCCAGGATGGCCCTTTCTGTGCGGGTGGGGTAGTACTCGGGAAGCGTCGTAATGCGCTCGAAAAGGCGCGACCCCTCCGCATCGTAGAACATCCAGGGTGAGAGCGAGCGTGGCCGCGCGATCAAGCCGCGCTGCACTTCGCGAGTCAGAGCTTCGCGAGTAAGTGCTTCGCGCTCATCCGCCGGTGCAAAATGTCCGATGTCAACTGTCTGAACGTAGGTTGCCATTTTAACGAATCCTTTCAGCGTGCCAAGCGAATCCCGGAGAACTGCCATCTGGTTGCCGGTGGAAAGAAATGTTTGAGCCAGAGTGTGCTCCTGAGAACTTTCCATTCTGCGCATACTGGACTGATTCGTATGTGCTGAGCGCATAAAAACAGAAGCGCCAAAACGAGGCAATTGGACGATGGTATTGGGGATACGTTGGTATTAGCTGCGTCGAAGTGCTTCATGGGACGGTCAGTGCGCCCCCTCTATGTGGAACTTGCCGTCTTTCGCTGCCTCTTCGGGAGTCTTGCCGTCCTGGCGCGCTACAATGTAGGCCGCGTACCAGCCCGACCAGTGGTGCTTCGGAGCGGTAGGCTCGTATTCGCCGTGATGCTTCTCAGCCTCTTGCAAGAGCCCGGTGAGTGTCGCGACGTCCAAATTACTGAGTCCTCGGCCAGGCAGCCGCGTTGTGACTTCCTGAAACAGCCATCCATTGCCGTCGGGATCACGAAACGTGGCGAACGAGTTGTAGGTGGCATGGTCCGGTGCTGGTCCGCTGATGCGGCCGCTTCCGTCGATCTGGAACTGAGCGCCTGGCGTTCCGGGGTGGAACACCTCACTCACCTGAATACCGCGTGCGTCAAGATCTTTGCGTGCTGTCTCAACATCGGAGACGATCAGGTAGAGACCCTGGGCCGATCCCGGCGCGGCCGATGTTATCTTCGCGCCAAACTGAACCGAGCACCCTGAGCCGGGTGGCGTCAACTGGACGATCCGGAAACCGTTATCGAACGGAAAGTCGGCATCGAGCCGCCACCCGAGTTTGGTGTAGAACTCCTTCGAGCGGTCAACATCCGCGACGGGGATGACGACCACCTCGAACTTCATATCTACTGTCTCGGCGCTAGCGCCGCTATCGACGTGAGAAGCAGTGACTGCAGTGCTCATAGTTTCCTCCGATCAGACCAGTCGCGATTAAGCCACAATCACGATGACGAATCTATTGGACGAACGTATCGATTCCACCAAAGTATGAATTGGACACATGGGCACTTATTCCACGGGGCCCAATACCAAGGTATCGCCAATACCATCGTCCAATTGATTCACCGGAGCACCTCCGGTGTAATAGCTCCATCGCAGCCGATTCGGTCGGACGAGCGACATTGCAAAACACCTGTCAGGAGAAAAACGATGAGTATTCTCGATAAAGCGCTAGAAGCAAACCGCAACTATGCGAAGAATTACGATCCAATGCTGGGGAAGCGTCCGACGCCCAAAATCGCGGTTGTAACCTGCATGGATCCGCGGCTCTCAGACCTCTCTGGAATCCTGGGCCTGCCGCAAGCCGATATCGATGTCATCCGAACCGGCGGACCCGCGGTGACGGAAGATGTTCTCGCGGAGCTTATTGTTTCCAACCGTGTGCTCGGAACTACAGAGATACTGCTCCTCAACCACACCGGCTGCGGGTTCACGACGTTCACAGATGACGAAATGAACGCGAAGCTGAGAGCTTCTACCGGGGATGCGTCGCCGGCTCCAATGCGATTCTTCTCCTTTAAGGACCCCGAGGAAAATACACGGGAGCAGATCAAGAAAGTCCGGTCGCATCCCTGGATTGCCAAAGAGGTTCCGGTGCGCGGCTTTATTTTCGACGTAGACACCGGGAGGCTGAGCGAAGTCAAAGCACTTGAAGAAGAGCGCGCTGCTTGACGATCGCCGCAAAACTAAATGCGGGTCGGGTAGACACTCCCCTTGCCCTCTAGCGAAGTACTTAGAGAAAGGATGGTAGACATGCCGGAAGCAACTTGGAAACCTCACGAGAAACATGGACGGCTGACGACGCAGAGCGACTTGCCCGACAGCGTCTACGCATTTCCGAAGCAGCGTAAAGAACCGCTGACCGACGCACAACATGTCCGTAATGCGGTCGCGCGTTTCGATCAAGTCATCGACGTCTCCGATGCTGATCGCGCTTTGGCGTTCGCCAACATCGAGAAAGCTGCAAGCTACTACGACGTGAACCTCGGGGAAACGTCGTGGCACGAACTGGGCATTCATCCTCAAAAGAAAGCGGTGACCCGTTGAACGCATCGTGAGGTGAGGCTCAACGCGGTTGTGGAACCTCGCCTCACGCCAGTTCGCGGGGAAGGATGATAGTGAGAGTTATGCCGAGAGATAAATCCATTCGATCCGGTTGGCGATGTGATAGTTGCGGCCGACTTGTGCCAGATCTGCAGGCAGGCTGGGTGGAGTGGCTTGCGGCAGAAGACAGCAGGGGAAAACCAAAAGTAAGCAATTTACGGTTAGTGCACCGTCGCAACACCAGCGCAAGATCGCCAGAGCCATACGGATGTCGGTACAATCCACGAGACGAATTCAGAAAAAACCGGGGCATCGTAGAAGGATTAGCTCTTGACCGGTTCGCGGGTCCCGACGGGCTTATGTTGCTGCTTTCGATGATTGCTGAACGGGAACTTCCACTGCAGGAACTGATCGAGCTTGCCAAGCGAGTGCAGATCCCGGGTTACGAAGCAGCGTACGAGCTGGTTCATGAAGCCGTTAGCGAAGGAGTGATAGCGCCTTGCATCTCGTCAGGCTTTTACTTGCAGTGCGAGATCTGGGATGTGCTGAAGTGGGCGAAATGCCGAACTTCAGCGAAGACGAGCCATGTTGAGCACCAGAATCGGTGTGTCGTTTCGCATTAAATTACTTCGAGTTCTAGCTTTGCTCATCTAAGTTTTGTTTGTGAACGTTTACTGCACAGCCCGAGGAGATCAAATATGAAAGCAGTCGTTGTCCACGAATATGGCGGTCCGGAAGTGCTGAAATTCGAAGACTATCCTGATCCAATACCCGGCCCGGGCGAGGTGCTGGTGCGGGTCGCCGCTGCGAGCGTGAATCCGATCGACTACAAGCGACGCGCCGGATTAACGAAGGATTTTTACCCCATGAAGTTCCCAGGGCTGATAGGCGTCGATATGGCGGGGACTGTCGTCAAGATTGGGCCGGGAGTGGAGGGCTTTTCCGTCGGCGACCAGGTGTTCGCGATGGCAGACAATACTTACGCCGAACTTTGTGTCGTGAAGGCAGCAGTCTTGGCGAAGGTCCCGAAGGGTCTCGACTTGATCCAGGCGGCGGCGTTGCCGCTGGTGACGACGACCGGCAACCAGCTCCTTTCCGCTACGGAAATCAAAGCCGGCCAGACGGTTTTGGTCGTAGGTGCCATAGGAAATGTCGGGCGTTCGGCGGTATTCACTGCGAAGCAACGGGGAGCGACCGCGATTGCGGGGGTGTTAAAGACCCAGATGGATCAAGCGAAGACCATCGGCGCAGATCAGGCGGTCGCAACCGACGACGACACCGCGATTGCAAGTCTTGCGACGCTCGATGCGGTGGCGGATACGGTCGGCGGAAGAACCGCCGAGAAGCTGATCGCCAAGGTTAAGCCGGGAGGAGTCTATGCATCGGTTGTAGAGGTGCCGCAGAACGCCGCGAAATACCCGTCTGTAAAGGTGGTGCATGTGTTCTCGAAATTCGACAGGAAAACGCTCGAGTTCATGGCCGAAGCGGTGCGCGATGGCAAGCTGGTTATCCCAATTAGCCAGAAACTGGCACTCAGTGACGCGGCCGAGGCTCAGGCAGCGGCAGAAAAGGGCGGTGTCGGGAAGATCTTGCTGGTGGCTTGACATCGTTTTGCGAACAAATGACACGAAAGGAAAATCGGAAAGGAAAAAGATCTGCGCGGAGTTAACCCTGCGTGGAAAACCGAAGTTGCTCTTTTGAACGCACCTTCATTTATCTGTTTTATTTGGCTTTCGCCGCAGCTTGCTCGATCAACTCCGCCGGCGGCAGTCATTAACAAACTCCCGGCGAGGATCAAATAACTTTTGCCGAGATACGACGGAGACTGGGGGTCTCCATGCCGGGCTTAATCCCAAGTTCCGGCAACCGCTGCTCGGCACTGGCAGGGCCCCGGGCCTTCGCGCGTTACGCGCACTGAAGGTGCAGCATACAAAGGGCGATTTATGAGATGACTTCGCCTAAGGTTGGTATCCGTCCGCCATCCACTTTGCGAATAGCTCAATGCGAGCCTGAGGCCAGGGACCTTCCCCTCTCGGGGGCGGGGGCGGCATTACCGCGCCACCGATTCCCCGAATGCGGTCGTAAATGGCGGCCGCGTGCATCTTGACGTCATCATAACTTCCCAGGTTGAACGCTTTGCTCATGCCTCGAATGTCTCGCTCCGTAAAAAGCGGGCGAATGTCCTCTTGAAAGCTCGTCGGTTTCATCATTGTTCCTCACAGCGATTGGATTATACGTATGCGGCGCTCGCGCCTCGTGACTCTAAACCGAAATGCCAGTTTTCAGCACTTCATTCAGCCGTCTGGCTAGGCTTCGCCGATCGATCACCCCAGTAACTTTCCGGCGAGCCAGTAATCGACACTGAACTTTCCCGGACCGGAGCAGATCAGCCAGATAAAGAAGAGCACGTACAGGACTTCCGGAAGGTAGAGGAAATCGTCGAGCCAGTTAAGGCGCGAAAGTCCTTTAGGCAAGGTGGAAAGCGCGCTGGTTAGGGTGGCGACAGTCATATCGATCAATAAAGCCACGCACGCCGGGCTCGAAAACAAACCCACAGCCAGCAGGGATCCGCAAACGAACTCGACACCCGACACGAAATAAGCCGTCTGGCGGGGGAACGGGACTTTGGCCTTAACGAGCGTTTCGTAAACAGGTTTCGTGCCGCCGGCGACAAACAATTTGTTAGCCCCGGAGATGGCGAAGAACAGCCCGATCGAAACGCGTACCAGCAGGATGGCATATTGTTCCAAATCACTGCTACCCTGCAGCGCAAACTGGACCAACCGTTTCCAATCCATCTCTCGTTCCTCCATCCAAGGGAAACGCTGTAACGACACCCGATGTCAAACCGACTTGCCCCGGCAACCGCGCCGATGTCAGCCTTACGTGAGGTCGGTACTCTGTCCGACCTCGATAATGTAACCGTCAGGATCGCGGATGTAGCAGCGAATCTCGTCGTACTTTTCTTTCGGCTCCGTGATGAACTCGGCTCCTCGACTTTTCCATAATTCATAGCACGCTCGAATATCCGCAACACGGATATTCAGGAAGCTGCTGACCTTATCCGGGTCGGCGGGGATGCTGAGCGTCACCGACGGCTTGTCCGGGGTGGGCCCGCCCCCGACGTTGACGATCAGCCAAGTATTCGCGATCTGAATGTGCCCAGACGCACCCTTGCTGTCGCCTCTGCTGAGAATGCGGCCGCCGAAGACCTTCTCATAGAAGCGAGCCGACCGGTCGATGTCGGCGACGGTGATGAAATGTGTGACGGTAAACCCGTCGCGTGGGGGCATCTCATAGCTCTTTTGTTCGATTCGTACGCTGCTCATTGACGACTCCAAATCCGATGAACAGTGCTCATCTGGGCGGGTGGCCCACACTTGCCTGATTTTCAGGCGGCAT
>DLMH01000106.1:0-368 GCA_002478115.1 Candidatus Acidiferrum typicum | reverse complement strand
CATCAGCGAAAAACCGCCGAACGCACCAAAGGTGGGCCAGCCCCCTTATGCCGCTGAAACCGACTTCTTCTTCCCATCGAGTGCCGGTAGAACAAGTTTCAGAAGCGCTTGATCAGAGAATGGGTTCTGACCTGAGATAACCTCGCGATCCTGAAGGACGTAGCTCTGCCATGGAGCGACCACACTTACGTCAGCGCCCGCCGTACGCAAGGCAAAGTCCGGGTAGAAGAGAACCTTACCACCAATCTCAAGCGGTTCCCGCTGCTGCTCTTCCGCTGTCGAAAAGATAGTCATCTTATATCCGGAATAGATCCAGCCTTGAGCCTTTGCGTGTGCTCCAGCGGCATCGCCCGCCGACAGCGCGGCGA
>DLMH01000193.1 GCA_002478115.1 Candidatus Acidiferrum typicum | reverse complement strand
CGCAGTGTCAGCAGGTGACCCACCAGGTTCCCGCTATCTACGGTCGAAATGTACATAGGCAACAGCGGTTTCAAGGACTGTGTGTCGTACCAGTTGTAGAAGTGGCCTCGGTGGCGTTCCAACATTTCCATCGTGTGAAGCGCATTCGCCGTGCGCTCGATGAGTTGTCCGGCCGAAATGTAACCGAAGTCGCACGCCGACAAGTTCGCGAGTAGCGCAAGTCCCATGTTGGTCGGTGAGGTGCGATGACCGAGCCTGGCGACGGGATGCTCCTGGTAATTGTCGGGCGGCAGCCAATGATCCTCCGGGCCGACGAATGTCTCGAAGTACCTCCAAGTCTTCCGGGAAAGCTTCCGGAGAAAGACGGTCTGGCCGGCCGTTAGCCGCGCGGCGCGGCGAGCAAGCGGCCGGCTGATCCACCACGCGATAACGGGCGAAGCAAACCAGAGTCCCAGTATGGGCCCAGCCATCCCCAATGCGGCTGGCCTCGAGAGCATTAGATGGATCACGGCGGCAGCAGCAACAGCGGGGGCAATCCACATGGTCCGGCAAAAGCCGGCGAGGTCCGTGCGGCTATTACCATTCCGGTCGCCCGACGGAATCCATTCGAGAAGCCGCCTGTGCGTGACCAGCATCCGCCCGGCGGTGCGCATAATCGCATCCAGGCTGAAGAATGCTTCGTAAGGGAGGCACGCGAGCGTAAATGCAGCCTGCGCGAAGTGTTCGGATGCGCAGCCCACTGTGGCAGCAAGGTGTTGACTCAAGAGTACATCGCTTGGCTTTTGTAGCAGATCCAGGACGCAGGCAACCACATAAGGAATCAGGATGACTCCGATCACCGACAGGGTCCAAAACCACAGCGGTGACAAAGCCGTCCAGCCCAGCAGCAACAGCAGCGTCAAGGCCGAGGGCATCAGACTGCGCCGAAGATTATCAAAGAGCTTCCATAGCGAGAGCGCGGAAAGCGGATTCTTCTGGCGACGCCCGCTAAAGCCAGGGACCCGCGGCAGCAGCCACGGCACAAGCTGCCAATCGCCACGAATCCAACGGCGGCGGCGGCTCACGTCCGCGCTATAGTGAGACGGATATTCCTCGTACAACCGCACATCGCTTAGCAGCCCCGACCGCGCGTAGCATCCTTCCAGAAGATCGTGGCTGAGTACCCGGTTCTCGGGGAGACGCCCCTTCAGCGCCCTCTCGAACGCATCGACATCATAAATCCCCTTGCCAATGAACGAACCCTCGCCGAATAGATCCTGGTAAACGTCGGAGACAACGCGAGTATACGGATCGATGCCTGGTTCACTTCCGAACAGGCGTGCATATCTCGACTGGTTCGCTCCGGACAGGCTCGCGCCGATCTCGGGCTGAAGGATGCCGTACCCGTCGCAGACCCGCTGCTTGTCTTCGTCGTACCGCGCACGATTCAGAGGGTGCGCCATAGCTCCCACTAGCTGCCGTGCCGAATCGCGCGGCAACTGCGTATCCATGTCCAGGGAAATGACATACTTTACGTTGGCGAGGATTGCCGTGTCGCCAACAACGAGCGAGAAGCGATCCCTTGAACCGCCGCGCAAGAATGAATTCAATTCCGCAAGCTTCCCTCGCTTCCGCTCGTAACCCATCCATATTCGCTCCCGCGGGTTCCATTTGCGCGGACGGTGGAGGAGAAAGAACATGTCGTCCTTCGCACTCTTGTACTTCTGATTTAATCCTTCGATTTTTTTCTGAGCCAGCCGCAACAGCGGTTCATCCTCCGGTAGTGTTTCCTCGTGCGCGTCGCGAAAATCAGTCAGCAGGCCGAAGTGCAGGTTGTCGTCCCGATTGGCCAGGAATCGGACCTCCTGCGCCTCGATCAGGTCCTCGACGTTTTGAGCGCTCACGAGGATTGTGGGGACCACCACCAGAGCGCGGTGCTCCGGCGGAATCCCCTTGGAGAAGTCCATGCGAGGGAGCGGATGCGGAGTCGCCAGCAGCGTCGCCAGCCAGTTGACCAGGGCTACGGCCAGCTGACTTGCGCACACAAGCGAGAGGATGCCGAACAGACCGAGCGCCCAACCATGAAAGGCACTGGCATGCGCCTTCGCCACCAAGGTTCCGGCGACGATCATTGTAATTAGCGTGATCGTGCCTATGTACAGCAGCAAAGGAAATTCGCGGCTCACCTTCCGAAACGCTTCAGGGACAGATAAGCGCATCTCCACTTTGCGCTCAAGTTGCTCCAATCCCTTGTCGATCAGGTAGAAGCCGACATGCGCCGCACGATCATCGCTGCCCTTCCTGGCCGAGCCTTCCCGCGCAAGTTGGATCCCTTCGCGCGCCACCTCGGGCTCGGATCGCCGGCTGCTCTTGGCGATCTTCTCCACCGTGTGGCGGTAACGGTCACGCGTCGAGAAGTCCATCTTGCCGTAGACTCCGCCTTGGTCCTCACGAAGGACCTGTTCGACGGCGCTCAAGGTCTCGACAAACTCGCGCCAGTCCATCGCGCCCAGGAGACGGAGGCTGCCGATGCTGTTGCTCATCGAGACCTGATCCGCAGCTTGCTGCTGGTTCTCCGACTGCACCAACTGCTTGATCGTCCGCCCAGATTCGGAAAGTCTCTGCTCAATCCAAGTGAGCGGTAAGGCCAAGGCGGGGCCTTGCCCCTGCAACCGGCGCGCAAATTCCGCAACGAACGAGCCAACCATTGGCGGGCTCGACCGCGCCATGTCGGCGATCACCAGAATCAGGCTCTTCGGGTCCTTTTCGGCGGTCTCCGTTATCTGGTCCGCCCAATAATCGGCGCGGTTTCGGCCGATCCTGTCGGCGGTAATCCGGGCTCCAACACGCCGAAGATTTTCGATCAGTGCGAGACGCAACATGATGGGAAGTGCCCACAGCTCGCCTAAGTTGAGGGCGGTGACCGTCTGGTAGGCCGCTACAAAGCTGCTGAGACTCTCCGGATCCACTCGCCCATCGCCGTGCGAGATCGTTTCCAGCGCGATGTCATACACACGCGGAAGACCGGCCGAAGGGCCGTTCAGTAAGCGTGGCAGTTCCCGGCTGTACGCCTTCGGCAGGTGTTTCTCAGCCGTGCGAATCTGCTCTTCGATCAGGTAGAAGTTGTCGAGGAGCCATTCCCCGGCCGGCGTGATGCGGCGGTTCGTCTTAACCGCCGCCGTCAGCAAGCCGCGGACTCCGAGCAGAACACCTTGATTTTCAGCCAGCCGTGCCAGAAGTCGGTCCGGAGCGCCTCCAGGGCTCACCTTGTGTGAGCCCGCCAGGGTCTTGCCATGCTGCTGCATCTGATCGACGCTGAACAGCTCAGACCGCAACGGGGGGGCGTCGCCGCCGTATCTTTGTGCAGAGTCGCTTCCCGGGAGGCTCAAATGGAGCAAATTCCTACCGATCGTCCTGTTACTCCTCCTCAATTTGAAGCTCCATTTTGAAGCAAAACTTTCGAGTTTCGCATGAGCCTGCGGCCCACCCATAACCGCATTTATCGGGCAATATCGAGCTTATTGCTGGGTGGTCGGCAAAAATCTACAACGGGTCGCCATGCGCATTGTTGCTGGCTGCTTTATTGTTGCGGCCGCAACCGTTGTCCCCACTCAGAGTTCCCAGGAACTTCCAGACTCATGGAATGGACGGTCTATTCTGCGCGGATCAAACAGCACGACGAATCGCATGATAGGCGACCAGGACCACTACTGCGCCAATCACGGCGACAAACAGGCTGTAGAGGTTTAGGCCCGTCACGCGTGACGCGCCGAAGGTGCTGAAAAGCCATCCGCCGACTACCGCACCAACAATTCCCAGGACGACATCGAGGACAATGCCTTCTCCTCTGCTGTTCACGATCTTGCTGCCGATGAAACCCGCTACCAAACCCAACACAATCCAGGCCAGGAATGACATTTTACGCTCTCCTTAAGGTATAGATTTTGGGAAACCATCTGCGTGAACTCGCAATTGCTCCGCATGACCTCCCGAAGTGCTAGTGAAGGGGACCTATTTGAGAATGTATAATCAGCGTTACTTCTTGCAAGAGTCGCTGGCCATCGTCAAATTCATTACCGTCACAGCCCGGGGCCATGCTAGCGGCGACGCATGCGGGAGTCTGTGCAATTGTGAACACCTTCCTTGCGTCGTGCCCCCCGCGATTGTCGGATTACAGGACATCTGCCAACCTAATTCTAGATTCGATTCGACTTCTCCGGTAAATGCGTTACTCAGATGGGATGAGAAGGCCGGTCTCCACGGGATGCGATACGCTCCCAATAATCGACGTGCTCGAAGCACAAGAGAAAGGAGACCGGCTGTGAAGAAGATTAGCACTGTGGCGAAGCGTGGCAACGAGATTTTCGAGGAGCCCAAGCTGACCATCGGTCTGGATCTGGGGGACCGAACCAGCCATTACTGCCTCTTGGACGAGGCCGGTAACGTGATCCTGGAGCATAGCCTGCCGACGCCGCCGAAGGGAATCCAGCAAGTCTTCAGCAGGATCTCGCGCAGTCGAATCGCGCTGGAAACCGGGACCCATTCCCCCTGGGTAAGCCGGCAGTTGACCCGGTTGGGCCACGAAGTGATCGTGGCTCATGCGCGCAACGTGCGACTGGGCGGCGAGAGTAGCCGAAAAGATGATCAGTTCGACGCACGGACGCTGGCACGGCTAGCAAGAATCGATCCAGACTTATTGGGCCCAGTGCGCCATCGCAGTGCGAAAGCGCAAATCCATCTAACGGTGATCCGTGCCCGAGCGGGGCTGGTCAGCGCGCGCACGGCGCTTGTGAATACAGCACGTGGGTTGGCGAAATCTTATGGTGAGCGACTGCGGAAGTGTGGCACAGGGCAAGTGGGTCGGGCCCTGGCCGGTGGACTGAGCGCAGCATTGCGGGATGCCTTGGATCCGCTGTTGCAGGGAATCGAATCGTTGAACGAGCGCATCGCGGAATACGATCGGCGCATCGAGCAAATCGCCAAGGAAGTGTATCCCGAGGTTGCTCTGCTCAAACAAGTGAAGGGAGTAGGAACACTGATCGCGTTGACCTACGTCCTGACCCTGGACGATCCGCATCGATTTCGCCGAAGCCGGGATGCAGGATGTTTTCTCGGGTTACGTCCTGGGCGCAGAAACTCTGGTAT
>DLMH01000207.1 GCA_002478115.1 Candidatus Acidiferrum typicum | reverse complement strand
TGCCATCTAAGGGGTTCACCCCAAGACGGCGTGTTCAAGTTGTGGTCAAATGCGGTCCGGGGACTTATGGAGCAGGCAGATGTGGGGAATGAGGGCTGGGGGCTGGGGTACTGCGGAACGCATACCCTCGGGAAGGCAGCAGCTGTGGCGCGAAGGGGAAGGTTCAGGCTTATGGGCAGGTGAAGCTCCTGCCGGCACCCCAACTGCTGCCCGAGAGTACATGCCAGTGCACGCAAGAAGCGGCTGGTTGACGGATACTGTCCAGCCTAGGAGCGCTACGATCAGGACCACTCCCACGGATCGCCTGGCTATTACGGGATAAGATTGTGGGGGAAGAGGGAAAAGGCGGCTGTGAGCTGCGTCACATTCTATTGTGATTGTGGAAAAGGAGCGGGCTTGTCTCTGACATCTGATTTTATGCGGCGGAAGCGAAAGAAAATCCTTGGAATCATGGTCTTGGTGGCGGGAGTTCTGGCGGTGGCACCGGGCCGCCTGCCGGGTCAAGTGCGGAAAACCTGCGAGGGTGGCGTCACGCTGAAATTGAATGCCGGGGTGACGGCGCAGGGAAGTCTGTTGATTGTGGAGGTAGCGGGGGCAAAGCCGCTCGCTGAATTTGCGGGAGACTGGGACGGGCGGGCGATTCCCTTGTGGAGGGAAGGGGTGAAAACGGGGACCCTGCACGGATTGATCGGCGTGGATTTGGAAAAGGCGCCGGGGCGCTACGCGTGGAAGGTGTCCTGGAAGAACGCGGCTGGGGAGGCGAAATCCTGCAGCGCATTCGTGACCGTGCGGGCGGGGAAATTCCCGACGGAACGATTGACCGTGGAGAAACAGTTTGTCCAGCCGGACCCGGAACAGGAAAAGCGCGCGGAAGAAGATCAGAAAAAGATGCGCGCGATTTTTGAAAGCGTGACGCCGGAGCACTATTGGGATGGGAAGTTTCAGTTGCCATTGAAGGGCGTGACGACCGGAGGAAATTTCGGGCGGCGCAGGATTCTGAATGGTGAGGCAAGATCACCCCATGCCGGAGTGGATTTTCCGGCACTGGCGGGGACGCCGGTTTTTGCGGCCCAGGCGGGGAAAGTGGCCCTTGCCGAGGAATTGTATTATTCGGGTAACACCGTAGTCATCGACCATGGGTACGGTATTTACACGCTGTACGCACATCTTTCCGCGATCGAAGTGAAGCCGGGAGATTCGGTGACCCCCGCGACCGAAGTGGGCAAGGTGGGGGCGACGGGGCGGGTGACCGGTCCGCATCTGCACTGGGGACTTACTGTGGAGCGCGCGCGTGTCAACGCCATGGAGATAGTGCAGCACAAGCCGTAGCGCGCCACGCCAGAGTTCCAAAACTAGAATCAGCAAAGGAACCGAAAGCACAGAAGCGCTCTTGACATTCGTGCCAGATTAAGAGTAGTTTACTTCAATTATTAACTAGAGTTAATTCAAATTTCACGAAAACAGGGAACGCAGCCGGTTGGAGAGAGGCACGGCGTGAGCGGAAGGAAGCGGAGACACAGGACAGCGGGCTGGCAAACCGGAATTGCCAGAAGGCTGGCCTTGGTGTGCTTGTTCGGCGCCAGTTGGGGCTGGACCTTGCGCGCGCAGGAGAATCCTGCCGCACCCGACAACGCGGCGCCGACGGCGGATCCAGCGGCACTGCCCCCGGACAATTCGCTGACAACGATGTTCGAGCATGCGGAATGGGACCGGCTGTGGCTGTCGGGACAAGCGAATTTCATTTCGCAGTGGCACCCGGCCTTTGATTCTCCCTATCAAGGGAAAAACAGCCTCACGCCGGAAGCGCAGGATGCGTCCTCGCGCGTGCTGACGCTGTACACCGGATGGCGCGCGACGAACACGACGGAGTTTCTGTGCGACGTGCAGGAGACGGGCGGGCACGGGCTCAGCGAAGCCTTGGGCGCGGCGGGCTTCTTCAACCTGGATGTGGTGCGCAATCCGCTGCTGAGCAAAGCGCCGTACGTGGCGCGGTTGATGTGGCACCAGGTGATCGCGTTGGGCGGGAAAAAAGTGGTGGCGGAGCGCGGTCCCTATTCGTTGTTCCGGGAGTTGCCGGAGAGGCGCTTGGAAGTGAGATTTGGCAAATTCAGCATGGTGGACTTTTTCGACCTAAATTCCTACGGCACGGATTCGAGTCTGCAGTTCATGAACTGGACGGTGGACAACAACGGGGCATACGACTATGCGGCGGATACGCGCGGATACACGTTCGGAGCGTTGCTGGAATACTACGACCGGAACTGGGCGTTACGATTTGCGGAAGGACTGATGCCGAAGGTGGCGAACGGGATCCATTTGGACGCGGACGTGAGCCGCGCGCACTCGGAGAATGTCGAGCTGGAGCTACGCAGGCGCGTGATTGGGAAGCGCCCGGGAATCGTGCGGGCGATGAGTTACGTCAACCACGCGAATATGGGTGACTACGCGGATGCGGTGAACAGTTGGCTGGCAAATCCGGTGACGCCCGCGCCGGAGATTACCGCGCACCCGCTGCAAACCACGGTCAAGTACGGGTTTGGATTGAACTTCGAGCAACCCTTCACCGACTGGCTGGGGGTGTTCGGGCGATGGGGATGGAACGAAGGGCAGCACGAATCGTATGCGTACACGGAAGTGGACCAGACATGGCAGATTGGGGTAGGCGGGAATGGAGGGCGCTGGGGCCGGCGGAATGACCATCTGGGCCTGGTGTTCGTCAGCAACGGGATCAGCCGCGACCACGCACAGTACCTGGCGTATGGCGGGGACGGATTTATTCTGGGCGATGGAAAGTTGAACTATGGGCGGGAAAACATCCTGGAAAGCTATTATACGCTGCATGCGTGGCGGGGAATTTTTCCGGCCGTAGGGCTGCAGTACATGGTGAATCCAGGATACAACAGGGATCGCGGGCCGGTGATCGTGCCGACGCTGCGACTGCATGTGGATTTTTAGGGGATTGCTGAAACACCAGGAAAGATTTTCTTCAGGGGCTAAAGCCCAACCACCCTACGAACCTTACGCCGGGGCTGAAGCCCCGGCCTCCTAAAGGCAAAGGCCCTTTCAGCAGTCTGCTCGGGAACGGCTGACTGGAGCGAATGGTTTCAGTGGAACTGCGCGGCTTGCGTCTGAGATTCGGCCATGCGGGCACGCGTGCTGCGCACGATGGTGGCGAAACGCCGCGTGAGTTCACGGATGCGGTCGGGCTTGTGCAGGAGCATTGATTCGCGCGGGATAAGTTCCTTGCCGACGCTGAGAGCGGAGACCCCGGCGAGGAGGTAGTAGGCGGCATTTTGCTGCGTGACGCCACCTCCGGCAATCAGCGGGATCTCCGGGAAAGGCCGGCGCAGGGCGCGGATGTAGTTGTCGCCGCCGACCAAAGAGGCGGGGAAAATCTTGACGAAATCGGAGCCAGCTTTCCAGGCGGCAAGAACTTCGGTGGGGGTCATGGCGCCGGCCATCATGATGATGCTGGGGAGTCCCGCGACGTACTGAACCGTGGGGACATCGAGCGCGGGGCTGCTGATGAACTGGGCGCCAGCGTCAATGCACCGGCGTGCCGTGTCCACGTCAAGGACCGTGCCCGCGCCAAGAATAACGTGAGGAACTTCTTTCACCAGATCGCGGATGACCTCGAAGGCGCCTGGGACGGTCATGGTGAGTTCAATGATCGGGATGCCCGCGTGGGAGACCTCTTCCACGGCAAAGCGCGCATCCTCTGCGGAAGAGGTGCGGATCACCGGTACGAGACCTACTTCTTCAACGCGGGCACGCAACTCCTGCTTTTCCATGGATGAAAAAACCTCCGGGGGCCCTTCGCCGGCGGTGGACCGGGTGGGCAGCGAAGCTAACTTTTCCTACAGCATTATAGTGGTAGTGGCGAAAATTTCCAGTCAGACGACAGCGGCGCGCGGCGGGTGGCAGAGTGGTAGACTCAGCGAAGAACGGAGAGTGTCATGCCACGAAAAAAGACAAAGAAGAGCAGAGCAAAAGCGGTGAGTAGCCGCAAGGCCAAAAGCAAAGCCAGCGCGAAGATAAAGGGGCGGAAGACTCGCCCAGCTCGTAAGCGGAAAAGCCGGAAGAAGCGTATTGCGGGGAGCGGGAACTCGGCGGATGTGGTGGCCTACGAAACGCGCGGGCTGGGGGCCAACTCGGCCGGACAATCGGGCGATACACAGGGGCTCCCGGGAACCCCTGTGGGCGATTCCGAAAGTGTGGAAGAACTGCTGGAGGAAGGGCAGACGTTTGAAGCAGAGGTTTTGGACGGAGTGGAGAACGCGCGAGATGCCGACAAATCGGAGGTGAAGACGCGCGAAGTGCCGGAGGACGATGTGCCGGAGGAGTATCGAGGAAAGGGCTGACACCCGAATGAGGCTGGGAATTATCTCCGATACACACGGGCTGCTGCGGCCAGAGGCGGCGCGGGCGTTAAGCGGAGTAGACCTGATCGTGCACGCGGGGGACGTGGGAAAACCCGAAGTGCTGACGCAGTTGAAGGCAATCGCGCCGGTGTTTGCGGTGCGAGGAAACGTGGATACGGAGGCTTGGGCTGCGGAACTCCCCGCGACGGCCATCGTGGATGCGGGAGGCGCCAGCCTGTACGTGCTGCACCACCTGAGAGATTTGGATTTGCGGCCGGATGCAGCAGGGTTTGATGCGGTGATCAGCGGGCACACGCACCAGGCGGAACAGTGGGAGCGAGGGGGCGTTCTGTACTTGAACCCGGGGAGCGCGGGACCTCGGCGGTTTAACCTCCCGGTAACACTGGCGCTGGTGGATGTGGGAAGCGCGCCGTGGAAAGTGGAGATTTTGGAGCTACTTCGGAGCTGACGCCGGACGAGGAGCCACGAAGGGCGAGGAGCTAGCTGGGGCAGGAGTCGAGCGGGATGGGGGATTTGGCGCAATAAGGCCAGCGACCGGTACTTGGGTTGTGTGTAAGCCATTATTTAGCTGAAAGATAGAATTGGGCACGGGTGGCGAGTTGCTTGCAAGAGTAACCTCAGATCAAGCGGAGATTCTGGTGCAACCGGGTGGTTTTTGGTAATGTCTCGGGGCTTGATCCCGCGAGTGGTATCACACGCGATCTTCAATGCGTGTCAGCGTCCAGGGGCCATGGGAGTCCTTCCCATGGCCCTTGGTCTTTATGTGCCGATTAGTCCAACGGTAGGAAGGCGTCGGCCGCCCCCTTCTCAGTTCAGTTGATGCCCATTGGTGGCAACTATTGCCACGGCTGAAAAATCACTCGTACCCTCCGCGTGCGGTGCCGGGGCAAACATGGGAGAGATGATCGCCCCGTCAAATTGAAACTACTCCTCCGGTAAGGCGAACTTACTGGGAGTTGAGCCTAGGTTGGCAAGAGAACTCTCCGACCATTGTGATAGGCTCTTTAAGTTACGAACGAGGTGCCCTGATCTGACTCCTCGGCTGAACGATTCGGGGGAAAGAGCAGATGAGCTACGTAGAATCGAACTTGGTTCCCGGTGAAACGGTGATTTACCAGACCCGGCTCCATTGGATCGTGATGCTGTGGCACATTGTCCTGGGATGCTTGCTGCTCGGTCTGCCCGGAGTGCTTCTGCTTTATTACGCACTCAGCCAGACCGGAATTGAGAGCAAGACTTTGCACGTCATGGAAGGCGGGGGCGTTGCCTTGCTCGTTTGCGGCGTCGTGGCGATTCTAATGGGCATGGTGCGGCGGAACGCGACGGAAATGGCGGTGACGAACCGACGTGTGGTGATCAAGACGGGCCTGGTCAGCCGGAAGACGATCGAAATGCTGCTAAACAAAGTGGAGAGCATCGAAGTGAGCGAGACGGCTTTCGGCAGGATGCTGGGCTATGGAACGATTGTGGTGATCGGGACGGGCGGGACTCCCGAGCCATTTTACAAAGTTGCGCATCCGCTGGAATTTCGCAGCCAGGTGCAGCAACAGATTGAGAAGCTGCACTAAAAAGACGCAGCGGCATATGGGACGAATCGGCTGTCCTGGATGCCGGGTCCATAGGGAAGACGGCGCCGTACAGCATGGATAGCTTGGTCCCGGGATTAGCCCTCGAATGCCACTTGTTCGATAAGCGACTTATCAGCCCGCCGCTGCTAAATGCCTCGCAGTTGTGCGAAATGGGACTGCATGGCTTTCATCTCGATGTCATGCTTCGGGCATGTTGCATAAGAAAGGTAGGAGAGAATCCGACAACTCGACACGTGCCCGCGTCAAGAAGGAAATGGCAAAGCCGCGCATGGCCAAATCGGCAAGAATAGCGGAACGGAACCTCAAAAAGGGCGCTCACGTTGAGGTTACAGTCACAGCCAAAGACGTCGACCGCGACAATTAGCTAAGACAGTCAACCAACTCGGCGTGAGACAGTCGACCTAGACCTCGCCTGAGGAGCTACGAACATGCGAGACGAAGAGTGGGTCAAAACACTTGAAGACGGCAGAAAAGTGAAATTCATCTACCAAGAACTGCCGGAAGACGGGGCATTTATCACCGCGCAGATTGGAGGGAATGAGGTCGTCTATTCGGTCGTATTGACCAAAGCAAGAAACCCGCTGAGTCATGAAGATGTCGAAAGTCATTTCAAGGGCGAGCTTTCAAAGAAGTAGTACCGCTCATTTTGGAACGCTAGGCGCGGAGCCGCCGATTTAAACTGCAGCACCGCCCGCCAATCATGTGAAAACCACCTTTCCGGTTTGGCGACTAATCGGGAGTTTGAGAAAAGCCGTGGTATAAGAACTCTTGAGCCAACTTGGCGTCTGAGCACTATGGGATTCTGGCATATCGCGGAAATCTAGGGTTCCTCTGGTGCGGCCAGACCATTCACGACTCTGCGAACGCCTTCAACGGATTTCGCTGTCTTTTCCGCCAGCAGTTTTTCCGCTCGGGACGATACCGTTCCGGTCAGAGTGACAATGCCATTATCGGCGTGGATTTGCACAGTCTTCAGAGGAATTGCTTTTGTGGAGTAGAGTTCAAACTCCACGCGGCGGGCCAGTTTATCGTCAGCGCTTTCCGGCATGGCCTGGGCATCGGAGAGGCTTAGATTGTCCGTAAGTCCCCGGACGCCCGGAACCTGCCAAGCGATTTGGTCCGCGGTGTTTTTCTGACTGACGGTCTGTACCGTTCCGCCTAGTGTCACCGCTCGATCCTTCACTTCTGTGGTGATGTGTTTTTCCGCCAATTCCGCATTTTTCGAAAGAGCGTCGGTCACTAAAGTTTTGATTTCCAGATCCGCCACCCGTTCGCCGAGGTGCTCCCGATCGGGGTTGCGCTCTATCGAAGGGTTGACGCTCAGATTGTTGTGCAGCTTTTTGACGCTCGACGTGTCCTGGGCGATAGCGCCCGCCACGGTTTTGACTTGCTCCGAAGGCACCTGGCCTTCCAAGGTGACTTCGCCCTGGATTGTTTGCACTTTGATGTCGAAGGGGTATACCTGTTTCGACAGGAGCAGGGCCGTGCGCACCCTGGAGGTGGTAGCCGCATCTTGCGTTGATTCCTGAATGGAATGGAAGGCGTTCTGAATAGACGAGTTTCGCGTAAAAATATAGTAGACCGCTCCTACGACAAGCAGCACAAGAACGAGCACGAGAATCCCTCTGACGAAACCTCTTTCATCGTTTCCAGGAGATTTCAATTCTTCCTCCTCGGGCATTCATCTGCAACGCCCTCTGATGACTGTGGGAATCACCAGCCCTTAGGGTAGAAGAGTCGAGGACGCGTGTCTGTGCGTTCTAGAACACATTTGTATTTTTTGGCCTATTCGCGGCCAAGTGTGAGGATGCGAAAGGCTGAGCGCCGCTCATCCTCATCTGGAAACCGGCTAATTGGAACCAAGCGCCTGGTAAATGCCGTTACCGGACAACGCGATTTCCCATGGGCAGCGAAAGTTTGACCTGTGGGACTGCGCTCTGCGAAATCGCTCTTCGGGCAGCAGTTCATTGGATGCCATGGCTTTTTTGAGCCCAAACCGCAGGGTAAGGTCTGTGCAATCAATGAGTTTGGTGGAGGTCAAAAAAGTCCTTCTCGTGGTCCCTGGTTTCTACTGTGGATAACGCACTTTGCTAATCCTCCTGAAGACCAAGAAACTTCTGAGAAGTACTAGCGTACTGAAATGGAAGGGAGTATTTTAGTACCGCCCAGCTATTGTCCGGAGGCGTGCCGCAAGGCAGAATATCCGCAGAGTCAGCCGCACGAAAGATTCTTCCGAGGAAGCGCAGAACGCGTCCAAGAACTGCCGCTGAGTGCTTTTGAGGAAGGTCATCGGTGTCGGTTGGAGGCGGACCGTAAGATCTGAGGAGCAGGAAGGTCCCATGGGCGTACTTCATTTTCGATACCGCGAGCGCAGACGGACTCTGCGCGTGGCGTTGTCACTGCCGGTTGTGGTGCACGGGCAGAATGAAATGGGAGAGAAATTCTGCGTGCGAGCGATGACACGCTCGATCAACCAACAGGGCGCGTTGCTGGCGATGGACGAGCCGGTCCTGGCGGGCCAGGAGCTGCTGCTGGTGAACGAAAATACCAGCCGGTCGGTGGAAACACGCGTCGTGTATGTGAAGAGAGAGCGCGACGGCAAGCTGAGCGTGGGGCTGGAGTTCGTGAATGCGGAAACGAATTTTTGGAAGATGACATTTCCGGTGCCTGGCGCGCGCCCCTTGCGGCGGGCGGCGGGCTCAAAGGCGATGGCGTAGGAAACAGCACGAAAGCGGCGAATTCGCAGAATCCTCCTGCAGGAAAACCCCGAACAAGAGCGAATTGTCTAGTTCATACGGCGAGGCGCGTGTGTGCGCTGGCGCGAGCCCGGAAGCGCGCATTTAATTGGCGCACTTTCTGCCGGCCGCTGACTTGCGACGGTTCCGCTTGTGAGGTGCGCGGCGCTTAGCGGGGGCGCGCGAGTTGCCGCGCAAGATGGCGTCGCGCGTCTTGCCGGGAAGCTTGGCGACGACCAAATCATAGGAGGAGCGAAGCAGGGTCGCGAGTTCCGCGGGGGAAAGGGCGTCGCGGGATTGGAGGGCAATCCACTTGGCGCGCGCGAGATACGGGGCGGGGATGATGCCGGGACGCTCCGTGAGTTCCGCGAAGTTTTCTGGCGTCACTTTGAGAGAGAGCCAGACGCGGGCGGGTTCCAACGGCGTGATGGCGAACATTTTGCCTGCGACCTTGAAGAGGAGGTCGTCACCCCACTGGATCTGCTCGGTGGCAGCAGGGAAGGAGAGGCAGAGTTTGCGGAGTTGATCGATGTTCACGGGTGAAACCTACCTTGGGTAAGACTGGCGCGGCATGGCAAACCTCCAACGAAATGAATTCAGCGGAGAGGTGGGAGGCGGTAGTTTAGCTTGGAAAATCCAGGGAGGAAAGAGGGAGAACAGGTAAAGGCTTGCGAGTTTGAGGTGAAGGATTTGAAGGAAATGGAGGAAACTAACCAGGAAGAGGAGAAAGCATGAAGAGACAACTTGCATGGAGTGTGTTGGGAGTACTGGCATTTGTGGGGGTGGGGATATGGGCGCAAGAACCGGCTGTGAAGAAGGAGCCAATGACGTTTTCGCTGGAGTGCGCCGGAGGAGATTGCGCGTTGCTGAAGGGCGCGCCACAAACGGCGGGGATGCGTGGCGGGTCGGTGCGGTTGAAACCAGGAGAGAGCGTGGGCTGGCACTCGACCGGGCAGAACGAAGAGGCGCTGGTGATTCTGCGGGGGAGCGGCGTAGCGAATGTGGAGGGTCACGCGGATGTGCCTGTTAGCGCACACCGGATGGCGTACATTCCGCCGGGCACGAAGCACAACGTCACGAACACGGGAAGCGAAGTGCTGGAGTACGTTTGGGTGGTGGCACCGGTTGCGGGGCGGGCCGGTAGTTGAAATGGGCGAAGCGACTATCGAGCTTTGCCGGCGCCTGCGGCTTTGGCAGCGGCGGCGGGTACGCGGATGGTCACGCTGTCTGGCGTGGACCAGACGGGTGAGCCGTCCTTGATCTCGACCTTGTGCATGGTGATTTTCGCGGCGGTGTGATCCACCCCGACGAGGAGGTAGTGGTAATTGACGCCCATGTCTTTGTAGAGATCGTCGGGCGCGCGCGGGATGAGATAAGGATGCGCCCCGCCACCGCCCATGACGAAATAAGTGACGCCGCCGTGTTCGTGGCGCTCGTAGTTGTGAACGTGGCCGCTGAAGACGATGAAGCGGGCGCGGGTGCGTTGCTGGCGCCCTTCGAGCATTTTGGCGAGGGCTTGTTCGGTGGGGCGCGCGGAATGGCCGCCGCCGTAAATTTTTTCATCGGAAGAGCTGGTGTAGGGCGGATGGTGGAAAACAAAGAACACAAAATCCACATCGGCGGGAAGATGATCGAGTTGGGCCGTGAGCCAGGCGCCCTGCGGGCCGGAGAGTTCGTCGAGATTGCTATCGAGAACGAGCATGAGCGAATTGGCGACACGCGTGGAATAGAAGCGATTTTTCTGGATATCCGGGAAGCGCTGGAAATAGTTGGCCAGGGCGGTATTCAGATCGCCGTGCAGATCGTGATTGCCGATCGCGGGATAAACAGGAATTTTGCGTTCCCGCCAGAGCGAGGTTTCCGCGTCCCACACCTGCCAGTCCTTGGCGTTGTCACCATCCAAAACGATGTCTCCACCGATGGAGATGAAGACGGGATTTTCCTGGGCAATCGCGGCGACCAGCGCATGGCGAATCTCGGGATTGGCGGGCTTGGTGTCCGCGGGATCGTGGAAGCGCGTGTCGCCTAAGGCCACGAAGTGGAAGGGGACGGAAGTCTTAAGATCGAGGGCGACCGGTTGGGTTTGCGCGTGGGCGGAAACAAAAGAAATGCCACCGGCGATGAGTGCGAAAAACAGTCTGGTCAGAAATCTCATAGTGTCCTCGGTCAGCAAATCAAGAATGGGAACAAGTGTAACGGGTTAGACGGAGAGACGTGTAAATGGATTTTCAGATGACGGAATTGCCCCGTAGTAGAGCGCGTGCAAGCAAAAGGCGAGCGCGTTACTGGCCCCTATCGTAGGGATAGCCCTTGGCAGCCCAGTCCACGGCAAAATCCGTGGGTAGGATAAGGACGCGTAGCTTGGTGAAGCCGAGATCGCGAAGCGCGGTGAAAGCGGGGCGGAGGTTGGGACAGCGCTCCATCGGACAGCAGCCGCAATAGATGACCAGCTTGGTGGAGCGTGGCAGCGAGGAAGCCCAAGTCTTGAGTTCCTGGAGGCCCACTTCATTTCCCGCCATGCCATGATTTTGCGCGCCCTTGATGTGGCCGGAAGTGTAAAGGCGATTGAAGCCCACAAAGACAATTGTAGGAGCGGATTTGGAGTCGCTGAGTTCTTTCAGCAAATCCGCCGGCTGGACGGTTTGCGAGGAGGTCCAGGGGTCCGAAGCGGCGCGCAGCGAAACGCGCGAGACCAACAGTAGAGCCACCGCGACGGCAACGAGAACAGCGAGAGAAGTTAGGCGCAATAGTGGGCGAGGGGTCATTTGGAAAGCCTCCACTGAAAGGAGATGCGTTTAGTGTAGCGCGATGCGAGTGGACGAATCAGGAAAAAGAGAAGCCCAGCCGGGAGTTCCTGAGACGGGGCAGGCCGGGGGATGGGCTGCGTTCGGGCTATCTCTTAAGGTCGGCACGGGTGCGCAAGAGCTTGTTGGCCGTGGAGCGCAGGGTTTCGGGAATATTTTTGTTCATGGAAAGGCGCTTGAGGTCGAGGGCATTCAGAATGGGAAGCATGTGCAGGGAGACATCGAGCGGCGTCTTGGGATTGTTCATGAGGTTGCGTACGACCACGTAGTTCTTGCGAAAGTTCCGGTTGGTGGCGATCGAACGAAGAATTTCATCGGTGAGATTGGGCATGGAGGCGAAGGCTTCGACCTCCTGATCGGTGAGGCGCGGGGATTGCAGCACGGCGCGCTGAACGACTTTGTTGGAATCGCGAATCAAGGTGCGGCGGGCCTCCGAGCCGCCCTTCATGGCGAATTGCACGCGCTGGGAAACGGTCATGTGGCTGATCTGCTGAAGCAAGGTCTGGCGCCTGACCGGGTCGGGCTCGGCTTCGGCAGCGGCATCGGCGAGGCGGCCCTCGTCAATGGCGGTGCTGCGAAGTTCCTGCAGCGTGCTTTTCTGGTCGGCCGTGAGACCGTGATAGTGCTCCAGAGCAACGGCAAGCGTGCTGGAAAGAGTGACGCGATCGAGTTCATCAAAAAGCGATTCGACATGGGCTGCCGTCAAGTGCGGGACAACGATGGCAAGTTGCTCGCCGGGACATTTCTGGTTGGCCACGAGCGCGTCCACGATGCCGGGCTTGGCGACGAAATTTCTGGCGACGTAGGCAAAGAGCGCCGGCAGGGGGTGCTCGCGGTTCATGGCTTCGACGAAAATTTCAAGCGAATCGGAGAGCAGCGCCTCCTGCGCGCGAGAGGAGACCAGTTCATCGGCATCCTGTGCGAGAACAGTGAGGATTTCGGCGCGGTCCACGGGAGGAATGTGCGCGCCCGTGCTGCAGACGGCCAGCTTGCGTTCGCGCGGGGCTCGACCGTGGCGCAAATCTTCGAGTACTTCAGGGCTGAGAGTTTCCACCGGATGCCTGCCTAAGGTCCTTACGACCTAAGGTCATTGTACCCGAGGCTCCCGTTGCACCGAGCGGCGGCATGGCTTGGCCGTTCAATTCCAGCAACACCGCACTGGAGTCCGCGGCAGTGACCTCAAACTCACCGGCAGCCTGGAAGTGGCGATTTTCACCGGAGAGAAACTCACCTTCAAAAAGCAGTCTGCCATCGGCAAGGATGCGCACGCGGGTGGCGGCGCTGGCGGAGACGAGCAGATCGAGCGGCGGCTCCTGCGCGGTGGATAGTGTGTCTGACTTTTGTTGGGTGGCCGGCGGGGTAGAAGCAGATGTGACTGGGGTGTTTGCGGCGGGCGAGACGGAATTCATGGATTGAGTCTGGGCGCGGCGCGCGCTGTAATGCCGCCAGTAGTAGATGCCGCCGACGACGGCACAGAATAGAAGAACGAGCAAACCGACGAAGAGGAGGAAGGGAATCCACTTGGAGGAGGACAGGCGATGTTCGGGTTGAGAGGGGACGGGAGCAACCTGGGCGCCGTGAGCTAAATCGTATTCGCCGAGAAGGGCCTCTTCATCGAGGCCGAGGTAGCGCGCGATGGAGCGAACGAAGCCGCGATTGAAGACGCCGCCAGGAAGCTTGCTCCATTCTTCGTTTTCCAGGGCTTCCAGGAAGCGAGAGCCAATGCGCGTGGCAGCAGTGATCTCTTCCAGCGTGACTTCGCGAAGCTCGCGCTCACGCTTCAGACGTTCTCCGAAATTTCCCTTAGCCATGCTCTGTCCCTGTAAAGGAAAGTGTAACAGCGACGGAAGGCTGGACCAATCCGCAGAGAGCGCAACAGAGCCTCGATTCCAGAAAGACGGAAGAGGAGGCAGACGCGGCCAAGAAAAGCGAAGTGGTGACGCGGCGTCCCTTGGGCTCACTATAGGTGGGGTGGGAGGAAGTGTCAAACGCGGAGCGCGCGGCAAGAGATACGAGGGCGCCGCATCAACTTGATGCGGGGAAGCGGGTTTCGAGCTATGGCCAAGTTTGCTTGCGCGAAGAACGCACTTATCGCGTATTCCACAGTTGATCATCCCTGGCGGCTCCCATGATGCATGATTCCTCGCAGCGTGACGGAGGTCACAGCGCTTGGCGACCGAACACGCGAACCTGTTTGGAAAGCGCACAGGAACCCTGCGTGCTAGAATGGAATCTGATGCGAAGGCTATTTATCCTCGGACTCGCGTTGAGCGTCTTTGCCGCCGGTCTGGTGCCGCTTTCGGCGTGTGCCATGCTTTCTTCCGGCGGAGCCGAGTGCGCGCAGGCGATGCACCAATCGTCGTGCGACCATAAGCAGTCCCACAAGGGAGGGGCGCAACTCTCCGGCGGTTCGGATAACTCCTGCTGTGCCATCTCGCAAGCTCCACTCCCGGAAATGCAGTACAAGGCGGCTGAGGTTGGCCTGGCAGCCACCACGATCGCGGCGACCGTTAACATGCTCGCAGTTCTACCCACCAGGCCGTCGAGCACACTCCTGGCTGACGCAGAAGAGCCTTCACCACCCTCCCTTCAGTCCCTTTTCTGTACCTTCCTGATCTGAATCTGTCCTGATCGCGCCAAACTGCGTGCACACGTGTGTTTGTGCGTTCCACTCTCTCAGCTCTGGCTTTTTAAGCATCGAGCGAAGTCGGCATCGGGCCTCATTTGGCGAAAGGATAGTTTATGAAGTTCACTTCGGTTTGGATTCTCGGAGTCTCTCTACTTGTATTTCCAGCATCCGGCGTCCGCGCACAGAACGCTTCAGCCGGGGAACCGACATTACTCGCAGACCTTTTGACCGAGGCGGAAAAGAACAATCCTCAGATACACGCTGCGAGGCACGGCTGGCAATCGGCGAAGCAGATTCCGGCGCAGCTCGCAACGCTGCCGGATCCCCAAGTCGTCCTGCAACAGATGAACGTGGGCAGTCCACGCCCATTTGCGGGATACACCAACAGCGACTTCGCTTATTTCGGCGTGGGGTTTTCGCAGGACCTTCCCTACCCGGGCAAGCTGCGGCTTCGCGGTGAGATTGCGGAAAAGGATGCGGACGCCACCCAACAGAAAGTGGAGTCTGTCCGGCGCGCGGTTCTGGCGGCTGTGAAGATGACCTACTTTCAGTTGGGCTATCTGGCCAAGCGGCAGAAGATTCTCGATGAAGATGGGCAACTCCTGCAACAGGTCGAACAGGCGTCGGAATCCCGCTACCGGAGCGGTCTGGGGAATCAACAGGATGTTCTTCAGGCGCAACTCGAACGCACCAAGCTGCTTCGGGAAATCAACATGAATCAACTGGAACAGGGGAAAATGCAGGCAGCGCTGAAGAATCTTCTGAACCGCTCACAAGCATCGGCGGACATTGAAACGGCCGAGATCTCCGAAAGCACGCCTGCCTACAACTTCGATCAGCTGCTAGCCGAGGCGAAAGCCAACAATCCTGACCTCGCCGGAATGCAGAAGATGGTGGAGCGCCAGGGATTGCAGGTAGATCTTGCAAAGAAGGATTTTTACCCCGATTTCAATGTGCAAGGCATGTGGCAGCGCACAGATCCTTCGCAGTACCGCGCCTACTACCAGTTTACCGTGGGCATGCGGATTCCGATCTATCGAAGCCGTCGCCAACGGCCTGAACTGGCGCAGGCCGAGTCCGAAAGGGATCGCGCAAAGAGTGAGTATGAAATGCAATCGCAACAGACGGCCTTCCAGCTTCGCCAGCAATTTCTCGGTGCGGCGAAATCCACAGAGCTGCTGAAGATTTATCGCGAAGGCTTGATACCCCAAGCGCGCGCCGAGCTACAGGCGGGCATGGCCGCTTACCAATCCAATCGCCAGGACTTTCAGGCCTTGCTGGCGTCTTTCCTCGATGTCCTGAAGCTTGACGAAGAATACTGGCAGACGCTCTCCGAACACGAAACCGCCTTGGCACAGATGGAAGAAGTGACTGGAGTAACGCTGCGCTGAACGGCGGCGCAAAGGAATCGTTCTATGAAAAACTATCGAACTGCATTCATCATCGTGCTTGTCGCGAACCTAGTATTGGTCGGAGCGCTTACGGGTTTCTGGTGGCGATCGCACCATCCCGTTGGGACAAAGACTGCGGTCACACCCGCTTCCAATCCGGTACCCCAGCAGGAGATGAGTACTTCTGCCGTGCCGCCGCCACCGTCTACGGAGACGCCGCTCTCTGCCATCCAACTCTCACCCGAACGCCTGCAATCCATTGACGTCAAGTTCGGAATCGTCGAGCGGAAGGACCTGAAGGACACCATTCGCACGACGGGGACCGTCGCGATTGACGAAAGACGCCTTTCCTATGTGCAGACGCGCATTTCCGGTCACATCGAGAAGGTTTTTGCGGATGCCACTTACCAATACGTGCGGAAAGGCCAGCCGTTGTTTACGATCCATAGCCCGGAACTTGTCTCCGCTGAACGGGAATACCTTCTGGCGAAGCAAAACGCGCAAAGCCTCTCGCAAAGCACGGTTCCCGGCGTCGCCTCTGGCGTAGCGTCTTTGCTCGAATCCTCTCGCGAACGCCTGGCGCAATGGGACATTCCTCCACAAGAAATTGCCCGCCTAGAAAGCACAGGCCAGGTCGGAGAGACCTTGGAAATCCACTCTTCTGTTTCCGGCTATATCATCGAGCGCAATGCTCTTCCCAACCTAATGGTGCAGCCAGATACGCGGCTCTACACGGTTGCCGACCTCTCCACCATTTGGGTTCTCGCGCAGGTTTTCCAAAACGACTTGGGGCGCATCAAGGTGAGTGCCCCCGCCTCTCTCACCGTCGATTCCTATCCCGGCCGCGTCTTCCAGGGCAAAGTGGATTTTATTTATCCCGATGTGGACATGACCACGCGCACCGCTCGTGCCCGTTTGGTCTTTTCAAACTCGCGTATGACTCTCACTCCCGGGATGTTTGTGAATGTAAGCCTGGAAGTGGATTTGGGAAAGCAATTGGCGATTCCCGTGAGCGGGGTGTTGCAGTCCGGGGCGCGGCAGATTGTTTTCGTGGATCGCGGCAACGGTTACCTGGAGCCGCGTGATGTGCAACTCGGCCCTCAAGCCGGGGAAGAGTACATCGTTTTGAAGGGGCTGCGAGCCGGGGAACGCATTGTTACTTCCGCGAACTTTCTGATCGATTCGGAAAGCCAGCTTCAAGCTGCGATTGGCTCGTATGCTGCTCCGCCGTCTGGTGCGCCTGCAACGGAGCCAAAAAGCAGTTCAACCGCCCAAGCGGCGGTGCAAATCGATTTCTCGACTGAACCACAAACTCCGCGTAAGGGCGCCAATCTTTATCGCGTCAAATTGTCGGCTACAGGTGGCTCGCCCATCACGGGCGCTCAGGTCAGCGTTCGCAGCTACATGGCCGGAATGCCGGAGATGGGCATGGCCGCCATGAATGTCGTCACGCCTCTCAGCGAAAAAGGCGGCGGCATCTATGATGGACAAACAATCCTCGAAAGTGGCGGAACGTGGAAGGTCACCATCACCGTCCTCAAAAGCGGCGCCGTCCTAGCAACAAAGCAGCTCAGCCTCCAGGCACAAGGAGGCATGTAGCCATGATCTCCCGCGTTATTGACTGGTGCGCGAACAATCGCTTCCTGGTTTTCACAGGAACTCTCCTGTTATTGCTCGCCGGAATCTGGTCGCTCAAAAATATTCCCCTGGACGCGCTGCCGGATATCTCCGACGTTCAGGTGATCGTTCATATTCCCTGGGAGGGCCAGCCGCCCAACATCATCGAAGATCAGGTGACCTACCCCATCGTCTCAACGCTACTAGCCGCTCCTCACGTGAAGGCGGTGCGGGCGCAAACCATGTTTGGTGATTCCTACATCTTCGTGGTTTTTGAGGATGGAACAGACCTCTACTGGGCGCGTTCCCGGGTGCTCGAATACATCCAGCAACTCCAGGGCGTTCTGCCGAAAAACGTCTCCCCCATGATTGGGCCCGATGCCACCGGGGCAGGCTGGGTCTATGAATATGCCGTCATCGACCGTTCTCACCGCCACAGCCTTGCCGAATTGCGCAGCCTGCAGGACTGGTATCTCCGCTTTCAACTGGAAACCGTTCCTGGCGTAGCGGAAGTTGCCTCCATGGGCGGGTTCGTCCGTCAGTATCAGGTGAATCTTGACCCCAACAAACTTCGCGCTTACAACATTCCCCTTTCTACCGTAATTGACCGCGTACGCGATTCGACAAACGAGGTCGGTGGCCGCGTTCTGGAGATGGCCGGCGCCCGCTACATGATTCGCGGCTTGGGCTACCTGCGCTCACTTCAAGATCTTGAAAGCGTTCCGGTCACAACGAAGAACGGCACACCGGTCCTCATACGCGACCTCGGCACTGTTGCCTTCGGTCCCGACATTCGTGAAGGAGTTGTCGATTGGAACGGAGAGGGCGAAGTAGTCGGCGGCATCATCGTGATGCGCGATGGCATGAATGCTCTCACGGTCATCGACGGTGTTAAGAAAAGACTCGCCGAGATCAAGCCTGCATTGCCCTTAGGCGTTGAAATCGTTTCGGGATATGACCGTTCTGGTCTGATTCATGATTCCATCAATACGCTGCAGCGGGACCTCCTTTTGGAAGTTGCCATCGTTAGCTTTGTAACCATCGCCTTCCTGTTTCATTTCCGCTCCGCGTTGGTGCCCATTCTGGCCCTGCCCATCGCCGTCGTTGCCTCGTTCATTCCCATGTATTTCCTACACGTTAGCTCGAACATCATGTCTCTGGGTGGTTTGGCGCTCGCCATCGGCGTCCTCATCGATGCCTCCATTGTCATGGTTGAAAATGGCTATCGACATTTGTCGGAACTCATGGCGTCTGCGGCTCAATCGGGGAAGGAAGTGTCGGGCAAGGAGAGAAAAAGCATTCTCATTGGCGCTGCGAAACAGGTGGGTCCGGCGATCTTCTTTTCCCTTCTGGTCATCCTCGTCTCTTTTTTGCCTGTTTTTCTGCTCGAAGCGCAAGAAGGGAGAATGTTTCGCCCGCTCGCTTGGACAAAAACACTCTCCGTGGCCTTTTCATCCATTCTTGCCATCACGCTCGTTCCCGTTCTAATGGTCATTTTCATCCGTGGGCATCTCAGGCTCGAATCAGAGAATCCCTTCTCACGATGGACGCAGGCGTTGTATCTGCCCGTACTCCGCTTCTGCTTGCGCTACCGGAAAACGACGCTGCTTCTCAACCTCATCTTTCTGGTGGTCACCTTTCCTCTCGCTTGGCGAATTGGCAGCCAGTTCATGCCTCCGCTGTATGAAGGCTCTTCAATCTATATGCCGACCGCTCTCCCCGGTATTTCCATCACGCAGGCTTCGACGCTTCTTCAGGAGCAGGACCGCATCATCAAATCCTTCCCCGAGGTGGAAAGTGTCTTTGGCGCCGTGGGCCGCTCCGACAGCCCTACCGATAACGCTCCCCTGGACATGTACGACACCACCATCATGCTCAAGCCGCGCGAACAGTGGCGTCCGGGAATGACCTACGAAAAATTGATCCGCGAGATGGACGAGAAGCTCCAGTTTCCTGGCTTGACAAACACATGGACCATGCCCGTTCAGAACCGGTTGGACATGGAGTTGACGGGCATCAAGACCCCGGTGGGACTCAAGATTCAAGGGCCGAATGTGGAAGAGATTCAACAAGCGGGGGCGCAGTTACAGCAGATATTGGGCGGCATTCCGGAACTCCGTTCTGTATTTGCCGAACGCGTCGCGGAGGGCTTCTATATCAATGTGGAAGTGAATCGCCTCGAAGCGGCTCGCTACGGGCTGACCGTGGGCGATGTCCACCGCGCCGTAACCTCCGGCATCGGCGGAGAAAACATCGCCGAAAATGTAGAGGGGCGGCAACGGTATCCCATCAATGTCCGCTACAGCCGCGACTTTCGAGACAACATCGAGGAACTCAAGCGCGTTGTGATATCCACGCCTACCGGTGCGCAGATTCCGATCGCGGAAGTTGCCAAAGTCTATTTCAGCCGTGGCCCCGCCATGATTCGCGATGAGGATGGACTGCTCACGGGCTATGTCTACCTGGACCTGGCGACCAAGGACTACGGTGGATTCGTTGCGAAAGCAGACCGCCTGCTGCGCGAGAAACTCAAGCTGCCGCCCGGTTATACCTACAAATGGTCCGGCGAATACGAATTCGAACTGCGCGCAAAATCGCGCCTGAAGATCATCGTGCCCATCGTGTTCTTTGTAATCTTCCTGCTCCTCTACATGGTCTTTCATTCCGCAACGGAAGCTGCCGTCCTCATCTTTCCCACCTTCTATGCCATGACCGGAGGACTCATTCTCCAGTATTGGCTCGGCTACAACTTCAGCGTCGCCGTTTGGGTCGGCTACATTGCGCTGTTTGGAATTGCCGTCGAAACCGGCGTTGTCATGGTGGTTTATCTCCACGAATCGCTGGACAAGCGACTCGCTTCCGGGGTTCCGCTTAAGCATGAAGACATCGAAACTGCAGTCATTGAGGGAGCAGTCCAACGTCTGCGGCCAAAACTGATGACCGTCACGGCGGTTCTCGCCAGTCTCATGCCCATCCTGTGGGAGAACGGTATCGGTTCGGATGTGATGAAGCCGATTGCAGCGCCAATCGTCGGCGGCATGGTTACCTCCACCATCCACGTCCTCATCCTCGTGCCCGTCTTCTTTGCTTTCATGAAAGAGCGCGCGCTGCGTCGTGGGGCCTTGCAGTCTTCCTCTCGCTCGGGGGAAGCTTAGATGCTGAGAATGGGCAGGGGTTCGGTATAAGAGAGGAGGGCCGGTCCCCATTCAGTCCGGGGTGCCGGATCATTGAAATCGGAGCGCGTGAGATCCCCCTGGGATCGCCCGGGATGGCAAGATGGCAACGCCTGTACCACGAGTGTGTTGCGCGAGTTTTTCGGACGCGGCTATACTGGCGCAGATTGGCTGATTCAGGGATAAGCTTGGGAATAGGTGTCTAAACTCGCAGGAACTTAAGGGATGGAGACACCTGCGAACAGGGAATTAAACGGGAGAGACGTGGCCCAGTGAGCCTCGAGGAAATCAAGCAGTTCCCGACGGTCGAACGACGCCGGAATGCCGGGCTGCCCGCAGAAAAGCGCGAAGCGGGCGAAGTGGCCGTGTTCCAAGAATTGGGGAAAGCGCTGACGTCTTCGCTGCAGCTCGATCAAGTGCTGCGGACGATCATGGAGAAGATCGACGAATTTCTGCGGCCGGACAACTGGTCGCTGCTGCTGCTGGATGAAGCGAAGCAGGAACTCTACTTTGAGCTGGCCGTCGGCAAGGCCTCGCAGGCGCTGAAGGACGTGCGCATCAAGCTGGGGGTGGGAATTGCGGGCTGGGTGGCGCAGCACGGCGAAGTGGTGATTGTGCCGGACACCGCCAAAGATACGCGGTTCTTCGGGAAGGTGGATGAAAAGACGAAGATGGAGACACGGTCGATCGTGGCCGTGCCGGTGATGTTCCGCGAGACCTGCCTGGGCGTGATCGAACTGATCAATTGCGTGGGACCCGATGGATTCGACCCCAAGGACCTGAAGCTGCTGGAAGCACTATCGGATTTTGCGGCCATCGCGCTGGAAAATGCGCGTCACGTGAAGCGGATTCACGAACTGACCATCAAGGACGATTGCACGTCGCTGTACAACGCGCGGCACATGGGCTTCATTTTGGATACGGAGATTTACCGGTCACAGCGCTACAACTATGAGTTTTCCATCGTGTTCATTGACCTGGACCACTTCAAGCTGGTGAATGACACGCACGGCCACCTGGTGGGATCGCGGCTGCTGGCGGAAATCGGGGAGGCGCTGAAGACCAATTGCCGGCTGATCGATTTCGCATTCCGCTACGGCGGGGACGAGTTCGTGATCCTGCTGCCGCAGACGTCGAAGGAGAATGCCATCAACGTGGCGCGCAGGCTGCACAAATTGATTCGCGAGACGGTGTGGCTGACGAAAGACGGTTTGAATACGCACATCACGCCGAGCGTGGGAGTGGCGGCTTACCCGCTCGACTCGAAGACGAAAGAGGGATTGTTGCACCTGGCCGATGAAGCGATGTACCTGGTGAAGAACACCAACCGCGACGATGTGGCCGCGGCAAACATGGGCATTTTGCCGGCGTCGAGCGAGGCCGCGGGGTAAGACGAAGGGAAGAGAGATTCCTCGCTTCGCAGACTCCGCTCGGAATGACGAGGATTGTCGGCTGCCTGCAGCAAGAAGAATTCCCCAGAGATGCCATTTTCCTCTGCGCGGCTATACACACCGCGGGAATTCTGATTAACTGAAAACATGAAGAGAAGCGAAGCGGCGCGCTATGCGCGGTGGTCCGCCGTGGTGGCATTCGTGCTGGCGGGAATCACCTTCGGAATCTACCTGCAGCGGCAGTGGGTTGCCCATGTGGAGAAGAAGAGCGCTCCGCCATCTTTGGCGGAGGACAAGGAGCGCCAATCGATTGGGCTGACCTTCTCAAAGGTGGAAGGGAATCGGACCATTTTTACCGTGCAAGCCTCCAAGTCGACGGACTTCAAAGGCCAGAACGTCAGCTTGCTGGAAGACGTGAAGGTTACGGTGTTCGGGAAATCCGGCGACCGTAACGACGTGATTCACACGCATAGCTGCAATTACTCCAAAGGCGACGGGGCCATTCAATGCAGCGGGGAAGTGCTGATGGAGCTGCAGAGTGCCGCGGCCGCCGAGCGCGCCCGGCAGGAATCTTCCAGCGCCCCAAGCGTGGTGAAAGTGGAAACCAGCGGGGTGACCTTTGAACGGGCCACGGGCCGCGCGCAGACCGTGGCCCCCGTAAAGTTTTCATTCCCGGATGGGAGCGGCGAGGGACTGGGCGCGGTGTACTTCTCCGAAGAAGGCGTGCTGCGGCTGGTGAAGGATGCACGATTGGACCTGGAGTCCACGGCCCCGGTGGCCGGAGCGAAGGCGCAGGGAGCAGCGGCGCGCGAGGTTGCTGTGCGCGGAAGCAGCCTGGAATTTGGGAAAAACTCCAGGACCGTAGTGATGCAGGGACCGGTAACGGCCACGACTGAGGCGCAGCAACTGACCGCCGGGGAGCTAGTTCTGATATTGGACGCGCAAAACCGCGCGCAGAGGCTGGTGGCGACGCCCGGGGAACAGGGCGAACTTCCGGAGGTGACCTCGCAAAGTGCTCGAGGGAAGAACAGCCTGAAGGCGGAGAAGCTAACGTGCAATCTGGCGCCGGAGCGCTGGATCCAGTCGATCGAAGTGGAGGGGAACGTTCAGGGAAGTTCCCCAACGGGAACGCTTCGGGCCGAACGCGGCGAACTGGAAATGTGGCCACGAGTGAATCAAGCGAAGCTGCTTACCTTGCGAGGCAACGTGCTGCTGCAAACGCAGGATGCCAAGGCGGGGACGTCGCGGAGTTTAAAGACGAATGTCATGCAAATGGCGTTTCAAGGCGGACAAGAGGGGCAAGCGAGCCACCTGCAGCGCGCCGAAACACTCGAACACGGTACATCCGAATGGGTCGATGCGGCGGGGGCTCATTCGAAACTGGAAGCGGACAAACTGGCGATGGACTATGACGCTTCGGGAAAAGCGCAGTTAATGACGGCCACAGGATCGGTGCAGACGGAGCGAGAATTGAAGGGGCGGCCCACACAAACGGCGAGTGCCACGCGAGGAACCGTAAAGTTGGAGCCGACGGGGGAATGGTCGCAGATGAATTTGCAGGGGAGCGTGCACCTGAAGGACGCCGACCGCACGGCCGAGGCGCAGCAAGGGGAGTTCGCCAAGGCAGCGCAGACAGCAGTTTTGACCGGCCAGGCCGTGGTGCGGGACGCCAGCAGCGAGACGCGAGCGCCGAAGATCACTTTTTGGCAGGCGACGGGGGATGTCGAGGCGGAGGGCGGTGTGCGCTCGACGGACTTCTCCGGGCAGACCGGCACGATGCACCTAAGCAGCTCGCTGCCCGCGAATATTACCGCTGAACACTTGCAGGGCAATTCGAAGACGGGGCGAGCGCTGTACACGGGCCACGCGCGGCTTTGGCAGGGGCCGTCTGTACTGGAGGCGGATTCGATCGAGTTGTTGCGAGGGACACGAGTCATGAACGCGGCGGGCAACGTTCGCGGCGTCTTTCAACAAGCGGTGACGGCAGCCGCGCCGAACAAGAAACCTGGGCTGTGGCATGTCAGCAGCGGGACACTCACCTATTGGGACGCGGACAGCCGTGCGCACCTGGAGAAGAATGTGGTGGTGCAGTCGGAAGACCAGCGCATGCGGGGGCCGCTCCTGGATCTCTTTTTCACTCGCGGGGAGGGCAACGGGGGCACGGCACAGATCAGCCGGGCGGTCGGCACCGGGGGAGTGATCGTGGAGCAGGGGGATCGGCGAGGCACGGCGGAGAAGGGCGTGTACACCGCCGCGGACCAAAAATTCGTGTTGAGCGGGGGAAAACCCACGCTTTTTGACCCGGAGCAAGGCACCACCAGCGGGCGTGAATTGACCTTCTTTTTAGCGGATGATACGATCGTGGTCGACTCGGGAAATGGTTCGCGCACGCTGACCAAACACCGGGTCCAGAGATAAGGGGACCGCCCAGCGATCCCGCGTGAAGCGGAATGCCCACACTCCAAGGCGTCGAACTCAGCAAGTCCTACCGGGGACGCAAGGTAGTTGATAACATCGAGTTGGAAATCGGACCAGGGGAAGTTGTGGGTTTGCTGGGGCCAAATGGCGCCGGCAAAACAACCACCTTTTACATGATTGTAGGGCTGGCCCGGCCGGATGCGGGGCGGGTGCTGCTGAATGGCCAGGATATTACCGACCTGCCGATGTACTTGAGGGCGCGCAACGGCATCAGCTACCTCCCGCAAGAACCCTCGGTCTTCCGGCAACTTACCAGCGAAGAAAACCTTCTGGCGGTGCTGGAGACCCTGCCCTTGACGCCCGAGCAGCAGCGCGACCGCCTGGAAGAGCTGCTGGCCCAGATGGGGCTGGAGACGGTACGCCAGAGCAAGGCCTATATGCTTTCCGGGGGGGAACGGCGGAGGCTGGAGATTGCCAGGTCATTGACGCTGCAGCCGAGCTTCATTTTGCTGGATGAACCGTTCTCTGGGATTGATCCCCTGACCGTCAAGGACTTGCAAGACCTGATCCGGGAATTGAGCCGGTCGGGCATCGGCGCACTCATTACCGACCATAATGTGCGGGAAACTTTAAGCGTTACGGACCGCGCCTACATCGTGAATCATGGGAGAATCATGAAGAAGGGTACTCCTGAGGCTCTGAGCAACGACCCGGAAGTCCGGCGGGTCTACCTCGGCGACAATTTCCGGCTGAATTAGGTTTATCCTAGGGCTTGCAAGCGGGGATTGAGAACGGAAGCCATGGCCTGGCAGGGACTCAAACTTAACCTCAGAGTACAGCAGAAGCAGATTCTGACGCCCGGGCTTGTGCAGATGGTCAGCGTGCTGGCGCTGAACCGCCTGGAACTTCGCGAGATGATCAACCAGGAGATGATCGAGAACCCCGTTCTGGAAGAGCTTTCCGAAGAACCCACCGTCAGCGACAACTACAGCGACGAGACTTTCCTGAAGGCGGAAACCGAAAAGGTGCCGGAGAAGGAAGCCGCCAATCCCTTTGACGAGTTCGACGTCGGCGCCTTTTTCAATCAGTACCTGGATAGCGGGGGAGACGGCGGCAAATCGCAGGAGCGCGAAATTTCAGAGCGCCCCTCGTTTGAGAAGTTTCTTTCCTCGCCCGCGGGGTTGACCGACCATCTGGCGTGGCAACTGAGCGTGACGATCTGCTCCGACGCCGTGCGGGATATCGTCGAGAACATCATCGGCAATCTGGATGAGAACGGCTACCTGACGGCTTCCGTGGAAGAGCTTGCGCAGAATGGCAAGTACTCGCAGGACGACCTGGAAGACGGGCTGGCGGTGGTGCAGGACTTTGACCCCATCGGCGTGGGGTCGCGGGACCTGCGTGAGTGCCTGCTGCTGCAGTTGAAGGCCTTCGATCCGCAGAACACGCTGGCGCAGCAGATTGTCTCCGAGCACCTGAAACAGGTGCAGTCCAACCAACTGAAGGAGATTGCGCGCGCGTTGAACCGGCCAATGGATATCGTCAAGCACGCCATTGATACCATCAAGAAGCTGGATCCGCGCCCGGGGCTGCGCTACAACAAGACGGAACCCCGGCTGGTCGAGCCGGATGTGTATTTCCGCAAGGTGGATGACCAGTGGCAGGTATTCCTGAATGAGGACGACATGCCGCAACTGCGGCTCAGCCCGACGTACCGGAGACTGCTGGTGCGCGACGCCGCGGACAAGGAAGTGCGCAATTACGTAAAGGAGCGGTTCACGGCGGCGATCCAGTTGATGAAGAACATCGAGCAGAGAAAGCACACGATCCTGCGGGTCTGCCAGTCCATCATTGCGCGCCAGGGGGAATTTCTGGACAAAGGCCCCGATGCGCTGAAGCCGATGATGATTAAGGAAGTGGCGGAAGAGGTGGGCGTGCATCCCTCGACGGTGAGCCGCGCGGTGGCCAGCAAATACGCACACACGCCGCAGGGAGTGATGGAGCTGCGATCGTTTTTCAGCGAGGCCGTGAATGGGCCGGAGGGCGGCGGGATGTCGCTGCTGACGCTGAAACGCCTGGTCAAGAAGATGATCGACGACGAAGACGCCACCAAGCCGCTGACCGACGAACAAATTGCCAAGAAACTGGAAGACAGCGGCATCCACGTGACGCGGCGGACAGTGGCGAAGTACCGAGAAGATATGAGAATCCCCAGCACGCACCAGCGCCGAGTGAAAAGCTGACTCTTGGCCTGCCGTGAAGCGCACCTCACCAACAACACGAAACTCGCGAGCTTCGGGACGCCACCTGGTCATCCTGACGGGTTTGTCCGGGTCAGGGAAGAGCACCGTCCTCAAGGCGTTTGAGGACATGGGCTACAACTGCGTGGACAATCTGCCGGTGGAACTGATCCCGATTTTCGCGGAGCTGCACGCGGCGGGAGAGGGCGATTACCGGCGGGCGGCCTTGCTCGTGGATGCGCGGGAAGGGCTGCAACTGGAAAAGCTGCCGGGGCTCCTGAAGCACTTGCGGCGCGATCATCCGATCACGCTGGTGTACATCGAGGCGCACGAAGACGCGCTGCTACGGCGTTATAGTGAGACGCGGCGGCCGCACCCGCTGGGCAAGGATTTTTCGGTGCGCGAAAACCTGGAACACGAGCGCGCGCTGATGGAGCCGATCCGGAAACTCGCGGACGTGGTGATTGATACTTCGCAGTTCAACGTGCACGAGTTGCGGCAATTCGTGAATCAGAGGTTCCGATCGGAAAGCCAGCGTCATTTGCTCGTTTCGTTGGTGAGCTTTGGCTACAAGTTTGGGGTGCCGACCGATGCGGACCTGATGTTTGACGTGCGCTTCCTGCCCAATCCCCACTTTGTGCCCAGGTTGCGGCGGTTTACGGGGCGGGACATCAAGGTGCGCCGTTACATCCAGTCATTTCCGCAGACCGGGGAATTCCTCCGCCGGATGCAAGGGTTGTTGACCTACCTGATCCCCCACTACATCGAAGAGGGCAAGAGCTACCTGACGATCGCTTTCGGCTGCACCGGGGGAAGACACCGCTCGGTGATGATGGCGGAGTGGATGAAGAAGGCGCTGGAGCGGCGCGGGTTTGCGACGCGGGTAGTACACCGCGACATCGACAAGTAGGGATTGCCTGCCAGTTCCGGTTGCAGACCCGCCTCCGAAAACTTGACACAGCGCGCTGCAGCCGAATAGCGTAGCAATGTGGGGTTGTGAAGCGCGGTGCGGGAGCCTGGGGCGTGGCGTCATTGCTTTCACCACAATTGAAGCGGCTTTTGGGGTATGTGCGGCCGTACAGCGTACGCCTGACTGCGGGCGTAATACTGCTCGCCTTCGTGGGTTTGGCGGAGGGCATGACGGCGCTGATGGTGAAGCCGGCCGTCGACCAGGTGCTGACTCCCGCGGTGTATGGTTCGAGCGTGCCGCTGTTCAAGATTCCCTGGACCGGCAACTACGTCTATCTCAACAAGTTCTTCCCACCCAGCATTCATAATGTTTGGACGATCTTTGCCATTACGATCGTCATTCTGTTTACGGCGCGAGCCATTGCCGAGTATGGCGGACTGACGCTGATTCAGTACGTCGGGCAAGCCGCCACGCGGGATCTCCGGAATAAGGTCTATGAGCGGGTGCTGCGGCAGCCGATCGATTTCTTCCAGCACAATCCCACCGGCCGGATTCTTTCCACGGTGATCAATGATGTGGAGAAGGCGCGGCTGGCACTCAGCGATTATCTCGCGGACCTGTTTCAGAAAAGTTTCACCTTTGTGGTGCTCGTGGCCGTGATGTTGGTGATCAACTGGAAGCTGACGCTGGGCACGGCCCTGCTTCTTCCCCTGGTGGTGTACCCGGTGGGCAAACTGGGGAAAAAGATCCGCACGTCCGTGGAGAAGAGCCAAACGCGGCTGGGCGATCTCAGCCAGATTCTGGAAGAAACGGTCAGCGGCAACCGCGTGGTGAAGGCTTTCGGAATGGAGGAATTTGAGAGCCAGAAATTCCGCGAGGTCGCCCGGCGCATGCTGCGGGATAACATGCGCTGGGTGCGGGCGTTTGTGCTGACTTCCCCGCTGATGGATCTGCTGGGCGGGCTAGTGATTCCGCTGCTGCTGCTTTATGCGCGCAATCAGATTCAACACCACCAGATGACATCGGGAGATTTTTTCGCGTTTCTTTTTGCGATGCTCAACGCCTACATGCCGTTGAAGCGGATGGGTTACGTGTACCAGCAATTCCAGGCGGCGCAGGGGGCGAGCACGCAGGTGTTTGCGTACCTCGACCGGGTCGAAGAGAGACTGGACGAGCCCAACGGGAATCTGCTGGCGCCCTTCTCCCGGGAAATCGTGTTCGATGAAGTGACGTTTGCGTATGACGGAGGCAGCGCCCAGGTCCTGGAAAAGATCTCCTTCACGGCAAACAGCGGAGAAGTGATTGCGGTGGTGGGCACAAGCGGCGCGGGAAAGACCACGCTGGTGAATCTGATTCCGAGGTTTTACGAAGTGCGATCCGGGGTGATCCGGATCGACGGCGTGGACATTCGGAATGTGACCATCCGGTCGTTGCGGGAACAGATCGCCATGGTCACCCAGGAAAACATTCTGTTCCACGACACCGTGTGGAACAACATCTGCTACGGATTGACGAACATTCCCAGGGAGCGCGTGATCCAGGCGGCCCAGACGGCCCTGGCCCACGATTTCATTCAGGAGTTGCCGCAGGGCTATGACACGGTGATCGGCGAACGCGGCACGCGGCTGAGCGGCGGGCAGCGCCAGCGGATCGCTATTGCGCGAGCCATCTTGAAGGATTCCCCGATTCTGATCCTGGATGAAGCCACTTCCGAACTTGATTCGGAATCGGAGATGTACGTACAAAAGGCCCTGAGCAACCTGATGGTGGGGCGCACCACGTTTGTGATTGCGCATCGCTTGGGAACCATCCGCAAAGCCGATAAGATTCTGGTGCTGGTGGACGGCTCCATTCGCGAGAGCGGCACGCACGCGGAGCTATTGGAGCGAGGCGGCAGCTACGCGCGCTTGCATGATTTGCAATTTGCCGAAGAGGTAGTGCTGGCGCCCGCAGCCGCGCCGAACCAAAATCCGCTGAATTCGAGAAACAAAGCATGACCGCACAAAGCACCACCCACGCAGCAACTACTTCGACGCGAAAACCCGAGTGCCTTTCCATGACCGGGTATGCCACGGTGCGCAGCGAGCACCAGGGCTGGTCGATCCGCGTCAGCGTGAAAAGCGTGAACCACCGGTTTCTGGATGTGAAGCTGCGCTTGCCGGAATCGCTGGAGCCTTACGAGATACGCCTGCGGCAGGCCGTGCGGGACCGCATTCATCGCGGTCATGTGGACATTCATGTCAGCGTGGAGCCGGGGAAAGCCGCGCCGGTACACGTGAACCAGGAGCTCCTGCAAGCCTATCTGCGGGCCGCGGATGAGTTGCGCCAGCAGACGAAAGCGAAAGCGGAACTCGACCTGGTTTCCTTGTTGCGGCTCCCGGGGGTGATTGGCGGGCTGGCGCTGGAATTGCCGGATTCGGAAGAAGAACAGGAGGAGTTCGGCAAAATCCTGGAGACGCAACTCCGCGAAGCCCTCGGCAAGATGGACGAAATGCGGCGCGCCGAAGGGCGCCATTTGAGCGAGGAACTTCGCGAGCGCACGATGCGCATCGGCACGCTGGTGGAGCAGGTGCGCGGCCTGGTGGAGACTTTGCGGCCCTCGTTCGCCCGGCGCTTGGACTCCCGGCTCAAGGATCTGCTCAGCGGCAACAGTATCGATCCCGCGCGCCTGGCGCAGGAGGCCGCCTTACTTGCAGAACGCAGCGATATCAGTGAAGAATTAGACCGGCTGCGCAGCCATCTTCAGCAATTTGCGCAACTGCTGGACAGCGCCGGCGAACTCGGCAAGAAACTCGATTTTCTGCTCCAGGAAATGCAGCGCGAGGCGAACACCATGCTTTCAAAGACGCCCGGCGTGGAAAGCGAAGCCCTGGCAATCATGGGAATCGCGCTGGAGATCAAAGCGGAAATCGAGAAATTGCGGGAACAGGTGCAGAACATCGAATGAGCGAGGGAAACGGGGTTGCGCCGCTGGTGCTGATCGTGTCCGGGCCGTCGGGCTCGGGGAAATCGACGCTGGTGCAGAAGGTATTGGAGCTGCCGGGTACGATGCCTTCGATATCCTGCACCACGAGGCCGCAGCGGGCGACCGAGGCCTCCGGAAAATGTTATGATTTCGTCACCGAGGCGGAGTTCGATGCCATGGTCGCCCGGGGTGATTTTCTGGAATATGCGCGTGTCTTTGGGAAGTATTCCTACGGCACGCCCAGGAAATGGCTGAACGAATCGCGGGCGCGAGGCCTGGATCTGGTGCTCGAGATTGACGTGCAGGGCGCGGCGCAGGTAAAGAAGAAATTGCCGGAAGCCGTGGCGATTTTTATTTTGCCGCCCTCGCGGCAGGAACTGGAACGGCGGTTGCGCAGCCGCGGCCAGGACCCCGACGAGGAAATTGCCCGGCGGCTGGCCATGGCGCGCGATGAAATTGCCGCGAGCGAAGAGTTTTACGATTTTTGCGTGGTGAACGACGACGTGGAACGTGCCGGCCGCGATGCCCAGGGGATTCTTCTGGCGCTGCGCTGCGGCAGTGCCCGCCGCCGAAACCGCGTGAATCAAGTCCTGGCATCGTTTGGAGGGTAAGACAATCATGACCGTGCAAACCAAAGCTCCGGAGAGCCAGTTTGCCTATGTCGTGCTGGCCGCTCGACGCGCCCGGCAGATCATGGCGGGCGCACCGCCGCTGGTGGAAAACCTGCGAACCTTGAAGGCGACGCGCATCGCCTGCGAAGAGGTTACCAGTGGCTTGATTGAATACGACTTCACCGAGCCCGGGAGCGACGAGGAAAAGGAAAGCGTCAAGCGGCGCAGGTAGCGCGCCCGCGAGGATTCCATGCGCATCACCCTTGGGGTCACCGGTGGAGTCGCGGCTTACAAGTCCGCGGAACTCGTTCGCCGTTTGCAGCAAGAGGGCCACAGCGTCCAGGTGGTGATGACGCGCGCGGCTTGTGAATTCGTCACGCCCCTGACGTTTGCAGCCCTGAGCGGGCAGAAAGTCATCACCGATCTCTTTGCCAAGTCTTCCACCGGCGAAGCCAACCTCGAATCCGCCATCGAGCACATCGCCGTGGCGCAGCGCACCGATCTGCTGGTTGTGGCGCCGGCCACCGCGGACACGCTCGCGAAATTTGCGCGCGGCCTCGCCGACGATTTTCTTTCCACGTTGTATCTTGCCTCCACCGCGCCGGTGATTGTGGCCCCGGCGATGAACGTCAACATGTGGCAACACGCGGCGACACAGGAGAATCTGGCGGTGCTGAAGGCGCGGGGCGTGCACGTTGTTGAGCCCAATGCCGGGTATCTTGCGTGCGGCATGATCGGGCCGGGGCGCTTGGCGGAACTCGACGAGATTCTGAGAGCGGTGCAGGGAGTTGCGCAGGCGAAACGCGATCTTGCGGGCGAGACTCTGCTGGTTACCGCTGGACCCACCTGCGAGGATATCGATCCCGTCCGCTACATCACCAATCGCTCTTCGGGGAAGATGGGCTACGCGGTGGCGGAGGCCGGAGCACGGCGCGGGGCAAAGGTCATTCTGATCACGGGCCCGACGGCTTTGGCGACTCCCGAGGGCGTGGAGCGCGTGGATGTGCGCACGGCGGAGGAGATGCTGGCTGCCGCGCGGAAACACTTTCCAGCCTGCTCGCTGGCGATTTTCGCGGCGGCAGTGGCGGATTACCGGCCGGCCAAACCAGCAAGCTCGAAAATCAAACGCAGCAAGGAAGCGCTGACGATTCGCCTGGAACCCAATACCGACATTCTGGCCACCTTGGCGAAGGAAAAGGGCGAACGGATTGTTGTGGGATTCGCGGCGGAGACCGAGCAAGTCGCCGAAAACGCGCGGAAGAAGCTTGCGCAGAAAAATGCGGACCTGGTCGTTGCGAATGACGTGACGGCGGAGGGCGCGGGCTTCGATCACGACACCAATATCGTTACGCTGTTTTCCCGCGATGGCCGCGATCTCCCGTTGCCTCGGATGAGCAAGGCCGAAGTAGCCGAGCGCATTCTGGACGAAGCGGTGCGGATCCGCGCCGTTTTGCGCAGCAAGCCCGCCACGCATAGGGCCGGCGGCTGAGCGATCATGGCCGACCGCGCTCCGGAATCGCTAGAAGAGAAAATTGAAGAACGCCTGCGGTATTACGAGGACCTGGGCATCCGCTTGTTCTATCGGGATCGCACTCCGGCTGCGGCCACGAGTTTCGTTCCAACCGCTTCAACTGTAGCGCCCACTCCCGCACCTGAGGAGAACTCTTTGCCTAAATCCATTGCCAAGCCGTTGCCTCCGAAAGCGGCTGCGGTCGCCGCGACGCCGCGGATCGCGCCAGTCGTCGCGCCTTCGGGTCCTTCGCTGTTCGAGAGCGTGGATAAGATTAAGGACGACACGCTGCCGAGGATTCGCGAAGACATCGGTGATTGCACGCGCTGCAAGCTGCACAAGGGCCGCAATAAAATTGTGTTTGGGGATGGCAGTCCCAAGGCGGAGCTCGTGTTTATCGGCGAGGGGCCGGGCGCCGACGAAGATCAGCAGGGAATCCCTTTTGTTGGCCGGGCCGGCAAACTTCTGACGCAGATGATCGAAGCGATGGGTTTGCAGCGCCGGGACGTTTACATCGGCAACGTGGTGAAATGCCGGCCGCCGGAAAATCGCGCGCCGGAGCCGGATGAAGTGGCTACCTGCTCGCCGTATCTGCTGCGGCAGATCGATGTGATCCGGCCCAAAGTGATCGTGTGCCTGGGGGCCGTCGCCGCGAAAACGCTACTGGAAACCACACGGGGGATTTCGCAATTCCGCGGACAGTGGCTAGAGTGGCGCGGCCACAAGCTGATGGCCACCTATCATCCCGCGTATCTTCTGCGGAATCCCAACGCCAAGGGCGAAGTGTGGAAAGACCTGCAAAAGGTGATGGCGGAATTGGGCCTGCAGCCGCCGAAGAAATCAAAATCGTCATAGCACGATGCTACAAAGCAGCAATTCATTATCATCCTGCTCGTCCCGAGATTCGGGGGTTGTAGGGGTCGAGCACTGCTCGACCCCATCTTGGCAAGGCGTAAACACGTTTGTCATTCCGAGCGCAGCGAGGAATCTGCTTTTTGTAACAGCTGGGGAAAAAGCGGATTCCTCGCCCCGTTCAAAAAACGAACGGGTCTCGGAATGACATTCGCTGGGTTTGGCGGCAGCCTGCTACTGCGCTAAACATCTGGAGAAATTCTCCTAACTCATTATGGGAATCTTCTACGGCCTGCTGACCGCGCTCACCTGGGGTAGCGCCGACCTGTTTGCGCGGTTCGCCACGCGCAAGATCGGCACGCTGCGCACCATGCTCTACATGCAGTTGACGGGTTTCGTCCTGTTGACGCTGGCGATGCGCTGGCTGGGCGGGTGGGGCCATCTTGCGGACGGTTCGGGCTGGCGGCCGTGGGCTTGGGGGATTTTTGTGGGTCTGCTCAATGCCGTGGGCACCATGGTGCTCTACCGTTCCTTTGAAATTGGCAAGATGTCCATCGTGGCGCCTCTTTCCGCCAGCTATCCCGTGCTGACCTTGCTGCTCTCCGTGATGAGCGGAGAGCGGCTGACGCTGGCGCGATTCCTGGGCATTGCGCTGACGATCCTCGGCGTCATCCTGGTGGCGCATGGCGAAACTCTGCCGGACGATGCGAACGCAATTGACAGCACCACGCAGCCGGCGAAAAAGCGGCTGGGTGTGGGCTGGGCGCTGCTTGCGGCCGTGGCCTTTGGCGTGATGTTCTGGCTGTTGGGGATTCGCGTGGTGCCGCTGCTGGGCGGCGTGCCTACCGTCTGGATCATTCGATTGACGAGTTTCTCTTTCGCGGCGGTCGTGATTCTGATTGCCGGAAGTTCTCTGGCGCCGCCGTCGAAGAAAGACTCCCCCTGGATTCTGGGCGTGGGGGTCCTCGATACGAGCGCGTATGTGTTCAACAACCTGGGCATGCAGCTCGAACAGGTTTCCGTGGTGAGCGTGCTCGCTTCACTCTACGGTGCGGTCACGGTGGGGCTGGCCGCGCTCGTTCTGCGCGAGCCGGTGTCGCGCCTGCAGTGGGCCGGGATTCTTTCCATTTTTGCGGGGATTGTGCTGATCAGCCGGTGAGAATCTTTCTGCTTTTTCCCTCGTCCATTGCGAAAAGCAGATCCCTCGCTTCGCTCGGGATGACAAGGAATCACCTTTTTTTGGCAACCTGCTAAACTACACGCGGGATGCCTGTTTCCTTTTGCAACGTCGCTTTGCCCGTTCCTCTGCGCACGACATTCACTTATGGCGTGCCGCAGGCGCTGCGCGCGCTGTTGCAGCCGGGCTCGCGCGTGCTGGTGCCATTCCGCAAAAAAGCGATGGTTGGCGTGGTGCTTGAACTGACGGACACGCCGCCCGAAGGCGCAACCATCCGCGACGTAAGCAAGCTGATCGATCTGGTGCCGGCGCTGACGCCAAAGCTGCTGGAGTTGGGAAGGTGGATCGCGGGCTACTATCTTGCCCCGATTGGCGAAGTTTTCCGGGCGATGATGCCGCCGGTCACGGAGTTGACGGCGCGGCGCGAAATCGTGCTTACCGATGCAGGCCGCGCGCTGGCGGAGCAGCTCCAGCAAGGCACAACGCTGACCGACCTGGGCGATGACGAGGCCGCGTTCCTGCGCAAGCTGCTCGAAAAAAAAGGTGCGTGGCAGGCGGGTCCAGCGGCCAAGCTGGGAATTTCGCCGGAGGGATTGCAACGGCTGCAGCGGCGCGGCTACCTGCAAATTCAGGAGACGCTGCAGGGGCGCAAACGGAAAACGCAACGCGTTGTCGCGTGGAAAGGCATGGACGCGGAAGCAAAGCCGTTTGGCGAGAAGGAAGAGCGCCTGCGCGCGCTGCTGCAAACTGAACGCGGCCCGCTGCCATTGCCGCAACTCCTGAAACTTGCGCATCTTTCCCGCGCGGTGATTGAGCGGCTGCTGCGCGAGGGGCTGCTCGAAAGCTGGGAAGAGCCCATCGATCCCGCCGAAGATCCGTTCGATGCCGGCTACACGCCCCCGGCGCATTCGTTGAACGAAGCCCAGGAGCGCGCGTTCGGCGCCATCCGGGCGCGTTTTGAACTGGGCGAGTTTGGCGTGCAACTCCTGCACGGCGTAACGGGCAGCGGGAAAACGGAAGTGTACTTGCGAGCGGTGCAAGATACCCTGGCGCGCGGGAAGACCGCGCTGATTCTCGTGCCGGAAATTGCGCTGACGTTGTGGATCGGGCGGCAGTGCCGCGCGTGGTTTGGGGCGAGCTTCGAGGGCGTCGCGGTGCTGCACTCGGCGCTCGGCGACGTGGAACGCGCGCGAGAGTGGTGGCGCGTGCGCAATGGGCAGGCGCGCGTCGTCGTAGGCACGCGGTCGGCGGTATTCGCGCCGCTCGAAAATCTTGGCTTGCTGATCGTGGATGAGGAGCAGGAGAACAGCTACAAGCAGGAAGAGACGCCCAGATACCACGGGCGCGACGTCGCCATCGTGCGCGCCAAGCTGGAAAACGCCGCGGCGCTGCTGGGTTCCGCGACGCCCTCGCTCGAAACCTATCACCACGCCGTCAGTGGAAAATACGAACTGCTCACCCTGGCCGAGCGGGTGGAGAATCGTTCGCTGGCTGCGGTGGAGCTTGTCGATCTGCGCCAGGAATTTCAGCAGACCCACCAGGCCAGCCCGATTTCGCAGGTGCTGCACGCGGGGATTGCAGAGTGTCTGTCGTTTCAGACGCAGGTTCTGATTCTGATCAACCGCCGCGGATATTCTTGGTCCGTGCTTTGCCGGAGTTGCGGCGCTTCCGTGCAGTGCGCTAATTGCAGCATCTCGATGACCTATCACAAGAGCCGCAACCGGCTGGAATGCCACTATTGCGGCTCGACGCAGGCCGTGCCGAAGGTGTGCCCGAAGTGCGGCTCGAAGTATGTCTATTTCTTCGGCGAAGGCTCGGAGCACCTGGAAGAGCGCCTGCGCAAGGAATTTCCCGGGGCGCGGATTGCGCGGCTGGACCGCGACACCGCGTGCACCAAGCGGCAATACCAGGAAACGCTGGGCGCGTTTGCCGGCGGCGCGCTGGATATTCTGGTGGGCACGCAAATGCTCGCCAAGGGGCACGACTTCCAGCGCGTCACGCTCGTTGGCGTAATCTCCGCGGATTCCGGGCTGAGCCTGCCCGACTTTCGCGCCGCGGAGCGCACCTTTCAGCTGCTCACACAGGTGGCGGGGCGCGCGGGGCGGGGCGATCTGCCCGGCCGCGTGCTCATTCAAACGTATTACCCAGAGCATTACGCGATTCAGGATGCGGTGCGCCAGGATTATCTGTCGTTCTTTGAGCGCGAATTGCATTTTCGCCGCATGATGGCCTATCCGCCGTTCGTGTCGCTGGCGAACGTGATTGTGCGGGATACAAAGCTGGAAAACGTAATCCGGTGGTCGCGCCAGCTTTCGGAGTATTTTTCGCCGCAGGATGGGAAAGGCCTGCGCATCCTCGGTCCAGCCTCGGCCCCGCTGGCGCGCCTGAAAAAGGAGCATCGCTTCCAGTTCCTGCTGAAGTCGCCGAAACGCTCGCTGCTGACCAAGGTGCTCACCGGCGCGCTGGCATTTTGCGATGCGCATGAAATCCCGCAAACCGCTGTGCTGGTGGATATGGATCCACTAACGCTGTTGTGATTGTTCAGGTCAAACATCACCTCGGGGGTAGTGGCTCCGTTTCCGATTACGCGTCGGCACTTTCACCCAACGCGTGATAGGCGCGGCAACCGCAGAAGTGGAATACTAGGAACAAGATGGCCGGTAAGGCGAACTTATCAGGAGTTAGCCTAATGCGGAGCTGCTTATTTGGCTGGTTGGACGCCGCCTCGGCGGTCGATTGAAGACCGTAACTCATTGGCGAGTTCATCGGGAGAAATCAGTGAGAAGAGATGGACCCGTTTCACTAGACCGTGTGAGCGACTCAATTCAACAACGTGCAATCGCCCAAACCAGCTTGAGTAGGTACCAATGCCAGTGACTTCGTCGAAAGGAATCCATACCTTTGGCGGGCCGAAAACCCAGATTCCTCTTGGCGGCTCCAGAGCCACAGCGTAAGGCGTCGACGCCATCAATCTTCCGGGAAATAGGGCAAGGACCAACAAAAACCAGCCCACTAAGAACAGCACAAAAGGAATCCCATTTCTTTGAGCTATTTGACCAGTGTGCAGGTTGTCCAAAATGACGAATGCCAAAACCGCGGGGTATGTTCCGATGATTCCCCAGAACGCACCAACTGACCCTACAGCCTTGATTAGTGGGCCTTTGAAAACGTGCGCATCTTTTGAGATTGTGCCACTCAAGTAGTTTTCTCCAGGAACATCTCGACGGTGTGATGGTATCAAAATTTTCGTCAGCTAACTCGGCCCAACTGATTAACAACCTGACTGGAAACTGACTGGGTGCCACTTGGGGAAGTCTGGAACGCACCGGGTTGCGGCAGTTGCATGAGAGGCGACCCGGCAAGCCAAGCAGACGCTGCAGCTACAGCGGATTCGCCATGAAGCAGAGCAGAAAGACGAGCAGGGCCAGGAGCGCGCCGAATCGGCGGTTCGGGTCCAGCGGCGTGGGATCGTAGATCGGGGCGGCGCGGAAGTAGCGCACGCCAAATAGCAGAGCGGCCCAGATCAGCCAGCCCCTCCACAAGAAAATTCCCATGGGCACCAAAATGAGCGGCAAGACCAGCGAAACCATGCGATGCAGCCGCGGGCTGACCGAGCGCAGAATGTGCCCGCCATCGAGCTGCCCCACCGGCAGCAAATTCAGCGCCGTGGCAAAGAGCCCGACCCAGGCAGCGCGGCCCACCGGATGCAAGACCAAATCTGCCGCATGCGCATTCGGCTGAATCACCGCTGCGATGAGTCGCATCACCCCAGGCACGCCGAAAACCAAATCGGCGCTGCCGTCACTCGCAAGCGAAGGCACAACCTTCGCGTGAAGCACGCCGTACGCCATCGCGGGAATTGCCAGGAGAAAGCCCACGATGGGCCCGGAAGCGCCAACATCAAATAGCGCGCGCGCGGAGCGTATCGGCGAACGAATCAGGATGAACGCGCCGAATGTTCCAATCAGCGTCGGCGCAGGAATAAACATCGGGTAGCTGGAGCGGATATGGTGATACCGGCAGGCGAAGTAATGCCCCAATTCATGCGCCAACAAAATCGCCAGCAGCGTTACAGCGAAGGGAAGTCCGGTCAAAAGAGTGGCGGGATGACGATAGGCGAGAGTGAACGTCTGCAGGAAGGCGTCAAGCGAGGCGGCCTGGTTGTGCGCATAGGCCGCGGCGAAATGCGTGCCCGCCAGGAGACACGTGATCAGCGTCAGGAAAAACAGGAACGCCGCGAGGATGAGCGAACGAGTTGTAGGGAGAGGCGGACTCGCTGCGTAATACGGCCCGTACGCGGCCAAATCCCGCCAGGTATCGGCACCCAGAAGAGCGGGAGCGTGCTGCTCTGTTTCCGGTGGGGTCACGAAGTTCTACTTGGCCACACCTGCAGTGGTATCTGCGAGGCCCTGCAGTTCTTTGCCAGGCTTGAAGCGCACCGCCTTGCCGGGAGGAATGCTGACCTCTTCTCCCGTGCGAGGATTCCGCCCAATGCCGGTCTTGCGCGGCTTCACACTGAAGACGCCGAACTTGCGCAATTCGATGCGTTGACCCCGGCCCAAGGCGCCCTTAAGCGATTCAAAGATGGTTTCCACGGCTTGTTCCGCTTTGGTGCGACTGATGTTGGTCCTGCCTACCACCGCGTTTACGATATCGAGCTTGATCACACCGGCCTCCGGCTCTACGTGGCCCGATGCTATTGGGTGCCGCGCAGGTTGTCAAGACGTGTTCCCTCGACTACACTCTTACTTTTTAAGAGCGCACATTTTTCACATCTGTGTTAGGAGGAATGGATGTCCGTTAAGCCCGACCGTTGGATTCGCAAGATGGCGCTGGAACACAAAATGATCGAGCCGTTTACTGACCGGCAGATGCGGGAAGGCGTCATCAGTTACGGCGTCTCCTCGTATGGGTACGACATCCGGGTGGCGGACGAGTTCCGCATTTTCACCAATGTGAACTCGACGATAGTCGATCCGAAGCACTTCGACCCGCGCTCGCTGGTGGATTACCAGGGCGACGTCTGCATCATTCCGCCCAATTCGTTCGCGTTGGCGCGGTCCGTGGAGTATTTCCGCATCCCGCGCAATGTGCTGACGATCTGCCTGGGCAAATCCACCTACGCGCGCTGCGGGATCATCGTGAATGTCACGCCATTCGAGCCGGAGTGGGAAGGCTTTGTGACACTGGAAATCAGCAACACCACGCCGTTGCCGGCGAAAATCTACGCCAACGAAGGCCTGTGCCAGGTGATCTTTTTCCAGAGCGACGAAGAGTGCGAAGTCAGCTACAAGGACAAAAAAGGGAAGTACCAGGCGCAGAGCGGCATCGTCCTGCCGCGGCTGTAGACACCGTCACACTCATTCCCTGAGCGTGCCCTGCAAGGTGGCGTGAATTCTCCGCCCTTGATTATTTCTGCGCAAAGGGCGCGGCGTGGCCCCACTGTCCGCTCATGACAAATTCGTGCAGCGGCTTGCGCGTCTGGGGCGCCAACTCGCGCTCGCGCAACGATTCCGGAAGCGTTTGCGGGTCGCCCGCATAGCCGATGGCGAACGCGGCAATCGGCTCCCAACCATTCGGAACCGCGAAGGTTTCGGCGGCTTTGTGGGGATCGAATCCCGCCATTTGATGGACAAATAGCCCTCTCGAAGTGGCTTCCGTGGTCAATTGCGAAACTGCCGCGCCCGTATCGTAGGAGGCGTTTCGGTTGGAATGCCCATTCTTCGCAAACGCGAGCTCCGAGACGGCGATGGCCAGCACCGGCGCGTGCTTCGCCCAGGTCTGGTTGAATTCGACGAGCGTGCCAAGAATTTTCTTAAAGGTGTCTCCGACTCCCCTGGTTCCAACCAGGAACGCCCACGGCTGCTCGTTATTGCTGGAGGGCGCCCAACGCGCGGCTTCAAACAAACTCTGGAGAATCTCCGGTGGAACTGCTTTTTCCGAGAAAGCGCGCGGGCTCCAGCGTTCGCGGATCAATTCATGGACGGGATATTGTGTGGCTGCTGGCTTGTGCATCTTTTTTCTCCTAAGGATTTCCAAAGCCGAGACTGCGACGGGCGGCGGGTTTGCGCCGCCCGGCAATACTCTGCGATCCAGCCCTGTGCTGGCGCGGCTTACTTGCCTGCTGGCGGAATTACCATCTCCACGTCCAGCGTGATGCGCACTTCATCGCTCACCACAACCCCACCGGAATCGAGCGTCTGGTTCCAGCTTACGCCGAAGTCTTGCCGGTTGATCTTGGCGGTGGCGGAAACGGCCGAGCGCTGGAGTCCCCAGGGATCCTTGATCGGAGCCTTCGGGCCATCGACATTCAGGACCACCTGCTTGGTGACGCCGCGGATGGTGAGGTCGCCGGTCACCTTCAACTCGCCGGGGGAGGCCTGCTCCACCTTGGTGGACTTGAAGGTGATGGAGGGATATTTGGCCACATCTAGGAAATCGGGGCTTTTGAGGTGCTTGTTGCGATCGGGCTCGCGGGTGTCCACGGAAGTGGCGTCGATGGTGACATTCACCGTGGACTTGGTGATGTCCTGATCGTCCAGGACGACCGTGCCCTTCACACCGTGAAACTCGCCGCGCACCGTCGAGATCATCAAGTGGGTCACGCCAAACTGCGCCGACGAGTGCTGCGGATCGATCTGCCAGGTGGTCGTACCCGCGCTGGCGGGCAACGCCAGAGCTGCCGCCAGACCTGCTGTCACTGCTAACCGATGGAAATTCAACTTCATTGTTCTTTCTCCTTTTTTTTAGCTGCGAAAATTGGTTTTAGGATGCGCCAGCCCGCTAGGTGGGTTCACGCTTTTCCACTTCTGCCAGCAACCTGGCCAGGGTCTTTAGCTGGGGGGCGCTCATGTGGCGAAATTGGCCTTTGTGCAAGTCCCGGACGGGCTGATCCAGTTTCTTCAGTGCCGCCAGGCCTTCTTCCGTAATGCGTGTTTTCACGACGCGCCGGTCCTCTTTCTCGCGGTGTCGCGTGATCCAGCCGTGGTTTTCCATGCGGTCCAGGAGGCGGGTGACGTCCGGGTCGCGCGAAATCATGCGCTCGCTGATGCCGCGGCAGAGCAACCCTTCGGGCTCCGCGCCGCGCAGGATGCGCAGGACGTTGTACTGGGCCATGGTCAGGCCGGCGGATTTGATGAGTTGCTCAGCTTCCTGGGAAAGGGCATCGGCGGTCTTGAGGATGGCGACGAAGATGTGGTCCTCGAGAGCGACGCCGGGGGAGGAAGCCTGATGGCAGGAATTCATGTCCAGAGTATAGTCGTTGTTACGACTATTGTCAAGACGAAAATGTCCCCCGCCTGCGCGCCTAGGGCTTCCTTACCGGGCGCAGGTGCACCTCGCTGATGAAACTCTGTGGCCCTTGCACCGCCACCATGCCCACGGCGTGGGCCACGTCCTCCGCAGTCAGGGCTTTTTTCGGGTCCTTCGGCCCGCCCCCAGAGAATTCCGTCGCCACGCTTCCGGGACAAATGACGCTCACGCGAATCCCATAGCCGCGCAAGTCCTCCGCCATGCAACCGGTCAAGCCTTGCAAGCCCCACTTCGAAGCGCAATAAATTCCGCCGCCGGCAAACGTATTTTTCCCAGCCAGGGAACTGATATTGATGATGTCCCCGCCGCCGCGCCGGATCATCGCAGGCACCACGGCCCGCGAAACGAGGAAGACGCTCTTCAGGCTCGTGTTGAGGACGCGGTCCCACTCCTCTTCGCTTTTCTCGTGGACGGGGCCGAAGCCGCCGATGCCTGCGTTGTTCACCAGGATGGTGATGGGCCCCAGCTCTTTCTCGGTGGCTTCGAGCAGCGGGGCAATATCGCCGGCCCGGGTCACGTCGGCGGTCTGCGCGTGCACACGCACCCCGAACGCCCGCAATTCCTGCGCAGTTCTCATGAGCGATTCCTCAGTGCGGCCGCAGATGCTCACCGCAGCTCCCAGTTTTGCCAGCCGCTGCGCGATGGCCTTGCCGATGCCTCGGCCGCCTCCCGTGACGAGCGCCACTCCCCCCGCCAGCGGCTTTTCTGTGCTGGCCCCGCTATTTGCCATGTTTATGTCCGTCATTTGATTTCTCCCTCGCCCAAGCCACGCATTTTATGCGACACTCATCTTATTCCCAAGGATGCCGCTCTGCATCGGATGTCTCGGAGGTGCACGGGGGTTCTGTCGTAAGGTTCGCGAACGCCTTTTTTCCGTCCACGGAGTTTTCCGGTATTCTGCCGGAAGCGACTTGCGAATGGGAGTCGGGTGCACCTATAATTCAACAGTTTCCGAAAGAGCATTGTGGGTTCGCAGGGAAATTCAGGGTTTCCGGTGAGCACCGTTGATTGCGGCCGGATTGTGTGATTTCATTTCATTGGTTGCAGCGAGGAGATAAGGGAATGAACGCTACATGTAGGATGACAAGCCTTGCAGTGCTTGGGGCGCTTTGCCTCTTCTGTATCACGGGGGCTCCGGCGATGGCGCAGGGCACCGGAGGCAGCGCTGCAGGCCCGCAGAAGTACACCATGGCGGAGTACAAGGACCAGCAGGCGGCGGCTGCTGAGACGAACCCTGCGGCGCAGATCAAGCTGCTGGACGACTTCGTCGCGAAGTACCCGAATTCGGCTCTGTTGAACTATATCTATCCGCTGTATTACAAGAATTACGGCACGCAAAAGAATTTTCCCAAGACCATCGAGTATTGCGACAAGCTGATCGCTCTCGGCGACAAAGCCAGTGTCTCGGAGAAGTACGAGGCTCTCACGATCCGGGCCTTCGCCTACGACAATATTCCCAACCCCGACCCCCAGACCGCCAAGGCCGCCCATGATGCCGCTCTTGCCGGGGTCAAGATCGTCGATTCCGTTCCCAAGCCCGAGGGTGTAGACGACGCCAAGTTTGCCGAAGATAAGAAGAGGTCCATCATCTTCTTCTATGGAACGGCAGCGAATGCCGCCCTCGCCGCCAAAGATTGCGCGGGCGCTGTGGAATCCTACAAGGCGGTCCTGGCGATGACCCCGGACGACCTGACGTCTAATTACAGCCTTGGCAAGGCCTACGGCTGTACGAATCCACCGCAGCAAGTCGACTCGCTTTGGGCCTATGCGCGCGCGGCGACCTCCAAGAATGCCACTGAGACGCAGTCCAAGTCCGTCAAGACGTACTTGCGCAAGCTGATCGTGAACTTCCAGGGTGGCACGGTTTGCGATGCGTTGAGCGACGCGGAAATGAACGAATTGCTGCAGCTCGCCTCAAGTTCCGTGGACCGCCCGGCCAGCTACAAGCTCCCTAGCAGCGCCGATCTTGACGCGGCGCGCAAGGATATGACCATCGCCTCCGTGTTCACCGACCTGAAGGCCGGCGGCGACAAGGCCAAACTCACCTGGACGGCGTCGTGCGGCCTGGAGTTCCCGGACGTCCCCGGCAAGGTGATCGGAGTGACCGGCGGAGCGGACCCGGTGGTAATCAAGACCGCTTTCGTCACCACCGATGCGGAATTTGAAGCCGCGACCACCGCTAACATGGAATTTAAGATCCCGAGCCAGCCCGAAGCCGGAAAGATCAATCCAAAAAGCGATCCCCCTCCTTTCGTGCACATCACCGGGACCTTGACCTCCTATGATCCCGATCCGGCGTTCATGATCCATTTGGAAAAGGGCAAAGTGAGTGCCGACGATCTGCCGAAGGAAAAGGTACCGGTAAAGAAGCCGGTCAGGAAGCCTGCTGCGAAGCCACAATAATTCATGTTTGAGAGAAATAGACCGAGGGGCCTCGAGTACGACTCGGGGCCCCTTTTTTTTGTTTCAAACTGAAATCCGCAGTTGACCAATTGCAGGCGAGCGCATCTCCTTCTATTTCAAACGATTGTCCTGTAAAGACCCAATTTCGGCGAAGTTCGCTTCTCTTGCCCCATCCATCACCCAAAATCTGTCATTTCGACCGGAGGGACGGCGCTTTTTGCCGACCCGGAGCGGAGGAATCCCTCTTCGACTTCGGATTTCAAGTTGAATCGTGTTGAAGTTCTTCTCTTGAGAGTCTCGTCGTCTGGGCCGCTGCCGTTCTAGCGGCTGCGCCCGCGGCGGTGATCCAGCTTGTATTCCGTCATCTTGCGGCTCAGGGTGTTGCGGTGAATCCCCAGGACTTCGGCGGCACGGGACTGGTTGCCGTTGGTGCGCTCGAGCACGCGCTTGATGAAACGCTTCTCAAACTCACCTACAGCCTCGTCAAACAGGATACCGCGCTCCACCATTTGCGTCACAAGCCCTTCCAATTGGTCTCTCACGTGCGCACTCTCCGCTGACTTGCGTATTTTGACGGGGCCGGCTTGCTACTCCAATTCGTGCCCCACCAGGATCCGGTAGGCTTCCCGGTATTTGGCACGCGTCGCGGCGACGACGTCGGGGGGCAGGTCGGGCCCGGGTGGCGTTTTTGGCCACTGGATCCTTTCGAGGTAGTCGCGCACAAACTGTTTGTCAAAGGAGGGCTGGGCGCCGCCGGGCTTGTACTGCGCGGCAGGCCAGAATCGCGAGGAATCCGGTGTCAGCGCTTCGTCGATCCACAGGAGTTGGCCGTTGAGCAACCCAAATTCGAATTTGGTGTCCGCCAGCAGGATTCCCCGCGGCTCGGCGTAGGCGACGGCGCGGCGGTACAGCTCCAGCGTGACGCTGCGCGCCTGCTCGGCAAGTTCCTTGCCGAGGATTCCCGCGGCTTGCTCGAACGGAATATTTTCATCGTGGCCGGTAACCGCTTTTGTCGCGGGCGTAAATATCGGCTCGGGGAGCTTGTCGGACTCCCCCAAGCCGTCCGGCAGGGATATGCCGCAAATTTTTCCGGAAGCGCGGTACTCCTTCCAGCTGGAGCCGGATAAATATCCCCGCGCGACACACTCGATCGGCAAGGGTTTGGTCTTTCGCACCAGCATGGTGCGCCCCGCCAGGTCGTCCTTGTATTTGTCGAACGGGGCTGGGAATTCCGTCGAGTTGAGCACGTGATGCGGGATGACGTCTCGCAGAAGATTGAACCAGAATAGCGAGAGTTGCGTAAGGACGCGGCCTTTATCCGGAATCGGCGTCGGCATCACCACATCGAAGGCGGACAGGCGGTCGGTGGCGACGATCAAGAGGCGGTCGCCGAGGTCGTAAATGTCCCGCACCTTGCCGCGCGCGGCGGGCGCAAGGCCGGGAAAATTCGTTTCACGAATTACTCTCGCTGCAGAAGTTGCACTCACGGAACGGTTCCCCCGAGAAGTGTCCTGCATTTTATCTTAGCCCACGCCGATGTCAATGTTTGCCGTCACGTTCCCCTGCCGCAGACGACCATGCTGTCCGGGGTAGCCGCCGAAAAACAAATGGGGCGGAATCTCTTCCGCCCCGATACGGCAATACTGAGAATTTTCTTAAGCTGCGGTTGCCGCGGCGGCGCGGTGCTTTCGCGTGGGCGCCGCCGCCTCGCCTTCCCAGCGGACACTGACGAGCTTGGAGACGCCGGGCTCTTGCATGGTGACGCCGTAGAGCACGCTGCCGGTCTCCATGGTCTTGCGGTTGTGGGTGACAATGATGAATTGCGTCTGCGCGCTCATGTCGCCGATCAAGCGCGTGAACCGTCCGATGTTCGCCTCATCGAGTGGCGCATCGACTTCGTCCAGGATGCAGAAGGGACTCGGCTGGTAACGGAAAATGGCGATCAGCAGCGCCAGCGCGGCCATGGCCTTCTCGCCGCCCGAAAGCAGCAAAACGTTCTGCAAACGCTTGCCCGGCGGCGAGGCCACAATGTCAATGCCTGCATCGCCGGAGCTGTCCGGTTCGGTCAAACGCATCTCCGCCATGCCGCCGCCAAAAATGGTGTGAAAGGCGGTGGAGAAGTTGGCGTTGATGGCCGCGAAGGCTTGCTCAAATTTTTCCTTGGTGATGACGTCGAGTTCCTTGATGGCCTGCTGGGTATCGGCGATGGACTGCAGCAGATCATCGCGCTCGCGGGTCAGGAAGGTGAACCGCTGTTCGCACTCGTTGAATTCTTCCAGGGCCATCATGTTCACGGCGCCCATGTTTTCGATGCGCTGCTTCATTTCGCGGTAGTTCGCTTCGGCAAGAGCCAGCTCTTCGCCGGACATGAAGGCGGTTTCAGAAGCGATCAGGTCCTCGGGTTGCGCGTTCACTTCGGCGAGGCAAGTTTCGCGCAAGTGCTGGCGGTCGGAATCGTTGCGCGCTTTGTCCACTTCAAAACGGCCGCGCTCCTCGCGCATGTCTTGCAACGATTGCCGGGCCGTGCGCAGATGATCTTCGGCCTGCGTCACGCGCGTGCGGCCTTCGTCCCATTCCTGCTCAAGCTGCTTCTGGTTTTCTTCCAGGCGCGTCTTTTCGGTACGCAGCACTTCCAATTGCCGGGTTAGCTCTTCCGTCTGCCGGGCCATTGCCGCGGTTTCTTCGGTGATGGACGCTTCCTGTTGCCGCAGAGCCGCCTCGCGGCGTTCCAGATCTGTCCTCTCCTCTTGCAGGCGATGGGCAATTGCTTCCACGGAGGCCATGCGCTCGTTCATGGCGGCAAGTTCCGCCCTGGCGGTGGCCAGCTCTTCCTGTTCGGTCTGCACCCTGGCGCGAAGCTGCACAACCTCTTCTGCCAGACGCGCGCTTTCGGCTTCCGCCTCGGCCCGTGAGGTCGCCGCGGTTTCATGCTGCAGCTTGGCGCGTTCCGCGCGCTGCTGCACGGTATCGATTTCCTTGCGCACGCGCGCAAGTTCGCTCTGGCAGACGGTCAGGTCCAATCCCAGCCGGGCCAGGTCGCTTTGCATCTGCTCGTGGCGGTGCTTTGTGGCGAAAAGGTTGCGCTCCGCTTCGCGCTGTTGCGCGGAAAGCTCGTCGTTAGCCTGTTCGCAGGTGCGCAATTCCACGGTGATGGATTCAAGTTCCGCCTGAATCAAGCCGGTCTGGTGCTCCAGATGAAGCACTTCCGCATCCATGGCACGCAGTTCGCGTTTCATTCCGAGCGGCCCGGCGTCGTCCGGCTTGCCGCCCGTAACCATGCGGCCCTGATAGCAGGTGCCCTCGGGCGTGACGAATGCATATTGCGGGTATTCGCGCGCCAGTTTCTCCGCGACAACCGCGCTGTCTGTCAGATAGCCGGAACGCAACCGCGGCAGGAACTGCTTCGCGGCGGGCCCCAGCGGATCGCGGAACTCCACCAATTTGTCCAGCCGGGAGATCACACCGTCCTCCGGCCGGAAATGCACGATGGGCTCGTACTCGTCGAGTTTCAGGTTGCGCAGCGAATCGACAAAGAAGGTGGCGCGGCCGCCGACTTCATTGCGCAGCAGCGAAACGCCGGCGCGGGCGTGATCGTAGGTCTCCACCAGGACGTATTCCAGCTCATCGCGCATGTACTGCTCGAAGGCGGCTTCGTGCTGTTCCTGCACCTCCGCGTAATCCGCCAGCACGCCGACGGCGCGGAAATTCCCGCCGCCGAGGCGCTCGTTCGCCGCGAAGAGTTTCTGCACGGCCTCGCCGGTGTAGGAGTGATCATTCAGAATTTGCGTGAGGGTGGAGTGCCGCGCGCGCACGCCGGCCAGGGAGTCACGCAGGGAATCCGCCTGTTTGCCGGTCTCTTCGCGCTCTTTGCGCAATTCAATCATGCGCGCCTGGACTTCCGCGGCCTTGCGCTGCAACCCACCCAGTTGGTTCATGGCATTCTGCCAGTCCTGGGCGGCGCGTTCCGCATCATTGCGCACGTGGATGGATGATTCGAGCAACGTGCCTTCGCGCTCTTCCAGTTTGCGGAGCGACTCGTTCTGGTGGACCAGCGCTTCTTCGGCTTGCTTCTGCTCGCCGTGCAGCCAAAGCAAACTGTCATTCGCTTGCGTCGCGGCCCGGCGCAGCGCCTCAACACGCGCTTCCGATTCCGCGATTTGCGTTGTGCGGAAGGAGGCGCGCGCCGCCAGGTCTTCCACGCGAGCGGTTACGATGACTGACTCCGTGCGGACATTTTCCACGACCTGCTGCTGCGCCGTGTTACGCGCTTCCCACTCGGCGGTTTGCGCGGTGACGGCCTGGCGTTCCGCGGCAATCTGATCGTTGCGGCCAGCCAATTCCGCACTGCGCGTATGGTTAAACGCAATGCGGTTTTCATTGCGGTCCACTTCCAGGGCCGTGTGATTCAGCACATTCTGATTCTGGCGGATTTCCCCGTCCAGCGAGTAAATCCGCTGGTTCAGGCGATCCTGCCCCGCTTCCTGTTCGTGAATGGATTGCGCCTGCTGCGTTTCCGCCATGGTCAATTCCGCCAGCCGCCCGCCCAGGCGTTCCGCTTCGGCATCGAGTTCGCGCGCTTTTCCGGCCAGCATCTGGCGGACAATTCCGCGCATCTGCTCGCGAATCTCCGAATAACGGCGGGCTTTGGAGGCTTGCCGCTTCAGGGAGCCCAACTGTTTTTCGACTTCCACGACAATATCGTTGACGCGCGCGAGGTTCAGCTTGGAGGATTCCAGCTTGGCCTCGCTCAGCCGCTTCTTGGTCTTGAATTTGGTTACGCCCGCGGCTTCTTCGATGATGGCGCGGCGCTCCATGGGCTTCGTGGCGAGGATCAGGCCGATGCGCCCCTGTTCGATGATGGCGTAGGAGTCTGGTCCCAAGCCCACGCCCATAAACATTTCCTGAATGTCGCGCAAGCGTGCCACGCGGCCGTTGATGAGGTATTCGCTTTGGCCGCTGCGATAGAGCCTGCGGCTGACAACGACTTCGCCGGGCTTGCTCACCAGCGCCGGTTTTTCCGCCTTTTTCTTGCGTTTGCCCTCGAAGCCCGCTTCCCCTGCCTCCTGTGAGGGCTCGGCTTGGAGGGGCGTTTCCAGGCTCAACTCTTCCGCGGCAAGGGCATTTTCGCCGGCTTGCATTTGGGTTTCCCCGGCCATCGGGCTATCCGTGCTATCCGCGGAGAGGTTTTCCTTCTCAGCCTCTTCTTCCGCCTCCAGGACAAACCGCGCCGCTTCGGCGAGTTCCGGATCTTCCATGGTGATGATGACTTCGGCCATGCCCAGAGGCGGGCGCTTGGTTGTACCGTTGAAAATACAATCAGACATGCGTTCCGCACGCAGGGTCTTGTGGCTTTGTTCGCCCAGCACCCAACTGATGGCGTCCACGACGTTGGATTTCCCGCAGCCATTCGGCCCGACGATGCAGGTGCTGCCCATTCCGCTGAACGTGACCACCGTCCGCTCGCAGAAGGACTTGAAACCTACAATTTCCACTTTTCGGAGCTTAAGCAAGGTGTCCCCTTTTGTCGTGAACTTCCACTTCGCGGCTTACCTTAATCCCCAAACCCGGCGCGCAACCCCACCACCATCCGCACTCCGGCGCGATCTTGCAGAATGGCCACAGTTCTTCCGCGCGAAGAGAGACGACTTTCCTTTCCTCGAGGGGAGGGATATTCCGGCGACGCTTTCCTCCGTAACAGACAGAAAGCAAACACGTTTGGCAGGTTCTCGTTCAGAGGCCCAGCCGCCTGGCGCTAAGATGGCGGTACGGGAGCTAAGACTACCACGACCCCCTATCCCTGTAAAGCCCTACTCTACCTATAGTGGCGTTTTCTCCCACGCCACAAGTGCTTAGCTACGCAGATGCTTCTGCGGGATTCTGAACGATCAAGGTTGGTGTCGAACGCCACGCCGGAAACAAATCGATATCAAGGCGGCATCATGGGCCGCGCCGGATCTCGGGTGGTCCGTAGGTCTGGTACAACTTGCAGGGGAAAGAACTCGAGGAGCAAGCGGAAGAGATAGCATGCTCATGCTTATCCGGTTGTTT
>DLMH01000124.1 GCA_002478115.1 Candidatus Acidiferrum typicum | reverse complement strand
AAATGGCTGTTACAGTCAACTAGTTTTGCTGCTTCTCCACCCGCTCCTCCGGTCAGCACGATTGACGAAATGTCCGCTTCCTGCGCGGCTTTCAGAGCTTCCAGCACATTAGGCGAATTTCCACTCTTGCTGATTCCGATCGCTATGTCCTCTACTCGGCCCAGCGCCCTCCGCAAACTGATACCTAAAAGCGCCTGCGGTCTGCCTTACGTGTTCGCGCTCGGCCGCCGGAAAATTTCCTGCTTGCTCAGGGCGCATCCAGCATTCGAATCACCCGCGCGTATGCCTGTTCGGGCCAATGCCTGTGCCGGTAGCCGACAACAGGCGCGCCGAGCACCCGCATCAGGTTTACGAGTCTCAGCTTCCAACCCATTTCGGGAAAGTAGTGTCGACAGAAGCGGCATCTGTGTAGAAAGAATCGCCAGCGGCTTGGAGGAGAAATGGCGAATTCGTTGTCTACCAGCGCGAACTCCCAATTCATAAAATGCTTGCGCAATGCCTTGCCGGGTACATGTGGATTATGACGCAGGTTCCAGTCTGCTATGTAAGTCAGCGATTGCTTGGCGGCTTGGATCCGTTCACGGGGATCGAGCTTGAAGGGCAGGCGGCTGAGGACCTCATTCATTGCGGTCTTTTGGGTAAGCGTTTCTGGTGGGGCGACACGATCCACAACCGATAGCATCACGTAAAAATATTCGGCGATGCTTAGCGCCCCTGCTGCGGTGCGGGTGCGGGCATTTTCGCGGTGTGACCGATAGTAATTCAAGGGCTCAGCAAGATAAGCGATTTTGCCTTCGACAGCCATTGCAGCAAAGACCTTGTAATCGCCACAAAGGCGCAATCCCTCGTCCGCGCGGCCCACCCTCTCGTAAACGTCCTTGCGAAAGAGTACGGAGCTCGCGTTCGGAATTGGCGCGGCAAGCACAAAGAACCGCTGGCATTCCTCAAGGCCATCCACGACGAAGTTGGCCGCCCAATGGTTTGCGTCCAGGCTAACCAAGTACAAATCCGCAAAGCCAAAACGTTGATCATTTTCCCCAATGCTCCAAGAGCGGCAATACGCGAATGTTACCGCCGTCTGCTCATCAAGGATCGGAACCATCCGAGCCAGGAAGCGAAAATCAGCGTAATCGTCGGACTCGGCGATCCAAATGTACCGCCCACGCGCCATCTGCACGCCCTTGTTCCACTGCTTGAACGGGGTCCCGGAATTCTTCGCGTTGAATTCGACCCTCACTTTGGGATTGTCCCTATAGGACGCAAGAATCTCGCGGCTATGGTCCGTCGAGCAGTCATCAAGCAGGATCAGCTCAAAGTCCGAATACGTCTGCGCAAGAATGCTATCAACGCGCCGCCGCAAATAGCGCGCGTGGTTGTAGTTCGGCACGATGACGCTAACCGTTGGTGTTGGTCCTGGTGGCATGATCTTGTTAGCGGACTGCGGCTGCAATCAAACATGTTGGAAGGGCCCTACGATGCACGGCGTTCAAATCGCTGCCGAATCAATCGCAGCTCCTTTGCCATCTTTAGCCGTCCTGTTAGGTATATCTCTTTAGATCGAGATTTGAGCAATCTGCCGATATCGCGACAAATCCCTTTCACAGATTCGTGCTCTCGCTTTTGTTGCTGCCACTGCCGCCGATAGAGAAGGCCGTGCTTGCTCGCAACGAACGCCTCGATCTGCGATTCGAATTCGCGGGTGCGAGTGATCATCGATCGTTCGGCCTGTCTATAGTCGAAAAACACCTCTCGCATGTAGGCAAATTCCCAGCCATGCTCCAACGCGCCAAGCCAAAAATCCCAATCTTCATACCCTTGGACGGGCATTGTACCATCGTAGCCGCGATTCTGTTCCCAAACAGAACGACGGTAGAGGGCGGAGGCGTGGATGTAATTCCACCTCAGCAAGCGATCCGGGTCAAACGACCCGGTAGTCCAGCGATCGTTGCGCGTCCCAAAACATTCCGCATCCCCATAGACGACGCCAACTTGCGGATTCGATTCCAGGATTCGAATCCCACGGTCAATCCATCCCGGGCGTAAACGGTCGTCGGCATCCAGGGGAAGGATATATTCCCCTCTTGAAATCGCGATCCCGGCGTTCCGCGCCGCCGCTAGCCCTTTGGTTTCTTGGCGTATTACCTTAATCCCCCGCGCGGACAGCGCATCGATTTCTTTGCGCGTTCGCTCATCGGTGGAGCCGTCGTCGACGACAATTAACTCAATATCGTCCCGCTCGATGGCGGTCGCGCTGCAGACGGCCTCGGGCAGAAATTCGCCATGATTGAAGCAGGGGATTACGACGGAAACCTGACAGGGCTTGGTCATTCTTTTAGCTCGAGCAACCGGCGATGTGTAACCTTCCAACTTGAAAAGTGTTCTTTATCGGCCGAGAGCCGTCGCGTTGGTCTTCGCGATCCATTCGCGGATGCGGCCTAAGTTCTTTTGTCCATACCAATCCCTTGCGCTGCAGAAAAAACGTGGAGGTAGCCGGGACGCGTTAGATTTTCGGGGCCTCGTTCCAAAGGGTTCGCTTCCGCTCACGTTTAGATTATCCCGTAACTGCCATATCCTCGCAATGGCCGGCGGGAGAACGTCCGCATGAAATTAAGCGTGGCAATGATCACGTATAACCACGAACGCTTCGTCGGGCAGGCGATAAGCGGAGCGCGATGCTCCGCCACCGTTGTCGGCCGTGCTGATGTACAGGATCTTCACGGCATTTAAGATGACGGTTTGAGAAGTCCCGGTCAACCCTTGAGCGCCCCTGCAATGCGCGTAAATGCCCTCTTCAGCGGCCGGCCCGCGACGATGGGCCGCACCAGAACCGCGCGTCCCGCGGAGACCAATGCTCTCCCGAGCCGCCCCTGCCGATAGTGGATGCCCGCCGCCTTTAGCCACGCATTGGCCAGCACCGACCGGTCAAAACTTTGGGCGTCAGGCAATTGCAAAAGCCCCTCAATCACTTGCAGCGCCGTCTCTGGGTCTGCCGCCCCCAAGAGGTCCATCCAATATGCATAAGTGTCGACGAGAGCCACGCGGATTTCCGCCGCCGTCACTCCAAGAGAGTCCAGCAGTTGTGGCGTTATTTCATCCACCTCTGACAGCGGGTCGGGCCTGCCGTTTCTTCTTTGTTCTGCAGCAGCGCTGGCGGCCAGCACGCATAATGTCTGATGCTCTAATTTGCGGACAGACAGTTGATTCCTGTGAATCCGATATCGCACCAAAACGTTATGTAGGTTGGCGAGCCTGCTCCGCTCACTCATCCTCAGCCACAGATCATAATCCTCAGAAGGGACAAAGATACTGCGATAGCCTCCCAAGGCGAGCACAATGTCTTTTCTCAGGATGACTGACGAATGGCATATTGGGTTATAGCGAAGGATTGCTGATCGTAGTTGTGAATCCTCAAGCGGATGCCGAATGATATCGATTGCGGCGCCGGAATCGGTAATTAATTCAAAAGCACCGCCCAAAACGCCGACTTCCGGGTTTCTTTCCATGAACGCGACTTGTTCTTCGAGTCGCCCGGGCATCGCCAGATCATCGGCATCGATGTTGGCAACATACTTCCCATTGGCTAGGCTGATCGCGAGATTGAGCGATGCGGCGCGTCCTTTCTTTCCGTTGCGCAAAACTCGAATTCTGCCATCACGGAGAACGTATTTCGAAAGAATATCAGCCGTCGCGTCTGTTGAACCATCATCAACGATGACGAATTCAAAGTCACGGAAGCTCTGATTAAGTACGCTATCAATTGCTTCTGATAGGAACGCTTCGCCATTGAAAACGCTCATCACGACGGAGACCGTGGGAGAACTCATGGCCGCTCCATCTCCCAAATCGAGCCGGCGGCTGTAGGATAGTGCCTATATCCCGGCGGTTCATGCTGGGCGATCTCTGCGAGGCGGTCCCTGTGTTTCACAGTCTTATCCATCGACCTGGAACGATATCTCGCGGGTCGTCCTTGGACGCCGGTCCAAACCAACTCTTTGGCGCAGTTACGATGCCACCCTTTATATCGGCGCCGAGCCACCCACCCCACCAGCTATACGAACTATTTGCCATAATCGCGTGGCCACACAGGCGCATCAGGTAGAGCTCGGCGTCTTCGCGCCCGAGGTGATGCTCGACTGTCCGGTCGAAGTTTCCGGCAATCGTCGTGTGATAGGGCAGCTTGAAATTCGCTTCGCACCACTCCGGATCATCCGAGAAAATAAAGAATACCGGGTCGGGCACCTTGGCTGCTATAAGCGCAGCAGCCTCGCGGTAGTAGTCCATCGGCAGGACCACGTGACAGGGATTCCCCAAATAATCGGTGCGTCGCACGGTGACGAACACCGATCGTTCGCCGGCGTCCAGGATCGCCCGCTCGGTCGCGATCGACCGTGCAGGGAGCGGCTCGCGGGGCAGCAAGCGCGCCCGCAGTTCGTCGCGCAGTCCGAAAAAATACTTCTCACACTGCCAATAACCGACGAGCGAGCATTTTCGCGGCGCGTTCTCAAACAGCTCAGGTTTGTACGAAAACTCCTCTTCGCGGATGATCTGGCCCCACAGGCTGTGGACCACTCGTGCGTCCACGCCTTTGAACAGCCCCAGTGAGTACATCCGGGGCTGGTTTGGCGTTGCCGTTTCGTACCATGAGACGTCGATCTTGAGGTCCACTCCCAGTCGTCGCGCCAGCGCCAGACCCGTCGCGTACTGGAAAATCTGATTCGCGCAACCACCCATCAGATAACTCGTCACCCCCGGCGCAGCCAGTTTTTCCCTCAATTTTTCCCTGCTGACGCCGTAAAAATACTGCCACCTGTGTAGCAGCGGCCGGCATAGCGATCGAACCGGGGCGGGCAAGACATGCGTCCACCTCGGTCGGTCCTGACCGCATGCTGCGGCATTCGTATTGCCTTTGGGCGCCATCCGTGCTCCGTTAGATCGTGAACTCATCTTTCGTCATTTTGTGTAACGGAAGCATCCGCACGAATACTTGCGTCCCTCCAACAAACAGGGATCGGCATTCTCAAAAAATTGTCCTTCGTTGGTTATCAACGTGAACTCCAGAAGAGAAAGGTCCGGGAACAAGTCCATCACTTGCGAATAAGAGTACAACCTGTGAGCATTAAAGCACACCCGCGGTGGGTCTTCCATCGGGACTACCATCAGGAGCTGCCCGCCCGGAGCCAGTACACGTGCCAGTTCCGCTGCCGCCTTGCGGTCCCCGCTTGCATCAAGCGCGTCTCCATATCGCCCCAGCCCAATGTGCTCTAAAACATGCATACAAGAGATGGATTGCAATGTGCCGGTCCAGGATGGCGGCAGACTGGTTAAGTCGGTGCTGTCTTCTTCGATGTCGCGGAACGGCAGTCGTGATTCTCTAATGTCGCAAAAAGTCATCGACATAAAAGCGGACGCGATCCCGACAAAATATAGAGAATCACCAAAGCTCACGTGAACCTTGGGCTTGGTTTTTGCCAGCACCCGCGCTGCCCAGGAGGTATGCAGAACGTAGTGCGGATCAAACCCTGTCTCAGGAGTGTCGTCGTTCAGGCAAGGAAACCAATCCGTTTGCTTCGGTTCAAACCGGCCATCCAAGCAGCTTTGTCCTTTAAACTGACTGAATTGCTCGGTGAATGCTTGCGTCGTGTGGCAACCTTCATTGATACGCGCCGGTGGAATGAACGCACGCTTAAACCTGAGGACTGCCCGATGCATCCAGCGCGGAACATATATCGGCACTAGCAAACGCACGAGGCTCATTTCCGGCTCCTGCTAATCACCGGGATGGCCTCGAACTGTATGCTGCAGAGCTTGGGCGCACTGTGAACTCCGACGGTAAGTTTAGCAAACCGCTCCATTCATCGCGCGGGTGTTGAAAGGATTGAGTGACGACATGGAATTCTGGAGCTAAATCCCCCATGTCTATTAGCTCCTCGCGGTCCCAGAAGCTCACCATCCACGTGTAAATGCCCGGCTTTAAGGGAAGCATGGGGAAGTGATAGACGAGGTCATGGACGCCAAGCTCGAGGTCTAGCTCGAATGCAGCCCAGCCCCACAACAATTGGCGTTCCGCGTTGTAAAGTGTGATGCCGTGAATACCGTGCTTAATGGGCTCGAGGAGCTTGAGCATGAACCGCACGGTGACTGGGCCTATGATATCGAGCGAGTGCGGTGAGGTGTTTTCTGGGCTAATGATTTCCCAGCCGGTGAAATGTCCTCGCGCATGGTCCCCTGTCCGGGAGCCAACGGGAGCGCCCTCGCTTTTGCTCATGGCAGCCTCGTAGGCGTTGACAACCGCTTCCGGAGAGCCGTCCTGCCGGACGGAGGCGGCCTCAATCCAGATCACGCGATGGCAAAGGCGGCGAATCTGATTAAGTTGATGGCTGACGAGGACTACTGTGCGACCGGCGCGGGCGACGTCGCCCATTTTGCCCAGGCATTTTTTCTGGAAGTTGATGTCGCCGACAGCAAGGACTTCATCGACGAGGAGGATTTCCGGCTCGAGATGGGCGGCGACGGCGAAGGCCAAGCGGACGTACATGCCGGAGGAGTAGTGCTTGACGGGAGTGTCAATGAATTTTTCAAGCTCGGCGAAGGCGACGATTTCGTCGAATTTGCGGTTGATTTCGCGCTTGCTCATGCCGAGGATAGCGCCGGAGAGGAAGGTGTTTTCGCGGCCGGAGAGCTCGCCGTGGAAGCCGGTGCCGACTTCGAGGAGGCTACCAACGCGTCCATGAATCTCCGCCCATCCGGTGGTCGGTTTTGTAATGCGCGAGAGGATTTTCAGGAGGGTAGTCTTGCCGGCGCCGTTGCGGCCGATGAGGCCGAGGACTTCGCCTTCACGGACTTCGAGGGAGACGTCTTCCAAGGCCCAGAAGGTTTCATCTTTGGGGCGACGAAAGACGGACAGAGGTGATTTCAGCATGCGGCTGAGCTGGTCGCGGAGGAGCGTGCTCTGCTGAAGAGCGCCGCGATGGTACCTCTTGCCGAGACCTTCGCCGTGAATGACGACTGTGCTCATTGATCGTTGGCCGCAACGGCTGAAGCCGAACGGGCACGGCATGCCGTGCCCCTGCAAAGGCAAAGAACCAAGGCGGAGCTAGACGCGGTCGGCAACGGTGCCCTCCATGCGCTGAAAGAAGAAGAGGCCGCCGAGGAGGACGACCATGACCGCGGAAGCGGAGGCGAGCATCAGCGGTCCGGGGGCGACGCCATGGCCCGTTAGGGCCCATCGGAAGCCGTCAATGACGCCGGCCATGGGATTGAGGCCGTAGAGCCACCGCCAGCGCTGTGGGACGAGCGAGCTGGGATAGACGACGGGGGAGGCGAACATCCAAAACTGGACCAGGAAGGGTACGACATAGCGGACGTCGCGATAGAGAGCGTTAAGCGCGGACATCCAGAGGCCGACGCCGAGGGCGGTGAGCACGGCGAGAAGCAACAGTACGGGCAGCCAAAGCACGGCGAGCGTGGGCTTAATGCCGTAGATGGTGGTGACCACGAGGAGGACGGCGAAGCCGATGGCGAAGTCCACCAGGCCAGAAACGACGGCGGAAATTGGGAGGACGAGGCGTGGGAAATAAACTTTAGTGATGACGCGCTGATTGTCTACGACGACGCTGGTGCAGTTCTGGAGCGCGGTGGAGAAGTAGGCCCAGGGAACGAGCGCGGCGAAATAGAAAACGGGATAAGGGAGGCCATTGGAGGGGAGCTTGGCGAGACGACCGAAGAAAAGAGTGAAGACGCCCATGGTCAGGAGCGGCTGGAGCACGACCCAGAGGACGCCGATGACGGTCTGCTTGTAGCGTACCTTGACGTCTCGCCAGACGAAGAAATAAAGCAACTCGCGATAGGCCCAGAGTTCGCCCAGGTGGAGGTTGAACAAGCCGCGAGGAGGTTCAATACGCATGATCACGGAGCCGTGGGGCAGCTTAGCGGCTGGCGCCGCAACGGATGGATTGGAAGTCACCGTGGCCATGAAATGCTTTGCATCAGAAGCGCGATGCGATCCTCTTATCAGATTAACAGAAATGGGCACAGGGGACGGAACCGTGCGAGTTCGCTGGGCGGCAGGATTTCTAGTTTAGCCGTGATTTCAGGGTTGCGCACTCTCCTTAAGTTGCTCCCTATCCCGTTGTTCAATCTGCCGCATCAGATCGCTGCGCCGGAAGAAATAGGAGCGGAGGTGGGAAGCCAGTTCGCCGGGCACAACGCAAAACTGGTTGTACGAGGCTTGGCGAAACGAGATGGCCCCGCGCGCCGGGATGAGGTGCGTTCCCCACTGATAAATAAGCCCCAGATTCCAGAGCACGAAGCAGGCCAAGACCGCAGAGGAAAGTCCCAGTGCAACCCGCAACTGGGAGAACTGCGCGGTTACGCGCTCTAGGAGGTAGGCCAGACCGAGAATGAAGAGCGGTGTCAAAGAGACAAAGAAGCGATTGCCGTAGGACGAGATGCCCGCCCAATCCGGATAAAAGGCAATGAAAAGATAGAAGGCCACCATGGCTGTGAAAAACGGGATTCCGACCGTGGGCATGCGAAACGTGAAGAAGAGCAATCCGAGAATGGCCAATCCTAGGAGCGGAGTCCACGACAGGAGCCCGTGATTGGAGGAGAACAGCACACAGAGAAAGACCGGAGAGTGCCACAGAAAATCACGGATCGAGACATAGCCAGTCTCGAAAGGCCTACCATACACAATCCAGCGCGAGACAAATGTGGGGATCATCACCACAATCACCACGAACCCAAAGAGGAGGTGCCGGGTCAAGAGTTCCAGAAAACTAGGCGAGGACGCGTGCCCGGAGCGGAGAATGTGTACGTACTGCCTCACGGCCTCGACAGCCAACACACTGACGACCATCAGATTGGCGTAATAAACGTCCAGCATCAGTCCTGCGATCGCGCCCAAAAGCAGCCATTGTGCCAGGCCCCGGTGTTCTCGCGTGGCATCCCAATACCAGAGAAACAGAGCAACCATGAAAGCGGAGTGGGCATGCGACCAGGACGGATTGAAGTACATGTAAACTGGGAGAGAACTCGCCCACCAGATCGCAATCGTTGCGACGAAGGACCACATTGGCCCCACGTATTTGCGGGCGAGACGAAAAGAGAGCAGTAAAGCAAGAAATCCGTACAGTCCCGTACCGAGGGCCATGGCGTACCGGTACGGAGCCGAGAAACCGTCGGCCGGAATTTTGGATCCTAATGCTCTCGCGAACAAAACGCCGCCATGCGCTACCAGGAGGAAGGGAGACCAGAGCATGGCCGGTCCGACGGTGAAATGGTTGTCGAGGTGGCCCGTGCGAGTGCGAAATTCCGCCTTGGGTTGGCCGTTCTCGTCAAGGCGGCCTTCCCGAAAACTGTCATTGGCCGCTTGATAATCGTGCGTGAAATCCAGATTGTGCTCGATGAGCGGGGCGCGGGCGTACGCGTAATAGCCGACGCCATCCCCTCGGACCCAGGGGTTCAGCAAGGGAAGCGTGAACAAAAAGATGACAAGCAGGATTCTTTCAAACTGGCACGACTGGGTTTGTAGTTCGGAATTCAAGTCAGTATCAATCCGCTCCGGAAAACATCGACTGCAAACTGGACCTGCCGTTGCCGCCCTGACACACAAGTGCAGCTGCAAAGCAGGCCGGGACGCCCCCATTTCAAGTGATTCTATAGGAGAGTGCGAAACCAGTCACCAAAAGATAATTATACTTCGTTAAAAACGACACTCAAGCGACGGAGCGCGTGGCCGTGGCGGCATCCGCCAGAAGCCCTTCCTTTTGCCGGAAGTAGGCAGACACCCGGTCAATGATTTCCGCCAGACTGGTCTGTGGGCGGAAACCGGTCAGGGAATGAAGTTTATCAATGCACGGCACGCGGCGCATCATATCCTCAAAGCCCGGCTCGTAGGCCTTGTCATACGGAACGAAGTGGATCGGCGAAGAACTGTTCGTGCGCTGTTTCACAATTTTCGCCAGGTTTTCGATGGACACCTCTTCGGTGTTGCCGATGTTCACGACTTCCCCGATGGCCCGCTCCAGGGGAATGAGGCGAAGAAGAGCTTCGACAGTGTCGCGCACGTCACAGAAGCAGCGCGATTGCTTGCCATCTCCGTACACCTCGATCGGGGTGTTATTCAGCGCCCGCTTCACGAAATTCGGTAGCACCATGCCGTAGCGACCGGTCTGGCGGGGGCCGACAGTGTTGAAGAAGCGCACCACGATGACCGGCTGCTTTTTCTCCTTCCAATAGGCAAGCGCCAGGAATTCGTCGAGGGCCTTGGAAGCGGCATAACTCCAGCGCCCCTTGGTGGTAGGACCGAGAACGAGGTCGGCGCCTTCATGGAAGGGCACGCGGGTGTTTTTGCCATAGACCTCGGAAGTGGAGGCAATCAAAAGGAGCTTCTTTTTCTTACAGGCAGCTTCGAGGATGAGCTGCGTGCCGTTGACATTGGTTTCGATGGTGCGGACAGGACTTTCCACGATGAGTTTCACGCCGACGGCAGCAGCGAGGTGAATGATGACATCCGCATCATCGACAAGCTCGGCGAGGAGTTGGCGGTTCTCGATGCCGTCGAGGTGGTACTCCAGGTGTTCGGAACCCTTCAGGTGCCGGATATTCTCCATGCTACCGGTAGAAAGATTGTCCAGCAGCACGACGCGTTCGCCCTGCTCGAGCAGTCTCTCTGTCAGGTGCGACCCGATAAAACCAGCGCCGCCGGTAATGAGATATCGCATGTAGCCTCCTCAAAGTTTCTCAGAATCGTCGAGGTCCGAAGAATGGACCGCGGCGCGGGCGGGGGACTCTTCGCTGAGCGGATCCAGGGCTTCCTGGGGACCATAGCCGTCAGAATAGATGTAATACCGGTAAGAATAGGAGTATCCCGTGGCGCTGACGTCGACGGCGTTGAGGACGACTCCCAGCAAATGGCTCTTAACGCCGGTAAGCAAGTCGCAAGTACGCGTAAAGGCTTCCTTGGGAGTTTCGCTGCTGCGAACGACGAGGAGCACGCCATCGGCCTGCACAGAGAGAATCACCGCATCGGTGGCGGCCATGATTGGCGGCGAGTCCATGACAATGAATTTGTATTTGGCGCGCAACTCCGCGATGGCATCCGTGAGTCTGTGCGAGGACAAGAGATCTGCGGGATTCGGCGGCAGAGGCCCGGTCGGAATCGCGGCGAGATTGGGGATCCCGGGATAAGGAACGGTGATCAGATCCAAAGAAGAGACACCGGCGAGATAAGAGCTCAACCCGGCGTACTTTCCACTCCCTAGCTTCAACAAGCGATCGATGCCCGGCTTGCGCAGGTCGGCATCGATAAGAACGGTTTTATCGCCCAGCTGGGCGAGGGTCACAGCCAGGTTGGCCGCGACCGTGGTTTTCCCCTCGCGCGGCAGCGCGCTGGTCACCAGGATGACCTGCGGAGGGCGATCCGGCTGCGATAACAGGAGAGCGGTACGCAGCGCGCGGAAACCCTCCGCTACCTGCGATTTGGGCAAGTGCTGGGCGACGAGTTCAATGCGCTTGTCGTGGCCGTTCGAGGAAGCCCCCGTGAGGAAACCTGCTCGCTTCTTGGAGGAAGCGCCATCGCCGAAGGCGGGCAGCACGGCAAGGGAAGGCAGGCGGGCCAGCGTTTCGACGTCATCGGGGGTCTTCACGGTGTTGTCGAGATACTCGCGGAGAAGCGCCAACCCGATCCCGCCGACAAGGCCGACAAGGAATGCCAATGCGATATTGCGCGCTTTGGCGGGACGTGCCGGCGTGGAGGGGATCATGGCGGGATCGACGATGCGCACATTGGAAGAGCGCAAACCCGCGGAGATGCCGGCTTCCTTGAGCTTGGTCAGGAGCCCTTCATAGAGGGCTTTGTTGGCCTCGGCTTCGCGGTTGAGGATGTTGTACTGGACCATCTTTTCCGACATGACGTTGGTATCGGCTTTTTGCTGGTCCAGGGCCTTGCTGTGAAGTTCTTCCAATTGCAGGGCGGCTCTGTAGTCGTTCTCCAGCTCGACGATGACACCCTTGCTTTCACGGGTGATCTGCTCATCCACATCCTTGATCTGAGCCTGGATGCGCTGCACTTTAGGAAAGTTCGGGCCGTATTGGTTGACGGCGTCGGTGTATTGCATGGAAAGATCAGCGCGCTTATTGTGCAATCCCTGAAGAACGCTGTTATCACGTAATTGCGGTACGGCTTCGAGTTCACCGGCCTTGGCAAATTCGTAGAGAGCTTGCTTCTTGATGCGCTCGCTTTGCGCGTCTGTGAGTTGTCTATTTAAATCGCCGAGGCGCTGCGTAGTCATGTTCTGCTTGTCGTCGACGCCCCAGATCTGATTCTGGCGCTCATACTCAATGCGGGCGTTTTCGGATCTTTCGACCTTGATCTTGAGTTCGTCGAGCTGGCCGGCAAGCCAAGTCGATGCATGCGATGTGGCTTCATAGCTTCTGCGGTAATTCTGCTCGATGTAAGTGTCCAGATGGGCATTGACCATGCGCGCGGCAAATTGCGGGTCAGTGGATTCGAAACTCACATCCATCAAGCGGGTGTTGGGAACGCGCTTGGCGCTGAGGCTGCCGAGAAAGGCACCGACTTCCGGTGGGTATTTCTGGTTGGCAAGGCTCCCGGTGGCAATGGCCTCAGATGGCCCGCTGCCGCCGAAGAATTCCGGAGTAGAGGCGAGGCCGCTGTTGCGGATAGTCTGCAGGGCCAGGGTCTCGCTGGTAAGAATCTTGGATTGCGTTTCGATGTAGTTATCCAGATCCATCATGTAGTCGTACGCATCAGCGCCCTGGAAAGGAAGAATATTGGCGTTCTCGCGATCGATTTCGATTCTGGCGGTGGCGATATACACCGAGCGCATGCGGAAGGTGGCAATGCTCACGATGGTAACGACCGCGAGCAGGAAGGAAAGGATCAGCCACTGATGCTTGCGCAGGATGAGGAGGTAGTCGTAGAGATGGGGCTCACGCGGGGAGAGATCCATGTGGGGAAAGCGGGAGGGGGAACTCAATAGTTCAACGGACCCATTCGATCCGGGGTCCCGCGGCATTATTTTTGTGTCGTCGTTCATCCCAAATCTCTCATTGATAGGCGACCCGGTAGATGGCCACAGCAGTGCCGACGGCAACTCCCAATGCCACAGCACTCAGCAGCAGTTGTTTGGTCCGGCTATCCGGAACGTAGAGAATATCGCTGGCACGCATTTGTAGGTCTTCGGATTCGCGATTAATAACTTTCTTGAGGTCGACTTCCGTTTCCGTCTGTTTGCCCTGGTCGTCCTTGCGAATGATTACGGCGTGGTCCATCTTGGCAATCTTCGTGAGACCACCGGCGAGAGAAAGCACCTTAAGGGTGGTCAGCTGTGTGCGATCGTTGGAAACAACGAATCCACCGGGACGGCTCACCGCGCCGAGAACATAGACAATGCCCGCGTGCGGAACGGTAACCACATCGCCCGCCTCGAGACCGATGTTGTTGTGGAGGTCACCCGCTTCCAGAAGCTCATTCAAGTTGATGGTAATGATGTTCGAGGAGGCCGAATTTTGTGCTGGCGTCGGAATGCCCGCGGCCGGAGGAGCCACCGTGTTCTGGGGCATCTGCGCAGCAGAAGGAAACACAGAGGAATCCGGCGCGGCGGTTTTTGGAGCTTCCTTGGCAGGAGCGGTGCCTGCAGACACATCGATTTCAGGAGGCTCGCCGGAGCCCGGAGCAGGTTTGTTTTCGGACGCCGCGGGTTCCGTGACTTCGATAAATGTTGCGGAATGCGGGCGGGAAACGATGACCGTGTCGCCGGCATCGTTGGAAACGCCGCCGGCTTGGGCCAAGACTTCGAGCAAGGTTACGCTGCTTTCCGCTTCGTAGACCATCGGGTGCTGGACGGCCCCGACGACAGTGATGGGCCGACTCTTATGCTCTTTCACCATGACACTGACTTCCGGATGACTGACTAGGCCATTGGCTTCCAGAACTTCGGCGATCTTCTGCTCCGCCTGGAGTTCAGTAAGGCCTGCGACGCGAAGCCGAATCGGTACAAGAGGAATACCAACCGTGCCCATTTGGCTTACCCGCAGTTCGCGTGTCAGCTCTGGTACATCAAACACGGAGATGTCCAGAACGTCGCCATTTCCAATAACGTATTCGTGTGGACCAGACTTCGCTCCGATGGAAAGATTGCGTATTCGATCGTTGGTCTGCTGCGGGGTTTCGAGGACAGGGGCGTCCTGCGCAAAAACACGGGGGGCGAGCATGAGCATGCCCGCCAGTATGACTGAACACACCTGCAATATGCGGTTCGCAACTCTCACTTCAATCATTAGGATGACTGACCCCCTGCGGCATTATACCGTTTGTAGGCCGGGACCTGCCTAGTGTTTTCGCATCAGACCGAGCGGCTGAATCCCCTGCAATTCGCACGGGCGGAGTGGGTTGAAGGCGGGCAGTGGCCAAATGCGCCGCCACAACAAATAGCAATGCGTTGGCTGGTATGTGCAGGTTAAAGTCTACCAAACTATGAACGAGTAGCCCACAGCAACCCACAAGACCGGACAGGTTCAAGGAGGCAGCGAAGGAGCTGCCGAGTTCCGCCAATCCCCTTAAGGAATCGAGTAACAGTACGCCCAGAAACCAAGCACAGCACAGCCCACCCAGAACGCCCGTTTCCGCCAGCGCCTCCAGATAGTCGTTGTGGCTGTGATTGACGATCTTGCCGTCATAGAGCGAATCGTAGCGGGGAAAGACCATCTGGAGCGTACCGAGCCCCGTGCCAATAAGCGGGTGGTCGAGAAAGATTTCCCAAGTGTCCGCCCGCATGGCCGCGCGTTTCCCCTCGGAGACTTCCAAGGACTGGTATCCCGTGAATCGTCCCAGGACCTGATGGACACCGATCCAGGAGACCGCTAAGACTGCGCACAAGACCACCATACCGCCCACGAGCATGTGTCTGCTGCGGACCCGCCGCACCAGCAGCAAGAGGAGGAGGATGACCATTTCTGCGGCCAGGCTGATGATGCCCCCGCGCGAAGCCGATAGGAGCAGCGCCACGATGGGCACGAGCGCGAACAACGCCACCAGGAAGAGCCGCTCCCGGCGGACCTTTCCGAGGACCAAGGGCACCAGGGCAATGGGGATCATCAACTCCGCAAAGCCAGCAAAGTGATTGCGGTTCACGTAGGGACCAAACGGAAGCCCGCCATAGCGCACGACACGAAACCAGTAGAGCTTGCCATTAGATGTGAGGTACTGGAGGATGGCGAAGATCGAGACGCAAAATCCCAACGACATCAGAAACCACACCAGACCACGCAAATGGTGGGAGCGGTAGAAGGCTTGCGTCAACAGCAACAGCAGGATCAGGTAGGCAACCAGGAGCTGCAGCTCTATGCGGGTGTGATAGAGGGACGCGGTGGTATGAAATATCATCTGCGCAAAAACCGGTAGTGCAAGAGTGGCCAGGGGCAAGAACAAAGGGGAGAGCACAACTTGTTCGGAACGTCGCCGGTATTGGCGGATGGCCCAGTACACCAGAAGCCAGGCCAAGCTGATTTCGAGGACAGCCTGGGACCATTCCTCCACACAACCATAGGCAAGAACACTGAAGGCCAGGAGAACGAAGATGGCGATGCGAAAGAGTCTCATGGCTTGCGAGGCTCCGAAGGTTGCGGCACGAGCGTGACGTCATCGACCCAGGCATTGCCTGAGATGCGCACATCCGGATTGTCACTGGGATCCCTGCGCACGCAAACCTGGACGCGGTGAATTCCCGGGCTGGCCGTCCACGGGAGCTCGATAACAGTCCAGGGAGTTGTGCCATGGATCTCACGCGAGTCCACCGGGGGAGCAGAGTCCTTGCCCAGGCCACGCAGTCGGAAGGAGATGCCCTGATTCGTGGTGAGTTTCTGCGTTTTAATCCAGCCAGAGAAGAGGTAGCGGGTGCCCGGTTCGACGATCCCCAAGGTGCAGGCGATGTCCAGATTCGGGTTTTGCTTGCCATCAAACGAAATCCGCAGCGACTGCACTCCCGAATGTTTTTGCGTAGTGTCGAAAGTCGTGCGCACTCCCTGAACAATGGGTTGACATTGCCAGGCAAAGAAATGGTTGCTGATGCCAGATTCGAAACTCGGATCCCAGATGACGGAACCTCGTGGCTGCCGGAGCGGCGGCAGATTCAGGGTGGCGATTCCCTGATCCCAGATGCGCCTTGCATCGGCGTCCTCGCCAGCGGCCAGGAGCGTATCAACAAGCCCGTAAAAATCGCCAATCTCGAGATGCGGATGCAAGGCCAGAAGATGCGCCCAGACTTCCTGGGCCACGGCCAGTTGATTGGCGCTCCTGGCTTCCTCCATGACATCAACATAAACATTCGCTTGGGCGGGCAGAACCTTCGTGAGGATATCGTCGAGGTTCGGGTCTGCCCGATAGACGCGGGAGAAGGCCGCAGCGGCACGGTGAGGATCGGCTTGCAGCGCGTGATGCAGTTCCTCAAAAGCGTGCGGCAGATCACCCGTGCGCAAAAGGTAGTTTCCATAGCGCCAGGCAACGTCCCCGGAAGCAGGGTAGCTTTCCTTGGCATGCAGGTAGGCATCGCGCGCCGCTTCCATATTCCCGTCCAACTCATACGACGTGGCGAGATCGAGCCACGCTTCGGTGTAATGGGGATCCAGAGCAATAGCGCGATGGAAAGAGTCCAAGGCGCGGTCGGGATTCGGGTCCTCGATATTAAATTCCTGGTAGTGGCCCAGGCGGAACCAGTACTCCGGATTGCGCGGCTCCAGACGCGCGGCCAATTCCAACTCCTTTGCGGTTGTTCCGTCGGCCGCATCCCCGGCAATGGCCATGCGAATGCCAAAAAAAGACACAACGATGGCGACCACTAGGGCCGCAACAACCAGGAGGCCCCGCACCAGGGAATCAGAAAGGCGAAGAATCATCTGAGGGTAACTGTGCCTAGCCGGGAAAGCAGATGCAAGGATAAATTGACGGGAAGGAAGGAGGAGCCCATTCCAAAATGGAGCAGCTCCTACTTTCCGTAAGCGCTGGGCCCGCGGTAAGTGCCAGACCACAGAACGCGTAGCCCCACGAGTCGGAGTGGCGGACGATTCCGTTCCCCGGTAGAATGCTAGCGATCGGGTTGGTCATCCATGCAAGTTTCGAAAACGCGATCTTTGCGTTTGAGCGGAAAGGCTAGCGTGATGCTTTCTTTCTCGGATCGCGTCGAAGTGCCGAAGCATGTGCTGGTGTGCTTTCTCGAAAAAGAGTGCGTGCTCCTGAATCTGGAAGCGGAAATCTATTACGGCCTGGATGAGACCGGTGCGCGCATGTGGCAACTGCTCACCACGGCGCCGAACATCGACAATGCCTATGAGGAGTTGCTGACCGAATTCGAGGTCGAGGCGGAGCTACTTCGTCAAGATCTTTCGGAACTCCTCGGGCTGCTGGTCGGTAAGGGCTTGCTCCGAATCCATTCTGTTGGTGTGGAATCGGCTCCGGCGATTTAGCGCGCTGGGGCGCTAGCCGGAACGGGTGGTGCAACGCGTGGAGCAAACGATTGGAGTTGATTTCGCCGCACGGCTGCCAGACTTCTTTCGTGGGAGAAAGAGAGAGCTCCTACATCGAAGAGCAGCCTGTGCACAGCGGATGCTCGGTTCGCACCCCCTCTTTGCCATCGGCCCCTGATTCCCTGAGAGGTGGATCGCTTGCGCAGAGGGAGGAGCTTTGTGTTCGTTCTGGCAACGATTTGATTTTCGACTCTGGTGGCAGGACAACACGCTTCGGGAATTCAAGGCATAACCCTTTGATGGCAAGGTGACGGATTGAGCGGAATTGTCGGCATTTTTCATCGGGACGGTGCGCCGATGGAGCGGGCGCTGTTGCAGTCGCTCGTGAATTTTCTCTCCTATCGTGGTCCGGATGCCCGCGGGAGCTGGATGGAGGGTTCGATTGGCCTAGGTCACGCGCTGCTGCAGACCACGCGCGAATCGAGCGGCGAGCGGCAGCCGGCAAGCCTGGACGAGCGGTACTGGATTGTTGCCGACGCGCGGCTGGATTGCCGGGCAGAATTGATTGCGGAGTTGCAACGAGCCAAGCGAGCGGTGCATGCGAAGGCGCCTGACTGCGAGCTGATTTTGCAGGCTTATGCCACCTGGGGCACGCCGTGCGTCGATCACTTGAGAGGCGATTTTTCATTTGCCGTGTGGGACGCGGGGCACAAGCAACTGTTTTGCGCACGCGATCATTTTGGCCTCAAGCCTTTCTACTACGCGCAAGTGGGAGATCTTTTTCTGTTCAGCAACACCTTGAACTGCATTCGAATGCACCCTCGTGTTTCGGGCGATTTGAATGATGCCGCGATCGGGGATTTTCTGCTGTTCGGGCTGAATTACGATAACGCGACGACGAGCTTTCGCGACATCCAGCGGCTCCCGCCAGCGCATTATCTCACTGTTTCGGTGCGGGGTGTACAGAGCAGGCGCTACTGGACGCCGCCGACGGATGGGCGGATACGTTATGGGAAGCCCGAGGAGTACGTGGAAGATTTCCAGTCGCTCCTTGAAAGGGCGGTAGCGGACCGTCTGCGCACGAACCACGTCGGGATTCTGTTAAGTGGTGGACTGGACTCATCGTCGGTGGCGGCAGTCGCCAAGGAGGTCGCGGGGAAAAGTTCTCGAGCCACGGAGATTCGGGCTTACACGTACGTTTATAATTCGCTGATCCCGGACCGGGAGGGCGATTACGCGCGCGAGGTGGGAGAGTTTCTGCGCATTCCGGTCAAGTTCATGGCCATGGATCAGGCCCAACTTTTCGAGCGCTACGACGATCCTGACCTGAGTTTGCCCGAGCCGGTCGATAATCCTTTCCTCGCCGTCATTTCTGACGCGTACCGCAGCATTTCCGCGGACTGCCGTGTTCTCCTGTCCGGGGAAGGGTCTGACAACCTGATGGACTTCCAGATGTGGCCCTATGCGGAAGACCTGCGGCGCAGAGGGGAATGGTGGCGACTTTTGACCGACGTGGCGAACTATCTATGGGTCCGGCCATTTCCATGGCGCGGCATTCGAGCCCGGGCCCTGCGACTTGCAAGGAAGGATCCCGATCAGCCCATCTATCCGGACTGGCTGGCTCCCGAATTCAGCCGTCGGGCGAATCTCCCCGACAGGTGGAAGGAACGGACCGAGCTACCAAAATCCTGGGTGGCGCATCCGATTCATCCAAGGGGACATGGATCGTTAGCGCTGCCGCAATGGACGAATATGTTTGAGCTGGAAGATCCTGGCGCGACAGGCTGTCTGGTGGAGACACGCTATCCGTTTTTGGATTTGCGGATGGTGAATTTTCTACTGGCGATTCCCCCTTTCCCCTGGTTCTTCAAGAAGACGCTCCTGCGCGAGGGAATGAGAGGACGATTGCCGGAGCGAGTGCGGACACGGCCGAAGACGCCGCTGCAAGGCGATCCTGTCTCAGCACAACTAAGACTTACCGGAGCTGATCTTCTGAAAGAGACGTCCTGGAGCACGGATTTGGATCGATACATTGGGCGTTCGGCGTTAATGGCACCACACGTTAGAATGAATCGAGAACAACTGAGTGTGAGCTTGAGGCCCTACTGCCTTAACAATTGGTTGCGGTCAGGGCCAAGATTTCGGTATAAGTTCTATGCTGAGATTTCCAATGACTAAACCAGTCAATCTGGAAGCGAAAAAGCCATATTCAAAGCCCACGTTCATCGTTTACGGGACTGTGCGGGATCTCAGGCTGCGAACTGGGACCAACCGCAGGGGAGATTGCAAGAGGTAACCTGCCCTCCAAAAGCTAATCTTCTCATCCATAGCCTAATTCTGTGCTCTCCAGCCGAGGCTTCAACCGCGATTCGCGAGCGGCGCACGCTGCGGTATCGCAACGTGGCCGGAAGCGAGCTTGCAGGGTATCTGAAAAAGTATTGCTAGATGTCGGATTCAATGGGTATGGCCTCAGGGCCCTACAGTCTTAATATTTGGTTGCAGTCTGGCCCAATAGTTCGGTATAACTTGTCTCTGTAAGCTCGTAATGGCTAAATCGGTCAAACGGGAACCGAGAAAGCTCTATTCGCAGCCCGCCCTTCCCGTGGTTCTTGGCAAGACACCCCTGCAGGAGGCAATGGCGAGACTATCGCCGGAGCGAGTGGGAACAGAGCCGAAGACCGCTCTGCAAGGAGGTCTTTCCCCCGCACGACCTAGACTTACGGGATCTGATCTTCTGAAAGAGATGTCCTGGAGCACGGATTTGGGCCGATACCCTGAACGTTTGGCGCTGATGGCAAGGCATGTTAAGATGCAGGTCAAAATGAATGGAGAACTACTAAGTATGAGTTCAGGGCCTTACTGCCTCGTTTGCGTGCAGTCGGCACGAAGAGTTGGGTATAAGTTGCATGCGGAGACCGATAATGGGTGAACCCGTAAAACGAGAACCGAAAAAACCTTATTCAAAGCCTTCGTTAACCGTTTACGGGACGGTTCGGGAGCTCACGCAAAAGCAAGGATACGCTGGCGTGAGAGATGGTGCAGTGGGTAGACTACAACCACCGAGGACGCACGTTTAGCGGTGAAGTGAGGCCTGAAAATGAGATTGATCGAGCAAACTCAAAGGCATCTGTAATCCGGCGGGGAAATTCTGATAAGCGCATGCTGAGGATGAAGCTGGACCGACTCAATTAGGATAAGTTCCCGAGGTTCTGTTCTCCTGATACCTGAAAAGAAGTGGATTGCACTCACACTGTATTTGGCCTAACAATTCGCTCCAATCTGTCTGTTCCGGGGCTGGCTCCATCGGAGGATGCCGGCAAGACTGCTGACCTCAGAATGTACCTCGGAGTTTCCCCTCATTCTGATCTTGGAATGGCCCGCCAACCGGAGGAGCTCACCTACGAGAGCTCTTACACCGATGCTTCCGGCAGCCCGGCACTGCGAATTTGGAGGTCTCCCGATGGTCTGTACTTGCGCCTGGCCTACTATGACGGAATGCAGTTCTGGTTGGAGCACGCGGGAAAAGAGATTTGGGCAATCTGGCCGGAGGGATCGACGCTCGAAGATGCAAGCTCTTATCTCCTCGGACCCATCCTAGGAGTAGTGCTGCGGTTGCGCGGGGTGACCTGTCTTCATGCGAGTGCCGTGGCTTTGGATGGTCACGCTGTGGCCTTCGTGGGAGCGGAAGGCGCGGGAAAGTCCACAACCGCCGCGGCTTTCGCGCGGGAAGGACACGGTGTACTTTCCGATGATGTCGTAGCGCTCACCGAGAATGAATCGGGATTCCTTGTAGTGCCTGCTTACCCTCATCTATGTCTCTGGCCGGATTCGGTGGCCACGCTATACGGTACTGCGGACGCACTCCCGCACTTCAGCACAGGATGGCAGAAGCATCGTCTGTCTCTAGGAGACGGCAAAACACGGTTTGAGAAACAACCGTTGCCACTGGGCGCGATCTACTTCCTGGGCGAACGACGTTCTGATTTGGCGCCGTTCGTGGAGGTGATCCGGGGGCAGGCTGCGCTCCTGTCGCTCGTAGCGGACACGTTCGCCAACAAGATCCTCGACCGCGAGTTGCGGGCGCGGGAGTTTGGAGTATTGAGCCGGCTGGTTATGACGGTTCCGGTTCGGCGAGTTTTCCCCCACAGCGAAGCGTTCCGAGTCCGTGATCTTTGCCGGGTCATCCGCGAAGATTTTGCGTCGCTAAAGGGATCGACGCGAGCCCGTGTTTAACTGTCGACACGAATGCCAAATCTGCATTCAGGTAGCACGGATTATCTGGTAGCATACAGTTGCAATTCCAGTTCAGGAGTGGTTTTTCCGTTTTGGGGCACTATGTTACCTGTGCGCGGCATGCTTGCTCTCTCTCCCAGTAATTCAAATGAGTGTATGGACCGAAGGACCGTACTCGGTTCCAAATTGGGAAGATGGAAGTGTGACTTGCTGGTGAGTCAGTCTTAGGAGCAATGTGCGGTGATGGCAGGGAGCAATTAGAGGTCCCAGGAGGATGGTTGCTATGAAGACGCAGGGCGCTTGGGGAAGTGCGGCGAAGTCCATTGGCGTGGCCACACTGGTTTGTGGTGGCTTGCTCCTGACCATTCTGGAAGGAGCGGGGAAGCACATTATTCCTGGCAAAGGCAGAAGCACGACGGCGGCAGCCAGCGAGTTCGCGAAGCCGGGAGCTGTGAGGGAAAGTCCCCGCTGGGCGGAAGCTTACGGCAAGCTGCCGCTGAGCTTTGAAGAAAACGAGGGACAAACGGCGCGCGAAGTTCGTTATGTCTCTTACGGAAGCGGTTACGAGCTTTTCCTGACACCTCAAGAGGCGGTCCTTGCACTTCGCTCCAAACAGCATTACGACCTCTCGCCACGTCACCGCACAGCATCTATTCGAGCCATGCGGAAGGCACAGAAAGCGGGACAGATCACCACAGTGCGCATGCACCTGGAAGGAGCAAATCCGCATCCGGATATCGCCGGAATGGAACACCTGCCAACCAGAGTGAATTATTTCATCGGGAATGATCCGAAGAAATGGCACACCGACGTGCCGGCCTTTGCCCGCGTGAAATATGCGGAAGTTTATCCGGGAGTGGATCTGGCTTTTTACGGCAATCAGCGGCGGCTCGAATATGACTTCATCGTCGCGCCGGGAGCCGACCCGAAGGCCATCAAACTAAGAATCGATGGCGCGCACAAGATGCGCATCAATTCGCATGGCGATTTAGTCCTGAGCGTTGCCGGTGGCGAAGTAGAGCTTCAAAAACCGCTCATCTACCAGAACGTGAGAGGCGAAAGACGCGAGATCGCCGGAAATTACATCATCGATGGCCTTCACCGTGTGACTTTCTCGGTCCCCAGCTACGACCGCAGCGCGCCGCTGATTCTTGACCCGGTCCTTGACTATGCGACTTACCTCGGCGGAACTGCAGACGATACCGGCTACGCGATTGCGGTGGATGGCTCGGGGGACTCCTTTATAGCGGGGCAGACGCTGTCCACGGACTTTCCCGCTGGAGTTAACGGAGCCGTGATTGCGGCTCCAGCGGCCAATTTAGGAGCCTCCTTCGTCGCCGAGTTGGACCCCACGGGAGCGAAGCTGCTCTACTCGACCTACTTAGCTGGTTCCACAACCAATGGTGCCGAAAGCGCCTTTGGAGTTGCGGTGGATCCTTCCGGAAAGGTTTACGTGACGGGACTTACGGCTGCGATTGACTTTCCGACGACATCGGCGAACGCCTTCAACCCCGGCCCGCTTACGGCCAATGCCAATGGCACGGTATATCTGACCAAACTCGACCCCACGGTGAGCGGAACGAGCTCCCTGATCTATTCCACGTATATCGCAGGAACTGGCGGGGAGTATGGGAATGGCGTTGTGGCGGACGCGGCGGGCAATGCGTATGTCGCCGGATTCACGGATTCAACAGATTTTCCCACCGCGAATCCATTGCAGAGTGCTCCGAGCAATGCCTTCGGAACCGCCTTTCTCACGAGAATTGACACGACCAAAGTGGGGGCGGCATCGCTAATTTTTTCCACATATTTTGGAGGAAATGGCGCCGATGAAGCCAACCTTCTAAACTATGGCGATGAAGCATGGGGAGTTGCCACCGATTCATCTCAGCATGCCTATCTGGTGGGTGCTACCAGTTCGACGGATTCTCCTGCTACGTTCATCACGAGTGCTACCGCCTATCAGCCGGCCCCTCCTGCAGGAAATACGCAATCGAGTGTATTTGTCTCCAACATCGATACGACAGCCGGATCGCTGGTTTATTCGACATATCTGGCGGGGTCGACCGCGGATCTAGGGCTTGCCATCGCGCTGGGACCCAGTAATGTCGCGTACGTGACGGGCACCGCGTTCTCGATCGACTTTCCAGTCGTCCCAAATCCCGGGGCGTTCGACACGACTGGGTCGGCGTCAGGGAAAGCTTTTGTGACCCTGGTGGATGGCACAAAATCCGGGGCGGCTTCCGTGCCGTACTCAACGTATCTGGGAGGGGGGAGCGGAAACAATGGCTATGCCATCAAGACGGATGCTTCTGGGAATGCCTACGTGGCAGGGACGACCGATTCATCAGACTTTCCGCTGACGCCGGGCCCGCTGCAAGCGACTCTGCTTAATGCGGCTGGCGACGCGTTCATCGCCAAATTGCATCCCGCCGGGGGAGGCACAAGCGACCTCCTGTATGCAACTTTCTATGGGGGAAGCGGAGATGGGGGCGACGCTGATCAGGGGTATGGCATAGCGATCGATTCCGCTAATCCTCCCAATGCTTACATTACGGGCCTAACGTTCTCAACCAATCTTCCCGTCCTCTCAGCGCTCCCGACTGGCGGAAGCCTGCAAGGACCTTCCGACGCCTACGTAGCCAAGCTGACGTTGGTACCGACCCTGACCGTGGCGCCGTCGCCGTTTAATTTTGGAATCCAGCCGGTGGGCGCGACGAGTGTTCCCCAGGCGTTCGTCGTGACGAATAACACGGCTTCCACGGCCACGTTCACCAGTATTGTTGCCACTGGGGTATCGCCAGCTGCCAACACTGATTTCGCAATCTCCTCCGACGGCTGCAGTCCCAACGGCGTCGCGGCCGGGCTGCAGTGTACGGTCAGCGTGACGTTTACTCCATCGGTGGCGGCTGCCGAGTCTGCCACCCTGGTGATCACCGCTGTGGTTACGAACGGTGGACAGGCCAGCACGCAAGTGTTTAACGTGAACCTGAGCGGCTCAGGATCGGCCACAGCGCCGGGCGTTGGGTTTTCGGTGCCCAACCTGCCCTTCACTCCGCAAATGCTGACAACCACCAGCGCGTCCATGCCCGTAACGTTGACAAACACCGGCAACGGCTCCTTGACAATCAGCTCAATCGCGGCTTCCGGGGATTTCGCCGCGACAAGCACCGGCGCCACTGCTTGCCCAATTGGCCCGGCGACGTTGCTAGCCGGTGGAACTTGCACGATCAACGTGACGTTTGCACCGACCGCGGTGGGTGCGCGGGCGGGAACGTTGACGGTCACGGACAATGCCGGCGGGAGCCCGCACACGATTCCGCTGACCGGAACCGGGTGGGATTTCCAGGTTACGGCTCCACCGACAGAAACCGGCAAAAGCCCGCTCATTTTCAATGCGACCATGACACCGCTCGGCGGGTTTAATCAAAGTGTAGGGTTTACTTGCACCGGAGCACCCGCGGGCTCAACCTGCACCATTGCAACACCGATAACCGCTGCTGACGGAAAGACCGCACAGTCGGTGCAAGTGACGCTAACGAGAACGAGCAGCGCCCTGCCTGTGCCGCTATCGCCGGTACGCACTCCGCCGATTTCAATACTGCAGATCGTGCCCCTCACTCTGGCCTTGCTGTTGCTCTTCCTGCTGCCGAAAACCAAGGGGCTTCGCGTGCGGCTAGGCTTGGCAACAGCAGTGTTGCTTCTCATCGCCTTGGCTGGCTGCGGGGGGCCAAGCACGCCTCCGCCGATTACGGGGAATCTCACGATCAAAGGAACATCCAGCGGCACAGCGGGCACTGTCAGCCACTCGGCCACAGTGGCAGTGACGCTCAATTAAAAGCCGGACATAGGATAAAGAGATCGCGCGCGTTGCTCGTGGCAGCGCGCGCGATCTTGCTTGTAGAGTACCAAACGGATTGCCTCGAATCCTCTGCACGGGTGCAAAGAAGACCAAGGAAGCAGGCTCAGGATTTGCCCCCGCGCCCGTATTTGCGTGCAAGGCGAAAGGGACGGCGCAGCGCCTCGAGGAAGCCGTGCCGGTTTTCTGTAGCGCCTTGTTCCCAATCTTCCTCGGTGGGAGAAAGAGAAAGTCTGAATAGATAGGCCGGAGCTGAGAACCCCCCGCCGCGCATGCGCAGGCGAAACGCTGCGCGTTGGAACAGGCCTGGTGGCGCATAACCCGCGGCAGGCAGCCAGCGGAGAATGGCCGCGACGAGTTTTGTCGCTACGCCATCCCGTCGCACGAGCGCGGAAACATCTTCGGGAAGATGTGCGTGCAGCACATCCGCAGCGAGGCGCAACCCTGTGTGCAGCAGATGCTCGGCTCGCACCGCCCTTGCCGATGCCGAGGCGCGCGCCCAATCGATGCCCGTTTGCCGCGAAACCAGCGCGGCGACATCCGCAATCCAGATCAGCCGCTCCCAGAGATGTTTTGCGCCGTGAATGCAGATCAGTACCAGCTCGTCTTCCACCGAAAGGGCCGGGGCATCGTAGGCATCGAGGCGCACGCGAATCTGGCGCGCGAAAAAATCTTCGATGGGGAGCCGGCGAGGGAAATAGCGCAGCGTGAAGTCGTTGTGCAGTTCAACGATCAGCTTCGCGTCGGGCTTGGAGA
>DLMH01000100.1 GCA_002478115.1 Candidatus Acidiferrum typicum | reverse complement strand
ATCATTCATGTTCAACGTACCCACTCGCCCTCCGGGCTCCCTCCGGGCCTCCCGAAGCTGATTCTCTCTCCTTGCTCATACACACCTCCTCGTGATCTCTGATTCATTTTCATCACAATTCGGTGTCCAAACAAATCCTAGGGCGCGGGAAGTACAGGAACTGGAGAAGTCTTATCCCTTTATCGGGCACTGGATCGCGCTTCTCATTCACCTCTTTCAGTATCCTGAGAGAAGAGATGCAGTGGTTGGGAGGAAGCCGACGACGCCTTGTTTCCAAGGCCTCGTCCCCAGTTTATGCTGTCCGCAGCCACGCTTGACTCTGACGCAATTGGTCCTTTTCAGGTTCTAGCGGAATGTGCCGAATAGTTATGGAACCGTGCATGAGTTTTTCTTACTCGATATTGGTCCAGGCGCTGCTGTATTTTTGACTCTGTCACTACCTGTTTGAGAAACGCCAAACTCGAAGGGCTCTTATTGTCAGTCTTTGGTAGCCCGATAAGTTTAACCTTCAGATACTGCTCGATCGATGAAGAACCTTTCCTTATTGTCCTTTATGCCCCTGATAGCAGAACTTAGTGCTTCGTCATTTAAGAAACGCCCTGAACGGCAGAAGAACCCCTGATGGACGCAGAAGCCAACGACTGTTAATTAGTGTTATAATACCGAGACGCTTAACAGAAAGAGAATCCATTTTGCCGACCTGCGTATTTCTGCCTTTTAGGGCCGGCATAACTTTGTAAGCGTCACAGAAATTGCGGCACCCACATCAATCTTTCGCTATCATCCTGTGGGTTTGCGTCCTGAAGTTTCGTCGCTCCGCGTCCAACCCAGTTGCACGAATCACCGATTCGCCTAGGGCGCCAACTTCAAAAATGAATGCTATCCCGCGAATCAAAAAAGTCAAGCACCGGTGCTACGTGGCAGAGCCTACTCAGATCGTATCCCTCTGGCATGGTTGAAGTGTTTGAGCGAGAAGAGATGGAGGGAGCTAGCTGCCCGGCTGGGGGAAGAGCCGGGCTGCGCGCCGCTGTCGAACAGTCTCGCGTTATCGGACATCTTGCGCCTAGTACGGAGCCTTCTCCGCCCTCAGGCCTGGCGACCTACTTTTCTATTTCCTCAACGGGGTGAATCTCCCACCAGTGCGTGCCGACTTTGGCGTCGTATCGGGTGATGCCCTTTACTGTGATAGGCCTACCGACTTGCGGAAGATCGCAGGGGATTTTGGGTATGCACTTGGCCACGATGCACCGCGCGCGATCCATGCCTTCTACCTTGGGATTTTCGCAGATGCGAATGTCCGTGTCGCCATCGTCTCCTTTGGCTACCTGAGTGATGAAACCTCCCACGGCAGCACGCGTGGACATTTTGTCCGACCAGCGATTCGCGTCTTCGGCGATCAACTCACCAATGGTCAGTTCCGCATACATGGTTTTCGGGGGCTGCTCCACAGGCTTAGCCGCCGTGTTCGCCGATTTTGCCGAGGAGGTCGAACTCTTCTTGGAAACAGGCTTGGGCTGTGCGCCCTGCCCGGCACACAGTGTGGGAAGAGCCAGAAGGGCACCCGTCAGGACGAGAAGCGAACCTTGCATTTTGCACCTCGCGAAACTCTTTTCAGGGCAGACACTAAAACCATGATAGAAGGTTCGGTGCGGGCAAGCCAGCGCATTGTGGCGCGGGCAAATCCCAAAAAGTACCCGGATCTTAGGACAGGGGGAAGGGCCGGCCCTACCCGAAGTCTGCTACAGACGCGATTGCTGAGTGATTGTAGCCAAGTCCCGATAATTCGCTAGCCTTGATCGGAAAAGCCTCGGGGCAGGATGCGGTGCCAGGTGTCAGCTTGCGCTCTTTGAGCAAATAGGCTTGATAGCTTCGAAGTTCGTTCGGTCCTAGCTTGTCGGGAGACTTGCCGAAATACCGGGCGAAGTCCGTCACCACCCGCAGGTACTTGCGAGTGGTGATCTCAGAGTAGTTGCGACGCTGGAGTTCCTCCAGCATTATCTTGCGTAAACGGGTCACAGGAGTCTCCTTTCTCCGTGACCCAGACTATGTCAGCTACTCCACACCTTTCCGCTCGCCTCACGCGTACGATGTGGCCGCCGGCCATGTGCGGCGCTATTCGATCCAGATGTTGCAGGAGAGTGCGGGCGGAGCCAGTTGGAAGTTGCGAGATGGACGTATTGGGGGCTGCCACTCGTGCCGACGCTGCTGCTTCGCAAAATGTGGCTCCTGGGGAGGCACGATCAGGGCAAGATTATCACCAGTGGATTCCATACGCGCACGCAGGGCCTCAATAACGCGCTGGGATTGCTGGCCAAATGCGAACCCATTCCATAGAAGCTTCTGGGCACGTCCTTGATGGCGGTTTTGCAGATCGAGAAAAATTGAGGGATGGTGATGATCTCCGACAAACTGTCTGCGGGCAAGTGACATGGTTCACCCTTCTTCCTGCGCATCCTAGCGCCTGTTTGGGTGCCAGCGCTGGTCTTGCTCGTGAGGCGAAATCAAGCTTCTTGGCAAGTTTGTCTTTCCTGATCGCAGAACGGATAGCCGGTTATCCTCTGAAGGTTTCCGCTCGGCGGACGTAGTGCCGCTCGTAGTATTTTAGATATTCACCGGAGCGGGCGTGCCCAAGCCAAGCCGTGTTCTGAATGTACCAATCAATCGTCCGGCGAATCCCCTCCTCGAACAAAACTTGAGGTTTCCAGCCGAGTTCCCGCCGAATCTTGGAGCTATCGAGCGCGTAACGGCGGTCATGTCCCGGGCGATCCTTCACATACTTAATCAGGGAATCCGGCTTGCCCAGATAAGCGAGGATCGTTCGAACGATTTTGAGGTTTGCCTGGGGAAGGCCAGCGGAGACGTTGTAAATAGCGCCAGGCTTTGCTCTTTCAAGGGTCAAGGCAATGGCGCGGCAATAGTCCTCGACGAAGAGCCAGTCGCGCTCCTGCATCCCATCCCCGTAAATGGGAAGTTCTTTATCCTCGCGGGCATTCGCGATCGTCAGGGGAATGAGCTTTTCGGGGAATTGGAACGGTCCGTAGTTGTTCGTGCAGCGCAGAATGACTGCAGAGATGCCGAAGGTGTTGGCGCAGGCGGATACAAAATGGTCCGCTGACGCCTTACTCGCAGCGTAGGGGCTGCGAGGGTCAAGGTGAGTCTCTTCCGTGAAGCTGGCACCGGCAGGAGCGCTCCCATAAACTTCATCGGTGCTTATGTGGATGAAATGCTTCAAGCGGAAAGTGCGTGCGGCGTTAAGCAGGCAATGTGTGCCGAAGATATTTGTCATCAAGAAGGGAGAGGCATCCTCGATGCTGCGGTCGACGTGGGTTTCTGCGGCGAAATTGATGACGGCGTCGAGACCTTTCTGGAAGACATCCGTCACGGCCCGGAGATCGGTGATATCTCCACGAACGAAGGAATAGCGCGGGTTCGCTGCGACGTCGCTAAGGCTTTCAGGATTGCCGGCGTATGTCAGCTTATCGAAATTGATGACTTCTACATCGCTGCGGGTAAGCAATAAATGACGGACGAAATTGGAACCGATAAATCCAGCCCCACCCGTGACCAGAACTTTCACGCTACTTCTCCCTTCCGTTAGACGGAAACCAGCTAGTTTAAATTAGCTTACTCTGCGTGCTTCAGTTGCCGGGGCGGCGCGCCACGGCCGGGCATTTTGTTTGCACCGGTTTCGGCGGCCAGGTTCGTAGCGCGAAGAAGAGACTCAAAGGTCCCTGCATCAGTCCACCAACCATCGAGAAGGCTATGGGTTAGCGTACCTTCATGTAGATACATATTGTTGACGTCAGTAATTTCAAGTTCATTGCGCCAACTGGGTTTGGTGCGGCCGATTTTCTCGAAAACCGTGGCATCGTAAAAATAGATGCCCGTGACGGCGAAATTCGATTTCGGGACTTTGGGCTTCTCTTCAATACCCAAAATTCTGCCATCGGAGATTTCGGGACAGCCGAAGCGCTCGGGGTCCGGCACTTCCTTTAAGATGATGTGGGCGCCCTTTTCCTGTTTGTCGAACGCGATTTTAGAGGCGCAAATATTGTTTTCGATGATGTTGTCGCCAAGAACCACGCAGATCTTCTCGCCTTCGACGAACGGTTCGGCAAGCCGCAGTGCATCAGCAATGCCCCCTTCGCCTTCCTGATAGGTGTAATGGATGCGGCGAAGGTCGAAATCCTTACCGTTGGAGAGGAGGCGGAGAAAATCGCCGGAGTTTTGTCCGCCGGTGACGACGATGATGTCGCGTATGCCGGCGTCCACCAGAGTCTGGATCGGATAGAAAATCATGGGTCGGTCATAGACTGGCAGGAGGTGTTTATTTGTGACCCGAGTGAGGGGTGAAAGCCGTGACCCTTTACCACCAGCAAGCACGACACCTTTCATATGGAGCGATTCTCCCTTCGAGCCAGAATGACTTCAATGGTCATCCGAACCGAGGTCTTTGGACCTGTGAACTTACTCTTATGCCGACCAGAAACCGCATTTGCAAACTAACTTCCATTGAGTGCCTGATGGTCTCTTTCGTAGATTGCTCTAACTTATTCATACGGAAATAAGCTACCAAAAGGGATGGTCTGAAAGATATAGGCTGTAGTCGAGTCCGCCCCAGAGTGGTTCCACCTAACGGCACTAAGTTACCCTGGATCTGGCCAGCCTGCAGAGAGAAACACCCGAACACATTTGTTTTCAAAGCGATATGTATCCCTTTGCTGGCGACATCTCGTGCCCTGGCCTCGCGGCGCTGCAAGTTGAGAATCCGGCCCGGTACGCTTCAACCATTCACCATTTCATGATTTCCACCTTTACTATTGCTCTCGACTCGGAGGTCGGTCTGTAAATGAGCGCTTGGTCCCCGCGCTTAGCTCCCACGGCGCCTATGGAGGTGGTAAGCTTTCATTGGTTGCGCCGATTTTCTGGCCAGCATCCTTCCCACAGAGGAGAACCTAGCCCCCTTGGAAAGAACCGCGACATCTCTGCCCGGTGTTTATGAACTCCGCCCGAAGGTCTTCACTGATTCGCGCGGCTTCTTCATGGAAACCTATCATCGCGGGAAATTTGCAGAACTTGGAATCAACGATTCTTTTGTTCAGGACAACCACTCTTTCTCATCTAAAGGGACCCTCCGTGGGCTTCACTACCAACTGCATCACGCGCAAGCAAAACTCTGCCGGGTTATTGAAGGGGAGGCGTTTGACGTGGCCCTGGACGTCCGGATTGGCTCTCCAACTTTCGGCCGGTGGACTGGCTTGCTTCTTTCCGCTCGCGAGCAGAATCAGATTTATATTCCCGTTGGCTTTGCCCATGGGTTTCTCGCCCTCAGTGAAAGGGTTCAGTTCCTTTACAAGTGCAGCGCCTTCTATAATCCCGCAGATGAGCGCGGAATCATCTGGAACGATCCAGCACTCCATATTTCCTGGGGAATTGCCAATCCTTTGATCTCGGAAAAGGATGCGAAGTATCCAGCACTCTCCGCTGCCTTGCTTGGAGATCTTCCTCGGTATCCAAGAAAATGATTACTCCGGCTACGATCCTATTAACTGGCAAGAATGGCCAGATCGGCTTCGAACTCGAACGACTTCTTCCGCGGTTAGGGAAACTGATCGCCTTGGATCGTAGGGATTTGGATCTTTCCAATTCCAGCGAGATTCGCCGCATGGTTCAGGAACTCCGCCCGCGGATCATTGTGAATGCCGCTGCTTATACGGCGGTCGACCAAGCCGAGACGGATCAGGATGCCGCTCGCGCCGTCAACGCAGAAGCTCCTGGTATCCTTGCCGAAGAAGCAAAGAAACTCGGTGCGGCGCTGGTGCACTTTTCAACCGATTATGTTTTTGATGGATTGAAGAAGTCCCCCTACGTCGAGGGCGATCCGACGCGCCCTGCGAGCGTCTACGGGCAAACGAAACTTGCCGGCGAAGAAGCCGTTCGTCAAATTGGAGCACCGCACCTGATTTTACGCACCGCTTGGCTTTATGGAACGCGAGGACGAAACTTCCTTCTGAACATTTTGCGCCTTGCTTCGCAACAGGAAGAGTTGCGAATTGTGAATGATCAGGTCGGTGCGCCAACTTGGTGCCGTGAAATAGCCAACGCGACCGCATCCATCCTTCAGAATCTTTCGATAGTCCCAGATCTTGTATCTTCGCTCTCAAACGTAAGCGGTACTTATCATATGACGGCTTCTGGAACCACGACATGGTTTGATTTCGCACAGGCTATTCGCGAGGAAGCTTCGCGTGCTCCATCCGATCTTTCCTGGATTGTCGCCGCAACCGCTGGTCGGCCCCTGATCGTACAGCGCATTGTTCCCATCACGACCGCCGAATATCCAACGCCCGCCCAGCGCCCAGCCTATTCCGTCCTCTCCAATGAACATCTCTCTCGGACTTTCAATGTTCATTTGCCCGGTTGGCGCATTCAATTGCACTCGGCCTTCTCTAACCTGTGATTGTCACCAAGGGACAGTGGCAGAGCCAGAAATAACACTGCCGACCGTTTTTCCGCAGCTCACTTGGTTGATTTGAGGAGGGCGGCGGAGCGGGTGGCGATGGCGGGCCAGGAGAAATGCTCGCGGTAAGCGAGGGCGTTGCGCCAGCGGAGGCTAGCGCGGAGTTCGGGATCGGATAGGACACGTACGAGGGCGTCGTGGAGTCCGGTGGGGCTGCCGGGCGAGGCGAGGAGTCCACCGGCATCGGTGACCGGCCCGAGAATTTATTCCAGGAGAGGTGCGAGAGTTCTTACATGTCAGCACCAGACGGAGGGCCCCACTTCGTACCTTTTGCCCGAAAAAAGGACCCTAAATTGACAATCTCTTCAAATGTCAATTCGCAGATTCTAGAAGGCTTAGCTGAGTACGTTTTGTGATTCTAGTTGACTGTAACAGCCATTT
>DLMH01000139.1:1370-6283 GCA_002478115.1 Candidatus Acidiferrum typicum | reverse complement strand
GCCTCGGCCTGTCATGGTTGACTCGTTCGGGTTGTCTTGCAGGAGATGCGAAACGAATATTTCTGCGAGAGCCTCCAGCCATTTATACGGTGACGGAACAGTCCCGGCGCGGTCTGAGAGGCTTCCGGAAGATCACGGAGCGGGCCCGGATGTTCGTTACACGTCAAACCACGGTTTCGTTTAGCCGCATCCGGGGCGTCTGGTCAAAATTGGACACTCCCATTCCAGATGACTCGCCACACTCCTCGCGAAAAGGGCGCGTTTTCTGGTCAATTGCGGCTTGAGGAGTGTCGGCCTGGCGACCGGCCCTCCCTTCCCGCAACCTAACGGCACCTCACGGCACGTCGCAGACGTGCTGGCGTTTGAGCCTTTAGCTTTCCTTCGCGACGCTGAGCCGGCTTCACAGCAGCATGAAGTGGACGGTCGCCAACAAGAAGTGGGCCCCGTCCGACTTGGTCACCAGCGCATCGACCGACTTCAAGCACACCAATTGAAACGACAGTACCTTCACCTCAGAGATGTCGGACCAGCCATCCCGTTGCGAACACCTATGCTGCTACTGCTTCGGCCGTGTGCAGTATGGACGGGATCTCATGACATGCAACACGTGACTCCTGAGCTTGGTCACTTGTCTTTCGAAACACGTTCCCCAGATTACCCATCCTTGAGTTTTCAAGTTTTCATGCGATCCCGAGGCGCCTGAATACGGGGACTTTGACAATGTCCACCATGAGGGCAAAGAGAGCTGCTCCCAAAAGCGTTCCTGCCATCACAAGCAATGGCAGAGGTGCCATAGCGATCCCTCGATTCGCCAGCGTGGAGGCGATCAACAGATCGACTACCGACGAAAGCACCAGCCAGGAGCTGGGGCGGGTCGACCAGAGGCTCTGACGAGTTCGATTCGTATACATCGTTGCTTGATTGCCGAACACGATGACCAGGAAGGCGAGAGTTCTCAGTGTCTCCATTCCAAGACCCAAGCGGAATTTGCCGATGGCCAGTACCGCGGTGCAAAACACCAGCTCGGAGATGCCCATGAAAACGCCCGCGATCGTCAGGTTGCCAACTCGCCATGCACTTGGCATCGGGGACGGTCGCACATTGTCCGTTGTCAAGGACATGCCTAGGAAGTCGCCGGTGATCATGATAATGACCATCAACATTGGGGTCAGGATCGCGTGTCCGGTTATGATCAGACCCACTGCCAGGAAGAGCACCTGCACAATCTTCTTTGTAACCGAGTTCAAGGTATAGGTCAGGATGCGCTGGAACGTTACTCGGCCTTCTTTTACTGCGGCCACAACACCTTCAAGTCCTGGCTTGGTCAGCACGATTCCAGCCGCCGACTTGGCGACGTCCGTCGCAGTCGAAACCGCAATCCCCATCTGCGCCTGGCGCAGCGCGGGCGCGTCATTGGCGCCGTCGCCGCACATGCCTACGGTGTGGCCGCTCTTCTGAAATGCCTGAACCAAGTGATACTTGTCCTCGGGAAGGACTCCGGCAAAGACCGCGAAGTTTTCTGGACGGACATTCTCCGGGATTGGGCCGGGCCGACAGATCGCTCCGTCCAGTCCCACCGCTCGCGCGATGATCGCCGCCGTCGCCGGTGCATCCCCGGTCACCATCACGGTGCTCACACCCAAAGTGTGCAGCTCCTTGATAAGCTCGGCTGCATCCGTGCGAGGTGGGTCGCTCAGCGCGATGATTCCTGCAAGGCGCATCGTCGCCGGTGTTCCCACGGCAACTGCCAGAACCCGGAAGCCCTTCTCCTCGAGTTCGTGCGCCGTCGCGGCCGCTGTTGGTACTGGTTCGATCAGTTTGATCACCGCCGCAAACGCCCCCTTCACGACACGCAGCGTGCCGCCGTTTGCATCCACCGCTGCCGCCTCTGACATTTTTGTCGCTGGATCGAAGGGAACGAACTTAGTCAGTTTCGGCAGATTGGCGGTGGACGTTTTGTTGGCGGCAGAACGGATGGCTGCGTCTACGGGATCCTCTCCGCCATCGGAGCTAGCTAAAGCCGCCATTGCCAGCACGTGCTCTTCATCGAAGCCGGGTTCAGGACGGATGGCAGTCAGCGCCAGTTCGTTGCGAGTTAATGTCCCGGTTTTGTCCGTGCAAAGAACGTCCAGCGTTGCCGCCTCGTCCACAGCCGACAATCGCGTTGGAAGCACACCCAATCGTGCCAGGGCTCTTGCGCCGAGTGCCGCTGCAAGCGTAAACGTGGCGGGCAGCGCCACCGGGATCGACGCTAGAACTGCGGTGAGAACGAGGGGGATCATCTCGCCAATCGGCATTTTATGGGCACGGGCGTACGCTACCAGCATGACGATGATTACGCCATTGAAGATGGCAAGATTTCGCACCACGCGTACAACGGTTTTTTGCTGGGTACTTTCGACATGGGCGGTGCGGACGAGTTCCGCGGTGTGACCAAACTTCGTGCTGACCCCGGTCGCGGTGACGATCGCCGTGGCTTCTCCGCGTCGCACCAGCGCTCCTGCATAAGTCTGCAGGCCTGGTCCAGCTTCGATAGGGACGGATTCGCCGGTAAGCATGGATTGATCGAGTAGGATCGACCCCTCGACCAACTTTACGTCGGCTGCAACCACGCCACCGAGCGACAGTTTTACGGTGTCGCCGGGCACCAGTTCAGTAGCGGGTATGTTCTTCCAAGAGCCGTCGCGCCGCACCGAAGCCGTAAGAGCGAGCCGCGATTTCAGCGCGGCAAGAGTAGCCTGTGCGCGTCCTTCTTGGAAAAATCCCAGAGCAGCGTTGAATACTAGGAGCCCAGCGATGACTGCAGCTTCGACATAGTCGTGGAGGACCGTCTGCAGGATGATCGCAGCTTCAAGCATCCATGGGACCGGCGCCCAAAATTTGGCCAGCGCCATACGCCATGCCGGTATCGTGGTGTCCGGCATTGCGTTTGGGCCGTACTTCGCTAGCCGTGCTCTGGCTTCATCGCTGGTGAGACCGCGCGACAGGTTATCTTGACCGCTAGCTTGTGGTGTGCTCGCCAAAGCAATCGCGTTGGCAGTTCCGGAAGGCATCGTTTCACCAGGACTTTTGAACCTGGAGATTCACGGTGGAGAATGTACGCGCCCTCATGGTATGCCACACGATCAACCTCATCAACGATGCGCGTCATTCGTGAGAACCACTTTGAGGGCGCCCTCTTTTGCCGCGTTTCCCAACATGTCATACGCCTTCATGATGTCATTCATCGCGAAACGATGAGTCACGAGCTTGCCCGGCTGCAACTTGCCCGAGCGCACGACTTTCAGCAGCATTGGTGTGGTTACGGTGTCCACCAAGCGCGTAGTGATTGAAATATTGCGGTCCCAGAGTTTCTCCATGTGCAGTTCCACCGGTTTCCCGTGGACGCCCACGTTCGCGATGCGTCCGCCGGCCGCGACAATCGCCTGGCAGATGGCGAAGGTGGCGGGAAGCCCGACTGCCTCGATGGCCACGTCGACGCCGGCACCCTCCGTCAGTTCCATTACCTGATGAGCGGCGTGTCCATCCGAGCTGTTGATCAGAGTGGTTGCACCAAACTGCTTTGCGACCGCGAGGCGCTTGTCGTCTAGGTCGATCATGAAGATTGCCGCCGGTGAATAGAACTGCGCCGTTAGCAGAACGGCGAGCCCGACGGGCCCCGCGCCCACGATGGCAATTGTGTCTCCGGGCTTCACTCGCCCGTTCTGGACGCCGCACTCAAAGCCGGTCGGTAAAATGTCGCTAAGCATCACCAGTGCTTCTTCGTCTTCAGCCGGCGGGAAGCGGTAGAGACTTCCATCGGCATGTGGGGTACGCACGTACCCAGCCTGGGTTCCGTCGAGGGTGTTGCCCAAAATCCAGCCGCCGCGCCGGCAGTGGGAATACATGCCTCTTCTGCAGAAGTCGCACTTCAGGCAGGCAGTGACGCACGAGATGATGACCTTGTCTCCAATGTGAAACTCTGCGACATCAGTTCCGACTTGCTCAATGACACCAATGCCTTCGTGGCCCAGAATGCGGCCTTCGGCCACGGACGCGAGATCTCCCTTCAGAATGTGAAGATCGGTTCCGCAAATCGTGGAAGTGGTAATGCGCACGATGGCATCGCCCGGATCCTCGAGCGTGGGGCGCGGCTTGTTTTCCCATGCCCGCTTGCCTGGACCGTGATAGACCAGCGCTTTCATGGTAGTGCTGGTGCTCGGAGTTGCGGCACTGGCGGTCGTCAGTTCGAGCTCAGCGATTGTCATTAAAAAATGACTCTTGTTTTCTATTGTCCTTGGGATTCGAGCTTAGCAGTGACTCTGCCACTCTTCTGAGCAAGAGTGATCACTCTCGCCCGGCCAATCGGATGTAGCTACACGCCAGGAGAAGACGTTGATGGCACCAACCACTTTGGCCAAGAAGAAGTGCGGCTTCGACCCGAAAAAATTCCTCGCTACCTTCGCCGCTGGCAAAATCCTGGCCTCTCCCAAAGAAACAAACAATCCGCAGGCAGGGGCAAGTGCCTGATGCAGTTTGCAGGTCTGCAGTTCACTTCTAAATGTCGGTCTCCACGATTAGCTGGCACCCTGCAATCCCACAAACAAACTTCAGACAGCGATGAGCAAGTCAGGCATTTGCTGGATCTAATCCGGAGAACGGCGCGACTTTCGTCGCAACCAGCACCTCCAACAACGTGGCGGTGTTACGAACGCTTCCTGAAATAGTGATGAGTGCTTCTGTGACGAGGGGATGTTGCTCCGCCAGCAAGTCAAGACGGTCACTCACGTTGTAGAGTTGCTGAACTTCGCGCAGGATCGCATTCGAATGCATGGGGTACGCGGCTTTCTTGAGAGCCTAAGGAGAGAAAACTTCAGATGGGCTGACTTAGTTCAGGGAACCTGAAAGAGGGGAAGGTGGTAACCACCTCAACT
>DLMH01000139.1:599-1189 GCA_002478115.1 Candidatus Acidiferrum typicum | reverse complement strand
CAGCTCCGATTCAAAAGACGATCAATTCTGACCAGCTTTCCGAAGCCTAGAGTTTGATACTGGACATCACAAGGTTCTGACGAGAAGGAGAATCTCGTGAACCAACCTGGTTTTGTGGAGGTTTCAATGAACCTAAATCTGCTGGATCCAAAGCTCATTGTGCTCGCCGCGGTGGTGATTCTGATCATCGCAGTTCTTGCTTGGCTGTACGTGCGAAAACGCAGGAGTACGACTGCAGATCTGCGAAAGAAATTTGGGCCCGAGTACGATCGGGCGGTGCAGGCGCATGGGTCAGAACGAAAAGCGGAAGCGAAATTAGCGGATCGCGAGAAACGGGTTGAAAAGCTCAACATTCGCGATCTTGATCCGATGGAGCACGAACGCTTTTCGAAACGGTGGGAGTCCGTACAGTCTCGTTTTGTCGATTCCCCGAAGGGGGCAGTCGCAGAAGCCGATGACTTGGTGTCCTCTTTAATGAAAGCTCGTGGCTATCCCGTATCCGATTTCGATCAGCGGGCCGCCGACATTTCTGTCGATCATCCCCGAGTGGTGGAGAACTACCGGTCCGCGCATGAGATTGCGCTGCGGGT
>DLMH01000139.1:0-527 GCA_002478115.1 Candidatus Acidiferrum typicum | reverse complement strand
AAAGACCAAGCAACCACGGAAGAACTGCGAACGGCGATGATTCACTACCGCTCTCTATTTGAGGAACTGGTACAGGTGCCAGTGGCTGTTGAAAGAAAGGAAGTGGCGTAATGGCGCTTGGCGACTACGCTCTGGCAACGGAGTGGAGACACAATCGAACCTTATTGCAAGAAGAAAGGAAAAAATGATGAAACCAAGCACGCAAGACCGGACCGAGGGCAAACTCCACGAAGTGAAGGGAAAAATCAAGGAGGAGGTTGGAAAGGCGACGAACGACCCCGATCTGGAAGTCTCAGGGGACGCGGAAAAGAAAGCTGGCAAAGTTCAAAAATGGATCGGCCGTGCTGAAAAGGCCGTCGGCGAATAAGGAAGTATCAACACCGGCCGTAAAGGGCACAGGAGGGTACCATGTCACAAACCGTAGTGGAAAGAACGGCTGAACACATCGCCGAATCAGCTCACCAGGCTTCTCGCGCAACCAGTGCGATTGCCGATGCAATAGAGGATGGCGTGGGAGTAGTGAGGCG